>NZ_CP013655.1:0-600000 GCF_001465345.1 Enterococcus rotai | reverse complement strand
CTAGTCATTCAGTTGATCAAGCCAATTCCCTACTTTACTTCACTGTTGACGTTTGAAACATTTTTCCCAATCAACCAAGCCTTTGCCGAAACACAAGGCAGTGATTATGGAACATCGGCTAAAACCACGCTGTATAATGGACCATTTGTTTTAGAAGGCTGGGAACAAAACGCTGATACGTGGAAATACGTCAAAAATCCTGACTATTGGGATAATAAAAATGTCAAAGTCGATGAAATTCAAACAACGGTTGTTAAATCAACTAGTACCGCTGTTAACTTATATCAAACGGATGAACTTGATCGGGTGGTATTAGACGGTGAATTCTCAAAACAATATAAAAACGACCCAGATTTTCAAAATCAAAATGATACAAAAATGGGGTACCTTCGTTTCAACCAAGGAACTGGGAAAGCGTTGGCAAACCTAAACTTGCGTAAAGCAATTGCTTTAGCCATTGACCGTGAGACCTTTGTCAAAAACATCTTAGGCGATGGTTCAATTGCAGCGGAAGGGTTTGTGCCACAACATTTTGTGCAAAATCCGAAGACAGGGGAAGATTTCCGTAAAGAAAACGGCGTTCAGCAAACGTTCGATAAAACTGCGGCGCAAAAGGCTTATACAGAAGCGAAAAAAGAGCTGAACAAAGACGAGATCACGTTAGTTTATTTGAGTAAAGATACTGATACAGAGAAAAAAACAGCGGAATATTTAGCAAGTCAAATAGCTGAAGTTTTGCCGGGGATAAAATTTGAAATCACCACATTACCAAGCAATAACTTACAGGAGCGCTATTTAGCCGGTGACTATGATATTGCGTTTGGTCAATGGATGCCAGATTTCAAAGACGCCAGTACGTTTTTAGATATGTTTGCTTCAACATCGGGGTTAAACCATGTGAACTATAAAAATCCAACCTACGATCAATTGATTCAAGCAGCCTCTGAGACAGATGCGGCGAATGAAGAAAAAAGATGGTCGGATCTATTGCAGGCAGAACAGCTTTTACTTGCTGAAGATTATACGATCGCGCCGATCTATCAACAGCAAACAGCTTTGCTGCAAAAGAAACAGATCAGTGGCGTGGTGAAACATGCCTTTGGTTCACCCTATAGTTTCAAGTATATTCAAGTAGAAGAAGCAAAATAAAGTCAAAACTAGAGCAACGCGGAATAGGCGTTGCTCTAGTTCTTTTTTGTATGTAAAAAAATATATATTTTCGCTTGACATATGAATATATGTTCATGTATTATAAGTATATGATATATGAACGGATATTCATTTGAAAGGAAAAGTGTATCTTTTCAGAAAACAACCAAAAAGGAGGAAACATAAAATGGAAACAACAAAAGCGCACGATCACACCTGTTCAAGCGGAAAAGACCATGAGCACAATCATGATCATGAAGGCAGTCACGGACACAGTCACAGTCATGGAAAATCTCCTGTCGTTTTATTTTTTACAGGATTAGCAATCTTTATCATCGCATTTTTTATCACTGAGGGCTCGCTGCTCCAAAATATTCTATTTGTCAGTGCCATGCTATTATCGGGTTACCACATTATTTTAGAAGGTATTGTTGATACGCTCAGTGAATCAAAAGAACAAAGAAAATTTGTTCCAAACGTTCACATCTTAATGACCTTAGCAGCTTTCGGAGCGACGATCATCGGAAATTATGAAGAGGGGGCTTTGCTGATCATTATATTTGCAGCAGCTCATTTCCTTGAAGAATATGCTGAAGGTCGTAGTAAAAGAGAAATTACCAATCTACTTAAAATGAATCCGACTGAAGCGCGTTTGATCCAAGCGGATGGTAGCGTGAAGACAGTCGATGTCGTCACTTTGAAAATCGGTGATAAACTACAAGTTTTGAATGGCGATCAAATTGCTACTGATGGAGTCATTCTATCAGGGCGTACCTCAATCGATGAGTCTTCGATCAATGGTGAAAGTATTCCACGAGAAAAAACAGTCGGTGATGAAGTCTTCGGTAGTACAATCAATGGAACAGGTACATTTACTATGGAAGTGACCAAAGACAGCAGTGATACAGTCTTTGCCAAAATTCTTCAATTAGTCAATCAGTCTCAATCAAATTTGTCGAAAACAGCTACTAAAATCCAAAAATTAGAACCTTATTATGTAACGATCGTCTTGATTTTAGTCCCAATTTTTATTGCAGTAGGTCCATTTATATTTAATTGGTCATGGAACGAGAGCTTTTATCGCGGTATGGTGTTCTTGATATCCGCTTCACCTTGTGCGCTTGCAGCCAGTGCTGTACCAGCCACACTATCAGGTATTTCCAACCTAGCTAAACGAGGTGTTTTATTCAAAGGTGGTTCTTATCTAGCAAACCTAGCGACCATTAAATCAGTCGCTTTTGATAAAACAGGGACTTTGACGAAAGGGAAACCATCTGTCACTGATTTCTATTTCTTAACAGATACGGCACAAATGACAGAACAAACCTGTATCGATTTAATTGTTGCGATGGAAAAAACAGCGAACCATCCTCTAGCAAATGCGATTTTAGACAGATTCAAAGCAGGTACAGAACTAAGCTTAAACGTCGAAAATGAAATCGGTAAAGGACTAGTTACTGAATATCAAGGAGATACGTATCAAATTGGTAAACCAGAAATTTTCAGCTTAGTTAAAACTCAAATCAATGCTCATAATGAACAATACGCTAAAGAAGGAAAAACAGTGGTCTACTTTGCGAAGAACAATGAAGTGATTGGTTTGATCGCAATGATGGATGTACCAAATGAAAATGCTAAAACGGTCATTAGTTATTTGAAAGCTCAAGGAATTCATACCACGATGATTACTGGTGATGCCGAATTAACTGGACAAGCAGTCGGACGTCAAATCGGAATCGATGAAGTTGTGGGGAATGTTTTACCGGAAAATAAAGCAGCGATCATTAAAGACCAACAAGCTCGTTTTGGCAATGTGGCGATGTTAGGGGATGGAGTTAATGATGCACCAGCTCTAGTAACAGCGGATATCGGTGTTGCGATGGGTGATGGAACAGATATTGCCATTGATGTAGCAGATGCTGTTTTGATGAACAATGATTTAACGAAATTCAGTTACGCCCATAAAATCTCCAAGCGCTTAGACCGTGTCGTTTGGCAAAATATCATTTTCTCAATGTTCATTGTAGTTCTCTTGATTACATTAAATATTCTTGGGAAAATGGATATTACGATCGGTGTGATCGCCCATGAAGGAAGTACGTTATTGGTTATTCTGAATGGCTTACGTTTACTGATCCCTTCAAAAGAGTAGCAAAAAAAGAGCGAAACAAAACTGATTTTTAGTTTTGTTTCGCTCTTTTTTGAATAGTATAACTGTACTTCTACTTTAGATTAGACTGCCAACTGAATAGTGAAACATGAACATTAAAATAGTGTAAAAATAAACGATTCCTTTACAATTAGAAATTTATCACCAAAAATCGGTAAAATCATTCATAATTTCAAATAATTAGAGCTCATTTTTTGTAAATACTCATCATTCTCACAAAAAAAGTAATAAATTGCTGAAAAAAATACGTAGTGTGTTTTTTCGTTTTTTGATGAAATTAATAACAAATAAAAAAAGATGTTTTATTATATAAAAAAAATATAATGTTCGGTTTAGCAAATGTTGAAATTCGGTTTCAGACGTAATAATTGCTTAATCTATTGGAGGAGAGTTCTATGTTTATCGGCTAACAAAAAGAGGGGAGTTTGGTGAAACGTTCATTATACAAAGGATATAATCGGAAAATCGGGAGGAGGTCAAGTACTTTAAGCCCTAAAATGAGTAGCTTGTTAAATATGTTTCATTTTATTTAATCATTTGTAATTTTTAATGTTTAAATAAAAATAATAATCGGTTTCAACGTGTTGAAATCATAAAAAAACATATATTAAATTTGTTATAAATCTGTTTTTTTGCTAAAAACAATAATGAACTATTTTAGTTTCGCAAAAATAGAACGAAAGCGTGAATTCAGTTTGTTTGTTTGCTTAATATCTGATAAAATGTAAGGAAGTAGGTATGTTTTAGACCACTCTTTTTTGGCAACTAGAATGGTTGTCAAAATTGTTCGTCGTGGTTAGACAAACAAGTAGGTTATTGCAACTTGAAAAATACCTAGAAGTGAAATTGGTTATTTTTATAGATAAAAAATTACGGCACTCGTCACTATAGTTATATACATAGAGAGACAGTTCAAATAATTCACTTAAGATCCATTGTACACTAAAAATAATCAATAAAAGAGATAGCCCTATTTTTGTAGAAGGACGTGAGCATATGCTAAAGATTTTTGGAAAAGGTAAAAAAAGAAAAAAATACGAAGATTACGATGAGTATGATGACGAAGATTACGATGATGAAGAGTACGATGATGACGAAGATTATGACGACGAAGACTACGACGATGATGATGAAGATTATGATGACGACGAAGACTACGACGATGATGAAGATTATGATGACGACGAAGACTACGACGACGATGATGAAGATTATGATGACGACGAAGACTACGACGATGATGATGAAGATTATGATGACGACGAAGACTATGACGATGATGATGACGAAGAATCTCGTTCACTATTTTCACGCAAAAAGAAAAAACCGGCTCCTGCGCCAGCGAGAAAGCCAAGACCAAAGAAAAAGAGACCGCCTGTCAATGAAGTTATCGATGATGATGAGTTAGAGGAACTACAAGAAGAAAATGAACAACTTCAAAGTGAACTTCGCGAATTAAAAGCAGAGTTACGCAAGAATAAGAGAGAGAACACTCAATTACAAAATCAATTAGAAGCGGCTCGTGAAACAAACGATTCATTGGAAAATGAATTATCGATGGTACAAGCCGTACCAAAAGACTACGATGCTCGTATGGCCGAACTTGAACAAGTAAAAAGCAAATACAACAGCTTGTTACGTGATAGTAATCGTCAGATTGATGAGACTGATTTGAACCGTAAAAAAGCAGAGCGCTTTGCTAACAAAATCAGACAGTATGAGCAAGAGCTATTGGCGAAACAAGAAGAAATCGACAAACTTTCAGAAGACCGGATCGTGATCATGGCATCTGATACACCAACCGATACAGGTGCTTATGAAGAGTTGGCAAAAGTCCGTCAGGAATTAGAAGAAACGAAACGTCAATTAGCACAAAAAATGATCGATGTCGACCAACAATTAACGAAAGAAGATATCGGTGAAGTTTTATTAGAGGCGAAGAGACAAGCAAAAGAAATCGTCAATCAAGCAAACCATCGTGCACAACTAATCAATGAAGAAACCAAGAAAAAAGCAGGTGTCTTAAAACGCTTAGAACGTGCTGAACAAGAATATCAAAATTATTATAAACGCATCAAAGATGTTAAGGAAGAATCAGAACAA
This sequence comes from Enterococcus rotai, assembly GCF_001465345.1. Lineage (NCBI taxonomy): Bacteria > Bacillati > Bacillota > Bacilli > Lactobacillales > Enterococcaceae > Enterococcus > Enterococcus rotai. The sequence goes on along the minus strand of NZ_CP013655.1, from coordinate 594,578 downwards.
GCATTCAACCAAATCATCAATTTGGTGAAAGAAGATACTGATTAATAGAAAGAGAGGACACAGAATGAAAAAGAGAAATCTAAATAGTAAAAAATTAAGACTATTGAGTGTGGGATTGCTTACTTCAAGTGCTGTCCTTTCTGTTAGCGATGTTCAACCAATTGTTGCGAAAGAAATCAATGACAAAGCAACTTCAAGCTCCGAAGAACAAGAGCAAGTAGCAATTTTATCTTCAACTAAGGAACATGAAACAACAGAAAGTACAGTAGAAGGAATAGAAACCAGTTCTACTACCGAAAATAGTGCAGATTCTTCTTCAAGCACAGAGTCAACTGAAGAATCTAGCAGTGATTCGACAAGTTCATCAGATGACACTAGCTCTACACAAGATACAACGGAATCGACAAGTACATCTGAATCGTCGACATCAACCACAGATTCGTCAACTAGTACTTCAACTAGTACAACAAGCAGTTCTAGTACCAGTACAACGAATTCAACAACAAAACCGTCAAAACCAAAACCAAGCAAACCGAAACCAAAACCAAATAAGCCAAACAAACCAACACCTAATCAACCAGCACCACCTGTTCAAGGACCAATTCAACAGCCAAGTGCACCAGCACCGCAGCCAAGTAGACCAAGTACTGGAACGGTAACTGGAAGTAATACTGGTGGTACTTCTACTGGATCAGATCAGGTATTTCATATCAGTCCTAATCTAACTACGAAAAGTTTTGTTAAGGTAATCGGTGAAGATGCCCGCACGATTGCTGGAGAGAATAATTTATATGCATCAGTGATGATTGCGCAAGCGATTTTAGAAAGTGCTTCAGGAAACAGTGCATTAGCTTCTGCGCCAAACTATAATCTATTTGGTATCAAAGGAAGCTATGAAGGTTCTAGTGCTAATTTTCTAACGAGTGAAGATAATGGCTCTGGAAGTATGTTCACGATTCGTTCGAATTTTAGAAAGTATCCATCATATAAAGAGTCACTAGGGGATTATGTGAAACTTCTTAGAGGTGGTACAGATTCCAGCAGTGCTTTTTATAGTGGGACTTGGAAAACCAATACGAAATCGTATAAAGATGCAACGAAGTTTTTAACGGGTCGTTATGCGACAGATACTAGCTACAATTCAAAATTAAACGGCTTGATCGATGCGTATAATTTAACACAATATGATACATTAAAAGATAAAAAAAATACCAAAAAAGCGAAGAAAATTACATTAAATACATCTTTTGATAAGTTAGAAAAGAAAGACGATCAACTGGATCAAAAAATTGAATACCTTACACATATCGTTAAAAAAGGTGAATCACTTAAATCGATCAGTGAGTTGTACAATATTTCTACGTTAGCTATTTTAGAAAAAAATCAATTAGATCGTCGTATGTTATTTATCGGTCAAAAATTGAGTGTACCAAAACAAGAGGAAAAAACGACTGTAGTGCCAAAAGAAGATGCAGTAGACCGTTCATTGGACATGGTTCAAAAATTATCTAACGCATTTTCAAACCAAGAAACAACTAAATCTACGGCTAAAAAAGACTCAAATAAAAAAGAATCAAAAACAGCGTCAGCTAAAAAGACAACAAATACAACGAAGCAAACAAACTCAACAAAAGAAACAAGTGAAACAACGTCTACAAAAGAATCAAAAGATTATCAAGTAAGTGCAACGCGTAAGAAGACAAAAGAAACGTATGAAGTGAAAAAAGGCGATACTTTAGCAAGTATATCTAAAAAGACAGGGATCTCTGTGTGGTCGTTAAAAGAGTGGAACGACCTAGATCAATACTTTTTAACTGAAGGACAACAGCTTATTCTAGCGCCAGTTTATGAACTTCAATCATAAAAAACAAGAAAGGAGAACGGTTTAATGAATGATTATTTCGATGTGTTTTTTCATCAACAAGCAATCCCATTCACTTTAGGGACCGTTCTCTACCAAAAAGATAGTACGGAAGAAATTGTTGACGCATGTGAGACACTCTATGAACGCTCAACAGGAGATTTTCTTACTTTTCGGGAGAACGATGAGCTTTCTCGTAAAGTGATAACGTCCCCAATTAAAAAACATGTGGAAATCCAGTTTTTTCATGCTCAGCTGAATTGGGATGTTTTATTGGAAGAATTAGAAGAACTCTTTCCCCAATTTGTTTGGACAAAACTTGTTGAAGAAGTTGATGGTGCTTTTAATACATATTTCTGCGAATTGGTTCCTGTTTCTTTTTCTTCAGAAGAAGAGCCAATCCAATTTACTGTTTCTGCTAGCTTGGAACAGATGGATTATTCAAAAGGTGAATCTGTCAGCAGCATTTTAGAAAAAAGACTTCTTTCTATTTTTCAAGAAGAAGAAGAGCTTCCTTTGTCTGGTGAAACACTTAGTTTTCCTGTAGAAGTATCTATAGAAGAAACGCCAGAAGAAGAACTATCAGAAATTGAACAATGGTTTTTAGATGAAGATGAGGCCGAAGCCGAAGAAGAAGACTTAAATCTAGAACGAATAGAAGAGGCTGAAGTAACAGCACTTGCTCGAACAGAAGAAAGTGAAGTTCTCTTTTTAAAAGAAAGTTTGAAACGAGAAAAAGCGTCAAAGGAACGCGTGCGGGTAGCAAAAGAAAAATTGGAGTACGAACTGCTCGCCATAGAAAACAGCTTACTCGTTAGTGGATTAAAACGATTTAAAAAACATCAGAAGTCTACAATTGATGAAGAAGACTGGTACAAGCCAGTTCGCATCGATTTGATCCAGTATGATGATCTTTATAAAAAAGCAAAGTTTATTGAACAATCTTGGCGTTTAAATCGTCAATTAGTGACGATCACCGAAAAAATGACCGTAACAAAAGATCAATGGGTCTATGAAAGAGCACGTATTGAAAAAATTAAAAATAGTGTTTCAGAAATGGATTTACAATCAATGATGGAACAATGTCATTTGATCAATGAGCGTGTTAAGATTCGTCCAGGCTTTCTCTTTTTCAAACCTAGAGTAAAATTATATCAAATCGATTATGAGCAACTAGAGAAAATCAGTGCGTTCTTTGATATTATTCAAACAGAAAATCGATTATTAGAATCAGTGATCGAACAAAAAGACCATAATAGATAGTAAAAAAAGTAGAAATGGCTAAGAACTTAAAAGCCTTTCTGCTTTTTTTGTGCGCTAAAAATGAGGTTGAATCGACTGGAAATCCTGTTTTAGCAAAGGAAATAGCTAAAAATTTCTGTAATAATTCCCAGATTTTGTAACATTACAATTAATATTTAAATTAAATCAGTATTATTTCAGAAAAAATCATGTATTTTTTCAATTTTAAAATCAAATGAAAATCCAGAGCGAACAAGTGTTTTGACAGTCTTATTTTACAAGCCGTTACGTAATGAAAACACTCGTAACGAATTGTCACGGTATCTTCACCTATGAAATATTTTTAGATGTTAAAGTATGCAAAGTCGATAAACAAACGACAAAAAATATTTTTTACAAAGGAGAAACAACATGAAATCACTTAAAACGATTTTATTCGCAACAACTTTGACTGCAGGACTAGGTATCTTTATGGGAACGACTGACGCGCACGCTGATAGCTTATATACAGTAAAATCTGGAGATACATTATCTACTATCTCTCACCAATTCAGCGGAGACAATAGCATGATCGATTTAATTGCTAAAGACAATAACATTTCTAATATAAATATGATTTTTGAAGGAGAACAATTAACGATCAGAACGGCAGATGAAGCGAAACAAGCACCCGTTCAACAAGAATCTGCTCAACAAGCAGCACCAGCGCCTGTACAGGAAACTGAAGTACAAGCAGCGCCAGTTGCACAAGAAACAGTACCAGCAACTGCTGCAACAACATCTTCTGCCAAAGAATGGATTGCTCAAAAAGAATCTAGTGGTTCTTATGGTGCAACAAACGGTAAATATATCGGTAGATATCAATTAGATGCTTCATACTTAAATGGAGATTATTCAGAAGCAAATCAAGAACGTGTAGCGGATAGCTATGTAGCAGGCCGTTATGGCTCTTGGGAAGCAGCGCAATCTTTCTGGATGGCTAATGGTTGGTATTAAACAAACTAAAAAAGAAGTCACTATTTATAACTAAAAAAGAAGCAGTCGTTTAAAAGGGCTGCTTCTTTTTTTTATCCAAAGCAGCATGTTAACAGGCGACTTTATCTCAGAAGTGAGTATAATTTAATTAAACAAGTACTAGTCAAGAAAGGATGAAGTGAAATGCCTGATTTTTATAAGAATCTCAAAACAGGGGCAGTGATCACTGCTGCGGAGTATCAGGAAAAAATCGTGAACACTATGACAGAAACCAGCTCAGAATTGGGGACAATGGGAATTGGTTCGTATAGCCATTTTGTCAATGATCTTTTTGAAGGAGAAATGGATAATTATAGTCAATACGTTCCCTATGATCCTGAGTCAGATGAGGTGTAACGTGTCGGGAGGAAGGCTTAAATGAAAAAACAAACAGTGTTTAATAGTGTGTTTAGAGTAGTTCGATTTACGTTTATTATTGTTTTTGGTTATTTAGTTTATAGCTCCTTATTCGCAGAAATTTTAACACGGAAAATTCATATTTTTCTTTATATCTTTTTCTGGTTATTTAGTTCCTATTTGGTGATTCCTTATATCAACAAGCTGATGACAGGTCGTTACTTGCCGGACTATTTTATTGGTCGCTCTAGAACTAGTGATGGATTGCTTGGTGATCCGATCAATCTGGCTTTTATAGGCTCTAAAGCTGAGCTGGAACAACTATTTATAAATGCAGGCTGGACGAAAGCTGAACCTTTATCACTTCGTTCTAGTTTGCATATGATCACAGCCAGTGTATTTAGCAAATCATATCCTAGTGCACCAGTTAGTTCACTCTTTTTATTTAATAAAAAGCAAGATCTAGCTTTTGAAAAAGAAATCGAAAATAACCCAAGAAGAAGGCATCACATCCGCTTTTGGCAAACGCCAGATGATTGGTATTTACCAGGAGGCAGAAAAGCTGACTGGCTGGGTGCGGCAACCTATGATAAAAAAGTTGGTTTTTCTATTTTTACAGGTCAAGTGACACATAAAATAAATTCAGATATTGATGAAGAACGAGACTTTGTTTTAAAAACATTTAAGCAATCGAATCAAGCTGTTTCCATTGAAATCGTGGAGCATTTTACAACAAGTTATCATGGTAGAAATGGTGGTGGCGATGAAATTTTCACGGATGGTGCATTACCTTTTATCAAAATCGACAACTGAAAAGAAGTGGAAGAAGGCTATATTAGCATTTTTTCCACTTATTTTTTTGTATATATTTAGCTATTTTGTTTAAGTAAGTGAGCCTCATAATTCGCTTTGGTCAAAGAAATAACGCCAGACAATAAAAATAAGCTAAGTAGTGTGCCTTCGCGTACGAAGACAGGGAGGTCGTAACTCAATGAAAGAATCAAAGAAAGTGTTACTGAAAATAAATCAATACCATATCTGAATTTGGCGAAAGAAAAACCTGTCAACTCAGATAAAACAATACAGACACTTTCGATAGGAAAGGGTAAAATACCAAGTGAGATCACCATTCCCGTAGCAAAACCTGCAATGCAAGTACCAATAATAAAGACTATTAGCTTAAGTAAATAATTGTCCAAATCTAAAGGAGCTAATACGGTATAAGAGAAAAAATTGATTATGTTACCCAAATATAGTACGGAAAGGAACATTAATAAATATTTTAAGAATTGTCTTTCTCGTGATAACAACATATAAAGCAACAAAAATAAAGTATTCAATAAAAAAGTAATGGTTCCGACTCGAATCTCACTAATCGAAGCAAGCGCAATATTCAATGAATTAAAACTACTGACACCAATATCTGCCTTAAGCGTCAAACTAATACCGATACCGCTAAGCGTGTAAAAGAAAAGAGAAAATAAAAAATTTTTCATGATAAACCTCCTAAATTAAAAGCATAGCCTCTTAGTAGTAATTTAACGAATAGTCAGTCATAATAATAGGAGATATCTCACATTTTAGGAGGCACAATGAAAAAATATTCTTTAGATCAATTAACAGCATTAACTAAAAATAGCCCTTTCGATTTATCTCATTATTTTTCTGATGCTCTGTTAAACCAAGCCAAAATTATCGTCTATACAAATAAAGAATACATCGTCCGCTTTGATAAAGAAGTAGAACAGCTTTTTTTGATGATCGAAGGCAGAGCTAAAATTTATAAAATCCATGAAAATGGTCGACGTTCTCTGATCCAGTTTTTGGGGAAAGGAGATTTTATAGGAGAACTTTCGCTATTAGCGGTAGAAGAACAAGTCAAAGACGTACAAGCGATCAATCGTTGTGTTTGCTTAGCACTCCCCTATTACAAAGTAAAACAAGAATTATTAAATGATAATCATTTTTTAAGAATTATTGCTAAATATTTAGGTGAAAAGGTGCTATTAAGGGTCGAGCATTTTTCAAATAATCAAAACTATGAATTGAAACATCGTTTGGCGGCTTATATGCTACAGACAGAGGTTGAAGGCTTATATACTGAAAAACAAACAGAGACTGCTGAATTTTTAGGTGTGAGTTACAGACATTTACTCTATACCTTAGCAGAGTTCCAAAAAGAAAAGTTAGTGATAAAACAGGGGAAGAACTATCAATTGAATCAAGCCAAACTAAAAAAACTCGCATTAGGATTGTTTGAGGATTAAAATAAAAAAATATATGGAAAAATGATAGAGTAAAACAATTTATTTTCTATTTATTGGGAGAGGTTAGGATAAAAGTATTTACTTCTATCCACTGTTTATTCGGATTTTATGTGACTGAGGTATAACTCGTAAAGTTATATTTCAGTTATTTTTTTTATTTATTCAATAAATTAGATGAAATAAATCATGAAGGATATAGCGTGATTTCGCCCTTTTATCAAAAAATTGTGGAAATTACACACAAAATTAATAATAAAATAGCTTTTTTCTTTTTTATACTGATTACTAGGAAGGAAAAAAAGTGTAAATATCCTTAAAAAAATAGAAGAATGCTTGTGTAATAATCAAAAAAATATAAATGAGGGAATCAAAAATGTTTAACATAGCAATCGTAAGTGATACTGAAAACAATACATCAACATACATAACCGCGTTAAAAGAAAAAGAATACACGGTACGTCATATGGATTTAGGTGAATTAACGAAAGAAATTTCCAGTATACATGCTGTATTTATCCTGGAATCAGCAGTAGAAAATATTGGTCAAACTTGCGAATGGATCATTAAAGTGAGAGATATTGCGAACTGTTTCATCTGGGTCTTATCTGAAGAGGCCACAAAAATAAATAGAATCATCCATCTCCAACTTGGAGCAGATGGTACTTTTAATAATCAAGCTGATTTAGATGAATTTTCGTTGTATATTACAAAGACTCTTGAAAGAAGAGCGGTCCTCGGTGTAAATCAATTCGTTGATCGCTCTAAGGAGGATAAGAAATCTTTTGATATTCGTTTAGTTCCTGCTAATTTTGCCGTAAAAATTGAAGGAAAAGATGAAATTGGTTTAACTAAACTAGAGTTTAGAACATTAGAGCTATTGATTGAACGAAAAGGTGAAGCTGTATCTTACGAAGAACTTTATGAAAATGCATGGGGAGGAGAAGAAGGTGATAAAAAATATCGTGTTGCCAATTTAGTTTTTCATCTAAGAAAAAAATTGAATGATGATTCTTTTAAGTCCAAATATATTCGAACAGTACGTTCAAGAGGGTATATGTTGCCTAGTTGCTGATATTCTCTTTGGTATAGGTATCAATATTTGTGGTTAGGATGAGACAGAAGTATTTACGTTACTGCCGAAGGGATTGCTTCTCTTTTAACTGTTTATTCGGATTCAGTGTGACTGGGTTATAACTCTGATAGTTATAACCCAGTCACATTTTTTATCTTGATATATTTTCATTAATAATAATTTATTTTTTTAAATGTATATCGTTAGCGATTTCAATCGAAATGTTATATTCTTATGATGAGAATTAAAAGAACCTTGGGAGGGGATACTCAACACCAGAAAATGAAGTAATATAGGTCATTCCTGCACGACAAAAACTTAAACGAGGTGGAAAATTTGAAAAAAGTGTTTAGAAAAAATGTAAACGTTTTATCTAATTTAGTTCTTATTGTTTCGAGTTTAGTTTTATCTTTATCCGTGTTAACCCAAAATAAGACGGTAGAGGCAGCAGAACCTGCTCAATACCGTAATGTAATGTACTACGGGGATTGGTCGATCTGGGGTGGGGAGGACAATTTTTATCCTAAAGATATTCCAGCAGATCAATTGACGCATTTAAATTATGCTTTTTTAGACTTTGATAGTAGCGGGAATTTGAAATTTACGGATAAAGATGCAGCGGTTGGAGCACCTGTCGGTCAAGAAGGTGTGCAATGGAATAGCGCTAGTGCAGGTGTTTTAAATGCCATTCAGGATATTCGGGCCAAGAATCCTAATTTAAAAATCGGCATTTCAATTGGCGGATGGTCTAAATCAGGAGACTTTTCTGATGTAGCAGCTAATCCAACGATTCGTGCAAATTTCGTCAGCAATATTGCTAAATTTATTAAATATACAAACATGGATTTTGTCGATTTAGATTGGGAATATCCAGTCTCTGTTCGTGAGCCAGATAAGGTTGATAATACCAATGATGAAGGAACGCCACATGCTAAACCGGCAGATAAACAAAATTTTATTACGCTGTTACAAGATATTCGTACAGCAATTGATAAACAAGGAAAAGACTTAGGCAAAACCTATGAATTATCGGTTGCCTTACCCGCTTCACAAAATACCTTGAAAAACGGTATCGATGTGGAACAATTATTCAAGGTGATCGATTTTGCTAACGTGATGACCTACGATATGAATGGAGCATGGACACCAAACAGCGCCCATCATAGCGCGCTTTATGGCAATCCGACAGATCCTAATTATGCTAGTGGTTTTTCAGTAGATCAAACGGTTAAATACTTGCAAACGAATGGTGCGCCAGCAAGTAAAATTGTTATCGGAGCTGCTTTTTATACACGTGGTTGGAATAAAGTAGCAGCAGGAACGGATACAGCAAAACCTGGACTATTCCAAGCCGCAGAAAAAAATAATAAGGATGCCGATTTATCACCAACTTATGGTGCTAATAATAAAAATCCTTTGAAATCAGGTGATGGCGGCCGTGCAGGTGGTGTTTGGCCGTATCGCAATATTGCGGATCTTAAAGTTAAATCTCCTGATTTAAAAGAATATTGGGATGATGTAGCCAAAGCACCATACATGTATAATCAAAAAACAGGTGAATTTTATACCTATGATAACCCTCGTTCGATCGGTTACAAAGCAGAATATGTAAAAAATAATCAATTAGGCGGCGTGATTTCATGGATGCAATCACAAGATAAAGCCACAGATACAACGAAACGGGACGAACTAACCAAAGCAATCAAAACAGGTTTATTTGGTTCAGCTGGTCTTCCAGCAAATAAAACGATTTATGCAGATTTAAATGTCAAAGCAACGATTGCACCTTATAGTGAAAATGGCGCTGGTTATGAAATTACAGTGAAAAACAATGAAACTTCAGGTGAAACTGGAGACGTGCTAAAAGCGGTAGAAGCTGCTTTTGAAACAGTGAAATTACCTAAGTTATACATTCCAGTAAATGCGGCTGAAACATTGACTGCAGGTGACTATAAAGCTGGAACTGTTACTGTAGAAAACGGAAACGTTGTGGTTGATCTTTCCTCAGTTTATGATGCACAACAAATCCCGCAAGGTGCAAGTTATACCTTTAGATTGAAATCAAGCGCTGCGGCAGTAGATGTAAATCGAATCAGCAGCATTGCTTTGACACAACGAATTGCTAAAAATGGTGCAGAGCTTAGTAAGCAAACAGTATATGGTGGAGGTGCAGTCAATCCAGATCCAACGGACACGACACCGCCAACGACACCTGGCAATTTAAAAGCTGGAACTATTACAGATGCTAGTGCAGTATTAAACTGGGCAGCTTCTACAGATAACGTGAAGCTTGCTGGTTACAAAGTTTACCGTGATGGTGTCTTAGTAGGAACCGTTGCAGAAACGACGTATACAGATACTGCTTTAAAAGCGAATACGACATACAATTACACAGTCAAAGCCTATGATGCAGCTGGCAACCTTTCAGCTGACAGTAATGTCGTTTCAGTCAAAACGAAAGAAAGTACAACACCTCCTGTAACCAATGCATGGGACGCTGCTAAAGCATACAATGGCGGCGATGTTGTAACGTATCAAGGCAAGACGTATAAAGCAAAATGGTGGACTCAGGGCAACGTACCAGGAACAGAACAATGGGGACCTTGGGAGTTAGTTGGATAGAAAACAGAATAAGAAGCTAGGTCTAACATGAGTTGTTAGACTTAGCTTCTCTTTTTTATTCTGGTGGCGTATCTAAATAATCATGGATAAAATCTGCGTATTTATCAACAATGGCTTGACCTTTGTCCATTAAAATATAAATTCCAGGATCGACCATATTTACGATATAATCAGTAGTGAATTCCTTTTTTAGCAGTTTCAGAGCTTGTGTTTTGGTGTCACATTTGCTCAGTCCATTTTCCTCAAATACTTCGTTCAGTTGAAATAAAGACCAGTAATCAATAACCGATGCATCATTTAAAATATCCAAATAATCGGCAAATAATAACTCATTTGTAGAGGCTGCCGGATCGATTCCTAACTCCATTTCAAAGAATTCTGGAAAAACAGACAGGGTAGAATCTTTTTTATTGACCCAATCCAGTAAAATCACTTCACCAGGTAGTAAGCCATCGGCATTGCGAATCATACTTTCTTTAGGGACAATGGTACTTGTTCCCTTAGCAATTGATTCCACCCATTCATCAACATTACGCTCTGCTGACATTACCGGGAATTCTGGATAAGTTTCGTAAATTGCTACGATTTTTGCTACTTCCTCATCTAAATCAATCGTTTGTTTTGGTTCTTTTTGTTTGAAAAAATCAAATAATCCCATACCTACACCTAACTCCTTTTATTTATAATCCCTATTTTATTGATATAAACTTGTATATCGCCGCACAAAATAATCCAAGAAAAACGTCAAAGGATAATTACCAATGCGGACATAGTTGGTAGTGGTCACATTGATTGATAAATCGAATTGATTGGTCAATGTATTTTGTGTATGTTGAGTCAAAAGAATCGACTTAGCGGGGCTATTGCTGATTTTTCTCATCAACTCACTGCTACGGTTAAGTAAAGAGCCATAAGAGGAAATCACGATTACGATCGATTGTTCACTCAGTTCATCCACAAACGCTTGCTGAGTTTCTTCTGTTTCCCCAACAAAAATCAGTTTCTGGCTTAGAAGAAAAGATGTTTGTAAGTCTTTTGCTAACTCTAATGTAGCGCTATACCCAATCAAAATGACTTCTTGTGCTTGATGGATATCTGCTAAAATATGATCGACTTGCTCAATATCGATAGTCTCCAAGACATCATTAACGGCTGTAATGATTTCAGTTCCATATGAAGCCAGGTAACTTTTCGGATCATGCTTAAGATCAGTCAGCTCATGTTCTTTCATTCGCAAACCACTATGGCCTTTCATCGTGCCTAACGAAACGAGTGACTCTCGCAAAGAGGCAAAACTTGAAATGCCAAAATGACGGCAGAATCGGCTTAACGTTGCTGGTGAAACAAAACAGCTGTCGGCAATTTCAGTGATTGTCAGTGTCCGAACCTCATTAAGGTGACTAAGAAGATAAATGATGATCCGTGAATAAGTTGCATCTCGCTTATTTGTGTTTAAATAATGAAGAAAATCAAATAAATCAAGCATCAAAAAGCTCCTTCGTAATGATCCATTTTCACATTAACGAAAATAGATCGAAATAATGAAAATAACACCAGAAACATAAAAATCACATTGACTCTTCTCGTGTTAAGATTAGTTTATTAAGTCAATTATACACTAAATCAATGACCGAGAGGATGGAAAATATGAGCGGATTTCCACAAAACTTTTTATGGGGCGGCGCAACTGCAGCAAATCAGTTTGAAGGGGCATTTTTGGAAGATGGTAAAGGCTGGTCAACAGCTGATACAGCACGTTTTATTAAGGGGAATGGGATCAGTATGGCAGAATTACTGAAACCAACCACTAAAGCAGATGTTGAATTTGCAATGAATGACAAAGAGGGTGTTTATCCTAAACGTCACGGCATCGATTTTTATCATAGATATAAAGAAGATATCGCTTTGTTTGCGGAAATGGGGTTTAAAACATTTCGACTATCGATCTCTTGGCCACGTATTTTTCCAAACGGTGATGAACTGGAGCCAAACGAAGCAGGTTTAGCTTTTTATGATGCAGTCTTCGATGAGTGTATCAAATATGATATTGAACCATTAGTAACGATTTCTCATTATGAATTTCCATTAGGATTGGCATTTAAACAAAATGGTTGGGAAAGTCGTGCTACGATCGAAGCTTTTGAACGTTATGCACGAGTTCTATTTGAACGTTACAAAGACAAAGTAAAATACTGGCTAACTTTCAATGAAATCAATATTATTGGGATGACAGGTTACTTAAGCGGTGGTATTTTAGCGGATGGTGAAAAAAATATGCTGCAAGCACAATATCAGGCAGCACACCATCAATTTATCGCAAGTGCTTTGGCAGTCAAAGCTTGTCATGAAATCATTCCAGATGCTCAAATCGGTTGTATGCTTGCAAGAATGGAAGCTTATCCAGAAACATGCAATCCATTAGATGTGATGGAAAGTGTCAATAGCGATCATAGTAACTTATTCTATTCAGATGTCCAAATTCGTGGGGCTTATCCAAGGTATATGAATAAATTTTTCCGGGATCACAACATCACAATCAAAAAAGAAGTGGGAGATGACGAAATCTTACGTGAAGGAATGGTTGATTTTATGTCTTTCAGCTATTACATGAGTAGTATTGCCTCACATGAAAAAGATGGCGATACGACTGGTGGAAACTTACTTGGTTCTAAGAAAAATCCATATTTAGAAGCAAGTGACTGGGGCTGGCAAATCGATCCGGTGGGCCTTCGCATAACCTTGCATAAATTATATGACCGCTACCAAGTACCGTTGTTTATCGTAGAAAATGGTTTAGGTGCCAAAGATGTTGTTGAAGCAGATGGCAGTATTCATGATAGCTATCGAATCGACTATTTGAGAAGTCATATCGAACAAATGGAACAAGCAATCGATGAAGGTGTGGATCTGATGGGGTATACACCGTGGGGCTGTATCGATCTAGTCAGTGCGAGCACAAGTGAAATGTCCAAACGTTATGGTTTTATCTATGTAGATTTAGATGATGAAGGAAAAGGAACTTTAGCTCGTTCTAAGAAAGATTCATTTTACTGGTATAAAAAAGTGATCGAAACAAATGGTGCAGATTTAAAATAAAAAAAACGATCAGATCCTAATTTCTATGAAAGCGTTGCAAATTAAGGGGAAATAGATTATACTAAAACCAAGAAAAAAAACGTTAATGGCGAAGCAGCCATTTTATAGAGTATGTTACTGAATGATGCAGGCAGAACTCAAATTACCTAGGAATGTCCTTTCCTGGGTAGTTTGAGTTTTTTTTCTGGAAAGGAGTAAAACAAGTGAAAGTAAGTCAAATTTTAAACAACAACGTAGCAATCGTAAGCCGAGGAGATAATGAGGTCATCGTTTATGCCAAAGGATTAGCCTTTAGAAAAAAAGTTGGGCAAGTGATTTATGACCATGAAATCGAAAAGACCTATGTGTTAGATTCTAATGATATGTTGGAACATTTTAGTTATTTACTGTCCCATTCAGATGCGAATCATATTACATTAGTCAATCAAATCATTGCTTACGGAGAAGAAAAGTTGGGTGAAAAATCAAATGATTATCTAAGTTTGACCTTACTGGATCATATTGAATTTGCATTAAAACGTGCAGCCAAAGGACAATTTATTCGCAGCCCATTGACTTGGGAAGTTAAGAAATTTTATCCACAGCATTTTGATATTGGCATGTATGCATTGAATTTGATCAATGAACAATTTCAACTGACATTTCCAGAAGACGAAGCCGTTTCAATCGCATTGCACTTTGTCAATCTGCAGGAGGATAAGAATAATCTAGACGAAACGATCCGTTCGATGGAAAGTTTAAGAGATATCTTATCGATCATTCAGTACCATTTTCAGATCAAATTAGATGAAGGCTCACTGAATTACATGAGACTGATGACCCATTTACAATATTTTATTCAACGAATCATGACGAAAAACAGTTATGAAGAAAGTGATACAGTTTTGAATAAACAAATCAAATCGATGTATACAAGTTCGTTTGAATGTGTTGAGAAAATCAGAGTCTATATTCAGCAAAAATATGCCTGTGATCTAACGATCGATGAAGAAACCTACCTTATGCTCCATATCCATCGAGTAACGCATCGGAGTCAAAAAGAGAGGACCTAAGAAAATGAAATATCAACCATTTAATGAAGAAATCATCCGCCTGGTAGGTGGGAAAGAAAATATTCAAGCAGTCGTTCATTGTATGACTCGCTTACGCTTTACGTTAAACGATCGTTCAAAAGCTGATACAGAAGGTTTAAAGGCACTAGATGGCGTGATTGATGTTGTCTCTAACAACGTAGCGTATCAAGTAATCATTGGGACACATGTAAGTGAAGTTCATGCAGAATTGATCAGTATGCTGGGACTATCGCCAAGTTCAGATGAGGAAATCGAAGTGAAAGAGAAAAAGAACCCATTAAAAGCTGCAATGGATTTACTATCTGAAACAATGACACCAGTAATCGAACCGATTATTGCTTCTGGATTGCTTGCTGGTTTTTTATCTTTATTTTCAATCACTGGGTTGATTTCTGCAGATAGTCCAACCTATCAATTATTAGATTCGATTCGTTCAGCAGTGTTTTTCTTTTTACCAATTTTAATTGCTATGTCTTGTGCAAAGCGTTTAAAAGCCAGTCCATATTTGGCAGTAGCGTTAGCAGCAACACTTGTTTCAAGTTCAATCAATGATGTAGCAGGTTTGAGCATCTTTGGGATTCAATTACCGCAAATGGTTTATGCGAACTCATTTATTCCAATTATTTTAGCTGTTTGGTTTATGGGACAATTAACAGTATTATTAAAAAAATACATTCCTAAATTTTTGCAATATTTCTTAAACCCATTATTAATCATGGTGATTTGTTTGCCTGTGACATTATTGGTATTCGGACCGATCGGTATTTGGATCGGTGATGGTATTGGTTGGTTCTTTGAAGTTTTACACAATACATTTGGTAGCTGGATCGTTGTGATGCTTTATGCAGCATTCCAACCGTTCTTGATCATGTTAGGTGCCGGAAATTTCATGATGCCATTAGCACTTAACTTTGTGAACAAAATGGGGTACGATCCGATTTTCTTAGCAGCAGCAACCATTTCTGATTTAGCTGTATCTGGTGCTATGTTAGGTTACTTCCTAAGAGCAAAAGATTCAAAACAAAAACAATTATTCGGGACAGTTAGTTTTAGTGCCTTGATGGGTGTAACAGAGCCAGCAATCTATGGTGCCTTTATTAAATATAGAAGACCGTTTATTGCCGTTATGATCGGTGGCGGAATGGGTGGTTTGTTTGCTGGTCTGATGAACGTTAAAACCTATTCGATTGTTTGGGGCTTGATGGGTCTACCGTCGTATGCGGATAATCAAGATTTCTCTAATCTGATCTTTATGATCATCAGTGTGGTGGTTGGTTTTGTAGCAGCGGGTGTTGCTGCATACATTTTAGGGATACCTCAGGAAGAAAAAGATATAGAAGCGAAAGAACCAGTGAACGAAACAGAACAAGCTTCGGCTGGCAACGTAAAAAAAGTTCCTCTTGCGTCAGTTGTTGAAGGAAAATTAGTTCCATTAGCTGAAATCAACGATCAAGCATTTTCAACGGGTGCATTAGGTAAAGGATTAGGAATTATTCCAAGTGATAGTCAAATCGTTGCGCCTGTTGCAGGTGAAGTATCAGCTGTTTTTCCAACGAAACATGCAATCGGCATCAAAACAGAACAAGGCGTAGAAGTACTGATCCATATTGGTATCGATACGGTAGAACTTGATGGGAAGCACTTTGATACAATCGTAGAACAAGGCGATCAGGTGAAACAAGGTCAACTATTATCAACAGTTGATTTTGAAGGAATCAAAAAAGATGGCTATGACCCAACAGTTATCGTAGTTATTACGAATACAATGGATTATTTAGATGTGATACCAGCAGTGCAAGAAAATTTATTTGCCGAAGATGAGTGTTTGACCGTTATTTTATAATATCTAGTTTTGCGGGCTAGTTCATCAATTCCTGAGAGCAAGCGCTAAGGCGTACTACAAAACACTATGAATGGACTGAATAGATGTAACGTAGTATTTGTTTTTTGAAGAACTGGACGAGCCTGCTAGGCTTTTAATTTAAGGAGAATACACAATGAAAAAAAATGAATTTTTATGGGGCGGCAGTATTGCTGCTCACCAATGTGAAGGTGCTTGGGATCAAGATGGTAAAGGTGTGGCGATTATGGATCTGGTCACGCAAGGAAGTCATGAAACTCCTCGTGAAATTTGTCAGACAATTGAGGCAGATAAATATTATCCATCACATGATGGGATCGATTTTTATCATAGCTATAAAGAAGACATCGCTTTATTTGCTGAGATGGGCTTTAAAGCACTACGCATTTCCATCGATTGGTCAAGAATTTATCCTAAAGGCGATGAAGCAAAAGCTAATCCATTAGGGGTTCAGTTTTATCAAAAAGTAGTCGATGAATTATTGAAAAATGGCATTGAACCAATCGTGACATTGTATCATTTTGAAATGCCGGTTCATTTAGTCAGAGAATATGGCTCATGGACGAACAGAAAAGTCATTGACTTTTATTTAAACTATTGTCAAACAATGTTTGAAGCGCTAAAAGGCAAAGTCCGTTATTGGGTAACGTTTAACGAAATGAACCATATTGATCCTCAAACAGAAGCATCAGATATTTTCACCTATATTATTGCTGGATTGAAATATACTGAGATGGAAAACAAAAAGCAAACGTTAGCAACAATCAGCTATAATATGACATTAGCTAGTGTAGAGGCTGTCGCGTTAGCTCGAAAAATCGATCCAACAAATCAAGTTGGCTGTGTTTTTGGTTTGACACCAGCCTATCCGTTGAATTGTGATCCGCAAAATGTCATGAATTCGTTGAAAGAAACGGATCGTGAATTCTATCAAATCGATGCTATGTGTATGGGGAAATTTCCAGAATACAAATTGAAGGAATACAAGGCTCAAGGAATTGCGTTAGAAATTTCTAAAGCCGACCAAGAAGCTTTTGCAAAAGGAAAATTGGATTTTATAGGACTAAATTATTATTCTTCAAGTGTGGCCCATTACGAAGGAGACGACGATAATGAAGAAACTTTATTCGGTGGTGTTCAAAATCCGTATCTTGAACAGAGTAAATGGGGCTGGGCAATTGATCCAACTGGGTTAAGATATCTCTTAAACTATGTTTATAGACGCTACGGATTGCCGATCATCATTACGGAGAATGGCTTAGGTGCAGTGGATCAGGTAGAAGCTGATGGTTCGATTCAAGATGATTACCGCATCGATTATCTCCAAAAGCATCTAGAACAAATGGAAAAAGCAATCGTTGAAGATTATGTGGATTGTTTTGGCTATTTAATGTGGGGACCAATTGATTTAGTCAGTGCAACAACTGGTGAAATGAAAAAACGTTATGGCTTTATCTATGTGGATAAAAATGATGATCAAACAGGGACTTTAGCGCGGAAAAAGAAAAAATCTTTTGAGTGGTACCAAGAGATGATTAAAAATAATCCGACATTTTAAGTTTAAAAAAGATGGCAGAAAACTGATTGTTGGTTTTCTGCCACTTTTTTAGTTATTTGTTTCTCTAGGAAAACCACTTGACATTTAGTTAATAATATTTTTGAAATAGGGAAAAGCATTCCTGTTTAGTACATACTCAGGAGTGCCTTTTGTGTACTAAAAACTGTCTCATGTTTAAATTTCTGTTATATAAAATATCGATTTTCCTTATAATATAAAGCTTTTTTGAGCAAATATATGTAATTTTATAATTAGGAATGATAGACTGAAACTGTTATTGGAATTATCAGAATTTTTTATTTGGCAAAATTGAAAGCACTTTTATAGAAAAGAGGAAGTAAATGTATTATGTTATTATGCCCTCACAAGACATTCGTCGAAATTTAGCCACAGAACAGTATTTGTTGAATCAGCGAACCTTTGATGAACCACTTGTTTTATTTTATATTCAAAAACCGTGTGTAATTGTCGGACGCAATCAAAATGTGCGTGCTGAAGTTGATCTAAAGTATGCGAAGGAACATCAAGTCATCATTACGAGAAGATTATCTGGTGGAGGTGCTGTTTACGATGATCTAGGCAATTTAAGCTTTAGTTTTGTTGTGAATGCGGATCATGCCTCTTTTGGTAATTTCAAACTATTTACACAGCCAATCATTGAAGCTCTACATGAAATGGGGGCAACGGGTGCTGAGGTCAGTGGGCGCAATGATTTAATGATCGATGGGAAAAAATTTTCTGGGAATGCGATGTATACCAAAAATAAAAAAATGTATTCCCATGGCACTTTGATGCTGGATGTTGACTTAGATGAAGTCAGTAGAGTTTTGACTGTTTCTGAAAAAAAGTTAGCTTCAAAAGGCACCAAGTCAGTTAGAAGCCGAGTGACAAATCTCAAACCTTATTTGGCGAAGGAATACCAAGACATTACCACAGAAGCTTTTCGAGATAAGCTATTACTGCATTTGTTTAGTGCTGATACGATGGAAGCTATCCAAACGCACGAATATAAATTGACCCAAGCAGATGAGCAGGCAATCGACCAATTAGTTGCAGACATTTATGCAAATGATGCTTGGATATTTGGTGAAGAACCTAAATACACGATCAAAAGAGAAGAGAAGTTCAAAGGTGGCTTAATTGAAGCGAACATTTCTGTAGAAAAAGATCGAATCACAGCAATCACGATTTATGGTGATTACTTTAGTCAAAAAGATACACAGGAAGTAGCTGATTTATTGATTGGCTGTAAATATGCACCGGAAGCAATTAAACAGGTATTAGCACCGATTAGAATCGATGATTATTTTGCCAATGTTACTAAAGAAGAATTTGTCCAGTTGCTGGTTGATTAAGTTGGAGGATATGAAATGATTACGTTTGACCAAGTTTCAAAAATCTATCGTCATAATGATACATCTATTACAGCCTTAGATAAGGTTGATTTACAAATCCAACCTCATGAGATATTTGGGGTGATTGGTGAGAGCGGTTCAGGCAAATCAACATTATTGCGCATGATCAATACGTTAGAGTTGCCAAGCCAAGGGCAGATCAACATCGATGGAACAAACTTGATGCAGTTAAGTGATGCCCAAAAACGGCAAAGTAGGAAAAAGATCGGGATGATTTTTCAACAATTTAATTTACTTTACAATCAAACCGTGAATGAGAATATCGCTCTACCGCTACGCTTAAATAGCGCATATGATCCGCAAAAAGTCCGAGAAGTTTTAGAATTTGTCCGTCTGTCAGATAAAGGGGAATCTTACCCAAAACAGCTAAGTGGCGGTGAAAAACAGCGTGTAGGGATTGCTCGGGCATTGATTACACAGCCAGAGATTTTACTCTGTGATGAACCAACCTCTGCCTTGGATGGTCAAAACGCTTATGATGTTTTGACATTGTTGCAACGGATCAACCAAACTTTTGGGACTACCATGGTCATTGTCAGCCATGAGCTGAACTTGATCAAGCAATTATGCAATCGGACAGCGATTTTAGAAAATGGCAAAGTTTTAGAGACCATAGAAATTCAAAAAGAACAGCAACAGACACAATTTAGTTCTTATTATGAAAGAGTTCGGGAGAGTTTAGGATGATGACAGAATATATCGATAAAATAAGCTATTACCTCCCAGAATTAAGCAAAGCTTTAACAGAAAGCGGCATTATGATTTTGATTTCGATTATTGCAGCCATCTGCATAGGGCTACCATTGGGGACTTTTGTCTATTTAACCAAAAAAATACCAACTAAAACCAATCGTTGGGTTGGGATCTTGCTAAATGGTTACATCAACATTGTGCGCTCATTTCCATTTTTGCTGTTTGTTGTAGCCTTGATTCCTTTTACACGTTTAGTATTGGGAACGGCGTTTGGAACCTATGCCGCTGCGTTGCCCTTGAGTTTTGTAGCAGTGGCCCTTTATGCCCGACTTGTTGAACAAGTATTATTAGAAATTCCGAATGATATTTTAGAGCTTGCTCAGTCTTTGGGTAGCACAAAGCTGCAACTGATTTTTCGTTTTTTGTACGTTGAGGCAAGATCCGGTCTAGTCTTGGCATTGACTTCAGTTGTCATTAGCATGGTGTCGTATTCAACTGTGATGGGTGTGATCGGAGGTGGTGGTATCGGAGATTTTGCCTTACGTTATGGGTATCAACGCTATGAATATTCGGTCATGTATACAGCAATTGTACTTATGATTTTTTTCGTTAGTTTTATTCAAATTAGCGGTAGCGCATTAGCTAAAAAAATAAATAAAAAATAATCGTTAGGAGCAATAAGATGAAAAAGAAAGTATTGATTAGTATGTTAGTTGTGGCTGGATTTGTTGTGGCAGGTTGTACAGGTCAGAAAAAAGCCTCAGATACCAAGGGAAAGGAAGACAAAGTCATCAAAGTCGCGTCACATATTCCATCGACTGTCGAAGTGGTTGAACTGGCTGGCAAAAACATCGAAGAAGGGTACAAAGTAGAGTTAGTTCAAGTGAATGACAATATTCAATATAACGAGTTATTGAATGCCAAAGAAATCGATGCAAACTTTGCACAGCATGAACCATTCATGCAAAAGTTCAATGAAGAAAAAGAGGGTAATTTAGTGATTGTACAAAAAATATACAATGCTAAAGTCGGTTTTTATTCTAAAGAATACAAAGATATCAAGGGTCTTCCAGAAGGAGCTAAAATTGCTTTACCAAGTGATGTCTCTAATGAGGGACGAGCTTTAGCAATTTTAGATGATGCTGGTTTGATCACACTAAAAGAAGGTGTCGGCTTTAACGGAACAATCAAAGATGTCGTCGATAATCCCAAAAATATTGAATGGGTCTCAGTTGATTTGTTAAACTTAGCCGAAGCATACAATGAAAAAGATATTGCGATGGTTTATAATTACCCAACCTATATTGCCAAAATCGGTTTGACACCAAAAGATGCGATTTTATTAGAGGAGAAAGTCGATGATCGTTTTGCAATTAGTTTGGTTGCTAGAGAAGATAACAAAGATTCAGCTGAAATCAAAGCGTTGCAAAAAGCTATGACCAGTGATAAGGTACGAGAATTGTTGCAAACAAAATATAGTGAAACATTAACGCCTGCATTCTAAAGTAAAGAGTGTGAAGATCTGCCCTTTGACGGTTAAAATCTTCACACTCTTATTTTGGTAAATACTAGAACTGCTTATAAAAGCATTTTTTATACGCTTTACCATTAATATAGTTGATCAAGGCTTCCCAATCATTTTCGTTGACTGGATTTTCAAAATAAAAGAAATCTTCATTTGGATAGTCTTTTTCATAACAATCAGAAATGAGTATATCAGATTCCTCAATATTAGAAACAAAAAGAATTAATTCAGAGCTAAAGAAAGTTGAGAGACTTTTTTTTATTTCTTCAGTAGTAAAATGATTTTTTGAATATTGTACATAGATTTTTAGTTGTTCTGATTTTTTAGAACTATCTAAAATAAAATAAAATAGAAATACTATATACATTGAAAATCCTTTTGAGTCCAAGGCACTAAGATAACGATCTTCAGAAAATAATTTTTTTGCAAGTACTGCGAGTTCTAGCTCCATTTGAGGGAAATCAGCATATGCTTTTCCTAGTTTAGAGATCTTTTGATTATTTTCAAGTAAATCAGAATTGTCGATTTGTAAATAGGTAATAGAGGCTAGCGCAAGTAAAAGTGAGTAATAAGAAAAAAGATAATCTGCCTCTTGAGGTTTAACATCATAAGCCATATAAAGACTATCCAAAACAAAGGTACAGCTCTTTGCCAGTGGCAAATCGGACTGGATAAAAGCTTTCGCGGTTTCTAATTTTTGAGCATGAGTATCAACATCGTAGACAAAAATCCGACATAAAAAGGCAAAATAGTTTTCCTCCCGAATAAGTTCATCTCCAGAAATAGTTAAGTCAAGTGAAAATTTAATCGGATGGACTTGATTAAGTAATGTAATAACAGCTAAAAAATCAGGTTCAATAGTGACAAGTTCTCCCCTGTATAGAATGCGCCAGGCACTTAAAGATTGGAAGTATTTTAAACGCATTTTTTGGGAATTAGGAATGTTTTCTATAGGCAATTCAATGTGTTTCATATAAGTGATTGCTTTTCTAAAGGGCCACACAAGACCTCTAAATACGTTCCAATAAAAATAGAAGAGAAATAAACGAAAATGAATTTCTGATCCTTTGAAATTAACTTGCGTGTCATCTCTAGGGAAATTTATTTCAATTTTAAAACTGCTCAAGACCTTGTTGATTAGATGTAAGCTTTTATAGGTGTGGGCAATGCTTAAACTAATATCTTGGGATAAGGATTCGACACTGGGGTAGTATTTTAATAATAGAGTGCGAAAGATCAAATATTCATGGGATTGTTGGATATAGTGGAGCCGTAAGGTATCAATTACATAACTAATATTTACAGAGTCTTTGATAACAATTGTATAGAGTATATCGTTTTTAACGATGAAAACGTCGCCTGGTTCAAATAGTTCGTTTAAATCATCCGCGAGCATTTTGATTTTTCGATAAACGAGGTTCAAAGACAGATTTACTTTTGTTGAGATAGAATAGCCAGAAATCCCTTCTTGACTGAAGCAAATTAGTTTAAAAATCTCAAATTTCTGTTGATCGTTTTTTTTCATAAAAAAATCTTTCATAAAATGATCCTACCTCCCTCAATGAATGATAATACTTTTATTGATATAAACCAAGGTTAATATAGGAATTATTGTGAAATATTGGTTAATTATCTTGTTTTTTTATTTAAATTTAATGTTAAAGTAATGATTATGCTTAAAAATAATTAGGGATTCTTCAATAAAAATAAGCTAGAATAATATCACGCTTATGCGTAATATTATTCTAGCTTGTTTGATTACTACTTTTATTATCCCATAATATTATTATTTTCAGTTGCTAGTTCGATTTCTCTAGCATAGCGATCCATATTTGTTTGATGGTGATCCATGGAAGTAAGGTCACTTTCAATATGGCCTAAACGTGTATTCAATTCTTCGATTTTTACTAAAGTTTTTTGTAAAACTTCTAACATACGTTCATCTGTATTCATTCTGATTCTCCTTATTTTAAAATGTTATTTATTCTGCAGGAATTGTTTTATAGTCAATTGCTTTTGACCGATAAAATAGTGCATAAAGAATAATGCAAACGATTGGAATTGCACTGGCAACTAAATATAAACCAGAAAATGACATGAAATTGTGCAATTCACCTAAGAGGTAAGGTCCTACTCCAAGCCCTAGATCTAAGCCGATAAAATAAGTCGATAAAGCAATCCCGATACGATGACTGTTGGGACTGGCTTTTAGACAAATCGCTTGTCCATTTGACATGAATGTACCATAACCTAACCCGATCAAACCGCCAGAAACGAGTAACATCCAGCTTGTTGTTGTCATGCTTAAGCAGAACAGACCAACCGTTAAGAAAATAAAACTAGGGTACATAACGGCATTTTCGCCGCGAGCATCAAAAATCCGACCGGATAATGGGCGAGTGGCCGTAATCACTAAAGCATAGACTACAAAGAAGAAGGAACTTGCCCCGACGAGATCAATTGCTTTTGCATAAGATGAAAGGAAAGACAAAACGCTTGAATAAGAAAGACCCATCAAAAAGGCAATAAATGAAATAAACAACACTTTCTTTTCAATAAAACTATTGATACTCCAACTTGCTAAACTAGCTCTGTGTTCTGGAGTTAATTGAATATTTTTTACAGGGAAGATAAAACAAGCAATGGTTGTACATAAAATAAGAATGATAGAAAACAAAATAATAAAATAAAAACTCATTGTATTTAATAGAACCATCCCGATAAACGGACCGATTGCTGCAGCTAAACTGGTACTCAATCCATAATAATTGATGCCCTCACCATGTTTTGATTTGGGGATGTACGCTGTCACGATAGCATTGGTTGCAGTCGACACAGCCCCATAGCCGAAACCATTTAGTAAACGGACGAGATAGAGCACACCAATACTGGGAATATAAAGATAAGCGATCGTTGTCATCAGATAAAATAATGCTCCATATCTCAAGACTGCTTTTCTACCGATCAGCTCCAAGGTTTTTCCCATAAACAACCGCGCAAACAAGGTTCCGATAATATAAATACCTGAGGCAAGTCCCGCTTGACCTAAAGAAGCATGAAGCGTGTCTTGTGCAATGACTGCAATAATCACCATTAGTAAATAATAGACTAAGTAAACGATAAAATTAATGATGGTGATACTGATAAACCCTTTGTTGAATAATTTTTCTTCTGGATGTTCCGACATTGTGTTTGATTCCTTCTTTCTTGTTTTCATAAGCTTATTATGGAAATTACAATTTTTTTCTGAAAGCCAGTTATAGCTATTACTATACGAAAAAAGCGTTCAAAAAAAATGTGGATTTGTATTTTAAAAAAGCTATTAACAAAAAAACACGACAAAAGACATATACATTTGTTGTTGCTCTTCGATGTGTTATCATTTTAAATAAGACTAGCATTTATTTTTACAGAAAATTTTCAAAAAATAATGAGGAGCTGAAAAATGGATAGTCATGTGTTACAAGAATACTTAGATGATCACTCATTTCCTATAGTAGTTAAGAAAAAAAAGACTTACCTTACGTATGAAGGACTGCAAGATCGATATGCTTACGTACTAAAAAGCGGAACCATCAAAACGAGCGTCATTTCACCTGATGGACGAGAATTTAATCTAAGATACATCAACAGTTTGGAAATCGTTTCTCTGTTAAGGGATGAATATTCTCAATTTATTGATGCACCGTTCAATATTAGAATTGAATCAGAGCAGGCTGAATTATATCAGATTGACCGTGTCCAATTTTGGAAGGACATTAATCAAAGCAAAGAGCTGCAGATGTATGTAAAAGATTATTACCGTGTTCGTTTGATGTATTCAATGAAGAAGATGCAACAGATGTTGATGAACGGGAAGTTTGGTGCGGTTTGTACACAAATCTATGAGCTATATGATACATTTGGAGTTCAGATTGAAGATGGTTTGTTGATTGATTTTGTGGTGACAAATGAAGAAATCGCTCATTTTTGTGGAATTACATCCGCTAGTAGTGTTAATCGAATGATGCAGCAACTGAAGGATTTAGGAGCAATCAGGATTCAGGATCGAAAGATTGTGATTACAGATTTAGAGATTCTGAAGGATAATATTATTTTGTAGAGAGACGTATAGGATAGTCCGATTTTGGTGCGTCCGCCGACTCTCTCGAATTGTACTAGAGCCAATTACACAGTATAATGATGATATAAAAATCAAGAAAGAAGGAATCGATGAGCATTTAGCAAATGGATTCCTTTTTTATCTGTATAGATTCAGCGAAAAGGAGAAATTATGAAAATCGATCGCTTACTCAGTTTGGTAAATTTGTTAACGGAAAATGACCGAATGACGGCCAAAGGATTGGCAGAACGGCTTGAGGTTTCCAAACGAACGATTTATCGTGATATTGAAACGTTAAATTTAGCAGGGATCCCGGTTATTTCGTACTCAGGCATTCATGGCGGATACGGCATTGTTGAGGGGTACAAAATCAGCAAACATGTTTTTTCAACTGAGGATATTTCGACGATAATGACTGGACTTTCAGCGATTCAAAGTATTTCAACATCCTCTGAAATTAGTCCTTTGCTGGCAAAAATTGCCCCGAATATGAAGGTACAACAGCCGCAAAGTGATTTATTGATTGATCTATCTTCTTGGTATAAACCAAATGAAGGAAAAAATAAATTGGATGATCTTCGACAAGCGATAGCAACGCAGCAAATCATTGTGATTCAATACCATTCCAAGAAAGGCTATTCTGAACGGGAAATAGAACCTTATAAGCTTATTTTTAAAGCTTCACATTGGTATCTGTATGGTTTTTGTCTAAAAAGACAGGCATTTCGCTTATTTAAACTGACAAGGATTCCAACATATACGCTGCTAGATGAGCGATTTGAACCTAGAGCGATAGATGCTGTAGCGTTAACTATGGAGTCTGAAAATGATTATTTAGAAGCGATGGTATCACCAGAAGTGCAGCAAATCGTCTTAACCTATGAGCAAAACGATAAATTATACTTGATCGATAAACTTGGCGCAGAATTTTTTCAGGAACATGAAAAAGAAGCGACTGGAACGATTGTATTTCCATTGCTAAACCTAAAAAAATCAGTCGATTTCATTTTACGTTTACAAGACAAAGTACGAGTCATTGAACCACCAATATTAGTAGACGCAGTCAAAGAGAAAATCGAACAAATGTATTTTCTTTATAAAAGCTGACAATCAGTTGTCACACTTCTGTTGTATGATGAATTCTAAGAGGTAGCTTAGTCACTCAGGAAAAAGATAAAAATAGTTTGTGGTAAAGAGCACCACAATCGATTTTTCCTATTTTCCAGTCGGAGCTGAATGAGCCTGCTTCGCTTTTGCTTTGAAACATGCCAAGAAATACAACGAAGTTACGAGTTGATATTGATTGGTACAAGGTGACTGAAAGGAACGTTGCTTCCTCCTGTTATTAAGATGTTGAAAAGTACAAGGTGTAGCATAGCGGAACGTTGTTACCTATATATAAGGAGGAATAAATCATGACAGAAGTGTTTTTTGTATTATTAGAAGATTATGCAGATTGGGAAGCAGCATCGATTGCGGCTGAACTGAATCAGCAAGAGGAGTTCACGGTTAAAACTGTTTCAAATGAAAAACAAGCGATTCATTCAATGGGCGGTTTTTCGACAGTACCAGATTATACGTTTGCCGAAGCGTGTCAAAAAGAGTTTGCTGCGTTGATTTTAATTGGTGGAAAATCTTGGCGAACGGATAAAGCTAAGGAAGTCGATGCTTTAGTAGCGAAAGCGGAACAACAAGGTGCTTTGATCGCAGCCATTTGTGATGCGACTGTCTATTTGGGAAGTTTAGGTTTACTAAATGATCATAAGCATACGAGTAACCAATTACAAGACTTACAAGAGTATGCGGGTGCACGTTATACGGGTGGGAATCACTATTTAGAAGTTCAAGCAATAAGAGCAAATAACCTGATTACAGCTAATGGGACTGGGCATTTAGAATTTGCGAGAGAAATTTTGTTGGCACTTCAAGTAATGCCTGAAAAAGAAGTGGAACAATGGTATAACTTTTACAAACTAGGGTATTACGAAGCGTTAAAACAAGAACTGAGAACTGCAGTTGATGATGCTACTGATTAAAAGGACCTTTGAGTTTGATTTTGTGATTGAGGATTAGAGTGTCTGGTATAAAGAGTCCGAAATGGGAGGACGATCCTTTTGAATGTGTACACTTTTGTGTTACAATAATCCGTAAGACAAACGTGTACAAAAGGAGGTAATGAAATGAGCACTGTGACATTTAGATTATCTGATGATGAAAAAGAATTCATGCAAAAAATGGCTGATTTTAATGGATTATCTTTATCTGAGCTTGCTAGAACTAAAATTTTGGAAAGTTTAGAAGATCAAATTGATTTAGAAACGTACAATAAACTGATGAAAGAACATCAAACGAAAGACGAAAGTATTTCTCATGCGGAAATGATGAGGGAACTTGGTTTATGACGGTGAAAAAGTATGTTGTTCGGTATGAAAAGGAAGCACAAAAAGTATTAAAAAAGATGGACCGATTTCAAGCAAAGCTAATTCTTTCATGGATTGATAAACATCTCGAAGGTATTGAAAATCCTAGAATGATAGGCAAGGGATTAGTTGGTAACAAAGATGGACAGTGGCGTTATAGGGTTGGAAACTATCGTATTATTGCGGATATAGACGATGAGACAATAACGATTCTTGTTGTGACAATAGGACACAGGAAAGATGTTTATAAATGAATAGTAGAAAAAGGCTTAGCAAGTGACTATTCGCTTCTAAGCCTTTCATTTGTTTTAAAAAGGGAAATTGAAGTTTAGTAGGAAATGCTGGGCAATATTTAAAAATTCTTTTGTTTGTAGATGACCAATCACTTGAACATTACGTCCACCTTTTTCTGTAAAATCCAGTGAATAAACTTGTTTTGTATTTACTTTGCTTTCTTTCTCAAAAACCTCATTATTTATTGAAACAAAGTAAGGTTGTTTCGACTTAGTTGAAGTGATTGGGCAGACAATAATTAAATTTGAAGAAAGGTTGTATTCATCACGACTCATGACTAAAGCGGGACGTCTTTTTTTGATTTCACTGCCTTTTGAAGGCTCAAAATCAATGATTACAATGTCTCTTTGTTTAATCATCCAGTTCATTTCCTCTAGGTGTAAAATCAGTTGCTAAATGGTCATCACTATCTGTAAATTGACCTAGTTTAGCATTAGCAAAGTAATCATCAACTTTTGGAATGAGAGAAATAATTCCTTCATTATCTTTGTAGTAAAAAAATTCCTGACCTTCTTTTACAGCTAACTTACTTGATAAGGTAACCATAATTGCATTGCCTTGTTTTCTTGCTTTTACGGTATCCATGAAATGACCTCCTTTTTTACAATTATATCATGTAATTACTTGTAATTACATGATTGTTGTATTAAATTTTTAAACGATCAATTTATCCCTTACACTATCTAAGTACGCAAAGAAACATTCCTTTTTTTTTAATCAACTATTTTGATTTTGTGTAATAATAGCCAATTGTTTTTGCGACTCAGCTATCAGAGATTCAAACTCTTTATTAAACGTCTCGAACAATTTTGCACTAGAGTAATACTGTTTAACGACCTGTTTTTTGTTGATTGGTGTCGTTGGATTGGTAAAATACTTTTCCAAAACTTCCAAGGGTTCTTTCCAAGATTCTAAACGTTCCAGTGAATCTCGAAGATTTAGAATCTCTTGATACGGGACAGTTTTAATGCAGATGACGGAATTTTTCATGATAGTTCTCCTTTTCTTATTGGTATGTAGAACAAAAGAAAAAATGAAAGCTGTCCGTCTCTATGGTTGAATTAAGCCAGTTTGTAGGGAACTTCTTTGTGTAACCAGAGAAAAATTCGAAAAGTGTCTAGAAATTCTTACAAGAATTAGGTACAATAAAGAAGCTAGTGCTACGGTACTGGCAAATAGGCAACTTGGATAGAGAGGTGCTACTTTCTATTCAGGGCTTCATTGAACGGTTGGCGCCGAACAATGAAGTGCCTTTTTTCTTTTTCTCAAAATGTGTAGGATAGAAATAAAAAAAGACGATCCACAGGTGACCTGTAATCGTCTACAAATAGGCAAGATAAAGAAACTATAAAATGTGTCGTCACTATGGAAGTGTACAACAAAAATAGATCGATCCTTACGCTATTGGCAAAGTTGTTTGACAGGTGCTACTGTTTAAACAAGGCTTCTGGTTTGGTTGGCGCCAGACCACGAAGAGCCAATTTATTTATTTTTAATGTTAGTTATTTCTATCCTATGCGTTTTATTATACAGAAAGAGTGGCTTGTTCACAATGAATTTTTTTGAGGGAAGGGATTAAATAACACGAAAATTAGGTTCCTTATATATAAGGAAAAATAACAAATTGTTTTTGAGTTGGCTGACTATTTCTGCTGAGTGTAAATTAGAGTAAATGATCAAATCAGTCCAAAAAATAGGACAAGTTTGACAAAATCAGAATTATTTATAAGGAAAAATTAGCGAAGGATAAAAAGTTTGATAAGCTGAAAATGGTCGCTTTCTCTTTTGCGATGGCGATACGTATCGCAGAAAGGAGGTGCATGACCATTCTTCTGTTATTTACAACGATCATTGGTCCGATTATTGTCGGAGTGGTCTTAGGGCTGTTCAAACATTGGCTTGATAATCGACAAGGCTAGAAAGCGACTAGAAGCCAAAATAAACCCCATCACTCTCCGAAAGTGATGGGGTCTTTGGTGTATGACCATTCTTCTTTTATACGTATAAGATACATGAAAAAAATTGGATAGTCAAGTTTTTCTTGCTTTAATACTAGGAAATTTATCTGTAAAAGTACGTCTAAAGAATTATTAAAAATTAAAACAGTAGAGATGACGTCATCTCTACTAAACACTTTTACAAATTTTAGAAAACAAACATAAATACATTTAAATCCACACATAAAATAATGTGACATAATCGTGAATACTAAATTATATAAGGCTTCCCCATTTAAAAAATATATTCAATTACTTGATCTATCTTAGATATATCTTTAACGGGTAATCGATCAGCAAACTCAATTTTTCTTGAAACAAAATCCAATGATTTGAGTTGAGAGATAATTACCTGTCCCTGTATTTCAATTTCTTCAGGAAGAGTATACCTAGTAGGCATCTCTTTTTCAGTTGTAGTAATTGGGCATACCACAGCAAATTTTGTTTTCCTGTTAAAGTCATAGCGAGAAACAACAAGGCCAGGTCTGCGTTTTTGAATTTATTTGCTAGTTGAAGGGTCAAAGTTAATCCAAATGATATCACCTTTTTTAGGGATATAAGGCTTATTTTTAGGCATTAAAATAATTCTCTCCCTTCAGGTATTAGTTCAGACCATTCGTCTGTTTCATAAAACTCTCCTTCAGTTCCACCAGAAAAGGGGTCATCAATTTTTGGTATTAAAGTAATTGTGCCATCTTCTGAATAGACAACAACATATTCTTTATTAGATTCAGGCTTTTCTCCATTGCTAGTTGGTAATGTTACTACAACAGAACTACCTTGTAATCTTGATTTTGTAAACAACATGATTATCACCTCTTGATTCATATTCTACTGCGATATATTAAGTGTTGTAAAGAATTCTGAGTGATATGCGACGTTATTCCACTAAGCAGCAACCTACTATTTAAAACATACTAAGATTAGAGAGTATGTTTTTTTGTTTGCCAATGGGATTTAGTCAAAAAGAATACATTAAAAAGATAGTGGTGATTTGTGTTACACCTTATAAAAATAACAATCAAAATAATTCATATCATTCGTCATATCCAAAGAAATTCTATACAATATAAAGTGAACAACAAACAAAGTATTAATGGAGGCGATAATAATGAGTAATGTTATGGAGCAATTAAGAAAATATGCACTTTTACGAGGAATTGTTTATATTATTTTTGGACTATTGATTGTAATCAATCCAAGAAGTGTCTTCCAACTGGCCGTCTATTTTATTTCTGCTTATATTGCAATTATGGGCGTGCTAAATCTTTATGATGGGTTCAAAGTCAAAAAGGCAACGGGTACCTATGGAATGAGTTTTCTTGGCGGGATCGTTTTATTAGTCATCGCAGGAATCGTATTAATTTTTGCGAAAGGAATCGTCAGTATTTTACCGATATTCCTTGGACTTGTGATCGTGATCGTTGGTGTCACTCGTGCAATTCAATCAGTGAATTTACGCACATACGTCAATGTTAGCTGGATGCCAATGCTGATTTATAGCGTGATTTTGATTATTGCAGGATTAGTGTTAACATTCAATCCTTTCAGTAGTTTATTAGCACTATTCCAATTATTTGGTGGGATCTTGATCTTTATGGGAATCGGCGAGATCGTGTCTTATTTCCAACTGCGTAATATTGATTAAAAAAAAGAGCTGACTTCAGCTCTTTTTTTTCGCTATTTTAATGCTTCCAATTCAGCTTCAGCTTCACTTAACTGACCTTGTAATTCTTCAAGTCCCTCTTTACCTAATGAAACAGATTCGTCAAAATTTGCTTGAAGATCATCCATCGTATTTTCTGTTGCCATTTCTTCTGTTTGTTTTTGAAGTTTAGTCATTGAAGCAATTGATTCTTTTAAAACTGAGATTTCTTGAACCAATTCTTGTTTTCTTTTGGCATCTTCTTCGCGTTTTTTAGACTCTTTTTCAAATTGTGCCTCTGTCTTGGTGCTTTCAGAGGTCTTTTTGCTTTTAGGTGTACTTCCACAGCCGACAAGCCCCAACATAGCTAAAGAGAGTAGTACCAATAGTGTTTTTTTCATTTTTTTCTCCTTTTTCCTAGCAAAAATCTGAATGAAATCAAATATGTTACTATTTTTTTTCATTCATTATTAACGGTATCATAAAAAGAACCTTCACTCAATATGAAAAATTCTTTTAAAGAGAGCAAGCTGTAAGTTTATTTTTGTTATATAAGTAAAAAATGAAGATTTTTTCATCATGATTTGATTGACCTTGTTTTAAATACTGGGTACTCTATATAAAAAGGTGGGTGGGTAGATGAAGGACATAGTCATTTTGCTAGTGGAAGATGAAGCAAGTCTCGCTAATTTTGTTTCGGAAGAACTTCGATTTGAAGGATATGAAGTACTACAGGCAACGGATGGTGAACAAGCGCTAGAGATATATGAACAAAATCAAGAGAACATTACGATGCTATTATTAGATTGGATGTTACCCAAATATGATGGAATCACTGTTGCAAGAAGGATTCGCCGAACAAGCCAAGTTCCAATTATCATGATGACTGCTAGAGACCAAGTAACAGATAAAATTATTGGGCTGGATGCTGGAACAGATGATTATATTACAAAACCATTCGATATTGAAGAATTATTGGCTAGGATCAGAGTGATCATCCGCCGCAAAGAGCAACTACAAAAACTTCAACAACAGCCTGTATTATTTCAGTATCAGGACTTAACGCTAGATATAACGAAGCGAGTAGTTAAACGATATAGCGAAGAAATCCAATTGACTCAAAAAGAGTTTGAATTATTGGCAGAATTAATCAAACATCCAGAAGAAGTACTTTCACGGGATGAATTACTAAATGCTGTTTGGGGTTATGATTATTTTGGACAAACCAATACGGTTGATGTGTATATACGTTCTCTAAGAAATAAAATGGATTATGACCCGACTGGTCGTTTGATACAAACGGTTCGTGGAGTAGGCTATGCATTGAGGAAAAACAATGAAAAAAGATAGAACGACTTTAAAACAACGGAAAAATACAACACAATTCCAATTGACCATCCGTTTTATTGGGCTACTTATCTCAGCTGTATTGATTTTAAGCATAGCGATTATGGGGATTACAGTAGTAGAATTATATGAATCAACTGAAAAACAAGCTGATTTGTTAGAAGATTCTTTAAAAAATAGTGGTGGGAAAGAAGCGAAAGAGTGGCAAAAGGTTCTTGTTGAAAAAGGCTCTAATGATAGTTCTCTTTATTTGGTTCACGTTCAGTTAGATACTGGAGAAGTTATTTACTCTTCTGAAGATGCTAAAGAGGTATTTCAGGAATTTTCTCAATTGAAACAGTTCTTGGTATTTGACCGAATCTTATGGACAAGTGAGATCGAGCCATACTATTATGCAAGTTTCCAAAAAGATGGAGCAAAAGTGACACTTTTAGTGGATATGGAGGATCAATTTGACCTTATCGGGAGAATTTTTTCGTTAACGATTTTTATCACGTTGGCCGTAATTATTTTGGGATCATTGATTACGCATCGTTTTTCTAAAAATTTGAGTGGTTCGTTAGTCGTTATGGATGAGGAGATCAATCGATTAAATGTTTCAGATTCGAAACAACAACTAACTATTCCAAAAACACCGCAAGAAGTTCAAAACATTTCGAAATCATTTAACCAATTACTAGAGAAGCAAAGAGTGTATTTGAAACGGGAGCAACAATTCGTAACAGATGCATCTCATGAATTAAGAACACCGATTGCTGCAGTTCGGGGGCATGTGAATTTGATCAAGCGTCGTGGAAAATCGCATCCAGAGGTGATACCGACCTCACTTTCTTATATCGATAAAGAATCGAAACGGCTGGAAATCCTTGTAGAAAAGTTGTTATTATTAGGTCGATTAGACACACAATTTAATACAGAAAAGCTAGATTTGTCATTGATTATTCAACAAACAATCAATGAACTGAAGGTTATGATGACACAAGAGATCGTTATTGAAATTGAAACAGGCATTTTTGTAGAGGGACAAGTAGAGCATTTTTATCAGATTGCCCGCAACTTGGTTGAAAATGCAATGAAGTATACAGAGCCTAGTGGGACGATCACTGTTACACTTTTCTCTGTTGAAGGGACAATCCAATTGATTGTAGAAGATTCCGGTATGGGTATTCCAGATGAAGAGAAAGCCAAAATATTTGAGCGCTTTTACCGAGTGGACCGATCGCGCTCTAGTGAAATTTCTGGTACAGGTATCGGATTGTCGATTGTGAAAGAGCTCGTTGAAAAATATCAAGGGGACATTATTGTGACAGATGTATTGCCTCAAGGAACTCGTTTTGCAGTAACATTTAAAACACAGATAAAATGAAGAATTCTTCATTTAGATTTCATGTTGATTTATTTTTTAGTATGATCTACCTGCTAAAATAATAGTATGAAGTAAATCCCCTAAAGGAAAATTGAAAGGAATGGATAGAATGAATAAAAAGATGATGGTAGTAGGGACATTATGTCTAGGTTTAACTCTAGCAGGCTGTACAAATACGGATAAGTCATTGGAGGCAAACAAAGAAAGTAAGATGAGTACGCAAGTGAGCCAGTCAACAACGCAAGATGTTAGCGGTACTTCAAACAGTACCACGAAAAAAACATCACAAAGAAAAGTAAGTGTAGAGGATGCAATTAAAGCCTATAACGAAGCATATCCAAATACTTCGATCACTTCTCTGGATTTAGATCCTTCATTTGGCATCTATTATTATGAAGTCAAAGGCGTAGATGACTCTAAAGAATACGAAGTTAAAATCAATGCAGAGACTGGGGAACTAAAAAAAGAGCGTGAAGAAACACTAGATCAAGATGAACAAAATGGTGTGGAAAAGAAAAATGAAGCATTAGAGTTGAAGGACATCTTATCAATAGAGGATGTCTCAAAAATCGCTGAAGATAGTGTAGGAGAAGGAACGGCGAATGAGTGGTCATTAGAACGAGACCTATCCCTTACTTATTGGGAAGTCAAAGTGCAAACTAGCAATAAAGAGATAACTGTAAAAATCAATGCTCAAACAGGAGATATTCTAGAAAAAGAATTAGACGACTAAAAAGGAATTAGACGATGTAATGTGCGATCAGAGCAACTTGCTTTGATCTTTTTTTGTAGCTTACAATAAAGAAACAGCTACTCTAGAACTTTATGTTTTTTGTCAAAGTAGCGTAAAAGATATACATAAGCGCTCCCGCGTTCTCAGAAGCTCCTAAATGACTTATAATTTAACCAGCTTAACAAAGAAAGAGGCCTGTATATGAAACATGAAATGATTTCGCCAAATAAAAATTATCCGTTTAAATTATTTTCATTTACATCCAGAAACCCTGATCGAATGATCTCAACTCATTGGCATGAAAGTGCGGAGTTATTGTATTGTTTGAAAGGAAATCTAGAGGTCCGTTTTCCACAGACAACGTATTTGCTAGAACCAGGAGATACCCTTTTTATCAATTCAAATATCATTCATTCTTCTAGAAGCCCACTACCTAATGAAGTATTTGTGATGCAGTTTCCACTTCCTTTTTTGAAAGAAATGACACAGCAGCAGTATAATGATCGTTTTTTATTTAATTTGATTCCAGTAAAACGAAAAGATTCGGAAGTTCAAATGTTACTAAATGAAATTTACCAAAAGTATCAGGAAAATGACTTATCTATGAATCTACTTGTCAAAAGTCGCGTGATAGAATTTCTTTCTGTGTTGACTAAACACTATAGCATCCCGATAGCAACGAAGCAAAGGATCAAAAGTTTGAAGCATTTAGAGCGGCTAAAACAAATCAATGAATATGTGCAAAAACACTACAATCAATCATTGAAATTAGAACAAGTAGCAGAAGTGTTTAACTATGACCCTGCCTATTTTTCACGATTTTTTAAAAAGTATATGGGCATTCCTTTTTCTGAATACGTTAATACAGTGAGACTGGAGAAAGCCTATTATCAATTGCGAGATACAGATATGACCGTTTTAGATATTGCGATGGCAAATGGTTTTCTCTCAGTGAAATCCTTCTACAATGTGTTTAAAAAGAATTACACCTTGTCTCCTCAACAATATCGGCAAAAATATTTCAAATAGAAAAGTCATTATTTTTCCGATTTGAAGACGAAATTCGCACAGAAAAAAAGGGGAATACTCAGTATACTAAAATTAAGTAAAGCGCTTACTAGATATTGAGAGGGGAAATAAACATGAAGAAAAAGTTGATCGGTTTTTTTGATAAGGTAAGTCCATTTTTTGATAAGATGGGAAATAATTCTTATCTCCAAGCCATCTCTGGTGCAATGATGTCAACATTGGGTCCAGTATTTATCGGTTCGGTTGCGGTATTATTAGTTGTTTTTATGAATATGTCTAAAACGTTGCAAGGATTTACACAAGTTATTTCACTATTAGGGAAAGTCAATACCTTTACAATTGGTTCTCTGGCATTATATATTTCTGTTTTGATGGCCATTAATTTGGTTCGTAAATTAGATGAGAAAGAAGATTATGTTGCAGCTGGAATTATTTCATTGATGAGTTTTCTTTTGATTACACCATTGGATAAAACGGCTGATGATGTTGCAGCATTGCCAACCACTTGGTTAAGTGCGCAAGGTGTCTTCTCAGCAATGATCGTAGGATTAGTCGTAGGTCGCTTATTTATAGCAATCAAACGGAAAGGCTGGACGATAAAAATGCCAGAAGGCGTGCCACCAATGGTAACACGGATGTTTGAATCGTTGATTCCTACAGTATTGATTGGGGTTTTATTTATTTTGATTGACTTTGCGTTTAGTATGACTTCATTTGGTAATATGCACCAGTTTGTTTACACCATTATTCAAGTGCCGCTAAAAGGAATCGGTGGTTCGATCGGAGCGATGATTGTTTTAAGTTTAATCCAACAAATGCTTTGGTTTTTCGGGATTCATGGGACAAATGTGATCTTGCCTTTAGTGACACCATTGTGGATGGCGATGGATGTTGAAAATATGAATGCAGTAACGGCTGGTCAAGTGCCACCGAATATTGTGGGACTAGCATTTTTTAATATTATTACGTTTGGTGGTATGGCATTAGGGTTAGTGCTATTGATGTTGCGAGCAAAAAGTAAGCAGTATCGAGAAGTTGGGAAGATTTCCATCGTACCAGCATTGTTCGGAATCACTGAACCTGTGATTTTCGGAATGCCGTTAGTGTTGAATTTTGATTTAGCGATTCCGTTTATTTTCAATAATAGTATTGGGTTGATTTTAGCGTATGTCTTAACAAAAATCGGGCTGGTTTCAAAATTTGTCGGGGTACAAGCCATTTTTGGATTGCCGATCGGATTTCATGCAGCGGTTCAAGGCAGCATCTCTGTGATTATTTTACAGTTAGTGATTCAACTAGTATTGTCACCAATTCTTTGGTATCCGTGGTTCAAACGGTTGGATAAAAAAACGTACCTAAAAGAACAAAGTGAAGAGGTGTAAAAATGGAAGAGAAAAAATTAAAAGAACTACTCAATTCATTGACTTGGGAAGAAAAAATCGGACAGCTCGTTCAGTTGTCAGGGGACTTTTTCCATGCAGATGAGTTAGCCGTTGGACCACAGAAAAAATTAGGAATCGATCAAAAAATCGTTGATCAAGTCGGTTCAGTGCTCAATGTCACTGGAGCGGATAAAACGAAGGAAATCCAAGAACGCTATTTAAAGAAAAGTAGACATAAAATTCCATTGCTGTTTATGGCGGATATTATTTATGGCTATCGTACGATTTTTCCGATTCCATTAGGATTAGGTGCTACTTGGAATCCAGAGTTGATCGAGCTTGCTTATCAACAGACCGCAGAAGAAGCTAAAGCAGCAGGTGCGCATGTGACGTTTGCTCCGATGGTGGATCTAGTCCGTGATGCACGTTGGGGTCGATGTTTGGAATCAACAGGGGAAGATCCAGTGTTAAATTCAGCCTTTGCCAGAGCAATGGTCACAGGATTACAAAAAGATCTACTAAATGGCGGTGGTATTGCAGCTTGTGTGAAACACTTTGCTGCATATGGCGCAGCAGAAGGTGGTCGCGAGTATAATACAGTTGATATGTCAGAACGCAGACTTCGTCAAGATTATCTCCCCTCGTATAAAGCGGCAGTCGATGCTGGCTGTCAATTAGTGATGACGTCTTTTAACACGTACGACGGTATGCCAGTAACGGGTAGCAAATTCCTTTTAGAAGATATTTTGCGCAAAGAATGGGGCTTTGACGGGGTGATCATATCTGATTATGCTGCCATTCAAGAGTTGATTGCACATGGTGTAGCTGTGAACGACCGTGAAGCGGCAAAATTAGCCATCGAAGCGACAACTGATATTGACATGAAAACACCATGCTATGCAAAAGAATTAGAGCCATTGATCGAAGCAGGTGAAATTAGTGCCGATATAGTAGATCGGTCAGTTTATCGTGTGTTGAAACTAAAAAATGATCTGGGGCTATTTGAAGATCCTTATCGTGGCGCAAGTTCTGAAAAGGAAAAACAAGTTTTTTTAACAGAGGAAAAACGGCGATTAGCTAAAAAAGTTTCGTCTGAATCAACGGTATTACTGCAAAATAAACACGATGTTTTACCGTTAAAGCCAAACAAGGAGAAAGTGCTGCTGGTAGGGCCTTACGGAGATAATCAAGAGCTGATCGGTTTATGGGCCGTTCATGGAAAACGGGAAGATGTCGTGACGATCAAAAAAGGCTTTGAACACTATCTTGATTCAGAGCATTTACTTTATACACAAGGCTGTGACATGTTGGAAGATTATACCTTTTTAGGTGAATTTGGGGCAACAAAAGATCAAATTGAGCAAATCGGTTTGAATGACCAAACAAAAGAACAAGAACTTACGAATGCCTTGGAATTAGCGAGACAAGCAGATACGATCGTGTTTGCATTAGGTGAACATACAATGCAAAGTGGTGAAGCAGGCAGCCGCACAGAAATTACTTTACCACGAATTCAACAAGAGTTTTTACAAAAACTAGCAAACTTGAATAAAAAAACTATCTTGGTCGTCATTAGCGGTAGACCCCTTGTTTTAACAAAAGAAGTCGAACAAGTAGACGCAATCATCCAAGCGTGGTTCCCTGGAACAGAAGGAGGAAATGCGTTAGCAGATATTGTCTTTGGCCAAACAAATCCAACAGGGCGTTTAAGTATGAGTTTCCCATACTCAGTTGGACAATTACCGATTTATTATAGTGAGTTTAAAACGGGTCGTCCATTAACCAGTACAACGCACAAAGGGCGTTTTGTTTCCAAATATTTAGATAGTCCAAATGACCCATTATTTTCATTTGGTTATGGCTTATCTTATAGTCAAGTGGACTATTCTGGATTGACATTAAGCAGTAATAAAATGGAAGAAACACTTGAAGTATCAGTCAAAGTAAAAAATAAATCAGAGCGCATGACGGTTGAAACAGTCCAACTATATGTCCAAGATGTGACAGGATCAGTTGTACGACCTGTCAAAGAGTTGAAAGCATTCAAAAAGGTCGAACTTGCTGCTGGTGAAGAAAAAGAAGTGGTCTTTACAGTAACAAGAGAGGACTTAAAATTTTACACAAAAGAGATGGTGTTTAAAGCAGAAGCAGGGGGATTTATCGTTTTTGTCGGAGCAAACGTGAAAGAAACGCAAGAACGATCATTTGAGTTAGTATAAAAAGTTGAGACAAAGCGTATCACTTCAAGAAAGAATCCGCTGATTGTTCTCACTGTTTATTCGGATTTAGTGCCTTTGACAAAACGAATTGTTCGTTTTGTCAGGTGCTTTTTTTTTTACGTTTAAAAGCAAAAAGAGACTTGCAAAAAAAATAGTGAAATGGTACTCTTAATTTCTAATTGAGAATGATTTTCATTTTCAGTAAGAAGTGAGAGTATAAAGTAAGGTTCTATTTATCATAAATTGAGTAGGGAATAGGAGGAATAAGATGGAAAAAAGTACAATTGAGCAAATCGTCAGAGAACGTAGAACGATTCGAACATTAACGAATCAAACGATCTCTCTAGAAACAATACATGATTTATTAGAAAGTGCCAGCTATGCACCGTATCATTCTAAAGACGAGCCCTGGGAAGTCATAATTGTTCGTGAGCAACAAGAACGACAAGTATTTGTGAAAGAAATCATGAATAGCTACGATCGATTAGACACTTGGGCACGTTATGAGCAAGAACATCTCGAAAAGGCTAAGAAGAGAACAGAGGACTATTTCTTAGATGTTCCTGTAACATTGATTGTAACGGCGCCTATTGGTGAAAGTGAAAAGTCGAACTTGGAAGCAATCGGTGCAGTATCAGCGTTTATCCAAAATGTTCAATTAGTAGCGTGGGCTCAGAAAATCGGAGTGACCTGGCGTACGATTCCAGTGATTTTTGACGAAGTATTCAAGCAAAATAGTGGTGTAGCAGCTGAGCGACAAATTATCGGATTACTTGATATTAGTTTTATAGATGAGAATATAACATTACCTAAAAGCCGTAGAAAACCTGTAACACAGTGGACGAAGGGCTTAAATGAAAAAGTAGCAGAGATGAGTAAAGAGAACAAGGAATAGTGAGTTTCAGGTACACAGGAGGCGTATTTTTTTGCAGGCAATCAAGACAAATGATGGAAGAATCAAAGCGAAAACACAGCAGTACTATCCATTGATCCTAGTATTTTTAGTAGTACTTATTTTTTTATCAATCGTCTATTCATTGATCAATGGACAGGCGAATATTTCTATTGAAGATATCGTTCAGATTCTTTTAACGAAAGTTTCTGGCGGTAGAGTAGGTTCATTGGATGGAATAACCAGTAATTCTTCGGTGAATATTATTTGGTTTGTGCGGACTCCAAGAGTGATCTTAGCTGTTTTTGTTGGGATGGGCTTGGCGATTACGGGTGCTGTGATGCAAGCGGTCGTTCAAAATCCTTTGGCAGACCCTTACATTTTAGGGATCTCTTCAGGGGCTTCACTGGGGGCAACATTTGCAATTCTTGTAGGCTTTGGGACAGGAAGTATTTTTTCTCAGTTTGGCTTGGCTTTTGGCGCGTTTGTCGGTGCGATGGTTGCGGCGTTTGGTGTGCTTGTTTTATCAGGAATTGGGGGGCGAATGACCTCTGTCAAGCTGGTTTTATCTGGTTCAGTGATAGGTGCGTTATGTAGTTCAATTTCAAGCTTTATTGTTTATCTAGCAAATAACGCAGAAGGCATGAAGACGGTGACGTTTTGGGCAATGGGCAGTTTAGCTTCAGCAAGTTGGAATAAATTAGGTGTATTATCAGTTGTGGTCGTAGTGATCACTAGTTTCTTTTTGTTTCAGCATCGGATTTTAAATGTGATGTTATTAGGAGACGAAGCAGCGATTACGTTAGGTGTTCCGTTGGCAAAATATCGTCAGTTGTATTTATTGTTGGCTGCTCTTTTGACGGGGGTGATTGTAGCGTATTCAGGGATGATTGGTTTTGTTGGCTTGATCATACCTCACATCGTACGTGGTTTGATTGGTTCTGATAATAAACGATTACTACCGATCGTGGCACTGTCTGGTGCGCTGTTTATGATTTGGGCGGATGTTCTTTCTCGAATCATTATTCCAAACGTTGAGTTGCCGATCGGAATCATCACATCAGTGATCGGAGCGCCGCTGTTTATCTACATCATTGTCAAAAAAGGGTACAATTTCGGAGGCTAGCTATGGAACTAAAGGTAAACGACTTAGAAATCATGATTGGACAAGAGGCGATCGTTAAAAGTATCTCTTTTCAAACACAAAAAAAGCAATTTGTTGGCATCATTGGTGCAAACGGCTGTGGTAAATCCACGATGCTTAAAGGAATCTACAAAGGAATCAAACCGAAAGCCGGACGTGTTTTTCTAGATGATTTAGACCTTCTCGCTGTTTCTGAAAAGAAGGTGGGGCAAAAGTTAGGTGTGGTCAATCAATTCAATGAATTAAACTTTGATTTAAGCGTTTTTCAAATGGTTTTATTAGGAAGAACACCGCATAAAAAACTCTTAGAATCAGATACACAGGCGGACATCGATATCGTGATGGATGCTTTAGCCAAAACGAACTTAGTCAGTTATGCAGAACGAAGTTTTCTGTCTTTATCTGGTGGTGAGAAACAGCGTGTCATCTTAGCGCGAACGATTGCTCAACAACCAAGTTATATGATTTTAGATGAACCGACCAATCATTTAGATATTCGTTATCAACTGGAAATATTAAGCTGTGTGAAAAACCTTGAAATCGGTGTTTTGGCAGCACTCCATGATTTAGAATTGGCGGCACATTATTGTGATTATATTTATGCGATGAAAGCGGGTAAGATCATTGCGGAAGGAAAACCAGAAGAATTATTTACAGAACAACTGATCGAAGATATTTACGGTGTTCATTGTACGATTTATAAAAATCCAGTAACGAATCGTTTAGGCTTCGCCTATTCATTAGAGTAGTTACTAGAGTTAAAATAGAAGAAGAGGATGCGTAAAAATGAAAAAAGCATTTATTATTAGTTTATTAGGTTTAGCGTTTATCACAGGATGTGGACAAAAGGAACAAAAAGCGACTGAGAAGAATCAAAGCGAAGGATATCCTGTAACGGTTCAAAATTTTTCTAAAGCAGAAGGTGCAGAAAGCTGGCAAAAGAAAGAGCAAACGTTTGATAAGGTTCCAGAAAAAGTATTAGCGAATACGCAGCCAGCTGCAGAATTATTACTACATTTAGGATTGAAAGATAAAATCGTTGGTGTCGGTGCTGTGTTTGGCGAACCAGATAAAGCCGTTGAAAAAGAGTTTAATGAATTGAACCATTTATCAACAGACTATATCGGAAAAGAAATGGCTTTAAGCGTTGATCCAGATCTAGTCTATGGACGTGGCGGTTTATTTGATAACCAAGATTGGGGTGTCGGAACAGTTGATACACTGAATGATATGGGAATCAAAACATTTGTCTTGAATTCTTCTGTCACAGGGGGCACATTTGAGTCAGTTTACGATGATATCGATAATTTAGGGAAAGTATTCAACGTAACGGAAAAAGCAGATGCGTTTAAATCAGAGCTAAAGGAACGCCAAGCAACTGTGGATAAAAAGCTGACTAAAATTAAAGAGGACCAGACATTTGCTTATCTGCACACTTCAGATCCAGAAGAATTATACGTTTATCCAGCAAATAATGAAACGTTTTTCAATGATATTTTCAAAATGGTAAAACTGGACAACGTGTTTAAAGACGAAAAAGGTGAAGTCAGTGTGGAGAAATTGATTGAAACTGATCCAGATGTCTTGATCGTAG
Organism: Enterococcus rotai; assembly: GCF_001465345.1. Taxonomy (NCBI): domain Bacteria; kingdom Bacillati; phylum Bacillota; class Bacilli; order Lactobacillales; family Enterococcaceae; genus Enterococcus; species Enterococcus rotai. Next base: position 550,758 of record NZ_CP013655.1, on the reverse strand, counting down.
CGGATTGGAGCACGATGAAAGGTGGGATTTCAGGAGACACAATGATCGATGCTGTACTGAAAAATCAAAAACTTTCAAGTATGAAAGCAGTTAAAAATAAGAAAGTTTATGCAGTTGATTACAATTATATGTTTGGATATGGCTATCAATCATTAGATGGAATTGAAAAATTAGCGGACGAGATGTATCCAGAAAAATAATAAATATAGCTGACACAATGCTGAAAGAGCGCTGTGTCAGTTTTTAATTGCTGTTTTTTCACAATTGTTTCATTAAGATTAAAGCATAACAAGAATTTAAGTGTAAACGAACAATAACAATTAGTAAAAAAACGATCAAACCCTACGTAATAAAGGTTTATTTTACCTTTTCGATAAAAAGATTTATGAGGAAAAAATAAGCGGAAAATGAAAACTGGTCTAGAAAAAAGTCGAAATTATGCTATACTGATTTTAGCTTGATACATTCATTTTTAATGAGAAATTCAGTGAGATTTACTGAAAAAGATCAGGCATTTGGACAATTGCTCTACACAAATAATGGAGAAGTGGATTTCAGAAATTTTACACAATATTTACTTCAATATTATGAGAAATTTACACCATTAAAATACAATAGGTATAGCTAAAGTAGCCAGATGATCGGATGCTTTAGCAATGCCGAAATGCGAAGGGATGGAAAGAGTGAAAAAGAGAACGAAATTGTTAGGATTGCTGTCAGTTATTGGTTTAAGTGTAGGATTACTTACAGGATGTGGGTCAAGCGGCGATAAAAAAGCAGCAGATGATACCAAACCATTAGAATTACAATTTGTACCAACCAACAACGATGGCTCAATGGAAGCCAAAGCGAAACCTTTCGCAAACTATTTAACAGAAAAATTAGGTCGTGAGGTTAATGTTACATTAGCAACAGACTATTCAACAATCGTTGAAGCAATGGCCTCAGGAAAAGTAGATATTGGGATCATGCCGCCATCGGCATATGTTCAAGCTCGTAATCAAAAAGCGGCAACAGCCATTTTATCTTCTGAACTAGGTGCTTTTAATCGGGAAACAGGCAAACCAGAACCAGACAAACTATCAAGCACATTCAAAGGCGAAGTGCTTGTTCGAGCAGATAGTGGCATCGATTCTTTAAAAGATTTAAAAGGGAAAAAAATTGCCAGCTTAAGCCCTAATTCAGCCAGTGGCTATATTTATCCAGTAGTTGAAATGAAAGAAGCCGGGATCGACCCAACCAAAGATGTTACCTTGACAACAGTCAATGATATTCCAAGTGAAATTACAGCAGTCTTAAATGGGCAACAAGATGCTTGTTTTGTGTTTGAAGGAGCACGAAATGTGTTTGCTTCAAAATTTGAAAAAGACGACTTATTCAAAGATTTAAAAGTGTTGTATCTAACGAAAGGTGATATTCCCAATGATGCAATCGCCGTTCAGCCAAAAATGGATAAAGACTTGCAAACGAAAGTCAAAGACGTTTTCTTGGCAATGCCTAAAGATAAAGAAGGCGCTGACGCTATGGCAATGTGGGGACACAAAGGCTATGTAGAAGCTGATGACAAAAATTATGATGCAGTGGAAGAATACACAGAAAAAGCAGCAGAATAAAGCTTTGCTAGATTAATGAGTGACTTAAAAGCTGAACGGAATTTGTTCAGCTTTTCTATTTTTTAGAATAAAAAGGAGAAATCATGATTCAGTTTGAAAATGTAACAAAAACCTATAATAATGGGGTCAAAGGCCTTAAGAATATTAATTTAACGATCAATGATGGTGAGTTTGTTTCCGTGATTGGATTAAGTGGTGCAGGTAAGAGTACCTTACTACGTTCGATCAATCGTCTAAACGAAATCAGCGAAGGCAATATTATCATTGACGGTGCTTCAATCACGAAAGCAAATAAACGAGACTTGCGCAGAATCCGCAGAAATATCGGGATGATTTTCCAACACTTTAATTTAGTCAAAAAGAGTTCTGTTCAAAAAAATGTTATTTCAGGTAGATTAGGCTATTATTCAACAGTTAAAAGTATTTTTGGGATTTTTTCAAAAGAGGATTATGCGTTAGTAAGTGATGCTTTAGGACGTGTAGGATTAGCAGAAAAATTGCACTCTAGAAGTGATGAACTAAGTGGTGGGCAACAGCAACGTGTGTCAATCGCAAGAACGTTGGTTCAACAAGCATCAATCATTTTAGCAGATGAGCCAGTGGCTTCTTTGGATCCAATCACAACCCAAAAGATCATGAAAGATTTGAAAAAAATCAATCAGGAATTGAACCACACTGTTGTGATCAATCTGCATTCTGTTGACTTAGCTCGTGAATTTTCAAGTCGGATCATTGGCTTGCGTGATGGCGAAGTGGTCTTTGATGGAACCGCTGCTGAGGCAACCGATGAAGTGTTGACTAGTATTTACGGTGCGGATATTTTGAAACAAGCTGAAGGTGTTGCGTAATGAAGTTAAAAGATACGATTCACCGTGATTTATATAAGCATCTATTCATTGTAGTGTTAGTTCTTTTGTGCGTATTTTCAAGTGCGAGAGTAACAGGAGCACAAATGGCAGATGTTTTTAATAACTTGGATCAGATGGGAATTTTTTTACAACGATTTCTTAGTCCAGATTGGAGTTATATTCCCAAAATCATTGAGCCGATGCTGAAAACAATCAAAATGTCAGTTGTTGGAACTACACTTGGGGTGGTTTTCGCTGTACCGTTTGCTTTTCTTGCAACAACAGTCGTTACCAGAAACTTTTTTGTAACAACGATTATCCGCTTTTTGATGAGTATTGTTCGTACGATTCCTAATTTGTTGTTAGCTGCGTTGTTTGTAGCAATGTTTGGGATCGGTGAATTTACAGGTGTACTAACGATTGCTGTGTTTACGTTCGGAATGGTTTCCCAACTAGTGTATGAAGCAATCGAAACGATTGACCATGGACCGATCGAAGCAGCCGAATCTGTGGGTTCCACAAAGACACAGATTGCTTTTTGGTCAATCGCACCGCAAATATCTCATCAGATTGCTAGCTATTCTTTGTATGCTTTTGAAGTCAATATTCGTGCTTCCACTATTTTAGGTTACGTTGGAGCCGGCGGGATCGGCGTTATTTTAAATTCTTCATTGAGTTTGATGCGTTATGACCGTGTATCGATCATTATTTTAGCTATTTTAGTTGTGGTGATCACGATCGATTGGATCAGTGAAATTATCAGAAAGAGGTTGGTATAATGAGCATAAATCGAAAATTAAAAAGCTATTTACCAATTATTGTTGTTTTAGCAATCATTCTTTATTCAGCAGCAGGTATCGATTATTCAGAAGCTGGAAATATGTCTTTTGATATGGTCAAATCAGTTCTTTCTGGGCTGTTTCATCCAGATTGGGGTTATATCTATGATGGTAGTGGCGAGGATTTAGTGAGTTTACTACTGTTAACGATCGGTATTGCTTTTTTAGGAACTGTGATTGCGACGGTCTTAGCGTTGCCGCTAACGTTCATTAGTGCGCATAATTTATGGAAATCCAATACGATTGTTTCTAAAATTGGTAAGTTCATTTGTAACGTACTAAGAGCTTTTCCAGAACTTGTTTATGCAATCATTTTTGTGAAGATGGTTGGACCAGGTCCTTTTGCTGGAGTCTTAGCGATCGGGGTTCATCAAATCGGGATGCTAGGGAAATTATATACAGAAGAAATCGAGTCAATGGATGAAGCGCCAGTAGAATCAATGACGGCAGTCGGTGCTAATTTTTGGCAAACGATGTTTTATGCACGCTTGCCGCAGTTGATTCCAACTTTTTTATCACTAGCCTTGAATCACTTTGAAATTGCAGTCCGCAGTGCAGCGACTCTTGGGCTTGTTGGAGCTGGGGGAATCGGGGCACCGATGATTTTTGCAATTCAATCTCGAGCATGGGATAAAGTCGGTATTATTTTGTTTGGCATTATCATTACGGTGTTCTTGATTGATGCTGTAACTGGCTATCTACGCAAAAAACTACAATAATAAAAGTGTAACGGGCTCGTCTAGCTCTGACAGGAAACTAGGTAAATAGGACTGAAGTGTTTTTTGATCCATTCCTATTTTATCTTTTTTCGAAAATCTTAGAGTGTGGTGCTAGCCCGCGTAGCTAGATAATTCGTGAGGATAAAAAATGGATAAAATAGCAGTTTTGAGTACGACAGACATTCATGGTTTTTTAACAGCAGCTGGACAAGAAGAGAGTGGTATTAGCTCTCTTCCTTCAATTGCTAAAGGCTACCATGAACCCATTTTGATAGACAACGGTGATTTTCTGGTAGGTAGTCCTCAGACTACTTTTTTTAATACAACTAAAACAATTTCACCTTTGATCAAGTTGGCGAATGAAATCGGATTTGACGTGATGGTTCCAGGAAATCATGATTTTGATTATGGAATTGATTTTTTGAAGCGTCAAGCAGAGGCTTTTAATGGGCACTATCTTTGTGCTAATGTTTTGGATTTAACTGATGAACAGATTTTTGAGCCTTATACAATTATTGAACGAGGAAACTTGAAAGTTGGTGTGATCGGTGTGATCACTAGTGCAATGCCGCAAATCACTGATTATGAACAAACCAAAGAGTTGAAATTTATCAATGTGATCGATAGCTTAAAGCGGTGGGTACCTATTGTAAAAGCACAAGTCGATGTTTTGATCGTAAGTTATCATGGCGGGATCGAACGTGATATGAGTTGCGGCCAACCAACTCAATATGATACTGGAGAGGATCAAACTTACCGAATCATTGATGAAATAGCGGAGATCGATGGTGTGGTTTGTGGACACCAGCATCGAGTCAACGCGGGCGTGCTGAACGAAACAGCTTTTGTACAACCGGGATATCGGGGAAATTACATTGGAGAGTTAAGTTTCTCCATTCAAAATAATCAAGTAGTGGAGAAACAAGCACAATTGGTTGCGACTAAGAGGTATCCAACGACAGTTTTTTCTGTATATAACGAAGTTGACTATGAAAATTGGCTAGATCAAGAATTAGATGTAAGGCGTTTGGATCAGTATTTAGCTAAAAAAGTACCAGGAACTTTTTATGCAGTGACACTTAAAGGAAAAACGATTAGAGATTTCTTAGCTAGTTTTACTCCACCCTATACACTTTCAACCTATCATGTGTCAGAGGAAGAACTAAGACAGTTGCTGATAAATCAATCGATTTCAGGCATCAAAATAGAGCACGATCAAATAATACCTAAACAATCTGATTACCGAATAACAACGAATAGAGCGCTTTTTCCAAGCTATCGTTTAGAAACAAATTATATCTATAATGTGTTTGATGAGTATCTTGCTACTATCAATAGGGATACAAAATAAAAAATAGACTTGGGGTGAGACAATGAAACAACAATTGAAAATCTATTACACATCAGATGTCCATGGTTATTTATTTCCAACCAACTATGCTGATACACAAGAAAAAGAAATGGGTCTTTTAAAATGCATACCGAATTTTAAAAAAGATGAGAATACCCTGATTATTGACGGTGGAGATATGCTCCAAGGGTCAGCGTTGGCTTCTTATAGTCAGGCTCATCCTGAAGAAAGATTTCCCCAAGCAAAAGCATTAAATCATGCTGGCTATGATTTTGTCACTGTAGGAAATCATGATGTAAATTTTGGTACAAACTACTTATATCACTACTTAGAAGCATTAGATGCAACCTGCGTTTGTGAGAATATACTTGATGCTAAAAGTCAGGCGAAAAAATTTCCATGGACCATCAAAACCTTAGCAAATGGATTAAAAGTTGGGATTGTCGGCGTAGTGACTGATTACATCAATGTTTGGGAAAAAGCTGAAAATATCAATGACATCACCGTCGTTGATCCATTTATAGCAGCTAAACAAGCTCTTAGAGAAGTAAAACCACAGGTTGATTTTACGATTTGTATTTATCATGGTGGCTTTGAAAGAGATGTCAAATCGGGAAAACTATTGTCAAAAACAAGCGAAAATGTTGGCTATAGAATCTGTAAAGAGCTTGATTTTGATCTACTCTTAACAGGACATCAGCATTTATTGATTGAAGGTCAATTTTTGCATGGGACTTACATTGTGCAGCCATCTGCCAACGCTATGACCTACTTTCAGATCGATATTGAAAAGATCAAAGATAACATTGAAATCACTTCAACGATCGGCAATCCTAGTAATCAACCTGAAATAGAGTTAATGAAGCGGCTGCAACCTTTAGAATCCAAGGTACAAAATTGGTTAGACCAAGCAATTGGAAGCTTGAACCATGACGCGTTAGCCGAAGATAAATTAGCGATGGCTATGTATGGAAGCCCTGTTGTTGAATTGATTGGAGCTATTCAATTAGCGGCTAGTCAAGCACAGATCACAGTTGTTTCTTTAGCCAATACATCACCGGGATTTCACAAAGAAGTAACTATGCGAGATGTGATCGCAACTTATCCATATACGAACCAGCTAATTACCTTAAAAATCACTGGTAAACAATTAAAAGAAGTTGTGGAGAAGAATACAGATTATTTTAGTGTTGATGAACAAAATAAGATAATCATTTCTCCTAGTTATTTGTATCCTAAAGTTGAACATTATCATTTTGACTTTTTTGTCGGTATTGAATACACAGTTGATCTTTGCCAAGAGCCAGGAAATCGCGTGAGTGCTTTACGCTATAAAGAACAAGTGATCAAAGAGACGGATGAATTTACGATCGCGTTAAGCGATTATCGAGCAAGCGGTGGCGGTGGGTTTCCTACGTATCTTGAGTGTCCAGTAATTAATGAGGGAGCACAAGAAATCGTTGAATCCATTGTCGACTATATCCAGTCGCATGAGGAAATCGTAATCCCTAAAATGTTAGACTACAAAATAACATATTCTTGCAAGTAACTATTTGCTCATTTTGAATGAAGGACAAAAATAGGCTGTAGTAAAACGGTTAGTTTTACTACAGCCTATTTGTCATCAGATAAGATTATGTAGGGGAAATAGTGGATTATTGCAATGATAAAACTTGACCAATATAAACGGTTGAATCAGTCAAATTATTTTTAAGCATTAAATCTTGCACTGATATCTTATTTTTCTCAGCAATCACAGAAAGTGTATCACCGGACTGGACAACATAGCTAGTCGCTTGAGGTGTAGTCACGGGTTCTGTTGAGCGTTCAGTAACCTCTGATGATGGGGGCGTTTGAACAGGTTGTGTAGAGCTTTCAACAATGGAACTGGATTCATCTGTACTACTTACGTGAGTTGAACTTTCCCTTACAGGGACATTATGCTCTGTACTGTCAGCAGTTGCTTGATTCGGTGTTACTTGGCCGTTATCAAGCTGGCTAACTTGCTTTTCGATATTGCTTAATTGTTCTTCTTGTTTAGAGCCTGCTTGAACATTTAAGAACAGCAGAGTACCCAAGGCAAGAGTATTTATAAATAACAATAAAATAACAATCATGATAGTAGTTTTTGATGTTGATTCTGGACGTTGTTGTTTACGTCGTGAGTATTCTTCTTCCAATATAGTTACACTCCTTTCCTAACAAATTAACGAGAGAAATACTGTAAAACAAAGCACTACTAGTATATCACATTGTTATAGCACTCTCAAAGGGGAAAATAAATAAGACCGAATAGTAGATTTTATTGATTTCATAAAATATGAAATAAAAAAACAAACGAAGGTAAAAAAATATTATTAATCATTAAAATGTTTATAAATAATATTTTTGTGATTAAATATTTTCATGTTTAGTATATTTATTTTGTTTTTTTATGTGTGGAATTGGGTGCGATTTTTTTGAATAATCGGTGGTTTTATGACTAAAAAGTCAATGTGGAATAAAATAAATTAATTCTCACAGATTATTTTTTCTGTTTTACACCCTCCCAAAAATGAAAATCATTTTTTTATTTGCCGAATATTTGCTGAATGTTGTTGGGTCATAGAAATATCATGAATAAGTTATTGTAAATAGTAGTGGAAATCCTCTTGCTAAGATTATAATAGAGAAGGATAATAAAAATGTGATGAGTCTTATTGAGGGATTAGTCGGAGACATTACGTTTAGATCCACGAAAATAAACGTGTAATCGAAAATAAGCTTGAGCAAGAGGCACAGGCGACTTCGGTGAGAGCGTAATAAAACTGGAGGTAAGTAAAATGGAGCATAAACAACTGGATCAATTTCCAAAAGATTTTTTATGGGGATCGGCATCGGCGGCTTATCAAGTAGAAGGAGCTTGGCAAGAAGATGGCAAGGGTGTGTCAGTTTGGGATGAGTTTGTCCGAATTCCTGGAAAAACATTTAAAGGAACCAATGGTGATGTAGCAGTCGATCATTATCATCGATATAAAGAAGATGTGGCTTTAATGAAGGAACAAGGCTTGAAAGCCTATCGTTTTTCAGTTGCTTGGACACGGATTTTGCCTAATGGTCGTGGCGAAATCAATCAAGCAGGCTTACAATTTTATATCGATTTAGTAGATGAATTGCTCAAAAATCAAATTGAACCTGTCTTGACGTTATATCATTGGGATTTGCCACAAGCACTTCAAGATGAATATCAAGGTTGGGAATCCAGAAAAATCGTTGAAGATTTTACGAACTATGCGACTGTTTTATTTGACGCTTTTCGTGGAAAAGTAAAATACTGGGTTAGCTTGAATGAGCAAAATGTCTTTATTAGTCATGGCTATTTGATGGCATCCCATCCACCAGCAGTGAGTGATCCCAAGCGGATGTATCAAGCAAATCATAATGCCAATCTTGCCAATGCCTCTGTCATCAAGAAGTTTCATGAAATGTCTATGCCTGGCGGAATCGGTCCGAGTTTTGCTTATAGTCCCAACTATACTTTAAATAGTGATCCCAAAAATGTGCTGGCAGCAGAGGACTCAGAAGATTTAAATGCTCATTTTTGGATGGATGTTTATCTATTTGGTAACTATCCGATCGCTGCTTTAAAAATCCTAAAAGAGCAAGGTATAGCGCCTACCATAGAAGCAGGCGATGAAGAACTCTTAGCAGCGGGCAAACCTGACTTTTTAGGGATCAACTACTATCAAACCAATACAGTTGTCTTTAATCCGTTAGATGGTGTTGGCTTAGGAAAAATGAATACAACAGGTGAAAAAGGTTCGTCAGAAGAATCTGGTCTTCCTGGGGTCTTTAAACGGGTAGAAAATCCATTTGTAGAACGGACCAATTGGGATTGGGAAATCGACCCAGAAGGATTACGGATCGGTCTAAGAAGAATTACAAGTCGTTATCGAATCCCTGTATTGATTACTGAAAATGGTCTTGGTGAGTACGATAAATTGACAGTTGAAAAAGAAATTCATGACGATTATCGCATTGATTATTTAAAGGGTCATGTCCATGCAATAAGAGAAGCGATCACAGACGGTGTGGAGGTTTTAGGGTACTGTACTTGGTCGTATACTGATTTATTAAGTTGGCTGAATGGTTATCAAAAACGCTATGGATTTGTCTATGTAGAACAAGATGAAAACCAAAATGGCAGCTTAAATCGTTATAAGAAAGATAGCTTCTATTGGTATCAAAAAGTCATTCAAGAAAATGGCAGTAATAGCTAAAATATAATTCTAAAAAGAATCATTTAATAAGGCTGTCTAAAACGTACTGAGCTTTAGACAGCCTTATTTTGTTTCCTTAAAAAAACAAAAAAATGTTGGTTAAAAAAGGTGATAAAAATACGTCATATCTGAGAGATAATGATTGTGAAAACAGTTCAGTTAAAAGTGTTAAAAAGTATAGCTAACTCAACCAAACGGTTTGCTTTGATTCTAGAAAAATAGATAAATAATTGATTCCTGAAATTGACAACTTTATTGTTAACCAATAGTATAAAAAAACAAAAAAATGTTATAGTTTAAAGAACATTATGATATAATTGGTTCTGTAATAAATAGCAAAGGGGAGATAATATGGAAAAAGGAAAGTTTGGGAAAAAGCAAAAATTAGTGTTGACATTATTGACTGTTGGGGGAGTTGGATTGTTTAATCCATTACTAAGTCAAGCAAGAGAAACAACAGAAGAAAAATGGGATCAGTACCATTCTGTTCAAATTAGTCCAGAATTTTTGAGTGGTAGATTTACTGCCGACAGAGAAGCAATAGATATTTCACCAAATAATCATTTAGTATTTAAAAATGATTTCTTAAAAGTAACTGGATTTAGTGGAGAAGGAGATTCTGCAGCACCTGCGAGTATTGATGGATTCAGCGTCTTTAAAAATTTAGAATTTATGAGCTTTGAAGGTGGGCAAGTTTCCGATTTTAGACCCATACGAAATTTAAAAAATGTAACTGAATTTTATATGTCTGGATCAAACAATAATACGTTGACTGATTTTAAAGATTGGGAAAAGATTGAATCATTTGATTATTATGAAGTTGAAAATAACAAGAATAGAATTGCATTAACAGATCTTTCAGCACTGTCAAATAAAAAAAGTTTAAAAAGAATTAGAATCAGTACTTTAGGAAGCTTACCAACGATTAGATTAAGCAAAAAGCATAATCGCTATGAATTGTTTGATCCAATTATTTTATCTGATCAATTTAAAGCCCAAACAAAATATACGGGTATTTCGTTTGAGTTTGATGAAGAGTTTGAAGATGAACAAAATGAAGCTGTTGATTTTAGTTCTAATGTATCGGAAGATGGATTAATGTGCTGGGAGAATATTCCTACACATGCAACTAGCTTGAAGTTTATAGCTAAAGCAACTGAATATCCGAGTCAAAATTCAATTGAATATTATGGAGAGATTAATATACCGATTCATTGGGTCGACTAATATAAACAAAGGGTTCATTTTTTATCGATTTTTTGGATTTAAAGCATGTAGCAAAACTATTTTTTTAGTTTTGCTACATGCTTGTTTTTATATTTAGAAATAAACAGGATGAGTTATTGGGCTGAATTATTCATTTAGCTGTAGCAGTTCTATCAAATGCACTTTCCTTAATCACTTGTTATAATTGATCTAGTATAAGACTTGAAGGAATTAGATTGAAGGAGGACTTTAAAGTGGATAGTTTCGACACAATCATCATTGGTAGCGGTCCTGGAGGAATGGCAGCAGCATATGACTTAGCTGCTGAAGGAAAAAAAGTAGCGGTAGTAGAAGCTGATCTTTGGGGCGGAACATGCCCAAATCGCGGCTGTGATCCTAAAAAAGTTCTTTATGGTGCCATTGAAGCGAGAGATAATCTAGCGCAGTTGAAAGGTCAGGGATTTGATACAATTCCCAAAATCAACTGGTCAGAGTTGATGGCATTTAAAGAAACCTTCACACAGCCAGTTCCTAGTGAACAACAACAAGGGTTGAGCAGTGTAGGTATCCAAACGATTACAGGTAAAGCTGCGTTTAAAGATTCTCACACAATCATAGTGGAGAATCAAGAATATCAGGCTAGACAGTTTATCCTAGCAACGGGGCAACGACCGGCTATTTTAGATATTCCTGGAAAAGAGCACTTCAGTACAAGTACTGAGTTTCTAAGCATGAAAGAATTACCTAAAACAATCGTTTTTGTCGGTGGAGGTTATATTTCCCTTGAGCTCGCTAACATTGCGAACAGTAGTGGCAGTGAAGTTCATTTAGTCCATCATAACGAACGACCACTAAAAGGGTTTGACCAAGAATTGACGAATGAGTTGATCGACAATCTCAAAAAGAGAGGGGTTTATTTCCATTTCAACGAGTCAGTAGAGTCGATTTCAAAACAAGGAGCACAATATAATATAAGGTTGACGAGCCAAGATTCATTGTTGGTAGATCAAGTATTTTGTGCAACTGGTCGGATTCCCAATGTAGAAGGGCTGAATTTAGAATCGATTGGTGTAGCGTTTAACCACAAAGGTATCAGCGTTAATGATTATTTACAGACAACGGTGGATACTATCTATGCGATAGGAGATTGTGTGCAAAAAGATAAACCTAAGTTAACACCAATAGCTAGCTTTGAAGGTAGCTATCTGGCAAAACTACTTAGTGGTAAACTCGAAACAGCGATCCACTATCCTGTCATACCAACCATTATTTTTAGTTCTCCTAAGCTAGCCCAAGTTGGCCTGGTAGATGAGGCAATGTCAGCGGATGATCGATACAAGCAACAAACTATTGATTTATCCCAATGGTTTACCTATAAACACCTTAATGAGCCCTTAGTCAAAGCAAAAATTATTACGGATCAAGTAACAGGTCTATTGGTTGGAGCGACTGTTTTAGGTAATGAGGCCGATCAGTTGATCAATTTATTTACGATGATGATCAATCAAAACGTAACTGCAAGCAAGGTTAACGAAATGATCATGCTTTATCCAACTGTTTCAAGTGATTTGAGTTACTTCTATTAATTTTTAAACTGTAAATGATCGTATCCTCTAAATTTACATAGAAAGGATCAACAAAAAGATCATTTCAATTTGATCTCTTCATCTTTTGATCGAAAATACAATTTATACTTTCAAACGTTTATTTTCTTTTAGTAATTTTTGCTCTTTTATTGAAAGAACATTTCTATCTGTTGGATCTGCCTGTCGTATCTATTTAGTAATTGTAGAGACACTTACATTGTATTCTTTAGACGCAGACCGACTGGTCTGACTAAGCAATACCATAGATTCTCTAAATTCTTTTGAATATCTTGTAGCTGTGTTTTTGTCTGCATAATTGATATACTGATCACCAATCAGCATTACATTCAGATCTATTCTCCCCTAAAGTTTCCCCATAAAGGCTCCTTCACACATCCTAGTTGATCTAGGCTATTTAGTTGTACTTTAAGTTTGATCGATCGTTCTAAGCAACGTTCAATATACTCAATTTCTTGCTGTGCAATCGTTCTAAAACTTGTCTTGATGCTTTTAATAAAATTAGTATATCAATTTTAACACAAAAGGATGTTATTTATATTATTTGTATAATAAAAAGTTAGCTAGTTTAAATAATCAGCTTATTTTATTAAAACATAAAAAACAGTTGGAGCTGATATTACAGCTTATTATAATAAGTAGTCAGAAATAGTTAAAGACAATATTCTACATATAGTTGAGTATCAGAACTTTTAAAATAATTTTGAAGGTAACGAGTCCATTACTATAAGTTTAAATTTGAACTTAAGAATGAATGATTTAAAGAGCTTATTAAAGCCTCATCGATACAAATTGCTCATAAGTGTTCTCCTCTAATAGAAGATGACTAAGTATCAGAGAAAATAAATCCACCATTTATTTTAGATTTTGAATAGAAAAATTTATAAGATTGAAAAGATAGAAAAAAATATATCGTACCGATAAGAACTTCAAACAGAATATAAGCTATAGAATTACCTTTTTGAAGTATTAAATTATTTAAGAATATAATTCCATTCGTAATAGGTAAAATTCGGGAAAAATATTGTAAACTTACAGGAAATAATAATATTGAAAACTGAACACCTGTGAATATCTTTAATAGCGATAAAATAATGTTTAAAAATAAATTTATATTAGCTATGTTTAACGAAATCGTTACAATTAGCATAGTAAAGCCCGTGATACTGAAGTATAGAGACAATAGCGTAAAAAGAAATTGCAACATGGGAATTGAATATATATCGATTGGATATATTAATTCGATAAATATTAAAGAAAAAATCAGTTTAAGCAGGGCTTGACAAATATATATAGTGCTTCTTACAGTCATCAATTTTAAAATATTGTAAGGAGTGACTGATATTAATTCAGTTATTCTATAGTATCTTTCAAATCGAATGCTCTCTACCAGACCATTGATTACTACACAAATACTATCAAATATAGAAAAATATATAAGATATGAAGTAATATTAATACTTATATTTGAAAAATTAATAATTGATATGAAGAAAAGTAGGCTTAAAATAGGATTAAATAAATAAAAAATTAATAATTCTAACACATTTTTTTTGGGAATTAAAGCTTTTTTTTGAAGAAATAGTAATCTAATCATTTTTGACGAGTCCCTCGCATTATAAATTTTTTGATAAGTACATATGATAATAGTAAATACAATCCAGAGATCAATATAGCGTGGCCAATATTGAATATTAAGGTTGTATATTGGATATCAGGTGTGTTGTATAAACAGTAAATTAAAGGATGTAACGGATTTATGAGCTTGAAAATAGAAAAAATTTTAAAATTTTCTAAAGGATAAATTCCAGATGCTAATATAATAGGAGTTACTAATATATTTTGTACAGTATAGATGTTTGGACTGTTACTAACAATAGATGTAAAAAGAAGACCAATCGCTGTGAGTACAACTAAGAGTACTATTAAAATAATTATCAATAAACCAATATTATTGTTATAAAATTCGACTTTAAATATAAATGCTCCATAAAAGAAAGATACAAAAAAAATAATCAGTCCGACTATACTATTTGCAGTAGCTTTACTTAAAGCAATTATAAATATGTTGGTTGAAGAAAACATGTTTAATTTCAGCGTATCATCTCTATCTTCGATATATAAATATGAACCTGTTGAATATAGGGAAAATGTGATCATACCAGTAACCGCAGTTACTATTATATGAATAGGTTCAAATCTTTTAACACCTAACTTTGCTAGAAAGTAGAAGGTGGTTAAATTGAATAGAGGTTGAAAAAAAAATAGGAATTGAAAAAATTTGTTTTTGAAGTTTGTAAAATATTTCAAATTAAATATAACTAAATTTAGAAATGTCATATTATTGTAACTCCCCCTTTTTATATTTATCTATTTTTTATTTATTTATTAAAATAAACAGACTTCGTTCTCTAATTTTTCCTTGAGTAAAAAAGGTAATAGATTTGAACAAATTTGTGAGAATTTTCTGGAACGAAATAGATATCGATATCGATCTTGTACCATTGAGTACCTTTAGGAAATTTTCAAGTCGAAGTGATATAGAAATACATCTTCCAAATTCATTTTTTTACTTTCAATAAAACTGTCATTAATTTTGCACTCTACTTCCAAATATTTTAGAAATTTAGAATTTAAATGATGAGAACAAATGCAATTAATGTTTGTAAAATCCGTATTCATTTTTTTATTCTCTTTGATGATAATTTCTGGAAAAGCTGTGTTTAACTTAGTTATCATAGATTTTTTTATTATTAATTCAAATTTGCTATATTTTTCAGACAAATTATTTATTAAATTGCTTGGTGAATTTATTAACTCTATCTCACCTTTGTTTAAAAAAAGAACTCTATCGCAAAGATTCTCTGCCTCAATCATATAGTGGGTTGTTAATATGACCGTGACACCATTTTTAGATATTTCTCTAATGACATTTTTTAGCATTTCTGTTCCTTTTGGATCTAATCCGATTGTAGGTTCATCTAAAAATAATATTTTAGGATCATTTATAAGAGAACGTGCAATATGTAGTCTTTGAATCATCCCTTTAGAAAATGTCTCGATTTTATTATTTTTATAAGGTAATAATCCGACTACCTTTAAAAGGTGATCAATTTTACTCCCAATGGTATGAGAATCAATTTTGTATAATAGAGAGAAGTATTTTAAGTATTCCTCAGAGGTTAGTCTAAAATACATTCCGTTCTCACCACCGAAAACAAAGTTAATATGATTTTTAATGTATTCATACTGATCGATAACATTCTTATCTAGAACTAAAACATCGCCGCTATCATGGAGTAACATAGTAGCAAGAATTTTTATTAATGTTGACTTTCCCGCTCCATTTCCACCTAATATTCCAAAAGTTTCTCCGTAATTAACTTCAAATGAAATGTTTTTTAAAATTTCTTCAGATCCATTCTTGTAACGCTTACTCATATTATTTACGCAAATAATATTTTTCATTATATTCCCTCCTACCGAGCCATTTCTTTTATTTTATGTCTATCAACTTTTCCATTCGCTAGTAATGGAATGTTCTCTACTTTTATTACTCGATCAGCTTTATGATTTGGTGATGTATTATACAAAATGATGTGTCTTAAATCTTTAATTGTTTGGTTTGAGACAATAAATAAGACTATTTCATTATTAATGAATTCAATTACAAGTTCTGGATTGCTAAAAAAATTCTTATATAAATTTTCCAGTAGATTAAGCCCAATTCGTACTCCATTTTTTTTTATATAGTTTTTATTCCGTTCTTTAAAAAATAGATAATTATGCTCATCTTTATAAAATATGTCTCCTGTCGCAAAAAAACGTTTTCCACGAGAGATATAAAAAGAGTCATCTTCGTTTAAATAACCGTTCATAACGTTTGGCCCTTCAACAATAAGTTCTCCAGTAGCGTTATTATGATGTAATTTTCCCTGACTGTCTTTAATCCAAGTATTGACGTTAGGGAGGGATTTTCCAACAGAGCCTCTTTTGAATTTAAAATCAGAAGGATTTAATATGGCTACTCGTTTACATTCTGTTACACCATACATAAAGTAGATTGAGCAATTAGGTAAGATTTCTTTTAATTTATCATAAGCTTTTGGATCTAACTCCTCACCTGTATTAGTAATTTTTTTTAAAGGAAAATTACTATTGAGGTTACTTTTTTTGAGTCGATTTATTAAGAATTGTGTGATGACAGGAGTTGAAGGTAGTATAGAAATTTTATTATCAATAATATCTGTTATTAAGTTTGTTCCTATATATGTTTTATCGATAAAGATAATACTACAATTTTTAAAAATAGAAAAAAATAAATGGTACAGACCATAGTCAAAAAATAGTGGTAAAAAAAGACCAATACGATCTTCACTATTTAAGCCAATCAAAATGCTAATCTCTTCGATGCAAAATTTTATACTTTTCCAAGAACATTGAACGCCTTTAGGAACATCTGTAGATCCTGATGTGAAAATAATTAAAGGTATAGAATTTTCGTTAATTTCAGTTCCATACTCCAATACATTTGAGTGAAACGAAACTTCAGCATAAATGGTATTCAATGATATATATTGGTAATTTAACATTCTACTACTGATAATTAAGTCCGGTGCATATATATTTACGATGCTTTCTATAATACTAGATTCGGTCTGGTTGCTAATTATGCTAATAGTTTTTCCTGAAATTATACTGGCTATTATCAGAGGAGTTTCTAAAAAACGATCTTCTGATATCAACAAAATTTTTCCGTTTTCGGGAAAATTATTAAAGTAATTAACAAACTGATTTACTTTTAGTAATAATTCCTTGTTAGTTATACTTTTCTCACCGTGTTTAATTATTTCTTTATCAGGTTCTCTGTTCTTATTTTTTTTAAGATACTTATACATTATTATTCAATCCTTATATATTTAAATTACTCAATTATTTCAACTGTTCCGTTTTATTCAGTTGCTATTTCAATATAATTGGGTTCTTTAATTCCGTTTATTTTCTGTTTGACTTAATAAAGTTTGTCTTTCTATTAATACTAATATAATAAAGTGGTTTAATATGTATATAACTAAAGACATTAAAAAAAGTTTTTTGATCATTTATTAAAAAATATAAAACACGACATAAAACTTTTGTATTCAATTTACATTAACAAATAAATTATATTTTGTGGTAAATTATTTTTAGAACAGGAGGTGACATTAGACATGGCACATAAAGCCCCCTTTTAAACGAGAGTATAAACATCATTTAATTAAAGATCATAATTTAAAAACTAACATTTTTATAAAAGGTCTTATTAAAATGAATCTCGTGTAGTACAAGAACAGCTATTTTTACAGAATCTTAAATAGCTGTTCTTATTTTTTTGAAAGTGAGGATATATATTTGAAAAAAGAGGAACGGATAGTAATTCTTTTAGCCAAGCATTTTTTGAATAGTGATGAAAAGATAGAGTTAAATGATTTACTATCAGAGTATTTAGATTGGGCAGAAGTATTAGGTCATTTATCTATACACAGGGTCATGGGAATTGCATGGAATACGCTTCAAAAATATCACTTAGATATTCCTAAACGGATACGATCATATGAAAAGTTATTAGTTACTTTAAAAGAGTATAATAAATTATTAGAAGTTAAACTGGATGAACAAGTAAAAAACCTTATTCCTGTTTGCGATAGGATAAGCAAAGAAAAAATTCAATATGCTTCTTTAAAAGGGATAGCGCTTAATTATTTTGCATATGGTATGAAAATACCAAGGGATTTCATAGATAATGATATCTTAATTTCTATTATGAATACGAAAGAAATCAGGAGCATCACTGAGTCATTTGGATATAAGCACGGTAACAAAGATTTTAAGTTTGAAAACATTGAAGAAGTTAGTAGAAAAGATATAATGCTTAGATCAATGAAAACACATGAATTATATCCATATATAAAAAAAATCCCTGATAGTTTTATAGATTATCATTTTATAGATTATCAATTTTCGTTAGACTTATTTTCAAGTCAAAGATCATATGATTTTGTTGATGACATGCTCAATAATGCAGTAAAAATAGAAATTGGAAAAGAGTCTATATATTCACTTGATTTAGAAGACACTTTTATATTCACCTTACATCATTTTTATAAGGAAGCAATTTCTGAAAGAAAAGTTCTGTCTTATAAGGATGTGGCTCTGTACAAAGTTTGTGATATTTTGTTTTTATTAAAAAATGAAAATTTAAACATTAACAGACTAATTAGTAGAATTAAAAAAATGCAATTGGAAAAGTCTATTTATTATTCTTTGAAATACTGCGAAGAATTATTCAATGAAGATGTAAAACATATTGTTTCAAGAATTTCAATAGAAAATGAAGATTATTTATATGAGATTTATAGTGATGATTACTCGAGAGTAACTACTTATGATAGGCCTCTTTCAAAAAAAGTATTCGATTATACAAGAGCATCTAGCTTACAAAATAAAATAAGTAAAGGGAGCTTTAAAATTGAAAATAGATGAAAAATTAATTGACATTGTAAGTAAGTATCTACCCAAAGCAATTACTGAAAAAGAGTTTGACAAATCATTTAAAGATTTGGGAATGGACTCAATGTCAAGTATAAATTTGATTGTAGATTTAGAAGATATCTACAATACTATAATACCAGATGAATATTTAACTCATGAAAATTTTAGTTCGCTAAAAGCATTACAAAAAACCCTTAACAGTATTTAATAATTCACCCATATCTTGTAGTCATAAGCAATATTTCAGACGATACATCGTACTTTTTTATTTTTTTCAAAATAAATTTTTGAAGAATAATTTTTAATCACTACCATGTATTCACGTCTAAAATAAATTTGTAATGGTTTATCTTTGTAAAGCTAATTTTTTATAAGTTATAGCAGACAATTTATATTTTTTGTTAGAGTAATATATATAAGCCAAGGTATTATTGCTTCTAAATGCTAGCTCTGTTAAATTATGATTTTCGAAGTATGTTGATAAATATTTATATTGTTCTACGATAAATAAATAATCATAATCTCTAAAATGTTTTTCATATTCTACAAATTTCAAAAAATTAAATTGAAATGCTGGTAGGTAATGAAAGTCTTGAATTGTCATTTTTTTTGAAGATGGAAAAATATCATGACTGTTAATTCTACAGAATTCTTTAAGAGAATATAAAAAAGAACATATAGCATTTGGGAATTCAGTAGAAAATTCGTCTAGCATATAGTAGCAAATATCATAATTTTGTTCTCGAAATTTTGAGGCTATAGAAAATAACTTTGTTATTATTTTACTTTGGATATTGTTCATGTTAATTGTAAGGAATAAAGTGTATAAATCGTGTAATGAAGTACTATTTTGAAAAAAAATTTCTTTCAATTTTGAAATCAATAAATAAATAGGTGGAAAATCATCTGATATTTTATTGGTGAATAAAGTGTGATAATACACTGAAAATTTATTTAGAAGGAACGTATTTTTTTCACATATAATAGATAGTAAATTCGTATCGACTAGAGTATGTAATGAGTGCTTATCCATAATGAGTAAGTATGAATCTATATCAAAGTTATCGCAGTAAAATGTGCTTTTTTCAATCTTCAAGCACATATCTTTAATAAAATCATTCCCATCCATTAGATAACTTTTCGGAATATCTAATTTTTTAAAGAGTAACTCTTTTGTATCATAGGATATATTTACACGTCCTTTAAGATAATTACTTAGATGACTTTCACTTATTATTCCCTTTGCTAGATGTCTTTGAGTTATTTCTTTGATGTTATAATAGAATATTAAAATCTCTCTGCTTATATCTTTCATTGTTTAAACCTCCGTTCTTTAAACAATAATATGATATAAAGTTTAAAAAAAGTGACGTGGATTGAACAATAAAAATTTTTCCTTGAATAATAAAAATATGGGAAAACTATTAATATATTTTATTTTTAGAAAGGTGTTTGAAATGATCGGAAAATTGACAACAAAAGGAAAACCATTTTATACATATGATTTGAATAAAATTGAAAAAGCGTATACTTCTTTAAAAAAGCTACCATTAATTAATTCATCTAAGATATATTATTCTATTAAAAGTAATAATAATTCAGGTGTAGTAGACTTTATAAATACTTTGGGAGGGAATTTTGAAGTTTCTAGTGAAGGTGAGCTTGATATTGTACTTGCTAAATCAATTTCATCTGACAAAATATTAGTTAGTGGGCCATACAAAAGTATAGGTTTTTATAAACGATGTTTGATTAACAACATTAAAATGTTTTCCGTAGAAAGTATCGTAGATTTAAAAAAACTTGAACAAGTTTGTGTTGATTTGAATCAAAATTGTAATGTATTATTAAGGATTAATCCAATCAATAGTTCGTTACAACCAGGACTGAGAATGACAGGTGTTGCCAGTCAATTTGGAATTGATGAGATTCTGATGGATAAAAAGCTATTAATTGAAATGAATAAGATAGATAGAGTAAATATAATTGGTATTCACGTTTTTAATGGCAGTAACAATTTTGAGCTGAATCATTTGGTTGAAAATTTTAATAGTATTCTTAAGTTATTTATAAAAACAGAAAAATTTTTGAAAAGAAAGCTGTCTACTATTAACTTTGGTGGAGGTTTTCCCTCAGAATATAGTAATAATAAAGATCCTATTGATTTGAAGTATATAGAAAATGAATTACATAATATCTGTAATTCGAATAAATGGTTATCTGAAAAAGAAATATTATTTGAATCTGGACGCTTTATCACGGGGGCAAGTGGTACAATTTTTGGACAAGTGGTGGATATAAAAAAGAACAAAGGAAAAGAATTTGCAATATTAAATTTCGGAATGAATGCCTTAGGAGGAATGAATGGGATCGGCCGACTATATTCTCCTACTGCCGAAATTAACATTTTAACCGGAAACATGATTCCTAGTAAAAAAACTACTCACTTTGTTGGCCCCTCTTGTTCCCCACTAGATGTTATTGGAGTTAAAAAGAATCATACAAAATTGATAAATATTGGAGATTGGATTTCAATTAATAATGTAGGTGCATATGGATTATCGTCTAGTCTAATTAATTTCATTTCTCAAGATATTCCAATAGAATATTGTATTCATGATAATCAAGTAGTTCATAAAAATTTAACGAAAATAATTAAGGAGGAGGTATTTATTTAATGATCCATATTGATCTTAGTAATGAACTAAACTCGAAAGGATTGACAAAGATAAAAGATCACTTTTTGGGAGACTTGACACCTCTAGGAACATCTATTCCGAATTTTATTAATGATTCGATAATTAAATCTCATAATTCTAATATGTCATATATTATTAATGACTCAGTCTTTGATAATATTGAATGTAACGGACAAGAACTATTAACAAAAAAATCTGAATATATAAATACTATTGGATTTATCGGTGTCTCAGTGTATGGAAACCATGATGACATAGTACTCTTAGAAGATGATATAGGTAACCAGTTATCTAAACCTATAAGTTTTTCGGCATTTCATTGTCAGGAACCTTATTATAGTGATAACTATTCAATATATGAATTTAGAGAGTACTTACATTCTCCAATAAAGGGAAAAGAACGTATTGAAGGAACCGGAGGAAATCTATGGGAGTTTACATTATCATTTAAAGAAAGAATAAGATTAAAAAAAATTACGTTACCAGATAATCCATGTATTCATATTTTTTCGATTACAGTAGAGTAGAACGGAGGATAAATGGTGTTTAAAGATTTTCAATTAAATTGCTTTGAAATGCTGATAGCTGACATTCTACTCAAAAATAAACTAGATTATCATTATGCATTTCATGAAGTTGGCTTATGTTATTTTGAATCTACAAATAAAAAAGATAAAGATGTTTTATTTACAGATAATTCTAAGTATTCAGAAATTTTAGAAAGGATATTTAACATTAAAATGATAGAAAATATATATAATGATTTCACCGAATATTCAAAAAATATTACTAATAAGTTAGAAAGCAGCTCTGTTATTGTTAAACTGGATAACTTCTATTTACCGTACTCCAATGCTTATAAAAAAAAGCATATGGTACACGCAATTTCAATAATATACGAAACTAATCGATATTACTACATTTCAGATAATTACTATGGATATGAGGGAAAAGTTGAAAAGAAAATAATTTTTGAAGCGATTCAAAAATTATTAAAAATTAAGGGTCACTACGGCGAATTGATATCATTCGACTTCTTGAATTGTGAGACTCAGAATATCGATACGTCAGCTATAAAAAGAAAAAATTTAAGTCTTATGATTGATAAAAATTACTATCCACAACTAAAAGGATTCAATAAGTATGTTGGTATTTTTGCTATAGATCGGCTAAAAAAAAATTTAGAAATGAGTATACAAACAAAAAATATTGAAAATATTGAAGATATTGCTGAAATAACAGATCGAATAAGTCGTTCTAGAATTCAAGGTTCTGTTTTTTTTAAGCTATTTAATGATAGAGTTATTTCTAAAGTGTATGGTGACGCTCAGAGAGAATGGGCTATCATAACTGTTCTACTGATGAAAGTATTCGTTCGTGAAGATTTTAGTTCTAATTTAAGTTCAAAGTTATTTAGTAGGTTAGAAAATATCAAGAAAAAAGAAATTGAAATTGTAAAGCATCTAAAAGCTGAGATAAATACCTATTAACATATTTTCTAAAAGGGGTTAAAAATGAACTGCTTGTATATTATGGGAATACCTAATGTAGGAAAAACTAAATTATTACTAGAGCTTAAAAATGATCCAAGATTTTATATTCCACTCCATACGACTAATCGACCTAGAAGGATAGATGATACAAACTTTTATAAGTTTAGAAATAAAGAGTATTTTTTAAAAAATGATATGTTTATATCAGTGGGAGATACCAATAACAGATACTATGGAGTTTGTCAAAAAGATATTAATAAAGAGAAGAAAAGACAGAGAATTCTGACAATTAATTGTTCTATAAAGAATTTACCGGATCTATTGGAAAATACGAATAAACAATTTATTTGCCTTCTCCTTTCTAGAAATATTGACGATAGAATATATTCAAGTAAGTATAGTAAAAGTGAACAAGAATATAGGTACATAGAGACTATTAATGAACAAAAAATTGTTTCTGAGTATGTGCCAAATAAAGTGACTAAGGTATATTATATCGAAGACTTCAGTAATTTTGATGAAATGTATTTACATATAATTAAAGATATTGAAGAGTATTTTTTTGATTGTAATACACAAGTTTGTAAAAAAATTAAATATACATTAAAAAAAGAATATGTTTTAGATTATGTTGATTTTTTAAATATGAGAGACAGACAGATAAAAAAATTCTCTATGGAGGGGTGTTGTTATAAATATCAATACATTAAAGGTCGAAGGATGAGTTTGGACAGTAGAAAGGATTTTTTAGATGTATTAACCTATATAGAAAGTATGGAAGCATATAAGGAGAACCGATTTATATCTACTAAGGACAGAAAAACCATCCTCTTAGAAATAATAGAACATATTGAATTTGTTAAAAATAAAAAAACATTTTTCTTTAATAAAGAGTGGCAAGACTTTTTTAATAGTAATTTATCAAAATCTATTGAGTTAATAGATACATTTAAGAATGAAAAAATGTACCTTTCACATGGAGACTTACATTATAAAAACATATTGATACATGATAAAAAAATTTATTTTATTGATTATGAAGAGGTAGCTTATACGCCATTATTTTATGATAGACTAGTGTACATTTACAGATATATTAATAATATACCAGGTATGTTAGATGAAGAAAAAATATATGAAATTTTGAGTGTAGTGTCCACAAATTATAAGTACACCTTACGTTTGTTACGACTTTACTGTATAAAAGTGATTATTCAAAAAAAATTTTTAGAAGTAACTAAACAAACAAAAATAGATACATGGAAAAATGATTCTTGGATTTTGTGGAAAAATGATTTTGAAAAATTAAATAGATTTGCGATCTCAAATTGTGAAGTAATAGGAGCTGAGTAGGATAAATAAGACATTAATTATTTTAAAGCCAGATTGTTTAGAAAGAAAATTAACCGCATCATGTCTAGATATTTTGCTTAATGTAGGGATCATCAGGAAATTAAAATATCACACTGTTTCATCAGATGAGATTTTGAGGCATTATTCTGATAATTTAATAAATTCTGATGATTCAATTAAAAAGAGAGTGCTTGATTATTTTGTTAATAAAGAAATAATAATTATTATTTTAGAAGGTCCAGATATTATTAAGAAAGTAAGGAGACTTGTAGGGGAATCGGATCCATCGCTATCAAGTAAAGAAACAATACGAGGAAGATTTGGCATAGATTCTTATAAACAAGCTGATATAGAAAATAGAAGTTGTAGAAATATAATCCATGCTAGTGACAGTCAAACCACATTTGAATATGAAAAGTCCATATGGTTTTAGTAAATTAGTATAGATATATGGACTTTGGAATAAATTAGTCCATATATTTAATAGGGAGAATTAGTTTAAAATTTAGTAATAAAAAATGCATAGAAAATAAAGGGAAACAAGGATGTATTTTTGTAGCTACACCTGTATTTAATAAGGTTTGCTTTTTTGAGAATCGCGTTGACGATGTAACATAACTTTCTGGAGACTAATCCAAAAAGCTGTGACAGACCGTCTCTTGTCATAAAAAACTTTGAGGCAGGATTATGTCGTATTGAAAATAGAACAGAAGCAATAATATCATACTTACGTTTTTCAATATCAATCCCACTATAGAATATAATTATACCAACTTCATAATAAGTTGGATTGAAATCTACTCCACTGAAAAGTGTTACTACTTTGTTCTAGATAGAGGAGTTCTATGTCTAGCCTATTCGTAAACAGAGAGAAGTGTAAATTTTTCACTGACAAGTTCATAGACTCAAGAGGAAAATGACATGGTCTATCAATCCAGTAATGGTATTATCTCAAATTTATTGAGTTAATACCTAATGAAAAATAACGATGGTTAATAAGGTTATCCATTAAAATCTGAAGATTGAAACCTTAAATATAATATACAAGGAGAAAATACGTGCATATTTGTTTAGTTTCAGAAGAATTTCCAATTGAAACACAAAAAGGAGGGATTGCAACATATCAATATATTATGGCAAAAACATTGTTTGAACTTGGGCATGTCGTTCATGTAATTTGTAAGACGCATTGTAAAACGGATAGAGTCGAAGTTCACGAGGGAATAACCTTACATTACGTATCATATAGTAGTATGGGGACGGATTATGAAAGAAATGTTATATACAGAAAAAAAGTATGCCAACAGATGAAAGAATTAGAAGATCAAATTGATATTTTTGAAGTTGCTGATTGGGGAGCCGAGTCTCACTATTACTTACCTATTAGAAAAAAGCCTGTTGTTATAAAATTACATACACCCTATTTTGTCTGGAATGAATATAACAATACTAAGTCTTCTAAGAAAAATAAAATGTTACAGAAGCACGAAATTGAGGATATTTTAAAATGTGATAATATATATTCCTGCTCTCACTCTTTGGCAAATATAGTAAATGAAACAATTCCTAATTTAAATACGGTGATTAAAGTTATTAACAATCCTGTCTTTATCAATGAATTAATTATTTCAAAGGATATTATTAAAGAAAAACATATATTATATATAGGTAGTTTAGAGCAAAGGAAAGGTGTTTTAAAATTAGCAAAGGAATTAAATTTCTTTTTTAGAGATGTTACAGATTATAAAGTTATTTTTACAGGAGCAGATTCTAACAGGAATGAATTCGGTATATCAACAAAAAGAATGATTGAAAATATAGTAGACGTTGAGCACCATGATAAAATAATCTTCACTGGACAATTACCACACAAAGAAATTACAAGTTTACTTGAGAAAGCGACAGTATCAATTTTTCCTTCGTTATATGAAAATTTTCCTTACGTATTACTAGAATCAATAAATGAAGAATGCCTTAATATTGGAAGTGAGAACGGAGGAATGGCAGAAATAATAGATGAAAACTCCGGATTGTTATGTAATCCATATATTATGGGTGACATTTGTAAAAAGTTGAAAGAAGCGATTACAATGGGAAATGAAGAACGGCTAAAGCTTACAAAAACAGCGAAGAGTCATTTAATTCAATTTGAACGCTTCACAATAGCAGAAAAAACGGTTGAATTTTATAAAACAACTTTAAAAAAATAATTATATTTTTCAGAGGAGAATCTATGTCAATAACTATCGGAATTGAAGGTAATGATGGCGCGGGGAAGAGTTCCGTAATAAAACTCTTAAAAAAATATTATATTTCAAAAGGGTATAAAGTGTTAGTCGTTAGATTTAATATGTCATATATAACCCTTCCTGCTATAAAAGAAGGTAAGAAAAGATTGTATTCTTGCGAAGTTAATTCTCTTTTGCATTATTTAAGCATTAAAGATCAATATGAGAGATATGTTTCAAAATTTAAAAAAAGAAAATACATCATAATTTGGGATAGATATATATACTCTGTATGCTCTAGGGGCGTAGTAAGAGGGATGGGAACCACTCTTTTAAGTTTCATTTTAAAGAGTACACCGCCACTTGATATTATTATTTATTTAGATATCGATCCCAATCTAGCCCTTAAAAGACTTAATGGAAACGTAAACTTTTGGGAATCTGGCTTAGATATATATTTAAATAAAAAAAAGGAAATAGCATTTATAAAATTTCAAAAAAATGTGAGAGAAGAGAGTTTAAAACTTTTTTCTGAGGTTAACAGCTGCTATGTAATAGATGCTGACGAAGAAAAAACAATATTGCTAAAAAAAATTGTGAAAATTATAGATAATAAAGTAAAACATCCATACAGGAGGTAAAGAATCATGAATGATTTTTATCAAGAAATTTTGATTCAATGGCATAACCTTGTAAAAAAATTAGAAAAAGACTTTTCGATGATTCACAATAATTACTCTAAAGTAATTCAAGCAAATATCTTTGATTCAACAGGTTATAATGATCTTTTTATTGACAATCTAATTTATATTGATAATAGCAAAACAACATGCATTAGTCCTACAGTATGTCACCATGTTTATTCAGAACTTCAAGATACACAATGTCATAACAATATTTTTAGTGTAGAAAATTTATGTGGTCGTAAACAAGATAATCATGGAGTTACGGATCATCATTATCCGTTATTTACTATGCACGAATTTATAATAATTGGAACAAAAGACTACGTTGATGAAATGACGCTATTACTAGAAAATAAAATTATAGAAATCTTTTCAATGATATTTGGTGAACTAGAGATAGTTCAAGCAAATGATTCTTTTTTTAGTAATCCTCAAAAAGCACTATTAAAAAAAATACAGACCAATCAGAATGTAAAGAAAGAGATACGTGTCAATCAAGTGTCGCTATCTTCTATAAATAAATTAGGTAAAAAATATGGACGAGCATTAAATATTAAATCCGTTTTAAATAATGAGTATGTAAGTTCATCCTGCATAGGTTTTGGTTTAGATCGATTTGTTAGAGTATTAGAGCAGTTTAATAAAGATGATGTAGTAAAAAAAATAGAAGGAGTTATAAATGGTTATGAATAGATACTTAAAGTGTATTCAAGAATTTGAAATATCATCAAAACACAGGTTGGATGACATGGATTCGTTATCTAAAGTGAAATTAATTATCTATATTGAAGATTCGTTACAAATAAAAATTAATTATAATTTTTTAACGATAGACAGTTTTACTTCTTATGATAACTTGATTCTTTTAATAGAAGAGTCGTTAGAATCAGCGAAAGGAAAATGAAGATGGAACAATCATTTGTAGTAAATTTACTTAATGAAAACATAAATGATATGGACATAAACTATATGGAATGTTTAAATTTCCCTTGTATTATCGAAATATTAAGTACTCATAAGTTATTAGGACACGCTTATTTTTTAATAAAAAAAAATAAGTTAGAAGATGGTATTCATAATAAGTGGCTAGATATTTTAAAGTTTTACTATTTAGGAACACATGAAAAAAATGAAATTTACCTAAAAGAATTTAAACGCATATTAACTCAAGTTGAAGGTGTAAAAGGAATAAAGGGGATAGACCTATTACAAAATTTATATCCAACGTATGGGCAAAGACCCATAAATGATATAGATTTACTGCTGGATACATATAAAAGTGACATACATGAAGTAACTTATCAATTAAATGAACTTGGATACAAACAGACATACTTGGAAAGGTCTGATGAAAAAAAAGTAAAAAAAGATGAAATAATATATAAGTTAATCACACACAGCTCATTACCACCGTTTGTTAAGAGAATTGGAAACAATAGGATTAAAGTTGATATAAATATCAAAATGAAAGGAAAGCTAGAAAAAATAAAAAGTATTGATAGCTTTGAGAATATATTAAATTTAGTTAATGAAATATATTTTAATCAAACCAATATTCATTCAGTTATGTATTTCAAAGATATTGAATTAATTAAATATGTTGATTTAGATTATATTTTTAAAAGATTCTCTTATGAAGATTTTTCTGAATTCTTTTCGAAAGCTGTTGATAAGGGAATGCGTGAAGAATTAGAATTTGTCTTAAAATGTTATTTAAGCGTTTTCGAAAATAACAATATGAAACTATTTTTTGAAAAAAATAAATTAGAATTCCAAGTGGATACATATTCAGTTACATTTCCAGGGGAGAATACGTATAATTGGGAACAAACTTTTTCAACATTAATATTTGATGTAAATAGACGTAAAAAGCTAATTTTATCAGAAGATGGACAATTTAATAAATATGAACAAACGTTTAAAAAATTTAAGAGGTGAGTATAAGTATGGATAAATTGGTCGAAGTTTCCAATGAATCAATTGGTAGAAATAGACGAAATAGTATATATATCGGTGAAAATAGCCAAATTCTATCTCAACTACAACAAAATTATAAAATTATTTATATAGATGCTCCATACAATACAGGTGATGAAGTATTTTTTGATCAAGAAAAAAATAGCTGGTCGCATCAAGTAGACTGGACAGAAATGATTTATTCTAGAGTAAAGCAATGTTATAATCTTTTAGATGACAATGGTGTGATACTCTTTTCAATAGATGATCATGAGTTAGTATCTGTAAGAAAAATATTGGATAATATCTTCGGGAAGGTTAACTATTTAACTACATTTGTTTGGAGAAGAAGAAATTTTTCTGATGCCCATGAGGATTATATTTCATGTGATCATGAATATATTGTCTGTTATTCAAAAAGCAAACTTAAATATTTACAAAAGAAAATTTCAACTTGGATAAACTGTGAAGATACCCTAAACTACAGAGAAGATGGTTTCACAGATCTTATAGGCAGTAATCAAGCTAGTGCTAGGAACCACATAAATAAACTTTTTAATAATCAGGTAGTGACGAATTATCCCAAACCCGTGAATTTGTTAACATCGCTTTTTTCTATTTTTGTAGAAGATGGTGATCGAATTTTGGATATATTTGCTGGATCTGGAACGACAGGGGAAGCATGCATGGAAATATCATCCCAAAATAATATATCTGTTAATTTCACTCTAATTCAAATTTCAAAGCCTAAAAATAATAAACTAATACATGATGTAGCAAATTTAACTGTACAAAGAAATAAGCAAGCATATAAGAGTATTTCAAAAAAATATGCTAAGTTAGATGGTTTTAGTGTATACTTAATTTCATCTTTGAGAGAAGAAAATATATTTAGAAATATAGGTGAAAACTATGAAAAATAGCAATAGTGGTAGTGTTAGTACTCATTTTGGTGTTTATGGCGTTAGCAAAAAAAAAAATTATCTAATGTGTATAAAGAAAAATGCAGGACCATATAAAAACAGATTCGATATTCCAGGAGGAAGCCAAGAAGATTTTGAAGGTTTAACGGAAACACTGTGTAGAGAATTTTTAGAAGAAACTGGTTATAGTATAAAGGTATATTCAAATCCTAGGGTATATGATGCTTTTATTAAAGAAATAAACTCTACCCATACTGTTCATCATATCATGGTATTTTATGATGTTGTGGCTGATACTACTCATAGAAAATCATTGCCTAAAGTTCTGGCAGATGGGCTTAATGATTCAGATGGGGTTATATGGAAAAAGTTAGAAGATTTGAATGAGGATAATTCTTCGCCACTAATATTAAAGATCAAAGAAGAAGTAGCACAAGAGAACGAAATGGAAAAATACGAAAATTTTGACTGGATTGTAAATGAAACCGAAATTCTATGATATACTTTCAATCAACTATTTTAGTTAACAGTATACAGAAAAGCCAAAGAGATTTTCATCTTTTCGGTTTTTTTGTATAGAATACGAATCAATTCAATGACTTTGGCATGTTCAGAATTATGATAAATAACGAAAAGCATTGTTTATTGTTGTGAATTTAGGGTATAGCAATTGTTTACAGTTTTTTTATTTTGGGTAAATTAACTGTTGACTTGATATCAGGTCTAAGTAATAATAGGATAATTATGTTGACTAGAGCAAATAATTCTTTGTATCTAACTAGATCAATAAATTTTATTTATTAATTACATGAAAATAAAGCATTAGATATTATAGAGATTTCTTTTTAAACTATAGATAGTGAAAAAGTGAGCAAACTTCAATTTAAACAGCTAGGAGAATGGCAATGGAAACAACAAAAAGAAATTACACCCCTTTGATTGGTTCTTTATATACAAATTTTATTTTTCAAGGGATGGCAGCGATTATTTTATCGCAAAACCTTAATGCTTTGATGGAAAGTTGGCAGGCAACAGTTCAGCAAGTGACATTAGTTATCAGTGGTATCGGGTTGGGTCGGGTACTGATTTTGTATTTTGCTGGCTATTTTTCAGATAAGTTTGGACGGAAGAAGACGGTTCAATTAGGGATCATCAGTTATTTGATTTTCTTTATTGGGATCTTAATTAGTCAGAACTATTTGCAAGGACTTTTCTTTGCTGTCTTTGCTGGATTTAGCAATGCATTTTTAGACACGAGTACCTATCCAACTTTGATGGAAGCTTATCCAAATGAAAAAGATAATAGCTCTCTTAGTGTCTTGAATAAAGCCTTTATTTCTTTAGGGCAATTTATTTTACCGTTGTTAACCAGATTTATGTTGAATCATGGGATTTATTACGGGCTAGTTTTTATCGGATGTGCGTTGGGATTATTTCTTAATTTGCTCTATATTTCTAGGCTTAGTTTTCCAGAAAGAGCAGAGGTGCAGGCGGAGCCGCTACAAATAGTGAATGAAGACGAAACTAGTGCTAAAAGTAAACAACCGCTATTTAAAGTAGAAGGATTAGCATTACTGGTATTTAGTTTTACTTGTGTTTCAACCTTTAATATTTTTATTTTGTGGGTACCTACTTTTGCGGAATCATTGAATTTGATGAATCACTCAAATAGTTTAGTTTTGGTCAGTGCGTATAGTATCGGTTCTTTCGCCTCAGTATTTTTAACTTCGCTAATCGTAAAACGCGGTGTTGCACCAACCTTATTACTTGTTTGGTGTACGTTGATTTCTCTATTCTTATTGATTGGTATGACATTGTTTCCTAGTGTGCCAATGTTTTTAGTCGGTTCGATCGGGATTGGTGTGTTTGCGGCAGGTGGAATCTGGCAGTTAGGGCTAGCTGTGTTGTTGGAGTTGTTTTCTAAAGGAAAAGGGCGGATCACCAGTTATTATTCAATTGCTACTTCAATTTCTGTGATGATCATTCCTTATATTACAGGTCAGTTGGAGAAAATAAATGTATCACTGATTTTTGGGTTGAATATAGTATTGACGGCAATCGGTGTTATGGCGGCTGTGATCATTCGCTATCGTTATAAAAAAGTTACCAGTGATTGGCAAGAGGGAACGGAAGAAATAGTGAAATTAAAAGAGCTGGTTGATCAATAAATGAATAAAGAAGAGCCTGAAACATAACTCAAAAAGTTATGTTTCAGGTTCCTTTTTATTTAATGTTATCCGATTAAATTCACTAAGATACCAGTAATGAAAACGGAGGTGATCGTCACTGTGGAAAATCCTGCAATGACCATTTTAGGCAAGATTTGACCTTCGATCAACGCGATTTCTTCAGGTGTTCCATTGATACTTTTAGCTGCTTCTTGACTTAAAATCATCGTACCTGGAAAGCCATACAACGAGGTTAAACCAATGGCAATCGACATAGATAAACTATAGCCAAGAAACTTCCCAGCGATAGCAGCGAACAGGACATTTCCTGTAACCCCAACTAAAAACGAAAGTGTCAGAGGTAAAATCAATTCAATCAAATCATGAATCGAAATGGTGGCCAATGGACCAAAAATAATAATCAAAATAGCTAACATCATCAATCCATAAGCATCGATTCCATTCAAGATGTTTGGTTTGAAAAGGTTCAACTCTCTTAACGCAATCCCGAATAACAAGCAGAGAATAAAGGTATTGATCATACCGTTTGTTAAATTATTAACGAGTGTTGCTAGTAAAACAGTAACCCCGACCACAAACAATGTTCCAGCAGTTGTATGGAAAAGTTCTGGTAAACGGGTTTTCTTTGGCTCTGTTTCTTCTACTTGCTCCGCTCCGGCAAAAGCATCTGGATTTTTTTGGTATTCTTGATGTAGGCGATTGGCTTCTTTTCTTAAAATCAGTGAGGTCAAAGGGAAACCAATCAGACCTTGAAAGGCTGAAATCAAAACAGGTAAAACCGCTACTGACAATAGACCAGCCGCGATAGCAGCATCTTGGACCATAATGATCGAAATCGTACCGCCGGAAATAGCACCGATTGCTGCAATGGCGTAACTTTGGTCTTCAAATAATGGACCAACCAGTAATAAAGCAGCGACAATTCCTAATGTAGCAGCGACACCAATTAAAAAAGTCCGCCATTGTTGTTTAAATTCTTTTAAACTGATCGTTGTACCAAGATGGACTAAAATAAAGCCAACCACAGTTGTTCCTAAGGCTAATAGTGAAGAACTCGGCAATAAATCTTCTGGAAACAAGTTTGTTTTAAAGCCAATTAAAAAGATTAATGAGGCGATCAGCAAGGTCGACAGTAACGATTTTGTTTTTTTAGAAATATAATCACTGACTGTCCAGACCAACATAATAATCGTAAAAGCTAACACAGAATTCATAATTTTTGCTCTCCTTTTTCTAATATGCTATTTTTTATTGAATAGGATGATAAGTAAACCCTAAGCCGTGAACCTCTGCAACATTTGAAACAATGACAAATGATGTTGGATCGATGCTATCGATGATGCGCATAACTGCAGGATACTCACTATTTGAGCTGACGATCATCAACATCTGGTTTTCCTGTTGTGTTTTGCCACCAGTAACGTTGAATAATGTGATACCACGATTAACGGTTTGCAGTAATTCGTCTTTTATTTCAGTGGTTTTATCCTGGCTAAAAATCAAAATAGATTTTCTTCGTTTGACCCCAGTTTCGATATAGGTCATCACAACGGAAGTCACGATAATCGATAATATCGCAAACAGAAATGACTCAACCCCAAAAATGAACACATTTAGTAAAACGATAAATGCATCTGTTACCAGTAGACCAGTCGAAGTGTTGATATGCCAATACTTTTGTAAAATCAGCGGGGGAATCGTGGTACCACCACTTGAGGCACCGATTTTATAGAGAATGGCAACACCAATCCCAAAAATCGCACTACCGAAAAGAACGGAAAGTAAGCGATCTGATGTGATCATAATCTCAGGGACAACGGCTAAAAATAAGGGGAAAAGTAGACTGCCAATCAAAGTATTCAAAAACACTTTTTTCCCTAAGAAAATAATCGTTAAAAGCAACATCAAACAATTTAAGACTAAAACAACGACTGACCGATCGATCGAAAAAGCGGCTTCTGCCAAAATACCTAATCCACTCACTCCGCCTGCTGCAATATGATGAGGACCTAAAAACATATTGATTGCAATACTTAGTAGTAAAACAGCAAGAATGATCAATGCGATATTTTGACCTTTACGTAACGCCGTCATTTTACTGACCCATTTGAAGTGGCGGCATTTGGCATTTCAGCAACGATCGCTAAAGCTAATTCGACGGTTTTCAGCATTTCTGCAACTGGAATATATTCGTTGACCGTGTGAATTTCTTCATATCCAATTGAGAGATTTAAAGTAGGCTTGCCATGAGCGTTAAAAATATTCGCATCACTGCCGCCGCCGCTGATTTCAGGTGTAAAGGTCCGACCAATTTTAGCTGTCGCGGTTTTTGCGATTTTAACGGGATCAGAATCATCAGCTAGATGAAAACCAGTTGCCTTTTGGTCGACTGAAAGAGTGAAGGTTCCACCATATTGGGAAGTAGCATTGTTAAACGCTTCTTCTAAAGTAGTAAGGAAATCACGGGCTTTTTCATCTGAGATCGAACGGACTTCACCTTGAATCATCAAGTGTTCCATTACAACATTGATTCCTGCACCACCGTTGATTTTTCCGATGTTTGCTGTTGTGTGCTCATCCAAGCGACCGAAAGGGGTGGTTTCAAGCGCGTTTTGCGCGATCGTAAATGCTGAGATGCCTTTTTCTGGTTCTAGACCAGCATGAGCAGCTTTCCCGGTTACTTCAATGTCAAACATATATAAGAAAGGACTGGCAACGATCCCGTTTCCTACAGCACCAGAGTTATCAAGAACATAACCAAATGCTGAATCGATCAAAGACATATCCAAGGCTGCGGCTCCAATCAACCCAATTTCTTCACCAGGTGAAAAGACAAATTCTATCGGTCCTGTTTCAATTTTATGTTCATTGATGGTTTCTATCATTTCTAAAAGAATAGCGATACCAGCTTTATTGTCGGCGGCTAAAATCGTTTCACCCTTAGAATAGAGAACACCATTTTTTTCAATGACCTTGATCCCTTCACCTGGTTCGACCGTATCTACATGGCAAGAAAAGAAAATCGGTTGTTTATCCAAGTTTCCTTTGTGTTTAGCAATCAAATTATTTGAGCCCAGTTTGGTCGTTGTCATTGAATCATCTTCTATCACGACTAAACCAAGTGTAGAAAGTTTCTGACTTAACAACTGGACAAATGCACCTTCCTTTCCAGAAACAGAATCTACTTCTACCAACTCTGTAAAGGTATCAATCAATCTTTGCTTATTCATTTAAAACATCCTTTCTTATTTAAAAACATTATTCTGCGACCATCCAAACTTCATCGATCAATTTGATTCGATGTAATTTGAAATCCTGTAACAAAGAAATATGAGCAATTATTTTTTCCATGGCAAGCTCTTCATTTGGTTCCATTGAAACGAATTGCTTTGCAATCGTTTCGCCATGTGCATTCAAAAGCTTAGCTTCAAAAAGATATCCGTAAGAAAAGTACTGCTCGATTTTCATTTCTAAACCTCCTTATAGTAAAGGTAACAACGTTCCGCTGCGCTGCACCTTGTACTTTTCAACATCAGTTCATTTCATTCGCTGTGTTTCAAAGCAAAAGCGAAGCGGCCTCATTCAGCTCTGACAGGAAAAAGATAAAAGATGACTGAGGTGCTTTTTACCTCATTCAACTTTTATCTTTTTCCCGAAGAGCTAGGCCGTGAAGCTAGATAACATACGGTAACAACGTTCCGCTACGCTGCACCTTGTACTTTTCAACATCTTAATAACAGAAGGAAGCAACGTTCCTTTCAGTCATCTTGTACCAAGTCTTTTCGTGCGACGAGTAATCGCAGGAGCAATCAATATCAACTCATCACTTCGTTGTATTTCTTGGCATGTTTCAAAGCAAAAGCGAATCGGGCTCGTTAAGCTCTGACAGGAAAATAGGAAAGATAATAGAAAATCTTCACTCATTCCATTTCCTTTGTTTTCTACATCACAAACTTACCATGAGTGAGGGGGAGAAATGAATGGCAAAAAAAGTGCAAAACAGAACTTTTTTGTCATTTGATCATTTTATTTTAAGTAGAAATCAAGTAGGACAAGGGATTAGACGATATACTGAATAAAAAGTGACAATGTTTTCCAAAAAAGTGAAAAAAATGCCTGTATTCTTGTTTTTTTATCCGCTATTATTATGAATAAATAAGCTGTCTCTCAAGATAAAGTAAAATTTATAGTAGGTTTCGAATTAAAAACTATTGTTATTTAAAAGGAGAAAATCATGAATCCATTATTTCGTCGATTTAGCATTGTTTTATTTGTTTTCATTTTCACAATAGGCATTCTTTTCATTTTTTTACCTCAATTCATTTGGGGAATTTTAACCTTGTTTGAAGTGCTGTCGATTGTGTTAAGTATGTACATTGTATTTAAAAAGAACGATGTAACCAGTGTAAAAGTTGCTTGGGTGCTTACGTTGTATTTTCTGCCTATCATTGGTTCATTTATCTATTTGTTCTTCGGGCGATCAAACTTAAAAAGCAATGCCATCCAGCAGAAAGAACAAGAAATGTTGGTTCATTATGTTCAAAGTATCAATAGCAATCAACGATTAGAATCAGCAAGTTTGTTAGAAGAAAGAAATGAGCGTTTGGCTAAGAAATCTGTGTTGGGAGGGAATCAGTTTGAAGTGCTCACAGATGGTGAAGAGACGTTCGCTGCGATTTTTAAGAAGTTGAATGAAGCGGAACATCATATCCACTTGTTTTATTTCATCATCAAAGAAGATGAGTTAGCAGATCGACTTAGAAAAATTTTGATAAAAAAAGCGAAGGAAGGGGTAAACGTTCGTTTTGGTGTAGATGGCTTAGGTTCTGTAAAGCTGTCAGATGCGTACCTTGAGTCATTAAGAGCGGTACAAATCGAGGTGGAAATTTTTAACCCGATCCATTCGTTTTATCATCTTTCCCGAGCAAACTGGCGTAATCATAGGAAAGTGATCATTGTTGATGGGAAGGTTGGTTTTACAGGAGGCTTGAATATCGGAAATGAATATTTAGGTATTACTCCAAAGTTTTCCCATTGGCGGGACACACATTTACAAATTACTGGTCCATTGGTAACACAGCTACAAGAAACTTTTTTATATGATTGGCTCTATATGAAAAACAGTGCGGGGACAGCTAGTAAATTTATGTCTGAGACGTATTTTCCGTTGGGTAGTACAGGAACTGACGAGGGGCAAGTGATTTATGGCGGACCGTATGATCAAGAGCGAGTGGTTCGGGATGTGTTGTTTAACTTGATCGACTCCGCAAAGGGAAAAGTCTCTATTGCCAGTCCGTACTTAGTTCCAGATGATGAAATGCTGGCGTTATTAAGAAGAGTTGCCCGTAATGGCGTCAAGGTTGAAGTAATCATTCCAGGCAAAGGCGACCGGAAATTATCTTATTATGGTAATGATTTTTACCTTGAGACACTAGTTAGTGCAGGAATTGATGTGTATAAATATGATGATACAGCTTTTTTACATTGTAAAGTAATGATTATCGATGAAGAAGTCGCGACAATTGGCTCGACTAATTTTGATATCCGTAGTTTTGATATCAATCATGAAGTATCGGCTATTTTATATAATGGCCAAGCAATTCATAGGTTATCTGAAGCATTTAAAAGGGACCGAGACAACTCAAAACAAATCACGATTCGGGAATTAGCCCAAAGAAGCACTTGGAAAAAAATCAAAGGGAAAATTTGTGGACTGTTTGCTCCGCTTTTATAAAGGCTTGTTAATCACTTTTAGCGTGTTTTAAAAGTACTCATGTTATACTATTACAAACGAGTGTAACAGAATGAAGACACATCCGAGGGGGCCAAAACATGCGTAAGTTGTATATGGATTTAGTCACAGATAAAAAAGCGATCCGGTTGATTCATTTGATTTATTTTTTAGCGGATACCTCTGATCTACTGACAATGGAAGATGTGGCTGCTAACTTGGGTGTGACGAAGAAAACTTTGAAGAGTGACTTAGCTTTACTACAGGAATATAGCCCTGAAATAGATGGGTTTGTGCAAGTAAAAAAAGAAACAATTATTTTTAACCGGGATAGCACCTATACGATCGAAGAAATTTTATCAGACATTATTGATCAGCAACCGCTTTTTACGTTGCTCAGTGCTCTTTTGGATGGTGAAGAATATTCGATCGAAACATGGTGTGAACGGATTTGGTTGTCAGAACGAACGCTAAGACGTTACTTGCCGAATTTGACGGAAGTGTTGGAACGCTATAATCTGACACTGCAGTTGTCTCCTTTTTTAGCGTTGATCGGTGAAGAAGCCAACATCAGGTATTTATACTTTGATTATACGAGCCAACGTGGGTGGCGGGAAGAGGATGTTCATTTAGATAAAACAATCCAAAAGTTTTATTACGAATTCCAAGAGTCTTTCTTGACTAAATATCAACAG
Organism: Enterococcus rotai; assembly: GCF_001465345.1. NCBI lineage: Bacteria > Bacillati > Bacillota > Bacilli > Lactobacillales > Enterococcaceae > Enterococcus > Enterococcus rotai. The sequence continues at coordinate 511,835 of NZ_CP013655.1, read as the reverse complement.
GTTTTAACATTAGATGCTAATCGGGCAAAATTGTGGCATCATGTTATTCTGCAAAGAGTCACGAAGCATTTATTTATCCCACCTAGACCAAATGTAAAACAAAAATACCCAATGACTGAGCGCTTTGATGTATTTTCTGAAATTTATGATCAGTTAATGAAAAAGTATTTTGCCATTGAAAATTTACCTTACGAAGAACATATTTATGCTTATGTTGTAACATTGGCTAGTGTGATTTATTTGCCTCCAGAAGGGGAAATTTATTCAATCAACCTGACTCGTAAACATTCATATGAAAATAAGTATAATAGCATTTTTGATTTTAAAGATAGTCTTCCTCTTGATCCGTTCAAAAGCAAAGAGATGTATCATTGTGTGAATTCATTTTTGGAAAATCTTAGCTTACTATCAAGAGTCACACCGCTATTTCAACGGAATTCTTGGGAGCTGAATCAATATGCGCAGACAGAATTTCCTGAAATTTACCACGCTTGTTTAACTAAATTAAAACAAGTCAGATTAGCACATGATGCACCACTGGTCTATCCAGAAGATATCGCAACCAATTTGAGTTTACTTTTTAGTTCTTATTTGATTGATACGACAATTGAAAATAATAAAAAAATCCTATTGAGTATTTCTGGAGAAGCCTGTTATGTTCAGCATTTGATTGCTCTTTTGAAGAAACGTATACCGGGGAATTTTGATATTGTTTGGGTATTTAATGAAAAAATTAATGAAGAGTATATAAAAAAAGAAGGAATTGATGTCATTATTTACAATCATGTTATGTTGATTCCAATCGAAGGCTGTTTAAACATTAAAGTGTCACAATTTCCTGCAACAGGAGAATTAGAACGGTTGACGAAAAAGTTGTTTGAGCTTTAAGGTTAGAGAGAGAAAGAAAAAAGACGAGATGAAAATTCTCGTCTTTTTTCTGCTATCTAGTTCAAAAATGTTTTCGCAATTTCTTCATTGATTGTGATCATTTGGTAAAAATCATTGATAGAAACAAATTCATTGGGTTGATGAGCGTATTTTGTTTCACCAGGACCAAGAATTAAAATAGGAAATTCTTTTTTCACACGTTCAAATTGTGAACCATCTGTATAACCAGTCATGCCAAAGGTATTGGCGGTTTCACCTATAACGTCTGAAACGACTTTTTGTGTTAAGACAGTGAAAGGATCATCAAGTTCTGTTTTCATAGAAGGTAAGTCATTAATGAATTCAATCTCTGCTTTAAAATTAGGAACAGTTGCTGTTAATTTATCCAGCATCGCTTTAAATTGTTGTTTTAATTCAGTGTGATTTTGAGCTTTGATGGTACGAATATCGATTTCTACAGTGCATTTGTCGGGCACAACATTGGTTCCATTGCCGCCATTGATAATATCAAGACTAGATGTTGAGGCACCGACCAGTTCGTCTACTGATTGAGAAAAATCGAAGGTTTCTTTAAAGGCATTTAAAACAAGCAACATATGTTCAATCGCATTTACTCCTTGATCTGGCATTGAACCATGTGCTGTTTTGCCATACGTTGTGATGCGAGGCCATAAAGCACCTTTGTGTGCAACACCGATTTCCACATTTGTCGGTTCACCAATCACTAATGCGTCAAGATCATCTGCGTATCCTTGATCAACTAATTGACCGGAACCGATGGCACTTGTTTCTTCCCCGATGGTTGCTAAAAGTTTTACTGTACCTTTAAAATTTGAGCCAGCTTCTTTTAAACGAATCATGGCAACGACGGCTGCGATCAGACCTGATTTCATATCACAGGTTCCACGACCGTACAGTAAGCCATCTTTTTCAAATGCACTAAAAGGATCTTCATCCCAAGGAATCTCACCGACAGGAACGACATCCATATGGCCAGAAAATCCTAGAACTGGACCTGCTTCATTGCCTTTTAAAGTGGCAACTAATTGATTGCGTCCAGCGCTATACTCTACTTGTTCACAAGGAATATCGTGTTTTTCAAAAAGAGTTTGTAATTTATCCGCAACTAATTTTTCGTCTCCTAAAATACTTTTGATTTGTACGACTTCTTTTAATAATTGTAATGCTTCTTGATTATTCATGGTTGATTTCTCTCCTTATACTTGTTTTTCCTTTGGAATGATAAATAGGATGGAACCTAAAGCTAAAACGCAGAAAAGAATATTTGTCAGTAAGCCAAATGTAGCACCTTGTGTGTAATTCCCACCAGCACTAAAGCCGTTATAAACTGCTGCAGAAATGGCTACGCCTAAGGCACCGCCAAGTGAACTGGCCATTTTATAAATACCGGAAGCAACACCTGCTTTTTCATTTGGAACACTAGAAATCGCTGTATCTGTAGAGGGAGTAGCGTACATTCCTAGACCCATTCCAAATAGGCTGTAACCGATAAAAACTAAAATAAAATAGACAGTTCCAGTAACCATTGTTAAAGCCATCAAGCCTACACCAGTACCAGAAAGAATGGTTCCCCATAGCATGGGTTTTTTCGCTCCGATAGTTTGTAATAATTTTTCCCCGATCCGAATCGTGATCAAAACCAAACACAAGTAACCAATTGATAACATCCCAGTTTTGGCAGAAGAAAGACCGCGACCTTGTTGAACATAGGTATTGATCACGATCAATGTACCAGCGACTGCATTCAATAAGAAATTGGAAATGGTTGCACCAAGATAGCCGCGATTTTCAAATAGAGAAAATTCAACAAAACTATTATCGATTGTTTGTTCTACTTTATAAAAGGCAATCAACCCTATAATGACGATTACAGCTAAAATAAGTACAATTGGACTTGTCCAACCTAACTCAGAGCCTTTAGAAACGACAACATTTAAAGCTACCATTGAAACGATAAATAATAGCAAACCAATTGAGTCAAATTTACTATTACTATCATTAACGACTTTACTTTCCGGGGTGCCAAAAATCAATAATGCACTACAAATTGAAACGATAATTGAAAAAATAAAAACGTAGCGCCAGCCTAATGAACTTGCAATAGCTCCGCCAAAAAATGAGCATAAACCTGAACCCCCCCAAGAACCGATCGACCAATAACTTAAAGCTCGTTGACGATCTTTGCCTTCATAATAGGTTTTAACTAAGGCCATTGTTGCTGGCATGATACAAGCAGCGGATAGCCCTTGTAAAATTCGGCCACCGATAAATAAAACAGGTCCGTGTGCAACCACTAAAGCTGCTGAACCGATAACGCTTAAAATAAGGCCGATATAAGTTAATTTCATTCGTCCTAGCTTATCAGCTAATCCGCCAGCTACGACGATAAAGATACCTGAGAATAAACCAGTCATGGAAATTCCTATGTTTAAAACACCAGAAGAAACCCCTAAGTCACTTTGTACGGCTGGCGCCATATTTAGTAAAGATTGGGCAAATAGCCAATAGGTCAATACGCTTAATACGATTCCAATCAGTAATTTATTTGTCCCTTTGTATGCTGCAGTATCTACTGTATGTGTTGTTGCTTTCATGATTAAACTCCTTCAGATAAATAATGTAAGACAGCTGCGCCCATTGATTTTGCAGCAATCAATAGACAGTCTTCATCTATATAAAATTTTGGATGATGATGTGGATACATTGGTGTTCCTTCTTTGTGTGCGCCAACGAAAAAGAAACAACTTGGACGCTCTTTGGCATAATAAGCAAAATCTTCAGAAGGAGTTTGTGGTCCACACTCGATTAGTTGTTTCACTTCTGGGATTTGTGCTTTGTTCAAGGCTGCTGCGACCATTTCAGTGGTTTTTGGATCGTTGACACAAACAGGATAATCATTGGCATAATCAAGTTCATAGCTGATACCAAAGGTCCGGCAGATTCCATCTAAAATTTGTTTGAATTCTTTTTCAACGATTGCTCGAGTTTCTTCTTTCATGATCCGTACATCACCTTCAAGCGTAACAGAATCTTTGATCACGTTAGCTGAACCTTTACCATCAAAAGAACCGATTGTAACGGTTGCAGTATCAAATGGATCGATTCTACGGCTGACGATCGTTTGAACAGCTGTTACAAATTGAGAAGCTGCAACGATCGTATCATTGGCGTCTTGAGGAGTTGAACCATGACCACCTTTTCCTTGCATGATGACTTTAAACGTTGCCCGACCAGTATGAACCGATCCTGGATGGTAAAGTACATCGCCAAGTGGCATCATACTCATAACGTGGATTCCCAGCACATGATCGATACCGTCTAAACAACCAGCTTCGATCATCCCTTTAGCACCACCAGGTGGTACTTCTTCGGCAGGTTGATGAATCACACGAATCGTTCCTGTTAGCTGTTCTTTCAATTCAATCAATGAATCCGCTAAAATCATCATGTAAGCTGTGTGCCCATCGTGTCCGCAAGCATGCATCACACCAGCTGTTTTGGATGAAAAGGGCAGACCTGTATCTTCTTGGATTGGCAAAGCGTCGAAATCTGCTCGGATTGCCAAGCTTGGTCCCACCTTTCCCCCATGAATATCGACTAAAAGTCCATGACCGCCGCCAATATTCGTTTGAACAGTACAATCCTTTCCAGCATAAAAATCAGCAATATATTGTGCCGTTTTCGTTTCATGAAACGATAATTCTGGATTCTCATGAAAATGGCGACGGATTGCGATCATATCTGCTTCTTTTTGTTGAAGCTTTGTAAATAGTTGTGTCTGTAGATCGTTCATTTAAACTGCTCCTTTCAAATACAATTCATATTCTATGCTTAATTAAAAACTTCACAATGCCAGGAATTTCCTAATTTCAGAGAGTTCTTTTAAAAAACAAAAGCAGGAAATAAATGACACTAGAAACGAACGTTATTTTCTGATTTAGATGGTATAATAGGAAAGAGATAGAAAGTAGAGGATTAAAAATGATTGTAAATGAAAATTATCAGATCAATTATCAACAATTAGATAAGGAAAAGCATGTTTTTTGTAAAGAAACAACCATTTTAGTTGTGTTAAAAGGATCGATGCTCATAACGATAGCTGAAACAACGAATCAAATAGAAGCTGGCGAGTTATTTTTAGTAAATACTGGTGATCAATTTGTTTTAGCAACTACTGCAGTTGCTGCTTGTTCATACTTAGAGCTGGGTATGAACAATCTTTTTTTCGCAACTCAATTTCCAGCCTTTTTTTATACGCACTTTGAATGTCAGCCAAAACAAAAAGAGCATGGCAAAATGCATGCGATCGCTTCATTAAGAAGACAAGTTGCTGAACTATGCTTGGTTGAGCTTAGTGATGATCCATCGAAACGGTTGAAAATAACGTTATATTTGACACAAATTATTTTGTCACTTGTCCATCATTTTCAAAAAGAAGAAGTCTTAGACTATCATCCTTCCGATAATCAAAAACTTAGAGAAATTCTAGAATATATTGAAGAACATTATCAAAATGGTATTTTATTATCTGATGTCGCAGATCATTTCTTTATGTCAGAGTCCGCTCTATCTAAGTTTTTTAAAAAGGAAACTGGGGAATATTTTTCTCATTATGTGCGGACGATTTGTGTGAAGCATAGCTTATCAGAATTACTTTATACGAAAAAAAGTATTGAGCAAATTGCGTTGGATAATGGATTTAGCAATAGTAAAACGTACCGTGAACATTTCAAAAAAATATTTAATGATTCACCAACTAATTACCGCTCAGCCCATTTACCAGAATCTCGTACACCGAAAAAAAACAATCAGAAAATCCAAACACCTGAACTTCAGGTGAAGGAAATCTTGATCCCATTATATAGCTATATCCAAACGGCGACAGATGATGTAAGGCCGTCAGAATTATCCTTAAAAACAAAGCAATTGCATATCACAACAGAAAAGCAAGCAACCAACTATCAGAAAAAAGAAATCATTATTCATATTGGGTCATGGGAAGCTTTGGGCTCAAAAAAAATTCAAACAGAAATTTTAGAGTTAAAAAAGCAAATGGACATCAAGTACATTAGTATTCAGCGTTTATTTAGACAAATTCCTTTATCTGTTCAGGTTCATCAAGAAGCTTCTATGAACTCTTTTCCTGCATTTGAAAATTGGGATTATATTTTGACCTTTTTAGAAGAAGCAGATATCGCTATTTTTTATCAATTGTCCCTTGTAGAATTCAAACAATTTAGTGTGGGAGTCAAAGCACTTTATCCTAAGTTTTTCCAGTATATCCAAAATAATTTTGGCATAAGATCAATTGGACAATGGAAAATCAATTGTTTGTTTAAAGGAGAAAATCTTGTAGAATACTATCCAGAATTCTTAGAAATAAAACAAATGCTGGCTACTATTTCACCAAAAATCGAAATTGGGGCTGAGATTCCTTTGCCTGATCCGTTCTTTGAGAAAAAAGATCAGAAGCTGACAGAATTTTTTTGCAAAACAATCGCGACAGCTTGCGATTTTCTCTCATTTTCAGCCGAACCGAATTACGTGTTTCAAAATTTAGACAGCACATTTCCTGATTTGAAGAACTATCATCAATATGTATTGAATAAAACTATGGATATCAAGCATATTCTAAAAGAATACGAAATCAAGTTACCGCTATACCTTACTGAATGGAACACGTTAACTGGGATGACTAGAAATAGTAATGGGACATTTTTTAGAGGTGCGATTATTTTAAAAGATCTTTTAATCTTGGACACGTTGGTAGAAGGGTTCGGATTTTGGTTGAATATTGAATTATATGAGCAAGAAACACAAGAGCGACCATTAAAAAATGATGGCTTGGAATTGTTTCACTATTATAGCGGCAAACGCCCAGCTTATTTTTGTTTATGGCTAGCAAGAAGAATGCAGGGAGGAGTTTTGGCTCAAGGGGAAGAATATATATTGACCTATGAAGAGGGGCAATACCAACTGTTGTTGTTTAATACGAATTATTTTGATCCTCATTTGTCTTCGGAAGAAGCCTTTCTTAAAAGTCAGGCAGTGACGTTTGAAATTGAATTAACCGCCATAAAATCAGCGAATTATCAGGTCAAGCAAATTGATTTTAATCGCCATAATGGTGCATTGTTTTACACCTATGAAGAGTTTAGTAACGCCGGGACACTTGATTTAGAAGCGCAAGAATATATTGTGGACAATACTCGTCCTAAAATCAAAGTTTTTGATACTCAAATCGACAATAGCTTCAATTATTATGTGACGCTTGATACGAATGGCATCGCGTTATTGGAATTAAAACCGATTCTTGACTGAATGGAAGCTTGTTTCCTTGACGTAAAAATTTCTACTAGCTAGTATTTAATAAAGCAAGCAACAAGAGAGGACGAAATAAAATGAGTATTTATGACTATCAAGTAAAAACGACAAATGGTGAAACTACATCACTAGAACAGTATCGAGGAAAAGTACTTTTGATTGTGAATACAGCGACTGGTTGTGGATTTACACCTCAATATGAGGGATTGGAAGAGCTATATAAAAAATATCGTGAGCAAGGGTTAGAGATCTTAGACTTTCCTTGTAATCAATTTGGTCATCAAGCACCGGGAACAAACCAAGAAATCAGTGACTTTTGTCAACTGACGTATCAAACGACTTTTCAAACGTTTGGTAAAATTGATGTCAACGGAGAAAATGTTGATCCGTTATATGATTTTTTGAAGGGGAAAAAAGGTGGGATTTTAGGTGGCGCGATCAAGTGGAACTTTACTAAATTTTTAGTGGATCGTGAAGGCAATGTTGTGAAACGTTTTGCACCGACTGTTGAACCTGAGAAAATTGCTGGAGATATTGAAAAAATATTGTAAGAAATACTTTTTTGTTCTTGATATTGAAGATTAGCTCATGGTATAATAGTTTTGCTAAGAAAGAACATAAAGAGTAAGCCCCTGGAGATGGTGGTCTCCAGGGGCTTTTTTGGCTAATGTCGCCTTATTTCTGCTACTTCTTGTAGTGGTTATTTAACCAATACTCAAATAGTGAGAGTAAAATCCCAACAAGTAGCGGACAGATAAACGCTAAGAACATAAAGAGGACACCTCCATTCAGCCGCAAGACTGTTTGATAGGCGACAAAATAAAATACGCAAAGTTGGTAGGAAATTCATTTTTTTTTGGTATTTATACACCAAAAAGAAAGCGCTTCTTTATGTAAAGATAGTATAAAGACCCACCCTCAACTTTAACACTATCTTTATATAAAATTTGATATTCTTATTTTATCAAATGAAGGAGAGGAATATTCATGACGATTATTTCTGGTATTATCGCAGGATTACTGCTTATTTATTTATTTTACCAACTATTTTGGGGGGATCAACAGTGAGTGCAATTTTTATCCAACAAGCAATCTTTTTTATCGTTTTGATAGGGTTAGCTGTTCCATTAGGTTTTTATATTCATAAAGTAATGACGAATCAAAGAACGTTTTTGACCAAAATCATTGGTCCACTTGAAACAAAAATCTATTCGTTTTTAGGAACGCCAGCTCAAAAAGAAATGACCGCTAAACAATATGCTTTGAGTGTCATATTCTTTAGTTTCTTTTCATTGATATTCTTAATGGCGATGCTTTTGGGTCAAGGAGTTCTGCCGTTGAATCCAGAACAACTACCTGGAACCAGTCTTTCATTGGCGTTTAACACGGCGGCAAGTTTTATTACAAATACAAACTGGCAAGCTTATGCTGGGGAAGATACTTTATCACCCTTTACTCAAGCATTTGGCTTAACTGTGCAAAACTTTGTTTCAGCAGGTGTTGGAATTGCTGTCTTATTTGTTTTACTTCGTGGTTTTACAAGTCGAACAACAAAACATATTGGAAATTTTTGGCAAGATTTAACAAAAATTATTTTGTACGTGTTGATCCCGCTTTCTTTTGTCATTTCTCTGATCTTGATTTCTCAAGGTGTGGTTCAAACATTTGCAGGTTCTGTTGAAACTACAAGTTTAGAACTGGGGGAAAAAATCTTTTTACCTTTAGGAACGGTTGCCAGTCAAGTGGCGATCAAACAATTAGGGACAAATGGCGGTGGCTATTTTGGTGCTAACTCAGCTCACCCTTTTGAAAATCCTAACTTAGTCAGCAACTTTATCGAAAACACTGCGATTCTTTTGATCCCAGCGGCTTTAATCGTAGCGTTTGGACTGTTTGTGAAAGATTGGAAACAAGGTAGAACGATCATGATCGTTTCTCTAGGCTTTTTGATTGCTGCTTTAATTGGTGTGACCTTGAGCGAATACTACGGACCGCAATTTGCTCATGTGATTGGTCAAATGAACATGGAAGGCAAAGAAACACGTTTTGGTATTGGTTGGTCTAGTCTTTGGGCTGTTAGTACGACAGCCGCTTCTAATGGATCTATCAATGCCATGTTAGATAGTTTTACGCCGCTTGGCGGTTTGATTCCAATGTTTTTAATGCAGTTGGGAGAAATCATCTTTGGTGGTGCCGGTAGTGGGCTTTATGGCATGATCGTATTCATCTTACTGGCGATTTTTATTGCTGGCCTATTAGTAGGAAGAACACCCGAATACTTAGGGAAGAAAATCGAGCCTTTTGATATGAAAATGGCGTGTTTAGTGATTTTAACGCCGTTATTACTGACATTGATCGGAACGATGTTGTTTATTTTAAATCCGCAAGCAATGTCTTGGCTGAACAATCAAGGACCGCATGGTTTTTCTGAAATTCTTTATGCATTTTCATCACTAGCCAATAACAACGGTAGTGCGTTTGCAGGCTTGACGACAGATACGACATTTTTAAACATATTAGGTGGACTGATCATGATTCTTTCTCGTTTTATTCCGATGTTAGCGGTGATTTATCTAGCTTCCAATTTAGGGAAAAAGAAAATCGTTGCAACTGGATCAGGGACACTTTCAACGACAAATGCAACATTTGTCACCATGTTGATCATTGTGATCTTAGTGATTGGGGCTCTAAGCTTCTTGCCGTCTATGGCATTAGGACCGATCGCTGAACACTTTATGACAAAATAAGGTAAAGAAGGGGAAACAAGTGAAAAATACACAAAGCAAACGTCATGTTTATATCGATGCTTTTCGATCATCCTTTAAAAAACTTGCACCAACCATTCAATTAAAAAATTCAGTCATGTTGGTCGTTTATTTGGGCGCAATTTTGACTACGATTCTATACTTTTTAACCTTTGCAGGGTATACAGATGCCGAACCATTCTTTATTTTAGCTATCGCCGTTATTTTGTGGCTGACGATTTTATTTGCTAACTTTGCTGAAGCGATTGCGGAAGGTCGGGGGAAAGCACAAGCAGAGAGTTTAAAACAAGCTAAAAAAGAAGTTATTGCTCATAAAGCCGCTTCACTAGAAGATGCAGCACTAAAAAAATTTACTGAAATCCAGTCCTCAGAATTAAAAAAGGGTGACCTTGTTTATGTAGCGGTCAATGAACAAATTCCCATGGATGGAGACGTGGTCGATGGTGCAGCTTCGGTGGACGAAAGTGCCATCACAGGAGAATCTGCACCAGTAATTCGAGAATCTGGCGGTGATCGTAGTGCTGTTACAGGTGGTACAACGGTTGTCTCTGACTATTTGGTGATCAAAGTGACCGCTGAAAATGGAGAATCGTTCTTAGATAAAATGATTTCGATGGTGGAAGGGACAGAACGTAAAAAAACACCGAACGAAATTGGACTGCAAATTATTTTGATTATGTTGACGATTATTTTCTTAGTCGTTTCAGCTACCTTATTGCCTTTTACAAAATTCTCAAGTGAACTTGTAGGCAATGGTTCAGCCCTAGCGTTAACGACGATCATTGCTTTACTAGTTTGTTTGGCACCAACGACGATCGGCGCATTGGTTTCATCGATCGGGATTGCCGGCATGAGTCGCTTAAATAAAGAAAATGTTATTGCCATGAGTGGACGTGCAATTGAAGCCGCTGGTGATGTGGATATTTTATTACTAGATAAAACTGGAACCATCACGTTAGGGAATCGCCGAGCAAGTGAATTTATTCCGGTAACAGGAGTCAGTGAGTTTGACTTGGCTGATGCAGCGCAACTATCATCATTAGCAGATGAAACCGCTGAAGGACGCAGTATCGTTATTTTAGCGAAAGAAAAATTTGATATTCGCGGTCGTGAATTAAATCATGTTGACGTTGAGTTTATTGAATTTACAGCAAAAACCCGAATGAGCGGGATCAACTATCAAGGCGATGAAATTCGTAAAGGCGCTGCTGATACAATGAAACAATATGTTGAAGCTAAAGGAAATGTTTATCCAGAAGAATGCGATGCGATCGTTCAGCGTGTAGCCAACGAAGGTGGAACCCCACTAGTTGTGGTTAAAAATAATCAAGTATTTGGCGTAATCTACTTAAAAGATATCGTAAAAAATGGGGTCAAAGAAAAGTTTGAAGATATGCGTAAAATGGGCATTAAAACAATCATGATCACAGGGGATAATCCAATGACCGCCGCGGCAATTGCTGCCGAAGCAGGTGTCGATGATTTCTTGGCAGAAGCAACACCAGAAAATAAAATGAGCTTGATTCGTGATTATCAGGAAAAAGGTCATTTGGTTGCCATGACGGGCGATGGGACCAATGATGCTCCGGCATTAGCTCAAGCAGATGTTGCAGTAGCGATGAATACAGGGACACAAGCAGCCAAAGAAGCGGGGAATATGATCGATCTAGATTCCAGCCCAACGAAATTAATCAGTATCGTCAAAATTGGCAAACAGTTACTGATGACGCGTGGTGCTTTGACGACTTTTAGTATCGCTAATGATATTGCAAAATATTTTGCGATTATTCCAGTTTTATTCTTTAGCATCTATCCATCATTAGATGCGTTAAATATTATGAAACTAACTAGTCCGACGACCGCTATCTTATCCGCTATCATATACAATGCTTTCATTATTGTAGCGTTGATCCCATTAGCCTTAAAAGGTGTTTCTTATAAAGAAAAACCGGCTAGTAAAATCCTAAGTCACAATTTACTTGTCTATGGACTAGGCGGTGTCATTGCTCCATTTATCGCTATCAAGTTGATCGATATCATTTTGACTTTGATTTTGAATTAAAGGATTAACCTTTCAATAAAAGATAGGAGAAAAGACACATGAAAAAAATAATGATTGCTTCACTAAAAAGTCTATTACTATTTACCATTATCTGTGGTGTAATCTACACAGCGGCTGTTACGGCGGTTGGTCAAGTGCTGTTTCCAACACAAGCAAATGGTAGTCTAGTCAAAGAACAAAAGGACGACAAAATGGTTATCAAAGGTTCAAAATTAATTGGACAACCCTTTAAAGAAGCAAAATACCTACATGGACGTTCAGAACCAGCTAGCCAATTATCACCTGTTTCAAAGGAACAACAATCGCGAGTTGAAGAGCGTGTGCAAAAGGCTGATACAACAGAAGTTCCGATTGATTTAGTCACAGCTTCCGCAAGTGGTGTGGATCCTGAAATCTCAATTGAAGCGGCAATGACCCAAGTTGAGCGGATTGCTGCTGCCAGAAATATGAAAAATACCCAAGTCCGTGCTATAATCAAACAAAATATCACAGGACTTAAAATCGGACCAGTCGATTCGCAACGTGTGAATGTATTAGGTGTTAATCAATTATTAGACGAGTCTGAATAAAGGGTGGCATAAAAAGTGGAAGAGCAACGTTTAGATCCGGAACACTTATTAGAAAAATGGAAGAAAAACGAACAAAGCCTGAGGTCTGGTCGACTGAAGGTTTTCTTCGGTTATGCAGCTGGCGTAGGGAAAACCTACGCTATGTTAAAAGAAGCCCATGAACAACAAGAAGAAGGTAAAACTGTTTTAGTTGGCTACGTAGAACCACATGCCCGTCCAGAAACAGAAGCATTAGTAGCTGGGTTACCTGCTTTAGCGACAAAAGAGTATGACTATAAAGGGATCACGATCAATGAATTCGATGTAGATGCTGCTTTACAAGCTAAACCAGATATTATTTTGGTTGATGAATTAGCACATACAAATGCAATTGGTACTAGGAATAAAAAAAGATACCAAGATATTGAAGAATTGTTGAAAGCAGGGATCGACGTTTATACGACGGTCAATGTCCAGCATATTGAAAGCTTGAACGACGTGGTTGAACAAGTCACTGGTGTTCATATTTCCGAAACCGTACCAGACACCTTTTTTGAAACAAGTTCATTAAAAGTCGTCGATATTGAAACAGAAGAGCTGTTGGAACGCTTGAAACAAGGAAAAATCTACCATTCAGAAAACGCCAAAAAAGCAATGGCCAATTTTTTCAAAACAGATAATTTAACTTTATTACGGGGATTGGCGATTCGTAAAGCGTCAGATCATATCAATACAAGTAACCAGCAAGAAACACAAAAAAATACAGGTATCCATTCTAAATTACTGACGATTATTGATGAAACAAATCCAGATATGACAAAAAAATGCCTACGCTGGACTGCTCGTTTAGCGCAAGCATTAGGGACTGAATGGATTGCATTGGAAATTTTGGAAGATATGTCTGAGCATTCAGAATCAGATAATTCAAAATTAGCTGTCAAACTTGGTGGTGAAGTGATTACCTTAGAGAGTGATAATCAAAGAGAAACGATTATTCAATATGTGAAGATGCGTGGTGTCACCGATTTGGTAATGGGAAAAGCCATCAAGCGTTCCCGTTTTATTCGTTTGTATCGTCCAGATTTAGAAGATGAATTAGTCGCTTTTATTCCAGAGGTCGATATTCATTTAGTTCCCTATCAGTCTAATAAATACTTATTAAATAAGTATGCTGCCAAGAAAAAGAACCTCCAAAGTATTTTTACCTGGAAAGATTTTTATATGACGATCGGATTGCTAGTAATTGCAACGTTGTTATCTGAATTAGGTTCTTATTTTCACATCGGAGATCAAAATTTGATCTTGATCTACATTCTTTTTGTGTTGCTAGTAGCACGAATAACAACAGGCTATTTGTGGGCGGCGTTGGCCTCGATTGCCAGTGTTTTGATGTTCAACTGGTTTTTTGTTGAGCCACTATACTCCTTAACTGTTTATAAACAAGGGTATCCAGTGACGTTGATTTTCATGCTTTTAGTGGCATTATTAGTTAGTAATTTGATGATGCAAATTAAAAAACAAGCTTTTTATGCAATGAAACGTGAACATCAATTAGAAATTTTATATGAACTCAATAAAAAATACCTTGTTACTCACGATCAAAAAGAAATTTTAGCTACAACCGCTGACTATTTATCGAATATGCTGGACAGAGAAGTTGTTTTATATGGGGAATATGAGCTGAAAAATCCAACAGGTGCACCAATTAAAGGACCTTTGAGAAGTTTGGAGGAATTGGCGGTTGCTAACTGGGTATTTGTCAATCAAAAACAGGCAGGCTATGGAACAGATACATTAATGGGGGCAAAAGCACTCTATTTACCCGTGTTATCAAACGGAATCACCTTAGCGGTTATCGGCATCGAAAAAAGTAAAGAAAATCCAATCACAGATGAAGTCATCAGCTTTCTAGAATTGATTTCTACGCAATTGGCGTTAGCTATCGAACAGAACAAACTAACCTCAGAGCGGCAGCAAATTTTATTCGAAAGTGAAAAAGAACGGATGCGGGGCAATTTACTGCGGGCAATTTCACATGACTTACGAACACCGCTTACTGGAATTTCCGGTTCTGTAGAAACGATTTTAGATGACAGCGATATGAGTAAACTCCCAGAAGAAACGAAGCGGAAACTACTTGTCGGAATCAAAGAAGATGCAGATTGGTTGATCCGCATGGTCGAAAATTTATTGTCGATTACACGGATCAATGAAGAAACGATGAAAGTTGCCAAAAGTAAAGAAGCCGCGGAAGAAGTCGTGACCTCAGCGATTCAGCGGATCAGAAAAAGTTATCCAGACAGTGAAATCATTGTAAAGTTGCCAGATGAATTTGTTTTAGTTCCAATGGATTCTATTTTGATCGAACAAGTTTTGTTTAATTTGATGGAAAACGCGATTCGTCATTCAGACACTCGCACTCCAATTCATGTTTCCGTTTCATTATCCGAAAAAGAGATCATCTTTGAAGTAGCGGATCAAGGGAAAGGCTTAACCGCAGAACAAATTAAAGTATTGTATAATGGGATGGCGAAACAAAGTACACCAGTGGACTCTAAGAGTGGAATGGGTATCGGATTATCGATTGTTAAAACGATCATTATGGCGCATGATGGTACTCTTAATGCGGCAAACAAACCCCAAGGCGGCGCGATTTTCACCTTTACTTTACCGCTTGAGAGAAAGGAGCAAAAATAATGGCCACGATTTTGATTATTGAAGACGATGATGTGATTGCTGAATTTATTGGTGCTGTTTTAGAAAAAGAAAAACATACGATTCATTTAGCTCATTCTGCGTTAGAAGGTCTATCGACATTTCGGATGTGGTCAATGGATCTGATTTTATTAGACCTAGGTTTACCTGATCAAGATGGGATCGAAGTCTTGAAAAAAATTCGGGAAACATCTCCTGTACCGATCATTATTATCTCCGCTCGTGATCATGAAAATAACAAAGTTGAAGCGTTGGATCTAGGTGCGGATGACTATATTACCAAACCTTTTGGCACGCCAGAATTACTTGCTAGGATCAGAACAGCATTAAGACATGCCAGTAGTAATGTTAATGCTCCAGCAGAAATAAAAAAAATCATCAATGGTGAGTTATGCATCGATATTGAACATCACACCGTTACTAAAAAAGGTAAAGTGATCCACCTAACGCCAAATGAATACAAGATCATCCAAGTTCTCGGTGAAAATATTGGAAAAGTGCTGACACACACGTCTATTTCGCAAAAAGTTTGGGGACCTTATAGTAATGAGAGCCAAACCTTACGAGTCAATATGTCGAATATTCGCAAAAAAATCGAAGATAATCCAGTTGAACCAGAATATATTTTGACAGAGATCGGGATCGGTTATCGAATGTTGGAAAAATAGTGTAAAACAGGCTAAGATAAAAACAGAAATGTTTTGTCCTAGTCTGTTTTGTTTCTCTACAGCTAAGAAAATTGATGATAAAATAAAGAGAAGAAACGTATACAAAAAGGTGGGCTGAAGATGAAGGTTGTAACAGCGATTGACTCTATGAAAGGGTCAATGTCTAGTATTGAAGCGAATCAAATCATTACGGACCTCTTTACTGAAAGAGGACACGAAGTCAAAGCAATCGCGATTGCTGATGGTGGTGAAGGAACCGTTTCAGCCGTTGTGAAAAATGGGAATGGAAAAAAAGTCACAGTACCAGTTCAAGCGTTAAACGGAAAAATAGTGAATGGTGATTTTGGTTGGTTTGATTCAAAGAAATTAGCTGTGATCGAATCAGCAACAGCTTCTGGTATTCAGTATTTAGATGGGACTGAAAAGACTCATCCGACAA
Source organism: Enterococcus rotai (assembly GCF_001465345.1). Lineage (NCBI taxonomy): Bacteria > Bacillati > Bacillota > Bacilli > Lactobacillales > Enterococcaceae > Enterococcus > Enterococcus rotai. The sequence continues at coordinate 495,405 of NZ_CP013655.1, read as the reverse complement.
ATACCTCTTCATATGGGACTGGAGAACTGGTTTTGGCAGCGGTTGATCACGGAGCTCAAACGATTGTGATTGGGTTAGGCGGAACAGGAACAGTTGATGGCGGACTTGGTTTGCTAAGTGCCTTAGGTATTGAATTTTTTGATCATGAAAACCAGCTGTTGCCAGCTAATGGTGGTAGCCTGGGGGAAATCGCTCATTATTCGGCGCACCGTTTAGATCCACGTTTAGCAGATATTACGTTTTTGATTGCTTCTGATGTGGAGAGTCCTTTACTTGGTCCATCAGGCGCTGTCTACATGTTTGGGCAGCAAAAGGGATTAACGAAGGATGAATTGTCCAACTACGAACGCAATATGAAACATTATCAAAAAGTAGTAAGTGGAACAGATGCTTCTTTTGTGGGAGATGGTGCAGCTGGTGGACTTGGCTTTGCTATCAGAGTCTTTTTAAAAGGAACTATTCGTTCTGGGTTTGAATTTATTTCGGAACAAACCAATTTAGAAACAGTGATTGAACAAGCTGATTTAGTCATTACTGGTGAAGGTCAGATGGATGATCAAAGCCTTCAGGGAAAGGTACCTGTTGGAATTGGGCGGATCGCTCAAAAATACAATGTGCCAGTGATTGCTTTCGTAGGTAGTTTTACTGGTGATCCAAAACGATTTAGTGAAGAAGGTGTTTCGGTGATCATTCCAATCATTGATCATATTACGACACTGGCTGAAGCGATGAATGAGGCCAAATCAAACTTGCATAAAGTAGCAAGTCGAACCTTAACTTTATTGATGTTGATGAAGAACTGAGGTGTCCTATATGAATTTATGCTCAGTTGCTTGTTATAAAAAGTATTGTAAAACAACGTTTGTTAGCGCTAACAGCTGATGGATGTTGTTTTTTTATCAAACTTAAGTCCGAAAAATATAGGTCTTAGGTACCATGACAAGAGGGCGAAATTACCGCAAAATGATAAGAGAAAGAAGCAGGAAGGAGTAAATGAAAATAGGGAAAATTGGTTTGGGAAAAAATAATGTAATCAAACACACAATGATAGAATCAATGGAGGGGAAAACATGTCTGTAATTGAAGCAAGAAATATCAAGAAAAGCTATGGCCGTAATGAATCAAAGTTTGATGCATTAAAAGGTGTGGATCTAAAAGTAGAAGAAGGTGAATCAGTTGCGATCATCGGGAAAAGTGGATCAGGAAAATCAACATTTATGCATATTTTAGCATTGTTAGATAAACCATCATCAGGTGAAATTTTATTAAATAATCAAGATGTAACGAGTATCAGTAAAAAAGAGTTAGATAAAACGAGAAATAAACAATTTGGATTTGTGTTTCAACAATTTTTCATGAATTCTAAAGATACAGTCTTAAATAATGTCATGTTACCGTTAAAAATCGGCGGTATTTCAAATAGTAAACGTAAAGAAATGGCACTTGAAGCACTAAGAGCCGTTGAATTAGATGACAAAGTCAATAATAAAGCCAACAACCTATCTGGTGGCCAAAAACAACGAGTTTGTATTGCACGTGCTTTAGTTAATAATCCTAAAATCATTTTTGCAGATGAACCTACAGGAAACCTAGATTCGACAACAGGTGATAAGATCGAGCAGCTACTATTTGACTTGAACAAAGAAAAAGGAATCACGCTGATTATTGTCACGCATGATCCAGAACTTGCTGCGCGTTGTGATCGACAAATCCATGTTCGTGACGGATTAATTGTGGGAGGGGACGAATAAATGAAATTTAGTGATATTTTAAAATCAGCTAGTTCAAATTTAATGCGTAACAAAGGGCGTACGATTCTAACGATCGTAGCCATCTTTATAGGAGCATTTACAATTTCACTGACAACCGGAGTCAATATTGGGGTCAATGATTATATCGATAAACAAGTTGGTAGTGTCGGTGGTCAAAATCAAATCATGATCCAACCAAAAATGAGTGGGAGCACTGGTGAAGAAGGCGAACCACAGAAATATGATGAGGACAAAAAAACAAGTTCTATGCAGCAACAAGAAGCTTTAGATAGCAAAGATCTTGAAAAAATCAAAGAGATTAAAGGAATCAAAAATGCGGAAGCAATGAAATCTGTTTCAACAAGTTATATTTCAGGAAAGAATGATGAAAAATATGTCTTTTCAGGAATGCCGATGGTAGAAGAATTGAGTGTAGATTTGGAAGCAGGTAAAGCGGCAGATCAAAATAGTTCAGAGTTTCAAATCAATTTAGCACCAGAATATGTAAAATCTTTAGGCTATAAATCAAGTGAAGAAGCAATTGGGAAAACCGTTAAAATTGCAGCACCTTCAGCTGCTACTGGAGAAGAAAAAGTAGTGGAAGCAACCATCGTTGGTGTCCGTAATACAAGCTTGATCCAAGGCGGAATGTCGTTAATGAACCGTTCTCTTGCTGATGAAATCTCGAAAATCAACGAAGAAGGGTTACCTGAAGCGATGAAAGGACAATACGGTCTGATCATGGGGGAAATGAGCAAAGATGTAACCAAAACAGAAATTGCAGATGTGAAAGAACGCTTAGATAAAGCGGGTTATATGGGACAAACAGTTGAAGACCAGATTGGTATGATCAGAAACGTGATCAATGCAATCACAGGTGTTCTAACGATGTTTGGTGCCATTGCCTTATTAGCAGCAAGTTTCGGGATCATCAATACATTATATATGTCAGTGCAAGAACGTACTAGAGAAATCGGTTTGATGAAAGCCATGGGACTTAGCAGTGGGAAAGTCTTTACGATTTTCAGTGTAGAAGCGGCATTGATTGGATTTTTAGGTTCTTTATTAGGAATTTTAGGAGCAGTCGGAGCAGGTGCTTTGATCAATCAAATCGCAGCTGATTCCTTCTTAAAATCATTAACAGGCTTTACATTGATTCAATTTTCAGCATCATCATCTGCTGTGATTATTCTAGTGATCATGGGAATTGCCTTCCTTGCAGGAACATTGCCAGCTAGAAGAGCAGCTAAATTAGATCCAATTGAATCATTACGTTATGAATAGGCGTTAAAGGATAAGAACAAGGCTTAAAATGTCTTGTTCTTATTTTTTGTAAGCATATTTTTTACCTAAATAAAAAATAAGGAGTATACTAAGTTCACATTTAGTCAAAAACGGAGGATTTATAAATATGAAAGCAGTAGTAATCAATCAATATGGCAGCAAAGATGAATTAATTGAGCAAGACGTAACATTACCTGAATTAAAAGAAAACCAAGTGCTTGTCAAAGAGCAGGCAACATCGATCAATCCAATCGACTGGAAATTAAGAGAAGGATATTTAAAACAAATGTTTGACTGGCCGTTTCCAATTATTTTAGGCTGGGATGTGGCAGGTGTGATCACCGAAGTGGGTAGCTCAGTGACTGACTGGAAAGTGGGCGATAAAGTATTTGCTCGTCCTGAAACAACCCGTTTTGGCACGTATGCTGAAGAAACAATCGTTGACGAAAGCTTATTAGCGAAAATTCCAGAAAATATTAGTTTCGAAGAAGCCGCAGCTGTTCCTTTAGCTGGATTAACAGCTTTACAAGCACTTTTTGACCATGGCAAACTTCAAAGTGGCGAAAAAGTTTTGATCCATGCAGGAGCTGGTGGTGTTGGTACGTATGCAATCCAATTAGCAAAACAAGCAGGCGCTTATGTCATTACGACGGCCAGTGAAAAAAATCATGCTCTGTTAGAAAAATTAGGGGCAGATGAAATCATCGATTATCATACAACCAATTTTGCTGAAGTGCTGACAGATATCGATTTAGTCTTTGATACGATGGGTGGCGATATCCAAAAATCAAGTTTTTCTGTACTTAAACCAAATACAGGACGTTTGATTTCAATCGTTGGCATCGCAGATGAAGTGTTGGCTAAAGAAAAAAATATCCATGCCGAAAGCATCTGGCTTCAAACAAATGGCAAACAGCTTCAAGAAATTGCTGATTTAATGGCTTCAGGTAAAGTAATTTCAGTGATTGGTGAGGTCTTCCCATTCTCTAGACAAGGTATTTACGATGCTCATGCATTAAGTGAAACACATCATGCCGTTGGAAAAATCGTTGTGAAAATGGCTGACTAACGAAATAAACCATCCTCAACCCATGCGTGTGTTGAGGATGGTTTATTTCGTTGTTTTTCCTGCTCTAAAGCGAACTAGTTCTAGTAATCCTGGTAATTCTTGCTGGATATAAGCTTGATTTAAAACATAGGTTTTAGTTGTGCCAGTTTTGATCTCTTGAATCAGCTGAGCATCTTTGAGTAACTTTATGTGGTGAGATAAGGTGGATTTTACAATATTATATTTTTCTGACGTTAGTCGTTTTTCACCATCAATCAGTAAACAAGTCACAATGTTTAAACGGATCGGATCACTAATTGCTTGTAGCGCTTGAAGAACAGGATCATTGTGGTCAGTAGGCATTTTATTTTTCATAAACAGATTATAACATAAACTTTCTACTTTACATATTGCTTAGAGCGTGCTATATTTTTAATGTTCGAAAATAATCGAACAACAGAAAGAGATGAGGGATATAATGGAAAACACATATAAAGAAAACAATTTTGAGACGATCATGAAAGGTAGAAGATCAATTCGTAATTACGATCCAACAGTTAAAATCAGTCGTGAAGAAATGGAACAAATCATCAACGATACAGTGAAAGCACCCTCTTCAGTGAATATGCAACCTTGGCGCTTTGTTGTTGTTGAAAGTGATGCAGGAAAAGATGTCTTAGCTCCTTTAGTTCGTTTTAATAAAGTACAAAATGAAACCTCTTCTGCTATGATCGTGATTTTTGGTGATTTAAATAGCTTTGAACATGCTGAAAAAATTTATGGTACGGCTGTTGAACAAAACCTAATGCCTCCAGAAGTAAAAGAGCGTCAATTAGAAGCACTGAGCCCTTTATTCGAGCATATGGCCACAGAAGATAAAAAAGAAATGGCCATTATCGACGGAGCGTTAGCTGCAATGAATTTAATGTTAGTTGCTCGTGCTTATGGTTATGATACCAATCCTATCGGTGGTTTTGAACGCGAAAAAATAGCTGAATCATTAGATATGGATAAAGAACGTTATTATCCAGTTATGATTGTGTCCATTGGTAAAGCCAATGAAGAAGGCTATCCGTCTTATCGTTTACCAGCAACTGATATCACAACGTGGAAATAGGAGGAGAAGACCATGCATATTGTTCCTTTAGTTTTAGCTGTGATCGTTGCAGTTGAACATTATTACATTTTATATCTAGAAATGTTTCAAACAACTTCACCTGCGGCACAACGTAGCTTTGGTCTGGATAAAGAATTTTTGGATGATCCAAGAGTGCAGACTTTATTCAAAAATCAAGGACTATATAACGGCTTTTTAGCTACAGGAATTTTATGGGGCGCTTTTTTTGCAGCAAACAGTTGGAGTGTTGTAATGTTCTTTATCCTTTGTGTGATTGTTGCAGCGGTATATGGCGGACTGACTTCATCTAAATCAATTTTGATAAAGCAAGGGATTCCTGCAATTATTACATTCATTACGCTACTAGTGTTTAAATAAACCGAAAAAGTTCAAGATAAGAAAGCCTTTATTTTAGGCTTTTTTTTTTTAGTGTGAAAAAAACTTATAAAAAGTAAGCCAAATCTCTTTACTTACTTTTAGTAAGACTATATACTGTAAAAGTGATCTAAAAAAATTAATGGAAAACGAAAAGGAGCAATACACATGACAGAATTTATTCAAGCTTTAAAAAAACGCCGTTCAATCTACTCTTTAGGAGATAATCTTCCACAATCACAAGAAGAAATCAAAGCCTTAGTCAAGGAAGTTGTTAGAGAAAGCCCAACATCTTTCAATTCACAAACACAACGTGTGGTTTTCTTATTCGGCGATGCGCATAAAAAATTATGGTCAATGACAGAAGAAGCGTTGAAACCTTTAACACCTGCAGAAGCTTTCCCAAATACACAAGCGAAATTACAAAGTTTTGCAGCTGGAACAGGGACATTACTTTTCTTCGAAGATATGGATATCGTGAAAAATCTACAAGAACAATTTGAATTATATGCGGATAACTTCCCAGTATGGTCAGAACAAGCAAGTGGTTTGACTCAAGCAAACGTTTGGACTGCATTAGCTCAAAAAAATATCGGTGCTAACTTACAACATTACAACCCAGTAATCGATGAAGCAGTAGCAAAAGAATGGTCTATTCCAAGTAGCTGGAAATTAAGAGCACAACTTGTTTTTGGTTCGATCGAAGCTGAAGCTGGCGAAAAAGAATACATGGAAGATAGCGCACGTTTCTTAGAATTTAACTAATTACGAGCAAATGGAGGAGAAATGTATGGTGTTTACATTACCGAAAACAACGATCGTAAAACAAGTGAAATTAAAAGTTAGAAATCTAGAAGCAATGATAGAATTTTATACGCATATGATTGGACTTGTTTTACTGAAAAAAGAAGGAAAGATAGCCTTCTTAGGTACACAAGATGCTTCTGAAGCCATTGTGGTTTTAGAAGAACTTGTTGATCCTGTGGTAAGTAACAAAACGACAGGATTGTATCATACGGCTTTTCTCTTACCTACTCGTAAAGATTTAGGCAATACGTTATTGTGGCTATTGCAAAACAAGATTGAAGTTGGTGCCGCTGATCATGGCTACAGCGAAGCTATCTATCTAACGGATCCAGAAGACAATGGGATCGAAATCTATCGGGATAAACCGATGACGGATTGGGATATTCGAGCAGATGGAGAAATCATTGGTGTGACGGAAGAGTTGGATGGAGATGGGGTTGTCGCAGAAGCGGATGGCAAGTGGTTAGGTATGGCGCCAGGCTCAAGAATCGGACATGTTCATCTACAGGTTGCAGATTTAGAGGAAACTGAGAAGTTTTATGAAAAACTTGGTTTTTCTTTGAAATCGAATTTCGGCAACCGTGCGAAATTCTTCGCAGCAGGCGAGTATCATCATCATATAGGGACGAACACTTGGAATGGCGAACATGTGGCTTTAATTGGTGAGAATCAGTTAGGCTTGGCGTGGTATACATTCCAGTTACTATCCAGAGATGCATTTGAGCTTTTGAACAAGCAGCTTGATGAAGCTTCTGTTGAATACGTGAAAGAACAAGAGCAAATCATGATAAAAGATCCAAACGGAATGCAGATTAAATTTGGGTATTAAATTATAAAGGTCAACTTCTTGATTGAGGTTGGCTTTTTTTTGATTTTGTGACAATTTGTTACTTCTCGATGGGATGATTCTGTTGTTACATGTCCCTCTACCACCTTTAACTTAAATTGAACAGAGTAATCCTAGCTTTTTCGACTATGGAGAAACTTTTCTTCAGCAAAAATTCATTATACACATCTATCTATTTCTTATTTATCTAGTACTTTCCCCCTATTTTTTGAGGCTGGTACTCATGAACTATTTTTAAGTCTAAATTCAAAGAAATATTTTGTTATACAAAAGAGCATATGAAAAAAACTCAAGAAAAGTGAAAAAACGATAGAAATAAGAAAAGTAAAAAAATGTTTTTTTTATGGATATATGCCTTTTTTTTTAATATGATTTTATACCGAAAAAGTCCAAAAAAAAGAAAAAAATAGTAAAATCTAGCATAATTAAACAGGGAATACTGCTTTTTTCAAAAAATGCTTCCACTCTTTACACAGATTGATCATTACTTTTCTTGAAAAAAAAGTATAATAAAAAAGTGGATTTCAAAAACATCTCATTTTTATCGTTGTAATCTCGTTAAATAATTGCGAAATGTTTTTTTATGTCAGCTATGTTGTTATTAAAACATATTTGAATAGCGGGCAAATTAAATAGTTCCTTATTAGACAGACTAACTACTCTTTCAAAAGAATTTTAAATAAGGAGGTGATTAGTGATTTTCGATTAATACAATGAGTGTCACATAGATGTTATTGGGTTATAGGTTATCCCGAAAGAAAAACCTAAATTTATTTTATGAGGAGGTGAAAATAAAAGATGTTAGGTAAAGTAAAAAAACTTATTTTTACGACTTTAGTTGTTGGTATAAGCTGTGTTCCATTAATAGCAGAGGCTTCAGACTATGTTCAACCACCTCATAGTATTCCTTTGGATCAGATTTTTGTCACTCCCAAAGGAGCTAATAGTTATGTTGAGGGAAATAATGTTGTGATTACAGACAAAAAAACGAATCAAATAGGTAGTATTTTTTCTACAGAGCTAAATAAAATGGATTTGACACAAGATTTTAAGTCAGAGATGTATTTGTATATTGACGGTGCAGCGGATGGTATGACTTTTGTCATGCATAACGATAAAAATGCTATATCAAATTTCTCAGGTCGGGTAGGTGAATATTTTGGAATCTATTCAGGTAGATATTATACTACTAACCCTTCTGCACTGGACGGAAAGCAACTCAAGAAAAGTTTTGCTATAGAGTTTGATAGCTACTATAACAATACGTCTAATGACAAGTATGTTCTTATCAATGATGGAAATGGCCATGTTGCATATAGTTTTCCAGATCAAAGAAGTTCATATATGCTTCTGCCAGCCTATGGCTTAGCTATTGAGCATTATGGATTGCAATATCCGAAATTTAAATTAGGTGATGCTCGTTGGCGATTGTTTAGTATGGAATGGAAAGCGTTTGATTCTTCTGGTAAAGGATATGTGACCTACGCTCTTGAAGGCTTGGATCCTGTAACAGCAGAGATTTCTAAAAGTACTTTTGGTACTGATAGTGTGTATTGGGGATTCACAGGTTCTACGGGTGAAGAATTTGAAAAAGCTGTTGTGGCGTTTAAATCAGTTCCAGGATTAGTAAATTACACCGAGAATGTTGAGTTTATGAATACTGAAGGGAAAAAAATCGAAAGTACTACCCAAGATTCAGAGGTGACCGTTCGTTATTCTGGGAAATATACAGGTGGTAAACAAAACATGATTCAACCAAGCTTTAAGTTTGCCTTGTCACCCAATCAAGTATACCAGCAAGGAACCTTTCTTTTGAATGGTATTTCTGTAACCCCAACGTATAGTAACAATGAGTTAGTTATTCCGTTGTCTAAAGATTTAACAGTTGGAGATCCCGTTGTTGATATTCAGTTTAAAGTAAAAGATACCGAGGTAACGGGTGATAAAAAGTTAACACTGACAGCACAAGCAGTTGCTGAAAACTTTATCTCAGATAAAGAGGCTGCTTACGATATCACGTATGATAAAACTGCACCAGTTGGAACGGGTAAATTGACGTTTATTGATATCGGGGACACAAAAGCAATCACGGAAGTTGCCGACTATAGTATCTTTTTATCCAACTATGAAGATGATTTTTCACCAAAAGATAAGATAAAGATCGATTTAACAACGGGACAAGATATAACAAATATTGTGAAAGCAGTCGGTTCAAGTAGTTTCCAAGTTACTCTTACAGATGAAAAAGGAAACGTACGTGACGTAACGATTCCAATTTTTATTCAAAATCAGGAAGTTGTTAAAAGCAGTCAATATATTATCTATGGAAAAGACTTTAGTGTTGGGGTAAAGGATTATCCTAAAACAGAAGCAGCACTGTTGACTCTGATTAAGGAGAAAGCCGAGTTACAACTGTGGGATTATAATGAAGTATCTGCAAATTCACTAGACAAAAATAAGTTGAATGTAACAATTGGGACATTACCGAAACCACCTGAACTTGCGGGCTTAGGCATCTATGAAGCAATCGTGTCTTATGGCGCAGACAGCGCAAAAGTAGACAAGACAATTCACGTTACTGTCACTCAAAGTTTTGCAACAGTAAAAATTTCTTTTGTCGATGAAAAAGATCAACCAATCATTGATGATCTATCCTTTGAAGCAGCGATTAATGATCGTATCGATTTAAGCCAAAATGTTCAAGTCCTTGAAAAACTTAGCGCAGTCAAAGGGATGAATTACATGTTAAACACACCGCCATTAGATGAAAAAGATCTCTTGGTTGTGCCAGAAGGAGTCACAAGGAAATATACCTTTAGAGGAACTTTGTTTATTGAGTCAGCCCCTAATGCAATTGATTTTGGGGATCAAAAAGTAAGTAGTAGAAATAAAAAATTCGACGATCCAAATTATGATCAACACTTAGTTATTTGGGACAACCGTTCATCATTAGGAACGTGGAAAATCACGTTAAAGCAATCACAAGATTTTAGTATTCCAGGGGATCCGTCAAACCGACTACCAAACGCCCTAAGCTACCAGACAACTAATGGAGAGAAAGTAATTTCGACAGAAGCCCAAGAAGTCTTCCGTTCAAAACACCAGTCTTCTGGAAAATATGATATTAGTGAAGAAACGTGGGGACCTGAAAAACAAGGGTTACGTCTGAATGTACCAGTCGGGTCTGTTAAACAAGTAGGAAAATACGAAACAACACTGACTTGGCAAATAGAAGAAGCCTATTAATGGAGGGAAGACTGTTATGAAAAAGCATCGAATTATTCGTTTTATTCTAATTCCTTTGATTTTTCTTGCCGTGTCTTTCGGTACGAATAATAGAGGCTGGGCAGCTGAGGAAGGTGGACAGGTACAGACAAACGCTGGGATCGTTTTAAAAAAATCTAATACTGAAACAGAACAGACAAGTGAATCAACCACAAATGAATCTTCAATTAGAGAGAAAAAGCCAGTGGGTCGGTTGCCGAATACAGGAGATTTAATAACAATCAGTTTTCTTTTCGCAGGTATTTTTTTAAGTATACTTGCAGCAATTTTTTTCTTTCTTAGGAAGAGGAGCATTGTGAAAGGAGAGCGTGATTGAGATGAAAAGAAAAACACTCATCAGTTACCTAATGTTGTTAGCTGTGTTTACAAGTCCACTAATAGCGAAAGCAGATGTTACTAATTATTCTGATAAAGGCACAATCGAATTTTATGGAAAACATCCAGTGCAAGTGATGGACCCAGAACGTCCAGGGACACCAGCTGATCCTGGGGAGAGCCCTAAGACAAATAATCTATTGCGTTTTGATTTTGTTCCTCAAATCGATTTTGGGGAAGCAAAAATGTCCAATCAAGATCAAACATATTATGGAAATGCGCAACTGTTCAAGGATGATACTGGCGCGCGAGGAAATTTTATTCAAGTGTCGGATTTTAGAAACGACAGTCCTGGTTGGACATTACAATTAAAACAAGAGACTCAATTTCAGAATATAGAAAAAGGTAAAGAATTAAAGGGTACGGTGTTATCGTTTGACCAATCATGGGCGAACTCAATAAATGATCCAGCAATGGCACCTACAGTATCTAAAGAAGTCATTCGGTTGTTGAATATCGGTGAAGTTTATAACTTAGCTGAAGCAAAACCAACTATGGGTGATGGAACTTGGGCGATTATCTTCGGTGCATCTGTGAACAATGATAAAAAACGACCAGATACACTAAAGCCAAAATTGGATGAACAGAACAATGCAATTGTAGATCCAAGGTTTAATAATCAGCCAATCTATGAGAACCAAGCTATCTCTTTATTTGTACCTGGTAAAGCAGCAAAAGAACCAGGAAACTACCAAACGGTGTTAACTTGGATATTATCCGAGCTACCATAAATAAACCAAATTTTAGGAGGAAACACACATGAAATTAACACACAAATTATGCGCAGCTACGCTATTAGCAGTATTAGGAGCAGCGGTAGCATTACCAAACGCTGTTCAAGCGGCAGAGGATCCATTGAACTGGAGCGGAAAAGGAACAATTAAATTTACTGAAGATGACGGTGGGGATAACACTATCGATCCAACAGACCCAACAAAACCGATCGATCCTGAAAATCCAATTACAGAGCCAACTGTTAACCCAGCTAAAGGGCCATTAAAAGTGATTGCCGTAACTGATTTGAATTTTGGTGATAATAAAGTAGCGCCAGCTTCTGGTAATGGATGGGAATATACAGCCCAAGCAGCTGAAATTGTATACAAAAATGGAACAAAAGTAGTAAGTCCAAACTTTGTCCAATTTAAAGATACGCGTGCAGATAACCAACCCAATAAACACACAGTGACAGCAAAAGCGACAAAATTTACAAACACAGAAAAACAAGAATTAAAATCAGCTCAATTAAAATTTGGTCATGTGAAACTAATCAATGCAGCAGATCAAAATCAAGTGAACGCTGCAGGAGTTCCTGCAACACAAGTTGTTGAAACCGATGGGACAACACCAACAACCTTTGTTACACAAGATGCAGCAGATAAAGGATTCGGTCAATTTATCCTACAATTTGGAGATAAGGCCGATAGTACTGAAGCAGATTCTGTAAAATTATGGGTTCCTTCAGCAGGCAATAAATTATCAACAAGCAGTGGCTATTCTTCAACAATCACATGGACAATCGCTGACGCAAGATAATCTAAGTTACACGTAAAAGTAAAATGAAGTGTAAGAACAAGTCCGCCATTAGTGGCGTACTTGTTCTTAATATAAAAAGAAAGGCAGTATGGCATGAAAAAAAGAATCTTAACGTGGTTGGCAATTATTCTATACATAGGGATGAACAGTACTTTTTTATTCACAACGGGATTAGCAGCAGAAGATGACGGTAGTGGTTTCACATATAAAGTAATTCAGCCAGAAAATCAACATAATAAGGAAGTTGGTTATTACGACCTAAAAATGACACCAGGTCAAGAGCAAACAGTCACAATCAAAATGAATAATAGTTCCTCAGAAGAAATCACCGTAGAAGTCGCATTGAATAGTGCTAAAACCAATACAAACGGTGTCATCGAATATGGCCCTTCAAAACTAGAGAAAGATAAGTCGCTAAAATATGATTTTGCAGATCTCGTAAAAGGCGAAAAAACGGTTAAAATTCCAGCTAACCAAAGTATCGATTATAAATTAAATATAAAAATGCCGGATTCCCAATACGACGGAGTGATTTCTGGTGGTATCTACATGATCCAAAAAGGCCAAACAGAAAGCCAAGAAGCGATGATCAAAAATGAATACGGCTATTTAGTTGGGATGATTTTAACGGAAACAGACGCAGTGATAACGCCAGAGTTAAAACTTAATACAGTATTCGCAGAGCAGCAGAATTACCGCAACGCAGTATTTATCAATTATTCAAATGTAACACCTGTCTACCTTGATGATATGACTGTAGATGTTCAAGTCATGAAAAAAGAGTCGGATGAAGTATTATATGATACCAAGCAAAATAAAATGAGAATGGCACCAAACTCGCAAATTAATTTTCCTGTGTTGATGAATGGCGAGAAAATGCAAGCTGGGGACTATCGCGCTCATATTTTAGTTACAGCGGAAAATAATGGTAAGTGGGAATGGGAGCAAGAATTTAAAATCACGGATGAAGAAGCTGATAAATTTAACCAAGAAGATGTCAGTTTACTGCAAGAAAGTCGAGTGAATTGGATGACGATCATTTTGATCGTGTTGGGTGTTTTAGGTATCGTTGTGATCTTATTTTTTGTAGTTCGCTTCTTTAGAAAAAAGAACAAGAAGAAAGCTAGGAAGAAAAAGAAATCAGGTAAAAAAAGATAGTGTAATTAAATAACGTTAAACGAACAACGTTGTTTAGTGATTAAAAAAATGGCAGCTTAAAAGCAGGCAATTGCTAAAACTGCCAATCTTTGGGGGATAGAAAAATGTCGATACTAGATTGGCTATTCATTGGGATACTTTCAACGGCTATCCTCTGTATTATTTTCTCGATCGTTTGTTTGATTTCTTATTTTTTAACAAAAAAAGAGCGTCTAAAGATAAAACAACGTCGACCGAAAAATAGGAAAAAGCGCAGAATTCTTAAAAAAAAAGTGCATATGTTAATGAAAAAAGGTAAAAAACAAATTCAATTAGGGCTAACATTCTTACTTTTAGGCATAGCCTTAGCAGGTGGAGCTGCCTTTTCCCGCTACCACCAAGCAACAAATTTAGGAGATCGTGATTCAGATGGCATTGTAGAAGGTTACTATTTATTAAATAAGACATTCGAACAATTAGAATCGATCGAAGGGACACAAAATGTTGAGAAAACGAGAAAAAACATGCGGGAACTAGCTGCTAAACTATCAGGTTTTGGCATTCGCTACGCTGACCCCAGATTAACGGTAGAAGGACAACAGCTACTAAACCGATACTATTCGCAGATGAAGGAACTGGGATTGAATCTGAACAATCAATCAGTCGAAAGCCTGCAAGAAAAAACAACCTATGAAAATTACTTAGCAGATATCAAAAAAGTTCAAACAATCCAGAAAAAAGTGTTTACCTATTTCAATGTGAATGAAACGGCACTAAAACAAAAGAAATAAAGGATTTAAGGAATGATTGTGAGGCTAAATGAGTAATAAAAAAATATCTAATAATAGGAGAAAACGTAGGAAGAAAAATAAGAAAAAACACTTTCTTCAAGAAATCAGTAAAGAACTTGGGATAACATTGTTGATTGTGTTGTTGTTATTATTCGTTTTATCTAAAGTGATCTTTGTGTTGCCTAAAAATGAAGGCTATGGCATGCGGGAAGCACTCAATGACGGAGACCGTGTTTATGTTGATCGCCTAGGTAAGCCAAAGCGTTTCTCGCTGATTTATTTTAAGCAGCCAAATGGAAAGGGGACTTCAATTCGTAGGGTCATAGGCTTACCGCAAGAACAAGTCAGTTACCGTAATGACGAACTTTATATTGATGATCGGTTGGTTGTAGAGCGTTTTTTTCAGAGAAAGTTGGCACAAGCAAAAATAGAAGATGAAGTAATTACTGAGGATTTTGATTCAACTGATATATTAGAAACAAAAGATGGGATAATTCCGAAAGGGAAGTATCTCGTACTTGGAGACAATCGTCATTATGCCACTGATAGTCGTTACTATGGTTTGGTTGATGAGCGAGCTGTGATAGGGATTGTGGAATTACGCTGGTGGCCATTTTACCAGATTAGAGCTTACTAAAGTAGCGATAAATCAAAAGAAAAAATTTCTATTGGAGGGGTAGACATGTATCGTATTGGCGTAGTAAATTTTGAAGGAGCAACAACGGAATGGGAACAGTTACAAGCGGTCATACCAAATGAATGGGAATTAATTCAGATTGATAATGATAACAAGACCTTTTGTGATTTGATCATTTTAATAGAAAATAGCTTAGAACAAGTTGGTGAAGTTTGCGGACAGTTGATACAAGTAAAAAACGAAGCAGATTCATTGATTTGGGTGTGGTCTGCATTTCAAAATGAGATGAATCGAATAGTGTATTTGAAACTAGGAGCAGATGGTGTAAAAACAGAGAGTTTGAAACTAGAAGAATGGCAGTTGATCGTCTCTAATTCGTTAAAACGAAAAAGGGTAACGGTAAAATTAGAGCCTGAAAGAACAGTACAAGAACATAGTTGTGAGGGAATTATTTTAAATCATAGAAATAGAAGTGTCATTATGAATGAGAATGAAGAGGTTCAATTAACTAATCTTGAGTATAAAGCCATGGAATTACTGTATAAAAATATTGGTAAAACCGTTACTTATGAAGAGATGTACAAAGTAATTTGGGAAGAGGAGAACAAAGAACGAAATTTTTATCGTATCAGCAATTTAATTTTTCATATCCGGCAAAAATTTGAACAAGAGATCGGTACCGCAGAAACAATTCGTACGGTGCGGTCAAAAGGGTATATATTGAATGTTTGAGTAAAAAACTAGCATAGATACTTACTTGACTCTTTGGAAAATAGTCCGCTATAAAAAAACTAAAGTGAATAGTTGATTATTTCTAATGGTATTTATTCTTCAATTTTAGAGTAACACAAATAAGCCTAGCTAGCTGCATAGAAAAAAATTAGGCGCCAGTTTTAGCAGATAATTTTACTTCATAAAGTTTATCTGTTACCCAAATTGCGAAAATGATACTCACCAATTTGAGATTAACAACATCAATATGGGATGTTCTGCGATGGGTAATAAGCAGATAACGTAGGATTTCTTTGAAAAGCAACGAAAGCAGTCTAACAAATAACTAGATATAAATAAGGTGAGTCTCTTTTGGAAAGATGATTTTTAGTACCTAAAAAATAACTAGATTTATGGATAGAGGTATCTAGTTCTGAGAAAACGGAGTTGATTGGATCGTTCCAAACTGAGGAATAGTTTCAATGTATAACATGTTAACTTCATCAGCAACAGACTAAATTCTAGTAATTGTTGTAAGAAAATTTTCTTGTCTTTACACAATCATAGTCATTTCTTACTCTATTTGATGGAGTTATTTTTCAAAGAGCTAAATTTGTTCTAAAAGTAATAATTAATAATAATAAGTTTCCAGCACATATTAAGGGGATAATTGTTCATGAAAGTACTACTAAATAAGGAATTTGTCTTTCGCTTAGAGATATTAAATAGCTTTCCACGAGGGAATAATATGGTTATGTCTATTTCGGATTTCACAAACAAATTATCGAAAGACAGACGAACTATTATCAAAAACCTAAAGTCTTTAGTAAATGATAGTAAACAATTAGAGTGTGAAAAATACATATCTATTGTTTTAAATGATGATAATACGTTGACTGTGACGGTTGCACAGGATTTCGATATCAATTACTTTCTACTTTATTATTTGGAAAAGTCGATTTTATTTAATCTTTGTCTTGAAATTTACAATAGTACTTTCTTTGATTTACATAGTTTTGCGACAAAGTATTTTTACAGTTACTCGACTGTTTATCGACAAACAAAAAAACTAAACCAAATTTTACAGCAATACAATTTAAGTTTAGATTTAAAAACGTCTAATAGTATCGTGGGTAAAGAACAGAACATTCGGTTTTTTTACTTCACATTATTTTGGGAATCTTACAAGGTATTAAAATGGCCATTCGAGGAAATTGAATTTAATAAACTAAAAGAGGTAATTGAAAAAAGTGACGAGGAACTAAAAACTTTTTTAGCAAAGCCAAACATGGTAATTATTTGGCTTGCGGTCACATTGTCCCGTATCGACAAGGGCTATTTCATTACTGAAGAATATGAATTTAATGAGCCAGCTTTTCCTATGCTCTCCAAAGAACAATTTTATTCTCTTTTTTTTGGTTTTTCTAAAGATTTTCAGATTTTATTGACGCTAGATGAGGAAACTTGGCATTATGAAGCCAACTTTTTATATTTTTCGCTCATTACAAGCCAAATCTATCCATTAAAACAAATTTCAACTTTGAAATTAACTGCCTTTTCTGGATTAAAAATAAATACTGCTACTTTGATTACTGAAAAATGGATAGAGAGATTT
This sequence comes from Enterococcus rotai, assembly GCF_001465345.1. Classification (NCBI taxonomy): domain Bacteria; kingdom Bacillati; phylum Bacillota; class Bacilli; order Lactobacillales; family Enterococcaceae; genus Enterococcus; species Enterococcus rotai. The sequence goes on along the minus strand of NZ_CP013655.1, from coordinate 478,092 downwards.
ATGGCTGAACTCGAGATTGCTTTAGATGTTAATGAATATTTTTATCTTTATTACAATTTACTTTCACTCCATAGTAGATATTTGTATTTACCTGGTCCTGTGGAAACGGTCCCTTGTTTTACGAATACGTCTTATGGGAAAATAGATTTATTTATCGAGTATAAACTTATTCTATCTTTTTTGGATACGCTCTTTTCTGTTACTATTATAGAGCCTTTATATGCTCAAAAAGATGCGCTATGTACGTTCTATTTGCTACTTATTTCGGAATTAATGAAAAGTAAACGTCCAGCTTTAAATATTGCGCTCTATTCTCACTCTAGTGTGTTTCAAAAAGAATTTTTTGAAGAGATGTTGATTAAGAACCTTTCATTTCCAGTGACTTTCCTACCTTACACTTCTAACAAGGTTGACTTTTTGGTTACGGATGTTAGCTTGACTAGATGGCTAAAAAAAGATATCCCTACTTTTGTTTGGGATTCAACGATTGATCAAGAAAAAATTAATCGACTCACTACATATCTAGATACAATTTACACCCAAAAATATAAAATGAAGATTAGATATCCTCATACTTAAATATGAAAAAGCATTTATATACAGAGTCATCAAGTGGATTCCAAAGATAGAGAAATTTTTTATTTAGAGAAAGTGAATTTTGGAAAGAAGATAAGTATTTGTAAAAGGAACTTGATAGTTTAAGGGCAACAGCGATGCTTTTGGTAGAAAAGAGTTAAACTCCGAGAGCTAAGTAGACACTGTGTAGCATCATACTGTAGACAAACTTCTAAATCGGGAGTTTTGTTTACAGTTTTTTTGTTTTATACTAATTATATAAACTATTTTAGGAGCGATTCTTTGGTAGTGAGTGAATAGCATGAAGACAAGCAAACTGTCAGAAAATATAGTTGAACTGATTTTTTCTCAAAGTAACCAGAAAAGTGAAAGGAGCATAAAATGACGTTAGAAGAAGAGTTGAAAGAAATAGCCAACGTTCCTAATGGATTTAAACCAATGGAACACTTAGCCGATTCACTTGAAAAAGAGCGGACAGAAAAGGAATTAGAGGAGCTAGCATTTACGTTATATGCATCTGAAATTTATCAAATACGAATGGTTGCTGTTTTTCTGTTTGGAAAGCGTGCATCAAACAATCGTGAGGTATTAAATTTCTTGAAAAAGAATGTCTCAAAAGATGACAATTGGCGAGTGCAAGAAATTTTAGGGATGGCATTTGATCATTTTTGTAAAGAAATAGGCTATGAAGAAGCGCTAGTGACGATAAAAGAATGGTTAAACTTTGAAAATAGTAATACTAGAAGAGCTGTTTCAGAAGGGTTAAGAATTTGGACGAGCCGTCCTTATTTTAAAGATAATCCTGATAGTGCTATCCGTTTGCTGTCAACACTTAAAAATGACGACAGTGAATACGTCAGAAAATCATGCGGAAATGCGCTAAGGGATATCAGTAAAAAATATCCTGAAAAAATTATGGATGAATTATCGTTATGGCAAGGTAGTAAGGAAGAGCTTCAAATAGAAAAAATTATTTTTAAAAATAAGAATTTAGGACATTTTCTTAATAACAATCAAAAGGAATGATTAAACTTGTTAAAAACTGAACATATCTCTTTTCAACACCAAAAACAATTAATCCTAAACGATATCACCACATCGTTTGAAAAAGGCAGCCACACAACCATCACAGGACCATCCGGCAGTGGGAAAAGCACTTTACTCAAGATCTTAGCGTCCTTGCTAACACCAACTAAAGGAAAGATATGCTTCAAAGATCAAGACATTGAAACGCTAACTCCAGAAAATTACCGCATGCAGGTTTCCTACTGTTTTCAACAACCTTCACTATTTGGCGAAACCGTACGGGATAATTTTATGTTTCCTTATGAAGTACGTAAAAAAGAATTTCAAGAAAGTCATGTATTGAACTTGTTAAAAGAAGTCAAACTACCTGAAAGTTATCTTGATAAAAAAATCACTGAATTATCAGGGGGTGAAAAACAACGTGTAGCTTTGATCCGCAATGTGATTTTTCTACCTGAAGTGTTACTGTTGGACGAAGTGACAGCGGGGTTAGATGAAGAGAGTAAAGCAATTGTTAATAACTGGTTACTGCAACTAAATCAGGAGAAAAACATTACACTGATTCGCGTAACGCATGATCCAGAGGAGATTGCCCAAGCCACGATCGTTAAAAAAATCGTAGCAGGTAGATTGGAGGAAACTGAATGAACTTAGCCGTGAATGATTTGTCGCTTTTATTTGCTGGAATGCTAGTGATAGTAGCATTACTGATCAGTTATAAAGAAAAATTAGGTTTTACCAAGGATATCATTATTAGTGTGTGTCGAGCGATCATTCAACTTGTTTTAGTTGGGTATCTCCTTAAATATGTTTTTCAACTAGATAATGTGATTTTGACCATCGTCATGGCTGGGATCATTATTGTTAATGCCGCGTTAAATGCGGGGAAACGTAGCAATCATTTGAAAAATGGTTTTTGGATTTCATTATTAGCGATTTCTTGTAGTACGGGAGTGACGATCGGTGTCTTAGTTTTATCAGGTGCAATTCGTTTTATTCCTTCGCAAATCATTCCCATCAGTGGGATGATTGCAAGTAATTCAATGATTGCGATTGGCTTATGTTATCGAAATATGGATAGTTTGTTCCATGATCAAAGGCAAGCTGTGCTTGAAAAATTGGCGTTAGGTGCAGATATTAAGTTAGCTTCTCGTTCAATTGTTAGAGCAAGTATCCGAACGGGGATGGCACCGACGATTGATTCCGCCAAAACAGTTGGTATCGTTAGTTTACCTGGGATGATGTCTGGACTGATTTTTGCTGGAGTCGATCCAGTACATGCAATCAAGTATCAGATTATGGTAACGTTTATGCTACTTTCGGCAACTAGTATTGGCTCGGTTATTGCAACTTATTTAGCTTATAAAGAATATTATAATGAGCGCAAACAATTGATTCTTTAATAAATTTGTTAAAAAGATAAGATGAAATCAGTCTTGTCTTTTTTTGTATGTTTTTTAAATTAAAAGTATAGACATTTGTCGTTTTTGGCTTTATAATGATGGGGAATACGAGGATTGAAAAATAATTCGATGAAAGTAGGGACCGTTATGCAACGAACATTTAAAGAGGATTTTTGGTGGGGTGCTGCGACATCAGGACCACAAAGTGAAGGGCGATTTAATAAAAAACATGCGAATATGTTCGATTATTGGTATGAAATTGAGCCAACAGATTTTTATGATCAAGTAGGACCGGATGTTACCTCTAATTTTTACAACAGCTATAAAGAAGATATTGCGTTGATGAAAGAAATTGGGTTAAATAGCGTTCGGACATCGATCCAATGGACACGTTTGATCGACGATTTTGAAACAGGAACGGTCAATGAAGAAGCTGTTCGTTTTTATAATGATGTGATCGATGAGTTTATTGCAGCGGGAATCAGACCTGTCATGAACTTACATCATTTTGATTTGCCTGTGGAATTGTATCACAAATATGGTGGTTGGGAATCAAAACATGTGGTTGATTTATATGTGAAATTTGCTGAAAGATGCTTTGAGCTATTTGGCGATCGTGTCAAAGACTGGTTTACACATAATGAGCCAATCGTTGTGGTTGAAGGAGAATACTTACACCAATTTCACTATCCCAAAATCGTTGATGGAAAAAAGGCAGTTCAAGTAGCGTATAATTTGAATTTAGCTTCTGCAAAAGTAATCCAAGCGTTCAGAAAAATGGGCTTGCAAAACGATGGGGGAAGAATTGGGATCATTTTAAACCTAACACCGACTTATCCAGCTTCTGATAGTCCAGAAGATTTAGCTGCAGCGAATAGTGCAGAGTTATTTAATAATCGGATGTTTTTAGATACGGCTGTTCATGGGGAATTTCCGCAAGAGTTGGTTGAGTTATTCAGAAAAGATGGTGTCCTTTGGGAAAGTACACCAGAAGAATTAGCTTTGATCAAAGAGAATACGATCGATGTATTGGGTGTTAACTTCTATCATCCTAATCGTGTAAAAGCACCTGATATTGCACCAAATAGTGTTGGTGCTTGGTTACCGAATCGCTATTTTGATGAATACAATATGCCAGGACGTCGCATGAATATTGATCGAGGCTGGGAAATCTATCCAAAAGCGTTATATGATATTGCTATCAATATTCGTGATAATTATAAAAATATTCCATGGTTTGTTTCTGAAAATGGTATGGGGATTTCAGGCGAGGAACGATTTATGAATGAAGTAGGTGTTGTCGAAGACGACTATCGTATTGATTTTATTCGGGAGCATTTAGAATGGGTTCATCAAGGGATCGAAGAAGGATCGAACTGTTTTGGCTACCATTTATGGACACCAATCGATTGTTGGTCTTGGGCGAATGCCTATAAGAACCGCTACGGCTTTATCTCTACCAATATCCATACGCAAATCAAGACAATCAAAAAATCTGGGCATTGGTTTAAAACAGTTGCTCAAACCAATACCCTAACCGATAAATAAAAAGAAAAATGTGAAGCAAAACGAGACATCTGTTTTGCTTCACATTTTTTAAACTAGGCATAATCAACATTTAAAATAGAATAGCTTCTTTGGTCATATCGGTTTCGACTACATGAAAACTCAATAGGACGTCCATTCTTTGAATAAACCACTTGTTGTACTTCAAGCACAGGGTCATCTTTTTTACAATTAAGATATTGTTGATCGTATTCATCAGATTTATCTGCTTGAATATTTCGGTAAGCACCCGCAAAATCGAGAGATAATTGTTCTTTAATATACGTATAAATAGAGTCTTTCAAGATATCAGTTGTTAGACCTGGCACCAAGTCGCAAGGCATATACGTATGCTCTAAAATAAACGGCTCATCTTCAAGAATTCTAAGACGAATAATTTTATAAACTGGCTGTTCTTCAGAAATGGCTAAACGTTCTTGGACTTCTTTTGAAGGAAATTCAACTTCAAATAAAATGACCTGGCTCTTTAATTTTTTATGGCGATCGTGCATTTGCTTGCTAAGTCCATCATATTCATTGGCTGGTGAGGTATCTTTGTCCCAAAATGAACGATTTAATACTTTGGTACCAGAACCTCTTTGCGAGTATAAGAGACCTTCCATAACTAAAATGCCGATTGCTTTTTTGACAGTCATTCGGCTCACATCAAATTCTTTTACTAAATCTGTTTGGTTTGGAATCAGAGTATCTGTTTTATACACATTATTTTTTATCCGTTCACGCAAGGTATCTGCGATTTCTTCATATTTTGGCTTCATATCGTTACAACCTCCTCATATGTATTGTAACTGATTATGAATGTATAGACAATTGAGAGTTTGAAACAAGAGTGTTAGTTTTTGCTCTCGATGTTTAGTAGAAAAAGAAAGCACGATTAAATCGCACTTTCTTTTTCTTTATCTAATAAACGTAGGAATGGGAACCAAAGTAGACCGACAATAAGTAAATCGACAAGTTGCAATAGACCACCTAGGATCGAATTCGTTGCTAACATGCCGCTAAAGAAAATCGGAACAGTCCACGGAACGGACACACCAGTTGGAGGTGGAACGATCCCCGCTGCCATCACAAGATAATTAAGGACCGTAACAATCAAAGGTGCTATGACCCAAGGAATCAAAATCGTGGCATTTAAAACAATCGGTAACCCAAAAATCACAGGTTCATTTACATTGAAAATTCCAGGGGCTAAACTTAATCGACCGATATCTCGGTATTGTTTTTTTTTCATGACAAAAGCCATGATCAAGATAACAGCTAATGTCATACCAGAGCCACCAAGTCCTACAGTGAATGTTTCCATAAACGGTTTTGTAATGATATGGGGTAATTTTTCGCCTGCTTTGTAGGCGTCTAGATTTTCTAACATCAAGGTATTCCAAATCGGGTCCATTACAGAATTCACAATGATTTGCCCATGCAAACCAAAGAACCATAAGAATTGCACAAAGAATAGAGCGATCAAAGTTGCGGGTAGACTACTGCCTAAACCAACTAATGGTTTTTGAATCACATCATAAATAACGTCATGAAGGTTCGTGTTGAATAGACCAGTAACGATTGCATTGATAATTAGAAAAACAGATAAAGTTAAAATAGCGGGAATCAGTGCAGCAAATGATTTCGCCACAGCAGGCGGAACCCCATCAGGCATTTTGATTTGCCAGCCTTTTTTAGTTATTCTACAGTAAATCTCAGCGGCTAAAAACGCAGCGATCATCCCGATAAACATCCCTTTAGCACCTAAGCGATCTAAGGATAAGACCCCAGAAACTTCAGTACCATCTTCAAGTGTCATCACAAAAGGTGTCAAAAGTAAGAAACTAGCAAACGAAACGGCGCCGCCAAAAATCCCTTCAACATCATACGATTTAGATAAATAATAGCCAATACCAAACGTAACAAATACAGCCATGATGCTCATTGTTGCATTTTGACCGTTACCAAATAAAGAAGAAAGAGTCCCTTTCGTAGCATCATTGAAAAAAGGTAAGTTATTGATGACGACGATGATTGATCCGAACATTGTTAATGGAAATGAAAGCATAAATGCATCTCTTAATACAGCGAGATATCTGTTTTGCCCTAGTTTATTAGCGAGCGGCATGATTTTTTCTCCAAGAGAATCCATAAAACCATTCATAATAATCAGTCCTTTACATTCTATTTGTAATCGATTACAAATAGAATATACCATCTTATTTTTAAAAAGTATATACTTTTGTTTTGGAAAGATTGGTTTTGACGGGAGGACACAAAAAGAAGCAAAACCTATACAGATTTTGCTTCTTTTTTGTTTCTATAGCTTTTGAGTGAGAGCTTCTAATTCTAAATGCTGGCGCCTCCGCCTCCAGAGGAACCACCACCACCAGAGAAGCCACCGCCACCACCGAAGCCGCCACCTCCACTTGAAGAGCCGCCGCCAAAACCGCCGCCCCAATACCAAGGACCTCCGCCACGGCCACCGCGACCGCCACGACCTCCAAAAAGTATAAAAGGAAGGACAATGAGAAGAACGAAGAAAATGCTGAAAAAGCCTTCTCCATCAGAGCTATCATCTGAGGACACTTGGTCTATTTCATCGTCTGATAACGCATTTTGATCAGCAGGATAGCCATAATGTTTATCGATCAAAGTAGTGACTGCTTTAAATGTATATTGCAGCCCTTTATTGATCGAAGTGTTATCACTAGATTTCAGGTCATCTTTGGCGTGTTGCAAAATATTTCCAGCAATACTATCTGTGATTACATCTTCCAAGCCATAACCGACTTCGATTCGGACATTCCGATCGCCATCATTAACTGCATAAAGAATTAAAACGCCATTATCTTCTTTTTGATTACCAATTTTCCATTTTTTAAATAAATCGGGTGCATAACTATCAATACTGTCACCGTCAGTCGAGTCGATTACAGCTAAAACAACTTGTGGTGCTTCTGTTTTTTCCTTGTATAGCTTACCTTTTTGCTCGACTAAATTTTTAGTTGTGTCATCAAGGATTCCTGGCTGATCTAAATAAAAATAATCTGGTGAAGCTGGTAATGATTCAGCCAATGCAGTTGTTTGAAAGCTGACGAAAAAGGTGACAAGAAATAACAATACGCCAGATAATAAACTACGTCTAAACCATTTCATGGTTCATCACTTCCCACTGGATGAACTAGTTGAATTATCAAAATTCACGGAAGGTACAGTGCTAGCTGTTGGATCAGCTTTAAAGTAATCCTTCTTACCTAGACCCATCATATTTGCAAAGATATTTTTAGGGAAAGAAACTACTTGTTCGTTGTATTCTTTCACGACTTCATTGTAACGTTTACGTTCAACCGAGATACGGTTTTCAGTGCCTTCTAATTGTGTCATTAATGTTTGCACATTATCATTTGATTTTAGTTCAGGATAATTTTCATTGATGACATTGATCAACGTCCCTACAGATTGATCCAACTCTTGACTGGCTTTGATTTTATCTGAATCATTGTTAGCAGAACCATAAGCCTCACGAGCTTTAGCAATATCACCAAAGACTTTTTGTTCTTGCTGCATGCTGCCCTTTACGCTGTTGACTAAGTTTGGCACGAGATCGGCCCTACGCTGCATCACGTTTTCTACTTGACTCCATTGAGACTCTACTGATTGTTCTTTTTTTGCTAATCCGTTGTATTGACTGACCCCGAAAACGCCTAATAAAACAATGACGATTACAGCGATCAAGCCAAATCTTGTTTTGTTGTTTTTCATGTCTTTTCCTCCTAAAATTTGAAAACTGAGTGAGCTCGTGAAACGAGCCTTTTAAACTCGATGTAATGATATTGTAATGTTTCTGCAATGTTTTGACATCCAACTTAAGACCTATTTTTTATAAACAGATGGATTTATACTGTTAATTATAAGGATTTTTAAGTGATAAGCCAAAGAAACCGACTTTTATGAGCAGTTACTCAGCGTATAAACAAATGATTTGTCAGCAGTTATCGTTTGTATTAGGGTAAAAGAGTAAGCTGGTCGTTTTTTATTGGCAGCAAATTCATAGGAGGAATCAAGATGATAGAAAAAATCGAAAATCCGTTAACAAGATTCTACGATGGGAAATTTGAAAAACAATCACAAGAAGCACCCGCGTTACAACAAAAAATGATACCTGTACCTGATTGTGGAGAAACATCCTATAAAGGATCAGGCAAATTAACTGGGCGTAAAGCCTTGATCACAGGTGGAGATTCTGGAATCGGGCGTGCTGCAGCTATTGCGTATGCAAGAGAAGGTGCCGACGTCGCAATCAATTACTTACCTTTTGAAGAAGCCGATGCAAAGGAAGTTAAAGAGTTGATTGAAGCAGAAGGGCGCAAAGCCATTTTGTTGCCAGGTGATTTAAAAGATGAAGCATTTACGCGAAAACTTGTTCATGAAGCTGCTAAAGAATTAGATGGCTTGGATATTCTAGTCCTAAATGCAGGTATGCAGCAAGCTGTGGAGAACATCAAAGACTTATCCACACAACAAATCATGGATACGTATACGACAAATATTATTTCAATGTATTGGGCAGTGCAAGAAGCGTTAGATTATCTGCCAAAAGGCGGTAGTATCATTACCACGACGTCCATTCAAAGTGCTGAGCCAAGTGCAAATTTATTAGATTATGCCGCAACAAAAGGTGCGATCACTTCTTTCAGTAAAGGATTATCAGCGCAATTAGCTTCTTCTGGCATTCGTGTCAATACCGTTGCGCCAGGCCCTATTTGGACAGCGTTACAAATTTGTGGCGGACAACCATCAGAAAAAATTCCTGAGTTTGGACAAAAAGAATCGATTGGCCGAGCTGGACAACCAGTTGAATTGGCTGCTGTTTATGTGTTCCTAGCTTCTAATGATGCAAGTTATGTTACTGGACAAGTCTACTCCATCACAGGTGGTAGTTTCTTTGCTTAATTGAGTTTAGTATTTAAGGAGATGAGTCACAATGCCTTGGGATTTAAAGGATTATCCGAGTTCGTTTAAAAATTTTGAACCTTTGTTAAAAAAGAAAGCCATTGAGATTGCCAACGCGTTAGTCAGTGAAGGGTATCCGGATGACAGGGCGATCCCGATTGCGATTTCTCAATCTAAAAGGTGGCTAGATGAAGCAACGGACACTGAAAAAGCCGATTTTAAGAAAGCGACTGACCCTAAAAAGACAGACAAACACGGTACTAAAAAAATCAATACAGATTTACTAGACAATGATGTCTTAGTTTACTATCAAGAAAATCGATGGTATGTTCAGACAAAACATGCTGAAAAAGCAGTTGATTCATTTGAAACGAAAGAACAAGCGATGGAAAGAGCCAAAGAAATCGCTAAGAACAAAGACTCAAATGTTATTGCCTATAAGAAAGATGAAGAGCCTAATGCTTGATCATGTAAGAGTAGATTTTTAGATAAAATAACAAAATAGCTATGGAGTCAGTAATCATTTGACTTCCATAGCTATTTTGTTATTTTTTTAATTGAGTCCAATCATTTTGAAAACTCAAAAATAGATTAGACCCAACGTTTCTTTAATTTGTAGCGGTTACATTATATAGTGAATACAGGAGGAACAAGATGATTGATTATCGAATGAGTTATCTTATCGACATGTCGCACAGTGTAGGGCACTCCATTCAAGAACTGAGCGAAATGACAGGATTACCTACTGAAACCGTGATTGATCAGTTAGGAAAAATTGATGAGCAGCTGCAGAAATTTTCCTACGAACCGATTTATTGGGAAGAAGGGAAACTCTCTTTTCCAAAGCAAGTAGCTGATAAATGGTTGGAACTTCATTTTGGTAAGTTGGAAACAGAGATTTTCTATTTAGAATATGAAAGACAAGCGCTGCTTTATCTGTTGACGTTTACTGCAGATGAGGATTTATCTGTGTTTCATTATCAAGAATTTTTTCAAGTCAGTAAGAATACGATTTTAGCGGATATCAAAAAGTTACGGAAACACTTAGCTATGCAGCAAATCAGTTTAGACTATTCACGAAAAAAAGGGTTTTATTTATCGGGGAATGAAGAGCAGATTCGGATTCAAGCACATCAGATGGTTGCCAAAGTCATTACATCGGTTTCAGGGAAATGGGGCTTGAAAAAAGGCTTGATCAAGTATTCAAGAACGTTTGAAGCAGACGTTCGTTCATATCTTTTTGAAACAATCAAAGCAAGTGAGTTAGTGATTGTACCAAGCCGAATTGAAGAGACGATTTATTTTATGGCATATGTTTTAAGGCGTGCAAAATCACATTCAATTAAGTTGGATAGACAAGCAAAAGAGACGTTAAAAGAGCTGAATGCGTTCCATGGAAGTCAGTTGTTTTTAGCTAAATTCTCTACTATCTTAGAGCCTGAAAGTGAACAATTTTATTTCACACTCATTTTTATGACGATCACACAAGGAGAAATCCGCGATACTGCGCTGGAATTTTTATTAGAATGTGGAAGCCAAATCATTCATGAGATGGAACGTTTAGCAGCAATCGAATTTAAAGATTATCGAAAATTACTACTCGATCTTTTTTATCATTTGGTGCCAGCTTTTTTTAGAATCAAGTATCATTTTTCGCTAACCAATGTGTTGATAGAAGAAATCAAAGAACAATATGACGAACTATTCGCTTTGACAAAAATAGCGCTACACCCATTAGAGATGCTGACAGGTCAAGCGACCCCTGATGAAGAAGTGGGGTATTTTACGATTCTATTTGGTGGTGAAATTGGGAATCAGCGGGAGTTAAATCGGGTGATCCGTTATAAAGCATTGGTTTTATGTCCAAGTGGAATCAGTTCTAGTCTAATCATGCAATCAGAGTTGAAGGAGCTTTTTCCAACGATTGACTTCAGTTTAACAACAACGGTTGATCAATTAGAAAGTATTGCCGAATCTGAATACGATGTGATTTTTTCGAGTGTTCCGTTAAATACACCAAAGAAAACGTATTTGATCAATCCAATCATGACGCAGTTAGAAAAAAATAACTTGATCCGTCATGTGCAAGAAGAATTATTGATACCAGGAATCGTTGTTCCTTCTATAGATGAAATTATTGAAACGTTATTACCGTATATCGAGTTAAAAAAAGGCATCACCAAAGAAAAAATATACAGAATCTTAAATCGAAAAATGATCAAAAAACTAAAAGTGAAAGAAGATGAGAAGCCAATGCTATCGGAGTTGCTAACGACAGAAATGATCCAGTTGACGGATAAAACATTAACGTGGGAAGAAGCGATTGCTTATGTGGCACAACCTCTAAAAGAACAGGGGAAGATTACAGAGAATTATATTGACGCAATGATTCAAAAGGTGAAAGATTACGGAGCCTTTATTCATATTGGGAAAGGAATCGCCTTACCTCATGCAAGACCAGAAGATGGGGTGAAACAATTAGGGATGTCGCTTTTAAAAGTGGAAGAACCTGTGCTGCTTTTAGATGACCCGAAGCATGAAATCACGATTTTTATCTGTTTAGCAGCGGTAGATAATGAAATGCATTTAAAAGCATTGGCAAGTTTAACGAAGATTTTATCCAACAAAGAGAATTTAGAAAAACTATTAGCAGCAAAAGACCAAGAAACAATTATTCAGTTATTAAAGGAAGGAGAATCATTATGAAAATGGCAGCAGTTTGTGGATCTGGATTAGGATCTAGTTTTATGGTGGAAATGAATATTAACAGTGTGTTGAACGAATTAGGGGTAACAGGAGTTGAGGTGGCCCATTATGATATGGGAAGTGCCACACCGGATTTGGCAGATGTCTTTTTTGTCGGTGGAGATTTAGCAGATAGTGCGCAGCATTTAGGAAATGTAGTTATTTTAGACAGTATTATCGATATGGACGAATTGAGAGAAAAAGTGAAAGCCGTTTGTGGCAAAGAAGGGTTACTTTAAAGTCTAAAGAAGGTGGGAGAAAAATATGAATAGCGTTTTAAATATATTGATCGATATTGCAAGTACCCCAGCAATTTTGGTGGCGTTGATCGCAGTGCTTGGGTTAGGTTTGCAGAAAAAGCCAATTTCAGATGTTGTCCGCGGCGGAATCAAAACGTTTGTTGGATTTTTAGTGGTAACAGCAGGAGCTGGCGTGATCGAAGGGTCACTGGCACCGTTTGGCGAAATGTTCCAACATGCCTTTAATATGCAAGGTGTAGTACCGAATAATGAAGCGATCGTTGCCTTGGCTTTGACAAAATATGGCACATATACAGCACTTATTATGTTAGCAGGAATGGCGTTTAATATTTTGATTGCACGTATTACAAAGTTTAAATATATCTATTTAACGGGTCACGCTACACTTTATATGGCGTGTATGATCGCTGTGATCATGAGTGTGACAAAAATGAGTGCAGTACCGTTAGTTTTAGTTGGTGGTTTGGCGTTAGGATTGGCTAATACGATTTTTCCAGCGATCGCTCAGCCATTTACCAAACAAATCACGAAAAATGATTCAGTGGCTTTAGGCCATACAGGGAACTTTGGCTATGCTCTAAGTGGATTTATCGGAAAATATGTAGGCAATAAAGAAAAATCAACAGAAGATATCAATTTTCCAAAAGGGTTATCTTTTTTACGAGATTCAACCGTTAGTATTACATTGACGATGGGGATTGTGTATACAATTGTCGCGTTGTTTGCAGGAAATGACTTTATTTCTAAAAACCTTAGCAATGGAACAAATTATATTATTTATGCCTTACAACAAGCAGGGATGTTTGCAGCGGGTGTTTTCGTAATCTTGGCTGGGGTTCGTTTGATTTTAGCAGAAATTGTACCAGCGTTTAAAGGAATCTCAGAAAAATTAGTGCCGAATTCGATTCCGGCTTTAGATTGTCCAATTGTTTTTCCTTATGCGCCAAATGCTGTGTTGATCGGTTTCTTAACTAGTTTTGTTGGCGGAATCGTAAGCTTGTTTATTATGATCGCAACAGGTACGACCGTAATTATTCCAGGTGTGGTGCCACATTTCTTCTGTGGCGCGACGGCCGGTGTTTTCGGAAATGCTACAGGCGGTGTACGTGGCGCTGTTGTCGGTTCATTTATTCATGGCGTGATTATCAGTTTTATGCCGATTTTATTGATGCCAGTTATGGGTGATCTAGGCTTTCAAGGATCAACATTCTCCGATACAGATTATGGTGTGACCGGGATTTTTCTTGGGAAACTAGCAGATATGGGCGGTCAAATCGCAGTCGTTGCAGGAGTGTTGGCTGTGTTGGCGTTACTGATCGGTTTAACTGTTTTCGGCAAGAAAAAGACCACTGAAACAAAGGAGGCAGCATAATGAATACACAGAAGTTTGCGGATCAGATTCGTTTTTATACGATGAAGGAATTAGACAATCTAGGCTTTGGTCATTTTGGAGGGAGCTTATCTATTGTAGAAACATTAGCGGTTCTATATGGAAACGTCATGAATGTATCGCCAGAAAAGAAAAATAATCCAGACCGTGATTATTTTGTTCTGTCGAAAGGACATGCTGGACCTGCACTATATGCTACCTTATTTTTAAAGGGATATTTTGATGAAGGATTTCTTTACAGTCTAAATCAAAATGGAACCAATCTCCCTTCACATCCTGATCGAATCAAAACACCTGGTGTCGATATGACCACAGGTTCACTTGGGCAAGGGATTTCCGCTGCAACAGGTATTGCAAAAGGCAATCAATTGTTAGGTAAAAGTAATTATACCTATGCGATCGTTGGAGATGGAGAATTAAATGAGGGTCAATGCTGGGAAGCGTTTCAGTTTGCAGCTCATCAAAAGTTAGATCATTTGATTGTGTTGATCGATGATAACAAGAAGCAGTTAGATGGTTATACCACAGATATTTGTGATCCATTTGATTTTGTTGAAAAAATGCAGGCGTTTGGTTTTAGCAGTTGGCGGGTAGATGGCAGTGATGTTGATGCCATTGAAGCAGCAATCGATCAAGCAAAACAGGTAAAGGGAAAACCAACAGCGATCGTTTTAGATACTGTAAAAGGACAAGGCGTTCCTTATTTGGAGGAGTTAGCTGATAATCACCATATACGTCCAGATGAAGCAGCCAAAGTAGCAATCAAAAAAGCCATTGTAACATTGGCTGGAAAAATCGAGGTGAATCCACAATGAAGGACTTAGAAATGCGGCAAGTTTATACAGAAACCATTTTAGCATTAGCAGAAAAAAATCAGAAAGTTGTCGCTTTAGAAGCAGACCTAGCGAGTTCGATGGGAACGAGCAAATTAAAAGAACAGCTGGGGGAACGCTATATCAATGTGGGAATTATGGAAGCAGAAGAAATGGGGGCAGCTGCTGGTTTGGCGGTTACTGGCTTCACACCATTTATCCATACCTTTGCGCCATTTGCGACTAGACGCTCTTTCGATCAAGTGTTTCTTTCGTTAGGGTATGCCAAAAATCATGCTGTCATCGTTGGGACAGATCCAGGTGTTACAGCTGAAATGAATGGCGGAACGCATATGCCGTTTGAAGATGTTGCGTTGATGCGGGTGATTCCAGGAAATCATATTTATGAGGTGTCAGATCCGTATCAGTTTAAAGCGATTTTAGAGTATGCGCATACAGCAAAAGGGCTGTTCTACATTCGGACGATACGTAAACAAGCAACATCACTTTATACTGGAGAAGAAGATTTCTCTAAAGGATACGTTAAACTGAAAGAAGGAACAGCTGGGACGATTTTTGCGAGTGGGATCATGGTAGAAGAAGCACTTCAGGCAGCGACTGATTTAGAGAAACTGGGGATATCAGTTCAAGTAATCGATTTGTTTAGAATCAAGCCGATGAATGAAGAAATCGTGATTGAAGCAGCTAAAATGGGTCCTATCGTAACCGCAGAAAATCATAATGTGATCGGTGGTTTAGGAAGTGCTGTAGCGGAAATCGTTACGGAAAATCATCCAGTAAAAATGAAACGAATCGGTGTAAAAGAGCAATTTGGTCAAGTGGGTAAACTAGAGTATTTGAAAGAAGTTTATGGTTTGAAAGCTGCTGATATTTCGAAGGCGATGTCTGACTTGCTGAGTTGATTAGATGAATAGAATGGCTAAGAGAAAAACAATAACGTTTTTTTCTTAGCCATATTTTTTTGTGTTATGATAAATGAAACAATGTCAGGATAGGAGAAACAGATGAAAAAGAACCAACCATCGAAATTTGATTGGTATCATAACCAATGGGGCAAACCTACTCATGATGATCGTTTACTTTTTATCTTATTAACAGTAGGAACCTTCCAAGCTGGATTAAGTTGGAAAGCAGCAGCAGGTAAGCTGGATGTGTTTTTGAGAAACTTCCACAATATGGACATTCAAAAGGTGGCTGGTATGATGCCAGACGATGTGGAGAAAATCATGCAAGATCCCGAAATGATCCGCAATCCGAGAAAAATCAATGCGACGATTCAAAATGCTCAAGCGATTTTAGCTGTGCAAAAAGAATATGGCAGTTTTGCTGAATATATGTGGGATTTTGTTGGTGGTGTGCCTCATTTGAATGTATATGAAGAAGCATATGAGGTTCCAAATGTCACACCGTTATCTAAAAATGTAGCCAAAGATATGAAGAAACACGGTTTTACCTTTGTCGGCCCCGTTGTGACGTATATGTTTATGAAAGCTAGTGGCATGATTCAAGATGAGGTGTTGAATCGGGAATTAAAATAGTTTTTACCTTTAATAAGTATTAATCCTAAGTTAGAATCAATCAGTCAGCAGTATCATGAGTAAATGAAGAGTCGGTGAATCAACTAAGAAAAGTGGTGCAACAGTTTTTCTGAGAACTCGGAATAAAAATAAAAGCAACTTGTGTAAACTGTTACGACCTACACAAGTTGTTTTTTTAGAGGCATTACTTATTTTGACTGCACTAGTTTACTCAAATATCCCTCGGTTTCTGACAATAACGCGCCAAATTTTTGATAAACCACTTCAAACATTTCAGCACAAGCCTGCATCTCTCCAGAAGTTCTTGTTTTCTTCCCATCAAGAAAATGACGCATAAAATGCAATGCTTCATGCCATGATTTTAGCTCACGCAAAGTAGCTTTTACAGCCAAAATCTCCTGATAAGTGATTGTGTTAGATTCCTGTGACTTTCCCATGTCTACATTCTCCTAGTCTAAATTTTATTCAAAACCTAACTAGATAGGTAAATAAAAAACAATCAGACCCGCGCCTCATCGTTTTCAATAGACAAAAACCACCGCAAACATCTTGACACAATCTAAAAGAATTTCTCACATAAGGTAGAAATTCAGGCTAAAATTGGGTACAATAAAATATGCTGGTACTTCGGTATTGGCTATCGGCAACTTGTATTGGCAGTTACTGCTGTCTTTACAGGGCCTCATAATTTTGGTTCCCGCCAAAATTGTGAGGTGCCGTTTTTTATGTTCTATCAGGTTGTTGTTACATAATAGGATAGCAACAAAAAAAGATATCGGGAAAATTTCCCAATACCTGTTCATCAATAGTATGAACTAACTTTACTATTTCACTTCTCATCAAATAAAACACGACAAAAAAGAAGCGATCAATGGCACTTGATTTTTGTACAATGAAAGAAGCTAGTTGTAATGCTAGTGACTATTGGCGACTTGTTTGGGCAGTTACTGCTGACTTTACAAGGACTTCAAGTATAAGGTTCCCGCCAGATACTTGAGGTGCCAATGGTTATTTATATGTGATGGAGCTTTATGAACTTTTCCTAGTTCGTAAAGCTTTTTTCGTTGCTATCCTATACCAATAAGTATAAAGAACTTAACATGAATGGTCAATACGAACAAGGGAGAAAAATAGTTGATTTTCCATATAATTTAAATGTATAAAATGTTATATACTTAATTATTATTATAAGATATAATTTATTTTAGGAATTAAAAATAATAAAGGGGTATTAATGGAATGATTGATGTTAATGGCGCAGAAGCACAAAATCAGGCAACTAAGATTGGTCAAGCCAATGATAAATTAACGATTTCGCAAACTGTTACATTTTCCTCTGGTACGACAGTGCCAGGAAATGCTACAGCAACTAGTATTTTTGAAGAATTTAAAACATCTTCCGCAACAATCCAACAACTGTTAAATCGTGATGTAGCGAATATTCACAGCGCTGTTGCAGCGTTTGAACGAGCAGATTCTCAGACTAAAAAATTGTTTGATATGCCGTTTACAGGTTTGATGAAATAGCTAGCTATTGAAGCTTTTAAATTAAGGAGTAGATTGTATGAAAGAGGATGAAATTAGAAAGAAACGAATTGAAAACGAAGAAAAGCAAGAGGAAAATTCTCAGATAAATAGACTGTTAGATCGAAAAATAGAAGAGTGCGGACAATTATATGCAAGTGAGCGAATACATAATGAACGAGTTATTTCTTATTTTCAAAAACAAGAAGAATTTTCTTTTTTTGAAGATATCGTTGAAGATGCTCGCATAGAAGAACGTCGATTTTTTGATGAAATGAATGAGGGACAGGAAATAATAACAAAGGAAAAACGACAATTAGAAGATTATTCAGAAGTACTTTATGAAAAAGAATTGCAAGTGATCAGAGAGGAGGAAGATGCCAATGGTCAAAATGGTGATTGGTGAAGTTCAAACTCAGACAGAGCAGATAAAGTCCTATGGTAAAACTTATAGTCAGGCCTTGGAATCAGTTTCAACTGCAACGCAAGGGATTCAGTTAGCCGTAGGAATGAGTGGAGAAGAAATGGACGCCATAAAATCTTATCTCTCAAGCGTTTATCCAGCCTTATGTAAAGCAGCGATTCTTCATAGTGAGGCAGTTGTACAAGCGAATGAACAATATGTAGAAGCCTACATCTCTCAATGTGGTAGCGAAGATTTAGATTCAGAAGAATTACAAGAGCAAATCGATGAAGCTGACAAACTGATCCAAGGGTTTCAATCCTCAAAAGATAGCTATGCCCGAGCCAAACGAAATTTATCGGACGACAAAGACAAATTAATGGGAATGATTTTTCAAGCTGCGATCAATAGCATGGATGCAGGAATAACCCGTAATCAAGCCAAAAAAGCTAAGATAGAGGAAAAACTTCAAAAATTTCTTGCGTTTTGTGACCAGTCCACGAGCTATTTTGATGGCTTGAATGATACAGGAAACCTGTTAGCAAAAGGAATGCAAGCTTTAGGTGCGAATGGAAACGGCAGTATTGGTCCTGGGAGTTGGAATGGCAAAGGCTTCTCATTAAATGATACCTCTTGGATCAAAGACGTTAATCTAAGATGGACAGAGCGAGAATTCAAGAATACGAACTATGAAGTAAAAATTAGGATGGATGAATTTGGAAACCCTACTTATGAAGTGTATAAAAATGGTAAACTTGATTCTGAGGCAACGTTAGAGTATATTGCATTGATGGCGGAACTTCGTTTAAGAGAGTTAGATAATTTCTTGAACAGTCCTATTGGAAGAGTTTACACAACGGTTTTAGGGATGTCATTTCTCTATGGTGGAGCTAAAATTATTGTTAAAGGAATCGTAGACTTAGGGAATGGTCTAGCTATGGCATATGGAATGGATGCGGCAACTGGGCAACTGATTCCTGTTCTTGTTAGAACGGATGGATTGGTTATTTCTGAGGTGATTCAATCTGTGTCGGCGGGTGTAGCGCAGGTTGTTACTGGAATAACTGTTAATGCTTTTGGCGAACTGAGTACAGGTGATTTGACTCCAGGAGGTAGATCACTTTCTACACATGGAGCAGAGCGAGCTAACGAAAGAGGGTTTACTCCGGAAACAATTGATTCTATCATTGATAATAATATGAAGAATAGGTCATCTAGAATAGACGAGCTTGGTAGAAAAACATGGGAATATATAGATCCTAGGGGGAATAAAGTTGTAACTAATGAATGGGGAGGAATAATCTCAGTTCACTCACCTGCTCCAGGAGGAGTATATATACCCAAATAGTAAAAGGAGCTAAAAAAATGGATCAGATTTTTAAAAAAATCGTAAAAGAAATAGATCATGGATATGAATCTGGAATTGGTGCAGAGATTAATTCGTTTATGACATATCAAAAAGAAAATATAAATGATTATCAGTTAAGCTTTAATGAAAACGAAGAATACTTTTCCCTAGATATAACTTTAGCCAATTTAAATAAAATAGCAGTTAAACAGCTCTTTTTTCAGCTAATGCTATTTATTGAATATTCACATGCAACATTTTACACATTCAATCAAGGTGTTGGTGAAATAAGCTATGAAGTAACCTCTTATAACAATAATAAAAAGGGTTTTTTATTGAAAATTAAATTTATTTCGTTGGCTTAGAGAAAATCTTTAAATAGGTGGGGAAATTTGATTTTTAGCTAGTGGTACAAAGCAATTTCTAATTGGAAAAAGAATTTTGGAGAATAAAATGATAACAAATAATGTAATGAAGAAAATAATTAAAAATGTAAACAATAAAAGTAACGAAGAAAAAGTCAGTGTATCTGTCAAAGAATTGCAGGAAGCTTTTAATATTTCAATAGAAAAACTCTATGGTTGTTTAATATTATCAGATAAAAAAACGGCTATATCAAAAGAACAATTTAACCAAGCGGTACTTTCATACGGAGATAAGACAGGATATGAAGCAAGTATCAATGAGCGGAGAATAATTGATTTTTTTGATATCCCACTAACTGTAAGTGAGCAGTATAAAATTGGACGGCTATATGTACAATGTTTAAATAATAGGATATCGCTGATGACAAATAATAAACTAGTATATTTATTTGATTTTAATGATGACATTTTAACTGTTCGTTTTCACCAATTAAGAAAAGGTGAAGGGGTTTTCTTTGGAGATGATCTTCACCAGTTTATAGAACCTGTAGGAGTCTTAATGAGTGACGAACTATCTCCTAATATAATTGAGAATAAAGAAGTTGATTAGAAATATACTATGTAAAAGCTATTCTCCACTAAAAAATAAAGGATTAAAACTTTAATTAAATGAAAGGGTAAACTAAAGTGTATAAGCACAATTTAGTTTACCCTATTTTTACATCCTAACCTTCTTACAACTTTTCGCCATTACTCTTAATCACTTGCTGATACCAATCAAATGACTTTTTCTTAGATCGCTTCAACGTCCCTTGCCCTTCATTATCCTTATCCACATAAATAAAACCATACCGTTTCTTCATCTCACCAGTCCCCGCAGAAACTAAATCAATAAAGCCCCAAGGCGTATAGCCAATCAATGGAATCCCATCAAACTCAACCGCTTCTTTCATCATTTCAATATGAGCTTTCAAATAATCAATACGATATTGATCATTGATCGTGCCATCTGCTTCAATTTCATCAATGGCACCAAAGCCATTTTCCACAATAAACAAAGGCAATTCATAACGTTCATTAAACCAGTTCATGGCATAACGCAAGCCTAACGGATCAATTTGCCAACCCCAGTCAGAGGCTTCTACATAAGGATTCTTGACTAAATCTTTTGACTCATCATAATCAAAAGCAGGGCCTTTTTCATGATCTTTAATCGCAAATGACATATAGTAACTAAAACCGATATAATCCACACAACCATGGGTTAAATCAGTCAAATCTTGTTCCGTAATATCCAAATCAAAGCCTTTACGAGCCAAATAGTTTTCCATAAAGCTAGGATAATGACCTCTCACATGAACATCTGTAAACCAGTACCGTTTTTGCATCGCACTGACCGACATCATCATATCTTTTGGATCACAGGAATAGGGATAAATGGGACACATCGCAATCATACAACCAATTTGAAAATCAGGATTGATTTCATGACCGATTTTTACCGCTTGGGCACTGGCTACTAGTTCATAGTGAGCCGCTTGATACATGATTTTTTCACGATCTTCCCCTTCTTGGTATTTGATACCAGAGTTGGTAAAAGGAGCAAAGTCTTCAGCGTAATTCGCTTGGTTATTGATTTCATTGAAGGTCATCCAATACCTAACTTTATCTTTATAACGATCAAAACAAACACGGGCAAACTTCGCAAAGAAATCGATCATTTTACGATTACGCCAACCACCATACTCGGTTACTAAATGATACGGCATTTCAAAATGAGATAAAGTGATTACAGGTTCGATCCCATATTTTAAACATTCATCAAACAAATTATCATAAAACTGTAATCCTTCTTCATTCGGTTCTGCTTCGTCACCATTGGGGAAAATCCGGGTCCAAGCAATCGATGTTCGGAAACAATTTAGCCCAAGGTCTGCGAATAATTTTACATCTTCTTTATAATGATGGTAAAAATCGATGGCTTCATGGTTGGGGTAATTTTCCCCCTGCAACACACCATCTGTAATTCTTCTAGGAACACCGTGAGCGCCAACCGTCATCACATCAGCAACACTAACACCTTTACCACCTTGGTCCCAACCACCTTCTAATTGATGAGCGGCAACTGCACCACCCCAAAGGAAATTTTCTCTTAAAATTGACATGTGATCTACTCCTTACAACCTTACTATTTTTTTGACGAAATACTTTATTATCCCTGCACAGCTAGGAGGAATCATTTGAACGGAATCAGCTGTGCAGGAATGTTTAAGTCAGTTTAGAACGGATTTTTTTTAAGCTTCTGCTTCAATTTCTTCTAAGACTTCTTCTGTAATGGGTTGATTTGTTTCTTGTGCATAATTGATTGCATCCATTTTTCTAGCAAATGGTAAGTAGATGAAGAAACCTAACGTTAAGACAAATGCTTGTAGTAACGCTGCTTGCCAACCTCCGACTAATAATCCGGAAATGATTGGAGGCGTTGTCCAAGGGACTTGAACCGCTGTAAATAGTGGAACTAAACCAGTATAGAGTGCAAAATACGTAATAACAGATGAAACAACAGGTGTTAAGATAAACGGAATCGCCATAATTGGGTTCATAACGATCGGTGTCGCAAAAGTAATTGGTTCATTGATATTGAATACAGCAGGACCAATCGATAAACGACCTAATTGTTTGAACTGCGCAGATTTAGCAAAGAACACCATATAAACGACTAAGCCAAGTGTCATCCCAGCACCAGTCACCGTTAAAAATTGATCTAAAAATTGTTGGGTTACGATATGACCACCATTGGCAACAGTTAATTCTTTCCCAGCTTTTAAAATATCTGTGTTTTCTAAAGAGTTCGCTTGTAAGATCGGTCCCATGATCCCACCAACAATGGTTGAACCGTGAACACCAAAGAACCAGAATAAGGGAACTAAGAAACCAAGGACTAAGGCGCCGCCTAATGAGTCCGTCACACCTTGAAGTGGAGATTGTAAAACATCGTAAATGAAATCAAAGAACGTTGTGTTAAAGACTTTATCAAAGAAAATATAAACAAACATTGCGCCAGTAATTAATGCTGCCGCTGGAATTAAAGCTGTAAATGAGTTCGCAACATTTTCAGGAACTGCTTCAGGTAATTTGATCCGAATATCGTGACGTAAGAACCAGCTGTAAACCCAGCCGACGATCAATCCAACGATGATCGCTGTGATCATCCCTTTACCAGCAGTCCAGTCTTTATTGATAACATTGCCAATTGTTACACCACTGTCTAAATCAGTAACACCTGGTGCCATAAATAAAATAAAGACAACGAGTGAAATCATTCCGGCAGGTAATCCTTCAAAGCCTTCTGTTTTAACATAAGAATAAGCGATCCCGATCACGGCAAAGATAGACATGATCGCAAAAGAGGCACCATACGCCTGATTAAAGTAAACAACTAGACCACTATCTGTGATCCATTTTGCTACAGATTCAATAGGTAAGTTTGCTAATAATAGAAAAATCGAACCGACGATCGTAAAGGGCATCGTGTATAACATACCATTTCTTAATGCTGTAATCGCTTTAGTATTAACGAATTTTAACACGGGTGGTAGAACTTTTTCATTGATCCATTCATTCATTCTAAACCTCTCCTTTGGTTAACTAAAGTAACGGAAAATAAGTGCTTGTAGTAGTATTTCAATAGAGCGGCCGCTCTGATTTTAATCTACTGAATACGTTTACATATTTAATATAAAAGAATTTCAACTAAATTCCTATAGCTTGAGCATGTTGAGAAACATGTACCAAGTAAAAAAACAAAATAGATAAAAAAGTAGTTGAGACAAAAGTCGATTAGATTTGAGCAATACAAAAAGCGAACAATACATCTTTTGTATTGCTCGCTTTTTATGAAATCGTCGAAGAACCTGACTTTTGGCTGCCTTTTATCAAGTTTTGTCCCGCACTCAAGTTGCTATTTTATTTACTAATTGCAGGTAATTTTAGTGTGATTTTCCCATGTTCAAAATCGATCAGCTGAATATTATTTGTTCCGCCGATTCCATACTCGCTTGATTGGTAAAGTTCACCGTAGCATGCGCCGATAAATTGATCGATGTCTGCTAATGTTTCCCAAGGTCCGACGAAAACAGCATAGTCGCCAGCTGCTATCTCAAATGTTCGATTGCCTTCGCTATTTTCGATCAAGTACTTATACGTTCCATTACTTCCATCAGGATCATTGATAATGATGGCTCGTACACTATTTAATTCAGTCGGTAATATTTCTAGCTTCTGATTATTCACCTCAATAAAATCTTCAGGTGTTTTAGGAATAGCAAATTTGTATTGTCTTCCAGTGAGGACTTCATTGTCCAAATGTTCGATAGTAAATGTCATGAATCGTCACGCCCTTTCATCGGGGTCATTCGTCTTGAAAGTAAGACAGACCTTTGAACAAACAATAGCAATGCCCGTACATTTTGTCAAAGTTTCAGCATAAAAAAGAATTGATAGCGGGTGTTTATTGAGCATCGTCTTTTAGCGGATTCTTTTCAGCAAATTCTTTACTTGCTTGATGAGCAAGCAATTCAATCAATGCAATCACAGGAATCTGTGTAGTGATATTAATATATGGATCAGCATAAACGGAGCGCTCGTCTGGCATATAATACGAAATATTGTAATCCGCTAAACGCGAAATAGTGGAATGTTCATCGTTCGTAATACTTAAAATTTTAGCTCCGGATCGTTTGAAGTCAGTGACTTGTTTGATCACTTCCGTCGTTTCTCCTGAAACGGACAGAATAATGGCTAACGTATTTTCAAAGCCACGTTGGGGGATCGGTGTAAATGGATCTCCGATACTGTAAGCATTGATTCCCATATTCGCAAAATAGCGGCTGCCGTAAGTACCGAGAATACCACTTGTGCCAATGCCTGAAAAAACAATGTGGCGGGCAGAAGCAATCATCGTGATCGCAGGTTTTAGTGTTTCGAAATAGGTTTGCTGATTGATCCGTTTTAAAAAAGAATCAACATGGATCGTAGCATCATAATACTGTTCAAACGATTGTTCTTGCAGTTTTTCATCCTTTTTTAAGGCGTATTTTAATTCTGAGAAACCATCAAAACCCATCTTAGAACAGAATCGCAAAATAGTTGAGGTAGACACATGACAATCAGCAGAAAGTTGCCGAATCGTTAATTTAGGAACACTGTTCATATGTTCTAAGATGTATTGATAAACTAACATTTCTAGTTCATTCAAAGATTGAACTTTTTCTAAATCGAACAAAAAAATCCCTCCTGCACAAAAGATAGCCATTCTTTCTTTTTAGAGAAAAAACAGAAAATAACTTATCTTATATTGTACAGGAAAGGACGGCATTTCGCTTGTTATTACTATTTTTTTAAGCATCAACATAGTGTTTTCTGTTTTTCTTATGAAATCGCTGATAAAGCAAGTAACCAATTAATGCAAATAACAATGGCCCGACCAATAATGTCAGACTTTGCAGGTAATTTCCTTGAGAAATAGGTTGATAGAGTTGAAACCCAATCGCTAAGGTAATACTGATGATCACGCTACGGCTGATCAATGAACCGTTGCGTTTTGACTGGATCAAAGCAGAGGTCGGTTCTTGTTCCAATTGTTTTTTCTTAAAAGCAGGATAGGCAAGTGCGACTAATAAATAAGGAATCGCTCTAGAAATATTGGTCATCAATGTCAATTGATTATACAACAACACCACATAGTTGCTGCCAAAACTGATTCCTAAAATAAACAAACTGATCAATACACCCTGAATCAACAAGGCGTAAATCGGCATATCATGTTTGTTTTTTTGTTTCAGACGAGGATGCCAATAATGTTTTGGCGTGCCTTCTACTAGCGTTCGAATCGGCAAATAAAAAATCGTCGATAATAAGCTGATATAAGAGAGCAATAAAGTTAAGGCTGTAAACCGAATAAATAATTGGGACAACCATTGTGTTTGGATCGGTGATAACGCCAAAGAGTGACCAACAGAAATACCCAGATTTTCCATCAATTCATACATTAAATTTCCTAAATGAATACTGCTATTCTCTTTTAAACTAGCTAAATCAGTACTGCCACTCCATAAAAGAATCCCTAAAAAATAACAAGTGACTACTAAAATACTGCTTAGGATCAATAATTTTGGAAATCGTGTTTTTTGTTTCCCCGTTTTATCAACCAGACTTGCGATCGTATCCAACCCACCAAAAGCTGTGATCGCAAAAATCAAAAAGGCAAATTGCTCAATTAGTGTTTGACCTGATGAGGAGTTAGTTTGACCACCTTTAAAGCTAGAGGCTAAATTGGGCAGAATGGCTCCCTGATGATTAAGCCATAACCATAAATTACTACCCAAACTAACGAGAATCAAAATCGACATCAAGACACCGCTCAAATATAACACAGAAGCAATACCTTTAAAGCCTTTACTGACGAAAAATAAGGTTGCCAAAACGGCTAGAATCGATAAGAGACCTATCAAAACAGGTGTAGAAAAATAAGGAAGCAAACTACTTTTTTTCGTTAAATCTTGACCGAAAAGTAAAATAGATGAAGGAATCCATAATTTCATAAATAAACTGATCATCCAGATAAAATAACTACAGTACCATAAAAAAGCAGCGATAAACGCAACTTTTTCTGAAAGATGTTCCGCTAACCATTGGTATAATCCACCGATATGATTTTTATAAACCCCTGTAAATTCTGCTATAATGATAGCGTAAGGAATAAAGTAAAAAAGAGCAGCGCCGATAAAATAAGGAAACGCCTTGATTCCCATCAAGAAAAACGCTGTTGTCATACTAGAAAAAGAAAAAACAGTCATGGTAATGATCATGACCAAACGTTTAGGACTAAAAGTAGTGGTTGTTTTCATATAAAAATCCTTCTAAAATTAAGTTGATGTTGGCTTAAGAATAAGAGAAGTTCCAACAGAAAACAACCTTTTTATTAATAATTAGGGAATAGGAGTAGTCAAATGACGGATCAGATGCAACAAGCAATCGATCAAATCAAAGTAGATTTAAAAGTGGACTTTGTCGCATTAGCTCTTTCTACTGTGAATGAAATCACTAAAATTCGAGTGATCCGCTGGAGGTATGTAGCGGGAAATACGAATCAGAATTACAAAAAAATTCGCTTACAAGTTGGCAAAGGCATCGGTGGAATCGTTTGGCGAACAGGTCGACCGTATCAAGCAACAGACTTACAAAAACAACCAGAAAAATTAGTAGAACTGCCAATCACACGAATGGAAAAGTTAGAAACGATCATGGCATTTCCAGTAGTGGAAAAAGGGGAAGTAAAAGGTGTTCTATTACTTGGCTACCGTAAAAAAACGACTGTTACAGAAGAATTTTTGAGTGCTGCTAAAGGTAAAGCAAATGAACTCATTGTTTATTTATAGGGGAAAAAGATGGAAAAAAATGCAATGGAAACACTTTTTGAAGAAGCAAAAGATAGTTTATTTCTAATTGAAGAAAACAACTGTGTCAGATATAACAAAGCGGCGGCTAAACTAAAGATAGACTATTCATTTACTATAGAAAAAGTCTTGGATATTGCTAGAGGTGAAGGCTGCATGCTTCATACCACCATGGAAAAATGCCTTGATTGTGAAGTCAAAACGGATTGGGATCAGACTGCTTTTCCCTTAGTTTTAGAAGATATCAAAGGCAAACAAGAACAATTTAGCGGCAGCTACACTGTGATTGACCACCAAGCATCCTTATTAAGTATCCGCCGTGTCGCTGTTCAAGATCGTTTGCAGCAGGTCATTCAAAATAAACGGTTGATCGAATATGTCAATCAGGCTCATGAAAATGAACGTCGTGCGATTTCACAAGAATTACATGATGGATTAGCCCAAAGTATTTATAGTTTGATGCTGGAAACTAGGCAGTTACAGTGGAGTGGAGAATCAGATGATTTATCCGCTAAATTACAAAAAATCGATGAAGATTTTGTTGCGTTACTTGGTGAAGTGAAACAACTCGCGGTTGATTTACGTCCAACTGCTTTGGACGATTTAGGTCTGATTCCAGCGATTGAAGCGTTATTACATCGCTTAACAGAGACAACTGGTGTGGAAATTCATTTTATTCCGATAATCGAAAATAGGCGATTTGCGGAAAGTGTGGAAGTTATCACCTATCGCGTATTGCAAGAAAGTGTGATGAACAGTGTGAAGCATGCTGATGTAAATGAATTGTGGGTAACATTAAGTGTACAAGACAATCACTTAGTACTTACTGTTCGAGATCATGGCAAAGGATTTGATCTCCACAAAGTAAATGCGCACAGTCGTGGATTAGGTCTTTTACATATGCAAGAAAGAGCTGAATCAATCGGTGGTCATTTAAGTATTCAGTCAGAAGAAATGGAAGGAACGACGGTGACGTTAGGGTTGCCTATCCAATAGGAGGCGGGAAGATGAATATTATAATAGCGGATGACCATGCCGTGGTTAGAAGTGGGTTACGGTTATTACTTGAATCCCAAAAAGGTATTACGGTTGTAGGCGATGCGGCAGACGGTACTGAGGCTTTTTTGCTCCTTGAAAAATATCCAGTCGATGTCGTGTTGATGGATATGCGTATGCCGCCTGGAGAAAATGGTCTTCAGACAACCCGTCGTATCAAAGAGCATTTTCCAGAAATAAAAACGATTATTTTAAGCATGCATGATGAAGAAGAATATGTTCGCACAGCATTAGAATACGGCGCAAAAGGTTACATTCTTAAAAGTTCACAGGATATTGTCTTATTAGAAGCAATCCAACAAGTAATCAATGGAAATATTGCAATCGATCCTTTGTTCGGTGAGTATAATAAGGAACGTTGGTATAATAATACAGATATAGCTGAAAAAGATGCAAAGTATGAACGTCTATCAAAAAGAGAACGAGAAGTCTTGCCTCTGGTTGCTTTAGGTTATAGTAACAAAGAAATTGCAGAGCGTTTATTTATATCTGTGAAAACAGTTGAAGTGCATAAATCTCATGTAATGAAAAAACTAGAGTTTGAAACGTTTAGCAAATTATTGCAATATAGTATGAAACATCAATTAATCGACTTATGAGGTGAGAAAAAATGATCGGAATTCTTTATGTATTTCATGGCAGTCAGAAAGCTGAAAAAAATCAAGCAGCAATGGATTTTATTAATCAATTAAAAATAAAACTCGATCCAACGGTCTACCAAGCAACAGCTTTTTTAGAAAATCATTCTAATACGATTCCCAATGTTGCTAAAGAAATGATCCAAAACGGAGTCACTAAAATGATTGTTGTCCCCGTGTTATTATTTGCGGCGAAGCATGCTTTAGTCGATATCCCAAATGAACTTGAAACAGTTAAAGAGCAATATCCAGATGTTCAGTTCAAGCAAACGGAAACCTTCGGCAGTAAAAGTGGTAGCCGTCAAGTATTGTTGGAACGATTCCAAGAAGTAGCGGCGGAGTATCCAGATGAACAACTAGTAGGCATTTTAGTCGCGCATGGTACAAAACAAACGGATGAACCACAACAAGTATTAACGGAGATTGCAGCTGAAATCCAACAACAAGTCGGTTTTTCCATTATCCCAACAAGTTTGAAAGGGCCGGAAGACTACTTAGAAGATATCAAAAAACAAGTATCAACGGATCAAAAAATAGTGATTGTTCCTTTCTTTTTATTCGATGGACATTTGATTACGATCATGAAAAATAAACTGAAAGAAGCGTTCCCTAAAACGGATTTTATCCTCACAAGAACACTGGAATTTGATTCACGAATTTTAACCGATTTAGAAGGAATTGTGAAAGAGGCTATTACATGTATCCAGTAATGCTTGATTTAACGGGGAAGAAAATCGTGATCATCGGCGGTGGCCGAATCGCATTACGAAAAACCATTGCGATTTTAAACGCTAAAGGACAAGTAACACTTGTTGCACCAACTTTTTTAGAGGAATTCAATGAATTAGAAAATATAAAGCTGATTAAAGCAACCTACATGGCTGAGTATATCAAAGAAGCCCATCTAATTTTTGCTTGCACAGATTCCAAAGCCATCAATCAGAAAATCGTTAACGATGCATCAGAATCTCAATGGGTCAATGACTGTAGTCAGAAAGAGAACAGTGATTTTTATAATATGAGTACAATCGAATCTCAAGATTATTTGATAGCGTTGTCTTCTTATGGAAAACAGCCAAAAGCCACAAAGAAATTAAGAGACTGGTTGATCAATGTTCTTGAAAAAAGATGAACAGTTTTTATAGGTACTAGGCTACTTTGCTTATTTTAGCGAAGTGGCTTTTTTTGTTGACATTGTTCTTTAGTGCAATGTTAAGATGCAGTTAGATCAATAAAAAAAGGAGTTGAGAGAATGTACAAAATGAAGGATGTAACCAGCGAAATGACTATTCCACTTTCGACGATCAGATATTATGAACGTCAAGGAATTGTTATAGGAAAACGGCAAGAAAATGGCTATCGAATTTTTGATGAAGCAGATAAAATTTTATTAGAGTACTTAATCGTTATGAAGCACGTAGGTTTTTCCGTAGAAGAAATGAAAGAATTATTGAATTTTTTGAAATTTCCAGAAAACGATGAATGCAGTGAACGCTCTGAACAGCTTTTGACTAAAAAAGAAGCTGAAATCAAACAAAAGATCAAACACGAAAAAATGGTTTTAACATTGATCAAAGAGTTGAAGCCTAAGATCATTGCGAAAGAATATGAACAGTATGAACCAGAAATCAACAAGAAAATCAGTGATATTTATCAAGAAATCAAGCAGTCGAAGTTAGGAGAGAAGTGATGATAACAACCATTATTTATGCTCATCCATGGGAAGGTAGTTTTAATCATGCCATTTTGAGCAACTTAATAACACGTTTAAAAAACGAGCAAAAAGAATATCAATTAATTGATTTAAATAAAGACCAGTTTAATCCTGTTTTTTCGGAAAAAGATCTCGCCTTATTTTCTAAAGGAGACACAACAGATCCTCTTGTTAAACAGTATCAAAAAATGCTGGGAGAAACGAGCGAGCTATACATTATTGCTCCGACATGGTGGTATGAATTTCCTGCAATCATCAAAGGTTTTTTCGATAAAGTGATGTTGAAAAATAGTGCATATGATGACTCAGGACTAAGTTTAAAAGGGTTGTTTACTAATATAAAAAAAACGACGATACTCAATACAGGAACAGCGCCCAAATGGTATCTAACAGTTGTAAAAGGGAATTATGTTAAGTCTGTTTTTATTAAAGGAACACTGAAAGATGTTGGTATTAAAAATGTGAAATGGAAATACATCGATGTAAAGACTGCATCAAAAAACAAAAGAGAACAATTTCTAGCCAATATTTAAACGGTGATCATAGTGAAAATAGCAATCAATTGTCTTAACTAAGAGGAGGAATTTACTTAGTTTAGGACAGTTGATTTTTTTGTTGGAAAAGCAGCATAGCCATCAATTCAAACAGTATTGGTAAATTAGCAAAGTTATTAGGTAATTCCCTAATAGCCACCATCTGTCATTCTTGCTATTCTAAAAAAGACAAATCATCGACTATATTGCTCAAAAAATCACAAAGGAGAGTTTACATAAAATGAAAGAAAAGCTTGTCTTAATTGGTAATGGAATGGCTGGTGTCCGTACGATCGAAGAAATCCTAGACCGAGATCCTGATCGCTATCAAATCACGATCATCGGAGAAGAAAAATACCCGAATTACAACCGGATCATGCTCAGTAATGTCTTACAAAAGAAAATGACCGTTTCAGAAATCATCACGAATCCGCTTGAATGGTATGAAGAAAATCAGATTGAGTTGATCAATCATGATCCAGCCGTTCATATGGATACGACGAATAAAAAGATCACGACACAATCAGGGAAAGAAATTTCTTATGATAAATGTATTTTAGCTACAGGTTCTAGAGCATTTATCTTACCTGTTGACGGTGCTCAACTACCTGGTGTTGTTGGATTTAGAACAATCGATGACACAGAAAATATGCTTGAAGCATCTCAAAAATACCAAAAAGCCGTCGTGATCGGTGGCGGTCTACTTGGCTTAGAAGCGGCCAAAGGATTGCTAGATCAAGGAATGGACGTGACAGTTGTCCACTTGGAAAAATGGTTGATGGAAACACAATTAGATGAAAAAGCAGGTAAAATGCTGCAAGCCGATTTAGAAAAACAAGGGTTGAAGTTCTTGATGGAAAAAGCTACCCAAAAAATCCTTGGTGACAATCGTGTTACTGGTTTAGCTTTTAGTGACGGAACGACGATTGAAACGGATATGGTCGTAATGTCGATCGGGATTCGCTCAGAAACAACACTAGCAAGAACAACAACGATCGAAGTGAACCGTGGAATCGTTGTGGATGACTTTATGAAAACAAATGTCCCAGATGTTTTTGCTGTAGGGGAATGTGCGGAGCATAACGGCAATGTGTATGGGTTAGTCGCACCCTTATTTGAACAAGGAAAAGTCTTAGCGGATGTGTTGACAGGTAAAGAGGCGAAACCTTATCAAGGTAGTACCACTTTTACTTCGTTAAAAGTATCTGGCTGTGATTTGTATTCAGCTGGGAATATCAGAGAAACAGAAGGGATCAACAGTATCGAAGCGTTTGACGGCATCAATTATACGTATAAAAAGATTTTTGTGAGAGAAAATCAAGTGGTCGGTGTTGTTCTTTATGGCGATACAAGTGAAGGAAATCGGTATTATAATATTTTGAAGAAAAATGAAAGTATTGAAGAATATACGCCTGTCTCTTTACTACATATGGTTGGTGAAGAAGCGAGTGCTGATGTTAGCGAATGGCCGGATGATGAAGTGATCTGTGGCTGTAACGGAATCGATAAAGGAACCATCATGACGGCAATCAATGAAAAAGACTTGACCTCAGTGGCAGATGTGACCAAACATACCAAAGCTGGCGGATCTTGTGGGAAGTGTAAATCAGTGATTGGCGATGTTTTAGCTTATGCATTAGGTGGTGAAGTAGTGTCTGCACCAACAGGAATTTGTGGTTGTACGGATTTAACCAGAGATCAAATCGTCACACAAATCTATGCGAAAAAATTGACCTCATCAGATGAAGTTTACCGAGAATTGAATTTTACCAATCCAGAAGGGTGTCCTAAGTGTCGACCTGCAATCAACTTCTATTTAAATGTTGCTTGGCCTAAGGAACACGAAGATGAAAAAGAGTCTCGTTATGTGAATGAACGACTATACGCGAACATTCAAAACGATGGTACGTTTTCTGTGATTCCAAGAATGCGCGGTGGAAAAACTAACCCTCAACAATTACTGTTGATTGCCAAAGTTGCAGAAAAATACGATGTACCGATGGTCAAAGTAACAGGGAGCCAAAGAATTGGTTTGTATGGTGTGAAAAAAGAAGACTTACCAAAAATTTGGGAAGAATTGGATATGAAGGCTGCAGGAGCCTATGCGAAAGCGGTTCGCTCGGTCAAAACATGTGTAGGTGCTAATTTCTGTCGATTTGGTACACAAGATTCAATGGGTCTTGGAATCAAATTGGAACAACGATACGAGTTTATCGATACACCACACAAATTTAAAATGGGTGTTTCTGCTTGCCCAAGAAGCTGTGTGGAAAGTGGCGTGAAAGATTTTGGAATCATCGGCGTAGAGAATGGCTTCCAAATCTATATTGGTGGAAATGGTGGAACGGAAGTGAAAGAGGCTGTTTTACTGACCACGGTTGAAACAGAACAGGAAGTCATCGATATTTGCGGAGCAATGTTACAGTATTATCGTGAAACAGGAATTTATGCAGAACGGACTGCGCCGTGGATCGAGCGCATAGGCTTTGAAGTAGTGAAGGAAGTTTTGTTAAATCCTGAAAAACGTCAAGAACTATTAGCTGCCTTAGATCAAGCGGTCGAAGGACGTCGTGGTAATCCTTGGGATGAAGTTGTAGAAGATAATAAAACACGCCAAGAATTATATACAGTGGGGAGAGCATAACATGGAAAAAATTTTAGTGGGTCAATTAGCTGAGCTAGCTCCTAGAATGGGGAAAGAAATTATTGTTGGAGAGCAAAAAATCGCTGTTTTTCGTTTAAGTGATAATCGTGTTAAAGCAATTGAAAATGTTTGTCCTCATAAACAAGGTCCATTAGCTGAGGGAACTGTTTCAGGTGAATATGTATTTTGTCCCCTACATGACTACAAAATCAATTTAAATGACGGTCAAGTGCAAGAGCCAGATGAAGGTTGTGTTCGTGCCTATGAAACGATTGTTGAAGAAGACCTCGTTTATGTCATGGTGTAGTGATGGGAACAGTCTATTTTGTCGGAGCCGGTTCAGGTGATCCAGAACTATTGACACTAAAGGGGAAGAGAGTAATAGAATCAGCAGATGTGATTATTTACGATCGGCTAGTCAACCCAGTTCTGTTGTACCTTGCCAAAGATTCAGCTCGTTTTATTTATAGTGGTAAATATCCCAAGAATCATGTGTTGAAGCAAAAAAACATTAATCAGCTGTTGGTGAAAGAAGGTCATCAAAATCAGACTGTAGTCAGATTAAAAGGCGGTGATCCCGGTATTTTTGGTCGTGTGGGGGAAGAAATCGAAACACTTCAAAGCGAAGGAATCTGCTATGAAATCGTTCCAGGAGTTACGGCTGCTTCAGCTGCTAGTAGTTATAGCGGTATTCCGCTCACGCATCGTGAATATAGCAGTAAAGTTACGCTAGCAACCGCTCATCGTCAAGTGGGGGAAACCATCGATTTTAAAGGGCTGACAGATAATGGAACGATTTGTTTATATATGGGCGTAGAAAAAGTGGAGAGTACACAGAAAAAGCTCTTAGAACAAAATGTGTCACCTAAACTGCCAGTGGCGATCATCGAATGGGGGAGCTTAGGACGGCAACATACAATTACCGCAACAGTTCAAACGATGATCGATGCAATCAATGAACAACACATTCAAAATCCTGCATTGATTATTGTAGGAGAGGTTGTATCTTGTCGAGAGGGAGCGGATTGGTTTGAACAATTGCCATTGTTTGGACATAAAATGTTATTGATGGATACTGAAACCATCGATTTTGAAACGATTCTCACTTATACACAACAAGGGGCAGATGTTTATGCGATTCAAGTTGGTGAAGAGCGTGATAAACGGTTTGATGAGGTGCATAAACAGTACTTAAATGATCATTATTTTGATGAGGTCGTGTATTTAGATCCCAATCTAACGATGATGTATAAGAATCAAAGGGATATTTTAGATAAGTAAATTAGTTAGTTTTGTGGGCTAACCTTTCGGAAAAAAGATAAAATCTGCCTGTGACAGAAAGCGTCACAAACATATTTTCCTATTTTTCTGTCAGAGCTAAACGAGCCCGCTTGGCTTTTAATATTATCTAGCTGCACAAATCAATCCTTATGAAAATAGATAAATTGTCAGTGAAACAAAGAGCGTTTCAATGTCAATTTCCTAATTTTCTACAGGATTAGCCGATTTGTTCCGCTTTTAAATTAGGAGGTAAAATATGGGGTCATTTCAACCACCAGAAATAGTTGATGTTACAATTGAAAAAGGGGTTCAAAAGGCGCGGGGTAGTTTTTTGACTTTAGCGGTATTGGGATTTTTAGCAGGTGTTTTTATTGCTGTTGCAGGGATTGCGATGATTCGCGCAATGGGAACAATGCCAAAGGAATGGGGGACACTGGTTAATGTGATCGGAGCAGCTGTTTTTCCGTTTGGACTGATTTGTTTATTGTTAGCTGGAGGAGAGTTAGTTACAGGAAACATGATGGTTGTTTCAATGGCGTTGTTTGCTAGAAAAATCAGTGGCAAAGAATGGCTTAGAAACATTGTGATCGTGACGATTTTTAATTTGATTGGTTCCTTATTTGTGGCTTATTTCTTTGGCTATTTAAGTGGGGCGTTACAAGGAGACTTTGCAGAGCGCGCGATTCAAGTTTCTTTAGGGAGAACTAAAGATACTTTTTTACAAGGATTTCTTTCGGGGGTCGCTTGTAACTTTTTAGTGAGTACCGCAGTGTATTTGAACTTTGCAGCAAAAGATTTTATTGGTAAAATCGTCGGGATTTTTCTGCCAATCATGGGTTTTGTGATTTGTGGCTTCCAACACGTTGTAGCCAATATGTTCTTGATTCCGATGGGGATTTTATTAGGAGGCAATACGTGGTCAGCGTTTGGGCAAAATATGGTCAGTGTGTATTTAGGTAATATTATTGGTGGCGGCTTTTTTGTGGCAGGACTTTATTTCTTAGCATATAAAGTTGGTACAGGGCAGTTGTCAAAAAAATAAAATCTAGTATGATGAAAAGATAAGAAAAGAAAAAGGAAGTAAGTTGAATGAAAACCGTCTGTGTCGGCACCAGAAATAGTCCTTTAGCAATGAAGCAAACCATGATCGTAATAGATTTACTGAAAGAAGTTCATGGTGATTTTCCAGTTGAGATCGTCCCGATGACGACCAAAGGAGACCAAATGCTTTCAGTCAGTTTGTCTAAAATTGGCGGGAAGGGATTATTCATCAATGAAGTAGAACAGGCTTTATTGAGAGGCTCAATCGATTTTGCGGTCCATAGTTTAAAAGACATGCCAGCAAAAGTCGCGGATGGATTGACGTTAGCTGCGATTCCAGAGAGAAGCGATCCGGCTGATTGTTTGATTTTTAGAGAAGTGAATTCTTTAGAGGCGTTGCCCAACGGTGCTAGAATTGGAACGAGTAGTTTGCGGCGAGAATTTCAAATGAAAAATTTACGGGAAGATATTCAAGTGGAATCGATTCGAGGGAACGTAGGAACGCGTTTGAAACGGATGGAAGAACAAAATCTAGATGGCATTGTTTTAGCAGTAGCTGGTTTAAAACGATTGAATTGGTTTGATGAACCTACACATCCTTATCTTGTTTTAAGCTGTGAGCAGTGTATTCCAGCTGTAGGACAAGGCGCTTTAGCTGTAGAATGTCGTAGTCAAGATCAAGAGATGAACGATTTTTTAAACCCAATCGATGATTCGTTAACAAGAAAATTAGTCATGGAAGAGCGTGATTTTTTGGCGATGTTAAATGGAAATTGCGATATTCCTATTGGAGCTTTCGCTGTTCAAAAACAAAATGGCTATCAGTTTTCAGGATTTTTAGGAGATAAAGAGTTAGAACAGTCCTTTATCAAAAGTATAACTGTCCAAGATATAAACGGCATTGGAAAGCAGATAGCGATAGCGTTACTAAATGAAATGGAGCGGGATTCACTATGAATACGATTCTTTTAACTCGTTTGGTAGAAGACAATGCGGAGGATCGGTCATACTTTCAGGCAAGAGGATTTGAAACGGTTGAAATCCCATTGATTGCGCTGGAAAAGAGAACGTTAGATCAATCATTTAAAACGATGGTGAAACAAAGTGAGTGGATTTTTTTAACGAGTCAACACGCAGCCAAATTTTTTTTTCAGCAAATCAGTAGAAAAGATGTTGAAATGAAAAAGTTCGCTGTAATTGGAAAGAAGACTGCTCAAGTTCTCTTAGCTAATGATATAGAGACAACGTTCCAAGCCCCATATGCAACGAAAAAAAACTTGTTTGAGACTTGGTCAGCTTGTTATTTAAAACCAACTATGATATTTTACCCCAAAAGCAATTTAGCCAATCGCTTTGGTGAAGCAGAACTAGTCAATAAAGGACATCGGTTATTCACGCCAATCCTTTACGATAATTGCTTTCCAAAAGAAAATCAATTGTTGCTGCAAAAACGTTTAATGGATAAAAAACTACCGGCAGTTTATCTAGCAAGTCCGTCTTTGTGGGAACGATTTTTATCGGTATTTAGAGAAGTTGATTTAAGGGAAATGCCGACGCTATACTGTTTAGGCGAAACAACAAGACAGGCTATTTTAAAAGATGGATACGAAGCAATGTTAAGAAACGAAGTATAGTTGAAAGAAGAAATATTATTCTTTTCAATTATGCTTCTTTTTTAAACAAACTAGTTGACGAAAGTGATAAAACAGGTAGAATAGATAGTTCGAGGAAGTGACGTATTTTAGTATTATCTAGCTTCACGAGCTCGTTCAGCTTTTTAAAATTAGGAGGTTTTTTATGAGTAGAGAAGTTATTTTATACATTGCAGCAAGCGTTGATGGGTATATTGCTGAAGCAGATGGCAGTATTGATTTTTTAGGTGGCGGGATTGAATTAGTGGAAGAGGATACTAGTTATCAAGAATTGATGGAAAAGATCGATACAGTGGTGATGGGCCGAACGACTTATGATCAAGTAGTAAATGAATTGGCGGTCGATCAATATCCATATGAAGAACAATCATCTTATATTATCACAAGTCATCCAGATGAAAATACCGAAAAGCTATTCTTTACAAGTCAAGGACCTGTTGAGCTGATTCAAGAATTGAAAGAGCAAGAAGGTGAAGCGATTTGGGTCGTTGGCGGAGCAAGTATTATTGCACCTTTAGTGGAAGCCAATTTGATTGATACTTATATTCTTACGACAATTCCGACGTTTTTAGGGAAAGGGATTCGTTTATTTAATGAATTCAATGGACCGGTCAATTTGAAAGTAGATCAGGTTTATGTGAAGAATGATATGGTGTATACAACATATAAAACTAGATAAAGTGAGATAAGTGTGTGTGGCTATTTAGATAGCTGCACACTTATTTTATTTCATCTTAAAATTTTCTCTTTGACAAAGACCAAAAAAAGAGCTATTATAAATACAAGGTTCGACTACGTGTGTAGTTGTTCTGACGCTACAACGAGAAAACAATAAAAAGGAGACTTTTTATGTCAGAGAAGAAAAAAGCTTTGAACATCACTGACGCAGAGTGGGAAGTCATGCGCGTTGCATGGGCCACAGAGGAGACGACGAGTAAAGAAGTGACCGATATCCTAAATGAAAAGACTGAATGGAAAAGTACCACGGTCAAAACATTATTAAGTCGCTTAGTTGATAAAGGGATGCTTGGAACGAAACGTAATGGCAATAAATTTACTTACTTTCCTTTAGTCGAAGAGCGTAAAAGTATCGAAGTACTTTCGGAAGAAATGTTGACGAAAGTTTGCAGTAAAAAAGTAGGGAAGGTTCTTGAATCAATCATCGCTGAAAGTTTATTAAGCTTTGACGACATTGATGAACTGGAAGCACTACTGAAAGAAAAACGCAAGTCAGCAGTCGATGTCGTACCTTGTAACTGTACACCTGGCCAATGTCAGTGTCACCTTGTTCATTAAACCATTAACATACAAACAACAATAAGGAGTGTTTTACAATGGAAAAAACAGTAACGATCAACGGAATGAAATGTGATGGATGTGTAAACATCGTCAAAGAAAATTTTGAAAAAATTGCAGGTGTTCAATCTGCAACAGTTGACTTAGAAAAAAAATCAGCATCTGTCACAAGTGATAGAGAAATCTCAAATAATGAGTTACAAAATGCATTATCAGAAACTAAATTTACTGTGGCTTAAAAAGCTAGCTACGGCAAAAGAATATTGATCCTAACTTGAAGAGTGATACAAAACTAAATCAGTTTTGTATCACTCTTTTTTGTATACTAAAATTGCAACTAGTTATTTTTCAAAAAATGTTCACGCTTACATTTTTGCCGATAAATGTTGCAACAATCTCCACTAATCAATTGTGTCACACCACTATATAATGAAATCAAGCAAGGAGAGAAACAGATGAAAGATCGAACAATCCAAATATTTAAGCGCTTTATTTGGTCGGATTATCCTTTGACTCTTAGCGAGTTAAGCGAAGATTTTCGCATCAGTAATAGAACACTTAGAAATGAAATCAAAGAAATCAACGCATTTCTTGATGAACGAAACTTGCCCGAAATCAAAACGATTCGAAACAGAGGGATGCGTTTAAACCTTGAACAAAAGGAACGTGAATTGTTGGATGCATGTCTTGATGAAAAAAATGAATTCAACTATTTAAATCGAGAAGAACGAATTTTTGACTTGATCTTAGCTTTTTCGTTATCAGAACAGCCTGTGTTTTTATATCAAAAAGAATCAGACTATCAAATTTCGAAAAGTACAATGGATGAAGACATGCGTAGAGTTAGAACGATTCTTTTGGAATACGGTATCGAGGTGTTGAGCATTCCGAAACAAGGAATTATTTTAAAAGGATCTGAACGGACTATTCGAACCATGATTTACGATGTGATCAACCAATCCATTGATAGTTTACGATTTCTTGAGGGAAATGAATCAGGCTTGAGTAATTCAGAAAAACATCTATTTCGGTATATCCCTAAGCAGATATTGAAAAAAATCGACCAGATCTATCATCAGACGATTTCTTCACGAGAAGACCTTTACCGAAATCAACTAGTCATGTTTACAGCGATTTGGCTAAGCCGTTATTTAAGACAGGAATTGATTGTGAATTCTTCTTGGGAAGTAGTCGAGAACGGTCAAAATAAGCTTCACACTTTTATCGATCGGCTTTGCCGCACGCTTGCAGTGAGACCGCCCAGTTCTGAAATAAACTATATTAGTTTCATGCTGGAAACCTTCAACACTGGAAGTATCAGAAATTCTGTAGAGTGGGTCCAAGCACAAGTATTATCGATTCAACTCATTCAATTTGTGGAACAAACGACTAAAATTCCTTTTTCCAAAAAAGAAGAATCACTCCATGAGGGATTATATCGGCATATGGCGGGCCTGATTAGTCGGGTAAAAAGTGAAATTCAAATTTTAAATCCTTTAAAGGAAACGGTAAAACGATATTACGGCAATATCTATTTTGCGATTGAGAAATTTGCACCAACGATTGAAGCCATTACTAAAAATGAGCTAAGTGAGGACGAAATGGCCTTTTTAACTATTCATTTTTCTACCTCTGTAAGTGCGATCAATCAAGAGTTGACCTATACCTATAAAGCGGTTGTCATTTGTAATCATGGTACGGCAACGGGTCGATTATTAGCCGAGCATTTAAAAGAACTATTCAATATTGACGTGCTAGCTGTTTTAAGTACAGGAGAAATGGACTTGATCAAAAAGTTAGATGTTGATTTGATTTTTTCAACGCTGAGTTTAACCTATCCTGAAAAACCAATATTAGTCGTCGATCCAATCATCAAAGTAGAGAGTCGAAAAAATATCCAAGCTTTTTTAGAACAAAATAAACAATATAAGCGCTTGATAAATAATGACACTGATTCTACTGAATTGTTTTACCGTGTCCTTGACTTGATCAAAGAAAGTGGGGGAATGATCTCCAATGAAATTTATAAAAATCTAGAAAAAACCTTTGATCAGAATCATTTAAAGATAAATAAAAGGGAGCTGCAGCCAATGCTAAAAGATGTCTTAAAGAAAAGTGATATTTTGTTATTAGAAAAATGTCCTGATTGGGAGAGTGCGATTCAACGAGTAGCATGTCCTTTATTGAAAGAAAACGCTATTGAAGAATCGTATATAGACGCGATGATCGCCTCTGTTAAAGAATTTGGTCCATATATCGTGATGGGAAAACATCTAGCGCTAGCCCATGCAAGACCCGAAGATGGGGTAAACAAATTAGGAATTAGCGTGGCGACATTGGCAGAACCAGTTGTGTTTGGCAATGAAGAAAATGATCCAGTGAAAATCATTTTTTGTCTCGCAGCAGTGGACTCTTTTTCCCACTTAAATATTATGAAAAGCTTGATCGAATTGATCAACGATGAAACGAAAATCGATCGCTTGGCTCAATGCACCACTGTAGCTGATTTTGAAACAATTTTATATGAAGATGCGCTAAATGAAACTAAACAATAAAAATGACAGGAGCGAATTATTATGAAAAAACTAACGATTTTATTTGTTTGCGGAGCAGGATTAGGCAGTAGTTTTGCAGCACAAATGGCAGCGGAAGATGTATTAAACCAGAAAGGAGTCGAAGCGAAACTGGAGCATACAGATATTTCATCGGCAGTTTCGATGAATCCCGATATTATTATTACAGCTCAAAACTTTCAAACACAATTTGAAAAATTTACGATTGACGAAGAAAAAACAGCCATCATTTATCTGAAAAATATTGTGTCAAAAGCTGAAATAGATGAAAAAATCACACCAGTTTTACAAGCAAAAGGCGCTATTTAGCGACTAAAATATAAATGGAGGGACTTATATCATGGGGGTAGTTAATTTTATCATCGAGAATATCTTGACGCAGGCATCGATTACGATCAGCTTGATTGCTATGTTGGGCTTGATTTTACAAAAGAAATCGATTGGTCAAGTGTTATCTGGTTCATTAAAAACGTTGTTAGGGTTTCAAGTGTTAAGTGCAGGTTCTAGTATTATTGTAGGAAGTTTGACTTATTTTGGTGAGATTTTTACTAAAGGATTTCATATGCAAGGAATCATTCCTTCCATTGAAGCGATTAATGGACAAGCAATGAATGAACTTGGACTCGGTCGGGATATCGCATTAACATTTTTAGCAATTTTTGTATTCAACATTTTAATTGCCCGCTTTACAAAATGGAAATATATCTTTTTAACAGGGCAAGCTATTTTGTGGATGGCAACGATGACAACAGTATTTGGTTACTTTGCTGGACTTCGCGGGATTGCGTTGATTGTGGTTGGTGGATTTATTGGTGGTGTTTTTGCGGTGGCAATGCCAGCAATCGCACAGCCGTTCATCCGGAAAATAACAGGATCAGATGATATTGCACTAGGTCATTTTTGTACGATTGGGTATCTATTTGAAGCAGGCGTTGCCTGGATTTTTGGCGAACGTGGTGAAAATAAGAAGTCTGTGGAAGATCTTAAGTTGCCGAAATCCTTTGAGTTTCTTCAAGATACGTATTTATCTGTGATGGTTGTGATGGTGCCATTATATATCGTGACCGTATTATTTGCAGGTGAAACATTTGCAGCAACCTTGTCTGGCAATCAAAACTATATCATGTTTGCTTTCTTACAAGCGATTCAATTTGTCGTCGGCGTATATGTTTTGTTAGCAGGTGTTCGTTTACTACTTGGAGAAATCGTTCCAGCCTTTAGAGGGATTGCAATGAAACTAGTGCCAAACGCTATTCCAGCTTTAGATTGTCCAGTGTTTTTTCCATATAGCCCAAATGCTGTGATTTTAGGATTTATTACGACAACAATCGGTGCCGTTTTTGCGATGTTTATTTTACCAACATTTGGCTTAGCGATGATTTTACCTGGAATGCTAACGAACTTTTTTGCAGGCGGCACTGCAGGGATTTTCGGGAATGCAGTGGGTGGTAGACGTGGTGCGATCATCGGCGGAATCGCACATGGATTCTTTATCACATTATTGCCTGCATTATTAGTGACGATTTTCAATAGCATGGGCTTTGTCAATGCTACAGCAACAGATGTGGATACAGTTACGGCAGCACTTTTATATGCTTGGATCATTAGCCCGATCATGAAGGCCTTTTAGGAAAGGAGTGAAACGATGTTTGATTTTCTAAAAAAGAAAAAAACAAAGCCTGTCAAACTAGAAGTAGACGAGACTTTAACAGAAGAACAAAAAGAAGAATTACGCCAAGAAATAGAACAACTTACTGTAGAAATTGCATCATCAGAACCAATAGATAGTGTGTTCGCTGAAAAATATGAAGAAGTCGGCTTGTTATTGGCACAACTTAGTGAAATAGACGAAGCAATCGTAGCGTTAGAGAAAAGTCAGTCCTATAAAAATAGTATTGGCGCAGGTTATAAAAAATTAATGAGTTTGTACAATCAAAAACGTGCAGAAGCAGCAAAAAATGGGGATGATGCCGGCATTGATAAATGGATGAATAAAATGGATGACATGCGAAAAATCGCTAAACAAGTTACGATCAGCGGTCAGTAAAATTGAAAAGATTGGGGAGAAACACATGTATACAACCTTAAAAGAAGTCACAAAAATAGCAGAAGAATTAAATTTTACCGTAGGTGCTTTTAACGCTCATAATTTAGAAATGTTGCCGGAAATGATTCGGGCAGCGAAAGAAATGGGTGCTCCGATTATTATTCAAACCAGTGTGGATACAGCGAAATATATTGGTTATGATGTGTTAGTTTCTGTAGTGAAAACGATGGCTGACAGAGAAATGGTAGATGCAGTTCTTCACTTAGACCATGCAAGAAATTTTGATGATATCAAAGAGGCAATCGATCAAGGGTATACATCTGTAATGTATGATGGATCTCATTTACCGTTTAAAGAAAATATTTTGAAAACGAAAGCTGTGGTAGAATATGCCCATCCACGAGGAGTCTCTGTTGAGGGGGAATTAGGAACGATCGGAGGCACAGAGGAAGGAATTCATGTAGAGGAAAATGACAAAGTCTACACAAAACCAGCAGATGCCCGTATTTTTGTAGAAGCTACAGGAATTGATGCTTTAGCAATTGCGATTGGAACCAATCACGGTCAATTTAAGTCTAAAACAGAAGTCAACTTACCGTTGTTAAAAGAGATTCATGCCACGGTTGATATTCCCCTTGTAATCCACGGAGGAACTGGTGT
The DNA here is from genome assembly GCF_001465345.1 of Enterococcus rotai. Taxonomy (NCBI): domain Bacteria; kingdom Bacillati; phylum Bacillota; class Bacilli; order Lactobacillales; family Enterococcaceae; genus Enterococcus; species Enterococcus rotai. The sequence goes on along the minus strand of NZ_CP013655.1, from coordinate 433,588 downwards.
AAAAGAAGAAGACTACCCAGAGCTGATCAATAACGGTATCCGAAAATTCAATGTGGGGACAGAACTTTTGGTTAATTGGACTAAAACGGCGAAAGAATCATTTGAAGCGACAGCCATTAATAAGTCGTTACGATACAATGTAATTCCTGCCAATGAAGTATGTCATGAAATCGTCAAACATAAAATAGGGTTATTTATGAATGTGGACAGCCCACTTGGTATGAGGTAGGATTGGATGCAAAAATTTTTAATCTTACTTGCAGGTAGTCCCGCAACAGGGAAAACCTATTTGATCCAAAAAATCCAAGAACAGATTCCAGACATATTTTTGATCACACCAGATGAAGGGAAGGAATTGTTTGCTGATTCAGTTGGATTTGATACGCTTGATGAAAAGCAGCGGTTGGAACAAAGAGTTTGGCACTTTTATTATGGGGTTTTAGAATTATATATGGATGCAGGAAAACAGGTGATCGTTTCAGAGTATCCATTTAGTGACAAACAAAAAGATAAACTCGCTCAATTTGCTGATACTTATGGATATGAAGTGATCACGATCCGTTTGGTTGCTGATTTTGAAGTCTTGTGGGAACGCAGAAAGAAACGGGATTTAGAGCCTGAGCGACATCTGAGTCATTTGATGACGCATTACCATTTTCAGGATCAATTAGAAAATCGCAACGAAGCAGACAATCATATTACAAAAGCAGGATTCAAACAAATTATTAACACAAGAGGTTATAATCAATTTCAGTTAGGAGAACTTCACGAATTTGATGTTACAGATTATCTGAAGGTTGATTATCGTTCTCTGATTGAATACTTGAAAAACAAGATCGAAAATAATAACTGAAAAATAAATAAAAACGACAAAATAGAGGCATCTCTGAAATTTCCAGTGAATGTCTCTATTTTGTATTGCTAAACAATTCAGTAAGTTAAATCCTTACTTGGCCTCTTTACGATAAACCATCAAATAGTTCATAAGCAAAACACCATTACGGTAATTGATTTTTTGTTCCACTACCTCAAATCCAAACGATTCAAAGAAAGGCTTCGCTGTGATCGATGAATAAACGATCAGTTCTTTTGCTCCTGCTTTAAGTGCATGATCCATTAAGTCTTGGACTAACATTTTTCCTATGCCATAGCCAATCCACTTTTTATCGACATACAAGTAACCAAGCTCACCCGTGTCAGATATATTACCGAAACCGATGATTTCCATTCTGTTTAATGCAACCATTGTATAACTAGACGATAGTTCAGCATCCCATTTATCGTAATCAGGTGATAGCTGTACCCATTGTTCGATCTGTTGTTGTGTATAATCTTTTTTATTGATTGCTTGAACAGTTCCGTTAAATATAGCAATTATGTTTTCTAAATCAGATTTTTGATATTTTCTTAAACTGAATACAGTCATTAGTTGTTCACTCCTATTCATTAAGCTTAGTTTAATCACATTAAAGAAATATGTCAAAGTATAATTTGCAGAATCGAGCATTTTTTAGCAAAATAATCTTCTTTATTAACTTATCAAGCAATTAAGTATAATAATTCTTAATAAACAAATGAGGTGAGCTGATATGCACAGGTTAGAAAAAGTAGGCAATATTCTCGCTGAACAAACGAAAAAGCAAAAAACAGTGGAACAATTGAAAGGGAATACAGCTCAAAAAATCAGTGAGGTGTTATCTTTAGCAAGAAACACCGTTAGTGAAGATTTGAATAAATTATTGACTAATCAAGAAGCGATCCGAGTTAAAAGTCGACCCGTTTTATTTTTCAGCAGACAAGAATTAGAAAAACAGTATAGTTGTGTATTTGATGAACAGGTAACAGTGTTCAATCATCAATCTAGAAATAGTAGATACAAGATCGATGATGTGAAAACATTATTGGGTATGATCAAGAATACATTGGAAAAATAAAAGCGTAACGAGCTCGTGAAGCTAGATAACAGTAAAGAAAAGGTTGGACCCTTAAGAGAGAGCTCAACCTTTTTTTTATTTCCCACGAATCGTTTGAATATCCTTATAGTATTTTTCAGTCAATTTTGTGTCTTTATTTGTATAGTAATACAGCTTATCATTCGTCTTTATTTCTAAAATCGGTTTCTTATTTGCTAAAACAAGTAAATAGGCAGGTTCATTATTGAGTTGAAATTCCCCAGTTAAATAATTTTCTGTTGCTGTCCCGTATAGTTTAAGTCGATCTTTAGGAAGCGTATTGATCAATTCTACAGATTCAATCTCATCCCAAGTGATTTTTCTACTTTGACTTAAAGGAGCAGATAGAGAGATCCCGTTATGTGATGTGCTCAATTCAAATGGATTGGCAGAAAAATCACTGATCACCATTGGAACACTAGCTCCAATTAAAGAAAATAAAACCAAAACACCGATTATCCCTAAAGCCAGTTTCCCGGCTGGTCGGCCTAAATTTACAGAGATATTCATCCCTACACGGTCCGGGATCATGATTCTTTTATCATTTGGATTAATATAAATGCCATACTTCCAATATTGATCTTCATCACTATAACGATATTCCTTTGCTTGTGCAATCAATTGATCCTGTTTTTTTCTTGATGAAAATAAATAGTAAAAAGTGAAAAGGACAAAGCCAAGAATAAATATAGCGTAACCCACTGAAAACAACATCATTTTTTCATAAGGAATTGAAACTGAGCTAACAGAAATAAACGCTAGCGGGCTCAAAACTAGTGCTGAAACAGCCATTAAAACAGACCAATGATGTCGCATTTGATCATTGACTTGTTGATTAATTGTTTCATCACATGTTAAAGGCTTAACAGGAAACCGTGCAATAAAATAATAAAAAAGTAAAAACATGGCTGACATTAGCAGTGAAATCAGACCAATGATCCAGTTCCCATTAGACAAACCAAGAGTTGTAAAAGAATAAATGCAACCCAAAAGAGTGATCAAAATACTAGGTAAAAACCACCAAATCGAAATTAATTTACGATTTTTATTAGCCACTAATGCGGTATCAACTAAGAGTGGGCTTGTAGGTAAAACCCAATTATTTTGGACTTTAACAGTCGTCATTTTACGAATATAGATGACCTGTAAATAAAATGAGGTGCCAATAAAGCCAAAGATCATTACTAAAAAATAAATCAATGTCAATGAATCATACGATATGGTAAGGATCGGAAGCGCAGCGACAGAGAAAATAAAGGCCCACTGTAATAGCCGTTTCTTGTAAGTTCTACTAATCGTTAGAACTTGTTCATCTTGAAGTTTTTCTTTAGGTAAAGTTGTTTCTAAAATAATATTTTTATGTGGATTAGCAGGGATTCTACCCGCTAATGCCATTAAAAAGTTGACCCCAACAAGTAGTAAATATAGAAAGAAATTCATTTTCAACACACCTTTTACTGTTCAAATTTTTGATAAATCTGTTTGATTTCTGCTTGGATTGTTTTTTCAGATAATTGATGAATAGAAGCCTCGGCTAGCAATAATTCCAGTTCCTTTAAAAAACGTGTATAAAAAGGTGGATCCAGCGGTTGTTTTTCGGCTACTTTCGTTCCATTTCGACGATCAGTTAAAATATACCCATCATTTTTCAATAAAGTATAAGCTTTTGAAACAGTCATCATATTGACTCCGATTTCATCAGCCATTTGTCGAACAGAAGGTAAAATTTCACCTGGCTTCAACTTATTTGTAGCAATCCCAAGGATCAATTGATTACAAATCTGTTGATAAATCGGCATTTGATTTTGAGTATCTATCTCCAATAACATATTATCACCTCTTTTTCGTTCCTTTGTATTACATATAATAATACACGTAATGCAAAAATGCAAATTTATCTTATCAAAAACTTGAGTGATTGAAGATTCAGGCATATAATGACAATGGGAACTAACCTTATAATCGAAAGGATGAATCAATATGTCAGTGATCGAACCAACTGTAACACAAAAATTTCATGATAGTTTCATAGAAAATAATAAACTAAACGCCTTACAACGTGGCGTTGTCAAAAATGGCATCACAGCTTCTGCTCAAAATCAACAGTCTGAAGTAAATAATGTGCCAGTATTTTCTGTCGATATTGCCACAGGAAAAGTAGCCAACCAAAAACAAAGCGGACGTTGCTGGATGTTTGCAGCCTTAAACACTTTTAGACACAAAATGATCAATAGCTTCAACTTAAAAGATTTTGAACTTTCTCAAAACTATACATTTTTCTGGGATAAGTACGAAAAATCAAATTATTTCTATGAGAATATCATCGCGACAGCAGATCAAGAATTAGATAGCCGAAAGGTTGCATTCTTATTAGCAACACCACAGCAAGATGGTGGACAATGGGATATGATCGTATCTCTTTTCCAAAAATATGGTGTAGTGCCAAAAACAGCTATGCCAGAAAGTAGCAATAGCTCAAATTCTAGAGACTTAAACAATTACCTAAACAAAAAACTAAGAAAAGACGCAACGATTTTGCGTGAGTTGATAACGGCTGGAAAATCAGCAGCTGAAGTTCAATCGGTTAAAGAAACAATGTTAGAGGAAGTATATAATTTTCTAGCAACTTCATTAGGGACACCTCCAGAGACGTTTGATTTTGAATACCGTGATGAAGAGAAAAGCTATCATTTAGATCAAAAATTGACGCCTCAATCATTCTATGAAAAATATGTAGGTGTTAACCTGGATGACTATGTAAGTGTGATCAATGCACCCACAGCGGATAAACCTTACAATCAAACCTACACAGTAGAAATGCTAGGCAATGTCGTAGGCGGTAAAGAAGTGAAGTATATCAATGTGGATATGAGCACCTTTAAGAAACTTGCTGTAGCTCAATTAGAACAAGGTGAATCTGTTTGGTTTGGCTGTGATGTTGGTCAATCTTCAACTAGAGATAGTGGAATTATGTCTCTAGACGCTTATGATATGAATGATTTATTTGATATCGATTTCACGATGACGAAAGCACAACGTTTGGATTTCGGTGAAAGTCTAATGACCCATGCGATGGTTTTAACAGGAGTCGATGTAATCGATGGGACTTCAACTAAATGGAAAGTAGAAAATAGCTGGGGAGAAAAAGTCGGCGATAAAGGATTTTTTGTGATGAGTGATGCTTGGATGGATGAATATACGTATCAAATCGTTATTCGTAAAGAGTTATTATCGAAAGAATTACAAGAAGTTTGGAAACAAGAACCAACCGTTCTAGCACCTTGGGATCCAATGGGCGCTTTAGCATAAAGATAAAAATTATACCCACCTCAAATGAGGTGGGTTCTTTTTATTACGCTAAGTCTATGGATATTTTCAAAAAGATTTTAGTGTGGTATAATTTGTATAGACAAAAGAAAGACGTTGACATTACTACCGCCTAAAGTAAGTAATATCAACGTTGACTGATTCACTAGGAATCTTTTTTTGATAAAGTAAGTGTATCATATGTTGCTTAGATTTACAAAATCATGAGATATAAATGTTCATAAAAAGTTGATTCAATCAGCTTTTTATATAAACAAAAAAGATTTTCAGAAAGATAGATGGAAAAAAATCGAGTAAAATGATTGAATTTTTAGACATTTATGTATTTATTTCGGTATAAAAATGGGGTTTAAGCTTGTCTTGTAGGGAAATGAAGAAGAATATTAAGAATTTTTTAATTAATAATAGAGAAAAATTCTATTGCCAAATTCTAGATTGTGGAGTAGAATGAGAAACAGTTTCAACGAATCAATAGAATAAAATTAAATCAAACAACTTTTGATAAACTGCGCCGGCTATTTATCAGTAAAAGTGTGAATCGACAATTCTTAGGCCATAGATGGAATTGTTGATTGGCACTTTTTTTCTTTGGTTGGATGTTGAAAAGTATAAGGTGAAGCGGAACGGAACGTTGTTACCGTTTTTAAAATTAGGAGGTTTTTTCATGAACAAGGATTGGATTAAATTAATGATTGGCGCATTTTTTGAAGTTTTATGGGTCATTGGAATGAAACATAGTAGTACGTGGTGGGAAATTTTATTGACAGCAGTCTGTATTCTTATCAGCTTTTACGCCTTGATCAAAGCAGGTGAAACGTTGCCTGTTGGAACGGCTTATGCAGTTTTTGTTGGTTTAGGTACGGCGGGGACGGTGATCACAGGGATTCTCTTCTTTGGTGAAGAATTTAAAGTGTCGAAAATTCTCTTGATCGTAGTATTACTGATTGGTGTAATGGGCTTGAAATTTGTAACGGGTGAGAAAGGAGCAAATCAAAAATGAGTTGGTTATTTTTAATTATTGCAGGCATTTTTGAGATGCTAGGGGTTGGATCGATCAATCGCTTTAATCAAAATAAAGATAAAATGTCGTTATGCTTATTATTCCTGACCTTTGGCAGTAGCTTCATTTTTCTTTATTTAGCGATGAAAACTTTGCCAATGGGCGTTTCTTATGCTATTTGGACAGGTATCGGGGCCGCTGGGGGTGCTATTTTAGGGATGATTTTTTATGGTGAATCGAAAGACTGGCGTAGAATTGTTTTTATTGGGATTATTTTAGTATCCGTTATTGGATTGAAACTGATTGGCTGATGCTTTAAAACTAAGAGGATGAGACAAATGTTATGTGGCTTATTGCCATCATAACATTTGTCTCATCCGTGTGTTTTGTTATATTTGGTGTGTGAAGGTATTAATTTTTAATAATAATGTGGCATGCTTTTTTTTATTTTCCAGAATGTTTATTTATTTGTAAGTTTAATTCGAATCGCTTGGATTGCTAATTTCTGACCAGTTGTTCCGGCTACGGCACCATTTTTAACCCAGCTCATCCAACCTTTTTCTGACACGTGTACTTGGTAAGAAATATCGTATTGTTTTTCTAAGCCATTTTTTAGTTTGAGTTTAACGGCTTGCAAGGATAATTTTTGTCCTGTTGTGCCACCTGTATTTGTCAACCAACCCTTTTCTGCCACGTGAGCATCAATTTGTACATTTTCTTTCTTACCGTCTACATAAACTTCTAAGCATTGGCTTTCAATTCCTAGACCAGTTGTTCCAGCCATTTGGTTATTAGTAACATAACCAAGCCAGCCTTCATTGGCTAAATGCATTCGATATGACACACCTTTTGTTGTAGGTTGACTAGTTCCCTGATCAATTGGTTTACGAACGAGTTTCATTTTCAATGCTTGAAGGCTTTTCTTTTGCCCAGTTGTTCCGGCTGTTGCACCATCTTTCACCCAGCTCATCCACCCTTTATCAGCAACATGAGCTTGATATTCTAAATTGTAGTAGTTTGCTGCTTCTCCAGTTAATTTGGCTTGGATTGCCTCAACCGCTTTTGATTGTCCAGTTGTTCCACCAAGCTGTCCGTCTTTTACCCAAGGCATCCACCCAATACTGGATACATGGGCACGATATGAAACAGAAGCTTGAATCTGATTGTTTTTGAAAAGTATTTTTACCGCTTCTACTGGTAAATTGTAACCAGTTGATCCTGATAAAGCGCCATTGGCTACATTGTTCATCCAGCCTACTTTACTTACATGAGTCTCGTAATTAATCCCTTTTTTAATTGGCTGTTCAGGATTTTTAGTTGGTAATTTTGGTGGTTCTGGCTTTGCAGCTGCACTTCTGTACACTGTAATTGGTGGTCTTCCATTATAGCCCCAAATGACATCATGATTATTTGTTGTGATACCATTATAGCCATAATTACAATGAATGATATTATCTACACTGTCAACAAAAATACCAGTATGTCCAGAAGCTCCTCCAGAAGCTCCGCGAGCTCCCCAGATAAAGACGTCTCCTCTTTGAACCCTATAATTTCCGTTTACAGGAGCCACTTGCCGCCAATTATTTCTTTCTAGATCTCCAAATAAAGTATCTGTATTTCCCATACTTCCACTTGGCAAAAAGCCACCTGCGATCAATGAAAAATAGACCGACGAACTACAGTCATAACTATTTGGACCAAGTCTATTAGTCATACTATAAGTTACTTTTCCTTCTCTATCTTTCATCCATTTAATCATTGCTTCAATACTTGCCATAAAACATCTCTCCTTTATTTTGTTAATAAATCAACAGCGCTGTTAATTCTATTAATAGATTAGCAAAAAAAAGAAGGAGTAATCTGTTACCTTTCTATCAAATAAATGTCTTAATTCTGTTATATTTCTCCCAAAGGTCTATTTTTTATGTACTGTCAGTAATAAGGTAAATCGTTGTTCTTAGTTTTTCATTGCATTTTTATGTGCTAGTTGTGTGTTAGTTGACCTTCCTGAGTAAGTTTTGTTTTCTAATATGATTGTAGACTGTCGGGACCGAGACATTACATCTTTTGGCAATTTCCGGAACAGATAAGTCTGAATTAGTATAAAGCGCCATTGCTTCATTAACTTCTTTTGTGCGTGGTGGACGTCCTAGCTGCTTACCATTTTCTCTAGCAGCATCAAGGCCTGCCATCACTCTTTCACGAATCAATTCTGCTTCCATTTCAGCGAAAGCCCCCATTACGGTGAAAAAGAATCGTCCCATTGCAGTTGTAGTATCAATATTATTTTGAATACTGACAAAATGAATATTTCTTCGATCAAATTCCTCTAACAAACTTAACAGTTGTTTGGTGCCTCTAGATAATCGATCAAGCTTAAAAATAACCAATGTATCTCCTGATTTTAAACAGGCCAAAACCTTATTTAGTTCGCTTCTAGATGTTTTTCTGCCACTTTCTCGTTCTTTGTAAATAAAATCTACACCATATCGTTCAAGAGCCTTTTGTTGAGAATCAAATTTTTGCTGATGCGTGCTGACACGCATATAACCAATCACTGCCATGTATAAACACCTCTACTGTATTAATAGTTACTTTTCTGTTCATAATAATGAATGATAAAATTGATCACTTATTCAGCAATTTAAAGAGCTGAATAAAGTTAGCGCAAGCATTTGGATCACCCCCATTGATACTCTGAAAACAAAGAGTAAAAAATATTTTTAAATACTATTGACTTTCAGTTTTCTCTATAATAAACTAATGATTTTTATAGAGCCGAAACGCTTGCTATTTTTTTTAGAGGAAACAGTCTAGAAATACGTTGTGAAGGGGTTTATCCTTTCAAACGTATTTCTTTTTTGCGTTTTAGTTGATTTTCTCAATATCATTAGTTTTTTGGACTCTTCAAATGACTTAAAACGATTAGCAGAAAGCTTATTTCTGAAGCTTATAGAGTTAGTTGTTTTTCTTGATAGTTAAAAGTAAAGGATCATTGTTTTTGGTAAGTACAAGGCAAAGTGAGGGTTTAGGGAAATGGCGGAAGAGCGAAATAAGAAGCAACAGCCAAACAAAAAAAAGCGAACCACAAAATCAGCAGCAAAACAATCTGTAAATAAGAAACAGGTCTCTAAACATTCAAAACCTAAAAGTAGGAAGCCGCAAGCTAAAAATAGCAAAAGAAAACAAGAGCTTGCTTCTAAAAAAACAAAAAACAAGACGCAACAACGTAAACCCAAAAATCCTGTCTATACTTTATTATTTAACATTATTTTTTACGGTTTCATTTTATTTATGATTATTGGATCGATTATTTTTGCAACGACTAAAAATGCTGACAAAAGTGTTATGGGTTATCGTTTTTTCGGTGTTTTAACAGATTCAATGGTACCGAGAGATCCTGAAAAACAAAAAGGAGGCTTTCATTCTGGTGATGTGATCATCGTAAAAAACATTGCTGGAGATTCGGCTGAAGTAGGAGATATCATCACATTTCGTCCTAGTATCAAGAGTCAGGCATTTTTGACTCATAGAGTGAAAGAAAAGATGGATCATTTAGGCGATACTAAGGGAACCTACTATATTACCCAAGGAGATGCCAATTTAGCAGAAGATGTGCCAGTTAGTGCAAAACAAGTGGTGGGTAAAAAAATTATAGTTGTTCCTAAAATAGGTGCATTTCTAAATTTTGTACGTGAAAATCCGCTTGTCTCTATTGTTTTCCTAATCTCAGTTTTCGGTTTTATCACGATCATCAGGTACTACATTTTAAATAAATAAAGATATTTACTTTTCAATTGGGGATGAAATCCTATTTTCGTTGCCAATTAAAAAGTTAATAATAAAAAAATTTGGGAGGAAATTAAGAAATGAATAAAAACAGAAAGAAAAAAGTTCTTGCGTTAGCAAGTGCCTTTGCACTTGCAGCAATAGCTGCAGCAACGTTTGCTTGGTTTACCAGTGAAGACGAAAAAACCAACCACTTTGAAGGTCAAATTGCAACTGGAAAAGATATTGAAGTGGTGGAAACATTTGAGCCACCGACCGAATGGGATCCAGGTTCAGAAGTAAATAAAGATGTGGCAATTGCCAATATCGGTAAATACAAAACATTGATCCGTGTCTCTTTAACAGAATCATTGCAACTTTTAAAAGACCATCAAGCAAAACCAACAACTGGTGCTGAACTTGAAGGCAAAACAAGCAAAGACATCTATGTATTACCTGGCGCAGATGCCCCAGCTGGTTTCACAGATTCTACCTTTGATGGTGCTGCACCAAAAATAAGTGTAACAGCAGGAGAATTCGCTGGAGATTATACATTAAAAGTGAAAGAAAAAGCTGAAACAGTTGGAACAAAAACAACGTATACTTACCGCTATGCTTTTGAAAAAGGCGGTGTCTTATATCATGCAAGTGGTATTGATGGATTCGTACGTGATGCTGCAAATAAAATTAAGGTAAAATCAGGTACTCCAGCTCTTAGCTATGTATCGTTAGAATACAATGCTGCTGAGGAAAAAGCATGGACACAAGCACCAATTTATGCACCAACATTCACACAAGATGGTACGTTGATTTGGAATGCACCTGCAGCAACAGGATCAAACAATATCCAAATTTCATTTAATAACATTACAACTGATCCAACTGTCGCTGACAAATGGTATTTCAACGCTGCTGATGGTTACTTCTACTACACAAGTGTTGTAAACCCGGGAGTAAATACAACACAATTAATGGATGCAGTTAAATTACTAGGAACAGCTGGTAATGAATATAGTAAATTGATTTATGACTTAACTGTAAAAGGCCAAGGAATCGCAGCATACAAAGACGCTGTTGATGATTGGTTGCCAGCAGGTATCAATGATCCTTTAGCGACAGCTTTAAAAGATCTAGTACCAGCTAAATAATTAAAAATAGCTATCTATTTTGAGGGGGAAAAAGGATGAAAAGAAAATACAGGGAGAACAAGTGGTTATGGGTGGGATTCCTCCTACTAATTAGTTTATCACTTACCTTAAAACCTGTTGAAGTAAACTCTGAATCCAACCTTCCCCCAGGAATAGTGGCTGGTGATGATCAAGGCATTAAAATAAAAAATGATGGACAATATCTTGTTGATATTCGAGATGTAGCACCAGGGAAAAAATGGTCTACCAAAATCACGATCATCAATATAGAAGAAGATATTCCTTATCACTTAACCATGAATGTCAGTAAACCGACGCTTATTGAAGGCTCATTAGATTTATCTGAAGCGATTCAGATGACCTTGATTTACGATGGGAAAACAATTTACACTGGACCGTTATCAGGTGTAAGCAAAACGCTAAATCTACAAGATAAATCAGCCCCACTAAATCTAGGGACATTCAAAGGGGGCGACACCAAGATGTTGGAAGCCCAATTTGAGCTAGATGGCAAGTCGTATACCAATAGAGATTTTTTTAAAAAGAATATAGTGGAAAATAGTTGGCAGTTTAAAGCAGTCAAAACAACATTACCAGATACTAAAGAGCCAGAGCAACCAGACAAGCCTTTTCTTGACAAACTAGTAAGTAAGTTAAGGCTACCAAATACAGGGGAAGAATGGCGTAATACTCTACTTTTTTCATGTATAGGCTTATTTTTAGTATTGGTTTCATTATTGATCATCAAACATAAAAAACAGGAAAAAAAACCATATAAACAGAATAAAAAATTGTAATTGGATTTTTTAGAACGATCAAATGATGGGAGGCGGTACAGCATGAAAAAAAATAAGCATAATCTTGGCAAAAGAATGAAACCAAGCAAAAAGCAAAAAGCAAGAGTAAATATAAAATGGATCATCGCTGTAAGTACATTTCTCTTTTCTGGTTTGATGGTTCTAGGAAGTACATATGCTTGGTTTGTCTCTGAAGATAGTGAGCTCAATCATTTTGTTGGTTCAAGATTATCTGCTGAAATCGTAGAAGAATTTGAACCCAATTTTGAATGGCAACCAGGACTAGCAACAAAGAAAGTGATTCAAGTTAGAAATACTGGAAATATTCCAGCATTTGTACGAATCAGTTTATATGAATACTTATTGACCTTCAAAATAGATATTACCGATCAAACGGGCAATGGTAATATAGCCGTCGCTTCACAAGAGGTGCTGCCAACGGTTGATCAAAAAAATACAGCATCATGGCAACCAGCAGCTAACGTTGGCGGAACGTATTTATATGGAGGCCAACAGTTGATTACGGAAAAAGCAATCGTTCCTAATCTACTTACAGGAACCGAAATGTATAAATTTAAAGAAAGTGCTAGAGAAAAGACAGATCTGCGTTGGTTTCAGTTAAACTTTCCAGATAACGTCTACGATGTTGCACCCGCAAAAGGAACAAAAAATTATTGGTTCTATCAAGACGGATACTTTTATTATTCTGAATTACTGGAACCAAATGAAATAAGTGCGCCGGTAATTAACAGCGTACGCTTGAGTCCGAGTGCGCCAAATCGATTTAAAGGTTCTTTATATCAACTAAATCCGATGATGGATGCTCATGACACCACGAAAGGGCTGTTAAGTTCCTGGAATATTGGCAATTCTGGCGATCTATATAACATGTACAATGGGCGCTTAAATGATTAAACGAAGAGTCATCAATGTGGAAAAATCAAAAGGATGTGAAAAGGTATGTACGCACTAGGAGTACTTTCGGCGAACAAAACGATACAAGAAAGCGAAAAAGAAAGGCTTTTTACTGATTTTGATATTTCAATCTATGATTTAGAAAATGTGGACATAGATTCTCTTCAAGGAATCATTCTTCAAAAAAATGAACAGATTCAAATCGAAAAATTATTTCAATGGCTAATCAAAGTTCGAGAAAGTCCGTTAAAACCAATCTGGATTTTGTCTAATGAACCATTAGGCGAAGAAAAAATCATCTATTTGAAATTAGGAGTCACTGGCTTTTTAGTAGAATCAGACACGTTTGATGAAATTGCTTGGACGATTAAAAATGGTTTACATTGTATGACTGTAGAAAAAGAGCGCGGCTTTTATTTAGATCCGTCGAGCTTTACTGTGTTGATTTCTGATACAAAGCTCGTTCTAACAAAACTAGAATATATGTTATTGGATTATTTATATACCTCTGGAAATAAAGTTCGGACCTATGAGGAAATTGCTCATTATCTATGGGAAAAAGAAGAAGTACCACCGAAATATCGTGTAGCGAATTTAATTTTTCACATACGACAAAAAATAAAGACGATCGATATCAAATATGCTGATGTCATTAAAACCGTTCGATCAAAAGGCTACAGACTAAATCTGCCGGATGAATCTATCAAGTAAGTAACAAAACGTCAGCTGTATAGATATCAAGAGTGATAACTTACTGGGTTGAAACCTTTAAATGTCTGGTAAATAGCGATTAAGTAACCAAAAGGAGTGGGTGGGCACGTGAAGAAAAAGCAGAAAACCAAGAAGTATGTAAGTATCAAACAATTTTGCTTATTTACAGGATTTTTGGTAATGATTATTTGTCTTTCCTTTGGTTTATATCAAACCTATGCAGCCTTGACAGATAGTGATCAAAAGCAGAATGAATTTAGAGTTGGGAACCTTCAAACTTCGATAGAAGAAGAATTTGATCCACCAACGATTTTTGAACCAGACAAAGAATATTTAAAAAAAGTCACGATAAAAAATACTGGAGAACAGGACATTTTTATTCGAGTTTTGGCATTACCCGTACTGACTAAAGCACAAGCAAATGGTTCTCTCACGCTGCTACCTGCAACGGTTGACGGACCAACGCCAATTTTGAGTATCGATTATAATTTGACCGATTGGACCAATGGAAATGATGGTTATTTTTATTATAAGAAGAAGCTGTTAAAAGGGGAGCAGACAACAAATTTATTCACTAAAGTGAAAATGAATCAAGCGAATATCACTGAAGAATATGAAGGTGTCTTGTTATCCTTTGAAGTCAAGGTCGAAGGAATCAGTACGACAAAATATGCTTATAGAGATGCTTGGTGGAGTGGTCAAATACCTACAAGCAAGCCACTTTTAGAGGTGGATAATTTATTGAAAAATCAAACAATTAGTGAATAGCAAGAAAATTCTAAGAGGTAGAGAAGAGGTGCTATTTTGAAAAAAAAAGAAAACAGACACTTAACGTTTTTTAAATGGTTGATACTTATTTTTTGCGTGATTGGCTCTACTTATGCAGCGCAATCCTCACTTTCGTACACCAATGCTCCAGTTAAGGCAGCTCAAAAAACTGACCTGCAGCCCGGACAAATAAAATTAAGTAAAACAGCTGAACCTGTAGTAGGTATGGTTAATCAATGGGATATCACACTTCGAATCGAAGGCCGTAACCAATTCCCACCACCTCCGACAGATGTTGTACTGATCATTGATACATCGGGAAGTATGAAAGATAACGATCGAATGGTCAAAGCTAAAATGGCAGCTGAAAAGTTTGTAAATATGGTTTTACGGAAAGATTATGATAATAGAATTGCTCTGATCACTTATAGTTCAGAAGTAACAAATTATACATTTAATGAAAGTGGTTGGAGTGACCAATTTGTCGATCCAACCCATAAAGGATTATTGATTGATAAAATCAAGGAATTAAAGCCAGAAGGTGGAACCTTCACTCAATCTGCAATAAAGTCTGCTACGGAAGTAATTGCTAAAGCATCCGGAAGTAAAAGAAATATCGTTTTGATTTCAGATGGTGTGCCAACATTCAGTTATCCACCAACTGAGCCATATAACCAACTAATCGGTATGGAAGAATACAACGTTCAATCTGGCTATACCTACTATGAAAGTGTTAAAACTATTCCAAAAGGAAAGTTCAATTATAACAAAATATATGGAAACGGTGCAGAAGGACGATATCGTTATGGTGCATTTGCACCAGATTATGAACAAATGCCGCCAAACTCAACAAATCGCTTAATGGCAAATCATGCCCATAGTGCAATAGCAGAAGCATCGATTGCAAAAAACGAGAAAATAGCAAATGGAGAGAATTTAGTCACGGATTTTTATACGATCGGTGTGGATATGGATTCGACTTCCTCAGATGATGGTATTGTTACCGGAAATAAGACCTTGAAAGAAATTGCGTCTTCCGAAGATAAAAGTTTTGCTGCAACAGCGGACAATTTAGAAGATATCCTGAGTGGCATTGCTGGAGAAATCGTAGGAGCAATCAAATCTGGCTTTGTTGTTGATCCGATGGGAACAGGATTCGAAATGACTGGAGCAGTCCAAGCAACACAAGGAACGACTGAAACCAAGGATGTAAATGGCCGACCGACCATCAATTGGAATGTCGGGACACTAAAAACGCCAGTTTCGCTTGACCCTGATGAAGATGTTATGTTTGCCGAAATAAAGTACCGTGTCAACGCAGACGATGAAGTATTGAAACCAACTGTCATTGATGCAAATGGATTAGCACAAACGAATGGACGAACAACCATTGTGTACAAAGACTACAATGATGTTATGAAACAAGCCGATTTTAGTGTACCCAAGGTTAAGCCAATTATTGTTAGTTTACAAAAGAAATTGCTCAATGAAACAGGCGCAGAAATAGACGACCGTACAGAAGTATTTGATTTTAAATATGGCGAAGATCAATACACAATAAATGATCGTTTTTCCCTCTATTCAAATGAGGTCAAAAAAATTGTTCATCCGTGGAAAGCCAATCAAGACTATGTTTTAGAAGAAATACTAAAAGCGAACCAAGACTACGAAACAACGATTGATATCAATGGTTTAACCAAGACTGGTTTAAAGAGTAGCTTTAAATTTGCAACAACAGTGGATGCTTATGCACATCAACAAATTGTTGTGACGAATAAAAAAAATCCAGACAGGAAAACAGTCAGCTTAAATATTCGCCAAGCCGTGCTTAAACCAAATTCAGAGTTAGTTGTACCATCAAAAGGATTTTATCGCTCTGTGATCGATGAGACACAGCAAAACTTGAACTTGATTTCTGGAAGTACAACCAAAGATTCTGCTGCTGAAGTAGCACAAAATCTCTTTACAAAATATGAAATTACCTTAGCAAAACAACAAAAGCAACTTAAAATTGTAGACTTGATTCCAGAATATTATACGTTTTATGGCTATATCGCCACAACGACGAATGTAGATTTAAATAAAACACATATTTCCAGTAATACAGCTGCTTTGATCAAGAATAATGAAGCTATTTTAGATTATCAAAAAGAAAATGAGTATTGGCTAACGCTGTTCATCACACCTAAGTTGGGGGAAGATAGTAATGGAGAACTCGTTATTTCACCAAGGCCCTACAGCTGGGATTACAAGGTCAACAAATTTGGATCCTAAGTGTTATAAAAAACAAATAATCAGCAAGTAATCTTATTGTTTTTCAATAATTTTCTGTATTCTTTGACGGTTGCCTGATAGTCCAACGTTTCTAAAATAGATAAATAGTTAGTGATGTGCGTGTTGACAGCGAGTTTTTGACTAGCGGTCTTAGCGATTTCATAGTTTAGGCTGGCGATGATCTTTTCAAATAGTCGGTAATCCGTTTGCGCATTTTCTTTGGCTAAGGTTGAAAAAATGAGTGTATTTTCATAATCTTGGCAATTTAAGCATAAGCCAGAAAGATTTAGGTAAATTCGTAATTTGATATCTTGATACTGTTCCAAAGTGCTGAGTGTGTCGATTTTTTTTCCAACCAAGGTTCCTAAGGCAATTGCTTCAGAAAGTTCAAAACAATATAAAGAATTATTGAGTAATTTTAATTCATAGAGGTACCATTTATCGATACCAATTAAATATTGTTTGATTGGGTCCATTAGCTCTTTCAAACAGTCGATAGTGTCAGACTCTGACTGCTCTAGGTTTAAGAGCGCCATTGACTGTGTAATTAAATTCAGGTGGTAATATTTTTTATTTTTTGTTGTACTATATAGCGTTTGTGATTGCGCAATAAGTGACGTTAGTTGTTGCTTATCTTTTTTAAAAACAGCTTGACTCAATTGGTGATATAAGTGATTTTCGGTTGGAAATACTTCAGGATCTAGGGCATACAGGAATTCGTCAACCGAGATGAAAAGCCTCTCCAGTATCAGTAAAAATTTATCAAAAGATGGCATGCTGGTATTTGTTTCAATCAAATAATAGGCTTGCCGAGTAATGATGCCATCATAAATATCTTTTTGGCTGAGCCCTTTTTCCTGTCTAATATTTTTTAATAACGTTCCATAATGTTTCAAAATAGTGCTCCTCTCTAACCGTAAAGAATAATTTACCTAATGAAAAAAGTTACAATGCTTATGTTATTATAGCAAAAACATTAAATAACCAATGAAAAATCAAACATTTTTTTTATATTTTATATTTTTTAAAATATCTTTCAAGTTTGGAGAGGAGTTGAGTAAGATGATTCAATTGTTTATTTGGTTCATTACATACTAAAGAAAGATTGCACAAGGGTTAGAAAAATCAAAATTGTTAGGAGAGCTTTTTTATATGAAACAGAAGATTAGCTATTTATTTTTTTCATTCGTTTTCGTCTTATTGACTTTGGGGGCTTTAGGTGTGAAGCAAGCTGAAGCTGTTCAAGGTAATGCATCATGGTCAGCAGGATCAAGTGTGAATAGCCAAATGGGAACGGCTTTTACAAATGATTACATGTCAAATGTTCAAAATAATCTTTTGACACCATCAAGTGCAACATCACGCTTTTTTGCTCCAGTATCATGTGGCGGCATTCAAGTAATTAAATATGATGAACGCACAAATGCACGATTGTCAGGAGCACAGTTTACCATTTATGATCGTTGGGGTCGAGCAGTTCAAGTGATTCAGACAAATTACAACGGAATTGCAGAAACAAGATCCTTACCACTTGGATACTATTCTATTAAGGAAACGAAAGCACCGACTGGTTATCAACTAGAAACAAGTGCTTTGAGTTTCAGTATTCTTAGAGCAGGACAATTTATCTGTATCACTAAATGTAATAAACCGTTACCAACTCAAACTGGCAGTCTTAAAGTCAATAAAGTTGGTGAAAATAATCAAGCCTTGGCTGGAGCCGTTTTCGATGTGTACAATGCGAATAATCAATACGTAGGAAGAATCACGACAAATGCTAACGGAGTAGCTACATTAGGGAATCTGCCATATGGTACGTACAAATTAATCGAAGTTCAAGCACCAAACGGGTATGAATTAGATGCAACACCGAAGTATGTTACGATTTCTGCTTCCTCACCAGGAGGAGTAGCGAGTATTACGATTTCAAATAAAAAAGTAGTAAAAACTGGAACGATTGAAGTAATTAAAAAAGATGAGTCTGGCAAGTTATTAGCTGGAGCAAAATTCTATGTTCTAAACAGTAAGAATGTCTATGTAGGACAAATCACAACAGATGCCAATGGTGTTGCAACCTTGACAAACCTACCTTTTGACACATACGTATTACTGGAATATGAAGCACCAGAAGGCTATGAATTAGATCAAACCTTAAAATATGTTACGTTGTCTGAGAATAGTCCGAACGGTAAAGCAAGTATTACTGTTGTGAATAAGAAAAAAATCACGACTGGCGCACTTGAAGTAGTCAAAAAAGATGAAGCCGGCAAGTTGCTAGCTGGAGCAGAGTTTGAAGTTCGTGATGCCAATGACAAAGTTGTTGGAACGATCACGACAGATGCCAATGGCATTGCGACATTGAAAGATTTACCATTTGGCACATATAAAATAATTGAAACAAAAGCACCAGAGGGTTATGAGTTAGACGCAACACCAAAAACAATTACAATTTCCAAAGGTGATCCAAATGGAGTCATCAGTATCACTATTGAAAATAAAAAGGCTAAAACAACTGGAAATCTTGAAGTAATCAAAAAAGATGAAGCTGGCACACTTTTAGCTGGCGCTGAATTTGATGTGTATAACGAAAAAGATGAGCTAGTTGGTAAAATCACAACGGATGCCAATGGTGTGGGCCAATTAAATGACCTACCGTACGGTACTTATAAATTAATCGAAACAAAAGCACCAGAAGGATTTGAATTAGACGCAACACCAAAAACGGTTACTATTTCTAAAGATGATCCAAACGGTAAAGTTTCAGTTGATGTAATCAATAAAAAAATCGAATTACCTGTTACAGGTTCTTTAAAAATCACGAAATATGTCAAAGATTCAGATCCAACTGTTTATTTAGAAGGTGCAGTTTTTGAAATCTATGACAATAACAACCAACTTATCGGGACACACACGACAGATGTCAATGGAGAAATCCTTTTAAATGATTTAGAACCAGGTAAGTATTATGTAATCGAAGTTGAAGCCCCACCAGGTTATGAACAAGACTCGACTTTCTACGAAGTGACGGTTGAATCTGGAAAAATAGCTGAAGTAAGACATGCAAATATCAAAAAAGAAAACTTGGGCGGATTGAAAATTACCAAATATGCCAAAGATGAATTCGGTTTTGAAACAGATATAGTCTTACCAAATGCTGAGTTTGAAGTAAAAGATTCAGCTGGAACAATTCATAAAGGAACGACTGATACTCAAGGGGAACTTTTCTTCCCAGACTTACCGGTTGGAGAAGTAACAGTCACTGAAACAAAAGCACCAGATGGCTATGAAATCGATGCAGCCACTCAAAATACAAAAATTGTTGCAGAAACAATCACAGAAGTAACGTTTTATAATCAACCTAAAGAGGAATTAGGCCGCGCCTTAGTTTACCTTTCAAGTAACGATGCGAAACAAGCACTACATGGCCTGGAATATAGCATCACCTGTACGAAAGGTGCAGCATTTGAAACAACAGTTGTCACCAATAAATTTGGCCAAATCAGCACTTACTTGCCACCAGGTGAATATGAAATAGAACCTGTTGTAAAAGGGTATTCGACCGCTTCTAAAGCAACTAGCTTTAAAATTGAAGCGAATAAATTCACTATTATTAGATTAACGATTTAAACAAGATCCAAACACACACAATTGTTTTAAGATAGATTGTTTACACAACGATCTATTTTAAATAAATGATAATAAAAAGTGCACATTTTATTATCCAAAAACTATTTGGGAGGAATACACATTATGAACAAACAAGCTGAGAAAAAAGTTGGAAAATCTTTTGAAGAATTAACACCAGAAGAAATGAATAAAGTTCAAGGAAGCTTCGGTTGGAGCTGGTCTTCATCATCTTCTTCATCATCATCAAGTAGCTGTTACTCTACAAGATGTAGCTATAGCTGCTGCTCTTCAAGATGTTGCGGATGGTAATTTAAAATAAGCGAGTTGCTAGACGAGTTCCTCTTGACAGGTGCCTTGTCTAGCACTTGTTTTTAACTAAAGAAATTTTACATAAATAAAGGGATAAAAGGAGTTTGGCATGAGTCTTAAAAATTTGGCGAAAGCAACATCGATCCGACAACGATATGATGTGTTAACAGAATATTATTTAGAAAACCATACGTCTTATTCTGAAGGAAATCTAGAAAATTATCACAACTGGCGTAAGCGACCTACAACGGTGACAGACGAACGTTTTCAGGAGATTTTAGCTTCATTAGAATTGACTGAAGAAGGTTTTGACTTAGCGATAAAGGAACTGACTGTAGATGAAAAAGCCTATATTTCAGCGGCTATTTATAACGAAAGCTGGGTAAAAACAACTAGACTGATTTTAGCGCAAGAGGATCGTTTAGTTGGGGATGTTTTGGACGAAAACAAAGCAAATTTCACGTATGCCTTACGTCTGCACATTGATTATTTTGAAAAACAACTAGAGCAAATCGTAGCAGACTTTCCAGAAGTTCAAGTTCAGGAAAGTGCCTTGACAGACTATATTGGTGAAGTAATCAATCGCTTTATGGACATCGGCTTACGAACGTTTGTCTATGATTTACATGTGGAAAAAGAGCAGTTGTCATTTTCAGAAGCATTAGATGACAAGGAAGGATTTCAGCACTATTTAATGGCTCGTTTTGATACACAAGAAAAGCTGGTCGAATTTTTTGACCACTATCCAGTCTTGACCAGGCTTTATGCAGAAACGATTGATTTTCAATTGATTAATTTTCGAGAATTGATGCAAGCTCTCTTTGAGAGTGGATCAGAATTGAATCGAGTATTCCAAGTAGAACAACCTATTTCTCTCACAGGGTTAAAAATGGGGGCAGGCGATTCACATGATCAAGGGAAATCAGTAGCGATTCTAACGTTCAGTAATGAAATTAATGTTGTTTTCAAACCTAAAAATTTGATGATTGGTGAGCGTTTTGATCATTTTGTTCAAGAAGTGAATAAAATGGAGCCGGCATTTGATTTTTATTTAACCACAAAAATAGTCAAAGAAAATTATACCTTTGAAGAATGCCTGATCTATTCTGAATGTTTGACGCAAGACGAAGTCAATCATTACTATCGCCAGTTTGGTCAAACGGTTGCTTTAGTTTATTTATTGAACGGAAATGATTTTCACTTAGAAAATGTACTTGCTTTTGGACAATATCCTGTTTTGATCGATCTTGAAACAATTATTCAAAACCATTTTCCGATGCCAGATAGTGAAAATGCAATCGTGAAAGTAATGCAGGAAAATGGTGAATCAGTAGTCATGAGTGGCCTGGTACCTATTTATTTATTTGAAGAACGGGCGGAAGCAGATGTTGAGGGGGCGACCAAAGGGATTCAATTAAGTGCTTTAAGCGGTGGGGAGCAAAAATTACCCTATAAAGTCCTAAAATTGGTTAATTTTGATTCGGTCAATATGCAGTTTAAGTATCAAGAACATATTACGGATGCAGCTGAAAATATCCCTTTATATAAGGGGGAGAAAGTTGATTTTGTTCCTTATATCGAAACCATCATTGCTGGCTTTAAAGAATTCTCAGCATTTGTTATGAAAAATAAAGAAACCTTAGCCTTTTTAGCGGAAAAGACTTTTTCCGACTGTCTTGTTCGTAACGTAATCAAAACCACTCAAAGCTATGGTGATTTGTTGGATTACTCTACCCATCCTACGTGTATGGTCGACTATATCGAGCGGGAAAAACTCTTTGAGAATCTGTGGATGCATGGCTATTCTAACTCAAATCCAGTACCTTACGAAGTCAGAGATATGCTACAACATGATGTACCAATTTTCTTTAATCCAACTAGCACAAAAGATTTAATGGCTAGTCAAGGTGAAATTATCAAAGATATGTATCAAGAAAAAGCGATTGATCTCGAAGTACAACGTTTAAGAAACTTCTCAGAGTTGGAAGAAAAAGAACAATTAGATTATCTAAAAACATCCTTTGGGTTATATCATTCGACGGACTTACAAGAAAAAACAATTCCATTAAATGAGCAAACCCATCAAGTAAACTTTTTAGATGGCGCAACAGCTGTAGGTGAGGCTGTACTTGAAGCAGCTTTTTTAGGAGAAGAATCGATTGCTTGGAAAGACATTGAAGAAACAACTCCAGATAATTATGTGGTCAATGTTATGAACGAAAATTTTTATGATGGCATTACTGGGATGTATCTGTATTTTAGCGAACTGTATCATATTACTAAAAATCAAAAATTCCAAAAACCATACGAGTTGGCAGAAGCCTTAGTCTTAAAATTGGAAGAGGATTATGTCGATAGTATTTCAGCATTTTATGGTTCTTTTGCCGCAGTTTATCCATTACTTTATACCTATCAATACAATCACGAACCGAAATTATTAGAAACGGCCGAATCGATTGCCAATAAGTATATGGAAAGATACGAAAATGAAAACGTTGAGAGTTACGATTGGAATGGTGGGACAGCTTCAATCATTAAAGTTTTTGTGCATTTATATCAACAAACCAATAAAAAAGCTTATTTCTTATTCGCTAAACAATTACTTTTAGATCTAGAACTTGCTCAAATAACTCAAGGTGGTTTTGCGCATGGTTATTCAGGTGTAATTCATGCAGCAAATAGTCTATTAAAAATCGAGAACGATCCTGAAATCATGTTGATTATTAAAACGTGTTTAGTCAAAGAAAGAACGACGTTTGATCCTGTCAAAAAAGGCTGGTTAGATCTTCGTCCTACACCGCCTATGATCAATGATTTATGGTGTTATGGTTCAACAGGGATTGGTTTAGCCTATTTAGATTTATGGAATAGCGGATTTGAAGATGCTCGATTAGCGGAAGAAATTCAAATTGCGGCAGAGCGACTGATCAACCAGCAAAAAAGAGATGATTGTTTATGCCATGGGAATTTTGGAGATCTAGAGTTTTTGATTGAATATAGCAAAACAGACTTGGCGACAAAACAACAAAAAGAACAAATTAGAGTGAAAATACAACAAGCACATCAAAAAATTCAGGATGAACAGTATACCTTTGAAGGCTTGCCGACGATACCTAAATATGGACTGTTCACAGGTCTAGCTGGTATTGGCCATGAACTTTTACGTATTCATACTGCTGATCAAGTCGCAGATATACTAACGTTAGAACTACCGATGTAAAAGGAGGGAAGCATATTGACGAAAAAGATACCATTTACTGAACAAAGCGAGCATAGTGAATGTGGATTAGCTTGTACAGCGATGGTTTTGAATTATTATGATGACAATGTAACGCTAAGTCATCTTCGAGATGTCTATGGCGTACCAAAGGGGGGGAACACCCTAACAAATCTGAATCAAATTTTACTGGATCGAGGAATTGAAACAAAGGCTATTCGTGTGTTGGATTTAGAGATTTTAGAGGAACAAACAACACCAACCATTTGTTTTTGGGAAGAACGTCATTATGTTGTGTTGGAGAAATTAACAGCTAAAGAAGCCACGATACTGGATCCAGCAAGTGGACGGAAAAAAATCAAACGAGCTGAATTTCAAGAAAGCTTCTCGAATATTGCCTTGATTATAACGGATGTTGATGTGACGATCACACAACGAAAAAAACAAAAAAATGCAACATGGACGATTTTAAAAGATATTTTAAGTGATCAAAAAGCCAAAGTTGCTCTCTTTATTGTTTTGACACTATTGATTCAAATGGTAACCATTGCGATTCCGAGATTAACCCAAACGATTATTGATAATTCAACAGCAGCTGTCTCTAACATCTTTCAAATAGGTTCAACGATCGCGATTCTTTTTATTGCGTATTACTTATTACAAGTTGCCAGAGGGTTAGTTTTAATTGTTCTGGAAAATCTATTTGATTTGACGCTGATGAAAGCCTTTATGAAGAAAATCATTCATTTACCACTACGTTTTTTTGTTAACCGTTCAACAGGGGACTTGATTTTCCGTGCTAACCTCAGCGTGATCATTCAGCAAATCATGAGCCAGCGGATGTTAACGATCTCAGTAGATTTCTTATTTGTTTTCATCTATTTGATTTTAATGGTCAATTTGTCCGCTAGTTTAACCCTGATTGCTATTTTCGGTGCATTTTTGATGGGAGCAATTTCTGTTGTCAATTCTAAACGAGTTCAAAGCATCACCAATAAAGAATTGATTGCTCAATCTAAAGTTCAACGGATCTTAGTAGAATTATTTGAAGGAATGGAAACCGTTAAATCATCAGGATCCGAAAATCAATTTTATTCAAAATGGCGTAAGGAATTCAAAAATCAAATCATGCTGCGAGCAGAGAAAAATCGCTTTTCGACTTGGGTCAGAACAATCCAAACATCGATTCAATTTATTTTGCCGATCATATTGATTTATGTGGGGCTATTTCAAGTAACCAAAGGACAAGTAACATTAGGGGAACTAATTAGCTTCAACGCATTATCAGGAGCGTTTATTGCACCGATCGTGACTGTTTTTGATTCTTATACAGAGTTTTTACTACTACGTTCTTATTTTGGTAAGTTAAACGAAATTTTAGAAGCTAAGGAAAATCCTCGTCTAGCAATCGAAGGCGAGAAAGTAACTGCGATTGATTCTGTGACAGTTGAAGATGTATCATTTAAGTACAGTTATTTTGAGGAAGATATTTTGCATTCCGTTTCTTTTAACATTGAACCTGGCGATAAAGTGGCTATTGTTGGGAAAAGTGGTTCAGGTAAAAGTACATTATTAAAATTGTTGGCTGGTTTGTATGATACCACGTCAGGTCAGATCAAATTCAACGACATTGATCTAAAACAAATTGATGATCGTTCATTAAAAAATTGTGTTAGTATCGTTAATCAAAAACCAACGATTTTTAATGCATCCTTATATGATAATATCGTTTTGAATCAGGACGAGGCAACGGATGAACGAGTGGAACAAGCGATTTTTGATTCTAGAGTAGACGAAATCATTATGAATTTGCCATTAGGCTTAGAAACACAAATCTCTGAAGGCGGGATGAATTTATCTGGTGGACAGATGCAGCGAATTTCAATTGCACGGGCGCTGGTAAAAGAAACCAGTCTATTATTAATGGATGAGCCAACAAGTTCACTAGATAATATTTCTGAAAACTTTATTATGAATCGATTGAAGACGTATGATTTTACTTGTATCATTGTGGCGCATCGTTTAAATACAATCAAACATTTTGACCGGATTTTAGTGATGGATCAAGGGGAAATCGTGGAAGAAGGAACGCATCAAGAGTTACTGGCGTTAGAAGGGTATTATCATTCGATCTATTTTGATCCGATGAATGTCACATAAGTGAGCATTGCTTGAGATACAAGTAGAATAAGGGGGGAAAATAAAATGGCAGTTATTGGCTATATGCGTGTCAGTACACATTATCAAAAATTTGATTCTCAACAACAAGCGCTTGAAGAGTATGGTGTCGATAAAATTTTCAAAGAATATGAAAGTGGCCGAAAAAGTTTTCGGAATGAATTGAACAAGGCTTTGATTATTTTGAAGCCTGGTGATACGTTTGTTATTTTTAAATTAGACCGCTTAGCTCGAGGAACAAAGCAGTTGTTAGGCTTGCTAGAAGAATTTGATCGAAGAAATATTCATTTTGTCAGTATCGAAAATAATATCGATACCTCCACTCCAATGGGGCGTTTCTTTTTTACGATTATGGGCGCTTTTGCTGAAATGGAAGCTGAATTGATTCGTGAGCGTGTATTAGCTGGTTTAAGTGCTGCTAAAAAAAACGGGGTTATTTTAGGTCGCCCTCCTCTTGTTGATCAAGTGAATCAAGCTCTTGAACTTTATCATAATACAACGATTTCAATAGAAGAAATTTCAAAGCGCTGTGGCATTTCAACGTCTACGATATACCATCATCTAAGAAAAGAAGGTATTTATCGGACGAAAAAGAAAACGAATTTGTCAAACGTTGAAAAGATATTAGTTAGTAGTGGCGAAAAAAATGAATGATAGACAAGCCTACTAACTTGATTGTAAGCAGCTTCTTTTCTTGTTGTTTATTTTGATAAAGAGTCGTAGACAAAACTAGTTTCTAGTTTTGTCTACGACTCTTTGGTTATTTATTGTAAAATTCGAGCATATCTTGTAGCAAATTCATTATTATAAGGTACTCCATTTACATTTGTCCCAGTGTCCCAGTTTGCAGACCAAGTCATTAAGCCTTTGATTGGATTGCCATCTTTAGCTAATTGATCAAGAGCTCTGTAGACCGCATTTGGATCGATTACATAGCCACTTCCAGCACCATCAACATTTGCAGGAAGTCCCAACACAAGTTTGTCATTAGGAATTTTCAAGAATGTTCGTGTCCCATGGATCATTGAATCAGACATATAATAGAGGAACTCATATTTCAACGCATCATTACTTTGTGGGATCCATTTCATGATTTCGTCTACCCAAACACCATCGCCGCCTTGATTATATAACTGAGGTGCAATGTAGTCATAATAACCATCTAAAGAAGTAATATATTTTTCATAGGCCCCACCTGGTTTTAAGTAAGGAAATTCTGGTGCCATCGTAATGATGAAATTCTTGCCTTGTGTTCTATAGTACTCTTTGACTTTCTTCAATGCTGTAGGGATGACTGTTTGATTATCACCAGCAGTAATTGCGGATTGTTCTAAATCAATGTCAAGCCCATCGAAGCCATAAGTTTCAACTTGACGAATAATTTCGTCTGCAAAAGCTTGTTCATCACCCGTTTTTAATTGAATATGAGCATCTGCTCCACCTAAGGCAAGTAAAACGGCACGTCCTTGACTATTAAGCAAGGCAACGTCCTGACGAAAGGCAGCATCTGTTTTGTTATATGGAGCAAATGTTGGAATACGGCTGACACCGTCACTTTTCATAAATGATACTGGAACCACATTGTACGCTTTATTTACGTCTGCTAATGAAATATTGGCGGATGTTCCTTGTTTGTACCCATCTCTACCTTTAGAAGCCCAGTTATGCCAATAACCGACAAGAACCTTTTTATTGGCCACACTGACCATCTCACTGGCCGAATCAGCTGCTTCTACGGGCGCCGCAGTGAGTAAACTACCGAAGGCAATACCTGAAATGAGTAAAAACGCCGGAATAAATTGTTTGATTTTCATGGACACGACTCCTTTAGATTGTTTTATTGATTATTTTACATTGACATCAATTGCTTGATAGAAGGCATTTGTTGTGTCGTAAACATTCCAAACAGCGTAAATGACATGATAGCCTTTACGGTCGCTAGGAACGGTAATTGTGTGATTAACAGAAGCTTCAGGAACTGTTGCTTTATCATCAACACGACCGATCAAATCAAAGTTTTTAATATCCAATGGTTGATTTTGATTCCAACCTTGTTTGGTCATATAGTAGTCCCATGTAGAAGTTCTGTGACGAGCTGTCAAGGTCCAATTGATGGCAAGTGGTCCTGTTGTGATGTCTGATTTGTGCCAACGATCTGTTGTCTGAACATCTAATGGTTCAAATCCACTAACACCTGCACTAGCTAATTTTCCTGGAGTGAATGTATTTTTTGTTGCCTCAATACTTTGAGGTTCCCACTCAGCACGTCCAACATTTTTATTTATTTTGCCACCTTGAGTGCTACCAAAATAGGCACGACTTCCAGGGGATGAAACGTATCCGTGAGCGTGTGTAACAGTAGCTGAAACGGATAAACCTCCTGCTAATAAACTAAGGGTAAGGACTGCTTTGAGCATTGTTTTCTTCATTGTGATTCCTCCTAAAAATATTTTTATAGCGCTTACATTTTTAAATTTAACATGTTGTTTTATATTATTCAAATAATATGCAATTATTTTTTTAAATGATAAAATAATGAGAAGTTTTATTTGTTTTTTATCTAAAAAAGTTTTTCTGATTTTTTTAGATAAAAATAAAAAAACGGTCAGTTGAGAGGAGATAGAATCCTCCGCCAACTGGCCATTTTGTTTAACGAGACAGGTTTTTTTCATCACTTTCGATTACATCCAATAAACTTTGATTGTGATTAAATGAGGCAAAAGCTTTAGCACTACTAAAATCAGGTGCTGCTAAGTGTGTAGAGCGCATATAATCGTTGAATGCCGCTTCGTATGCTAACAAATCCAGCATATATAAAGATTGATAGGATCGGTTTAAAGTCATGCCTTGTGTAGCTAAGTCAAACGCTGTGTCGTATTCTTTGATCAACGAGTAAAACTTGGCCGTATTGAAAAATATCTTAGTCGCTTCAATTGGCATTTTGATGGTCATCTTTTGCAGCATATCAATGGATTTCTTATAATAAACCTGAGCTTTATCTAATTCATTAGCCATTTCATAAACGATGCCTAAGCTATTAACAGAAAGAATCGCGTAAACAGAGTTTGAATCACCGAGCTCATCGGATCTATAAAAATAGAATAAGCTGTCAGTTGTATTATTATAGCCTAATAAATTCGTGATCCCCATAAAATAAAACCAGCGAACTTCTAATTCTTTATTTTGGAAATCAGCAACATTGATCGACGTTTCTTTTAAAAGTGAATGAGCTTCTTTGTGTCTGAAGGTATTACACAATTCTTCTACATGATTTAATAAAGACGTTAGTTTCTTTTCATCATTATCATCCAGCACACTTTCGAGACTGAGGTTTAATCTTTTGCAGATGGCATCAAGGATCTCAAGACTGTCGCAGACATTTTTATTTTCGATATTACTCACAGTCCCTTGAGTACAAATTCCAGCGGCTAATGTGACCTGAGACAACCTTTTTTGTTTTCTTGTTGTGCGGATTATGGCTCCTTTGATTCTCATATTTTTCCCCTCTATGTTTAAGCGTTATAGTTCTAGTTTTATATAATAGTATGGTATTATCCCCTTAGAATCAACTAATTTTTTTGGAGGGATAAGGATGGAAACACTTGTAGATCTATTGTGTGAAGTACTTGGTTACGGTAACACAGGTCACGTGTAGTGTGAAAAAATTAGTTATTAGATTTTTTTTTGAAACAATTAGTTAGAACTTAAAAGCTTTTTAAAAAGGGTGAATTCTTCATTCTGTTTTAAAAAGTTTTTTTATTTTATATAAAAATTTTATTTATCTCATGGAAATTTTTAAAAAAGTTATTTTCAAAAATTGTAAAAAGCTCAACTTTCTATATGAAGTATAAAACTTGCTTACATTTTAATCTTCCTAATCACGATTTTAGGGGCTACGATTCCACTATTACTTAGTATGCTATTTAAAATGAATACAATATTTAAATAGGACTGAATATTCTATAATTTATACTTTAAATGGTTCGACTGATTATTCGTTACTTGTTTTCATCTAGTGATCTTGTGTTATAATTTAACTAGTTTTATAAGTGAAAAAGGAGGAGATCCAGTGGCAAAAAAATTTACGACCCCATATGAAGTAGCTTATTACGATGGCGATATTACGAGAAAAATGACGATTCCGTCAATGCTAGCCGTTGTGATCAAAACATCCGAAGAACAAAGCGATGCCTTAGATCGAGGAAGTGACTTTGTTTCGTCATTTGGTCTAGGCTGGGTCATTACCAATTATGAAATCCAGATTACACGTTTGCCTAAAGTTGGGGAGAAAATTGCGGTGACAACACAAGCAATCGCCTATAATAAATATTTTTGTTATCGTAACTTTTGGATTCATGATGAACAAGGTCAGGAATGTGTCTTGATCAAGTCGACATTTGTGTTGATGGACAAAATAAATCGCAAAATGAGTAGCGTCTTACCTGAAATTATTGAACCGTACGAAAGTGAAAAAATCAAGAAAATTTACCGCAGCGAGAAAATCGAAAAAGTAGAAAATGGCGAGTTTTCTCCTTATCGCGTCCGGTATTTTGATATTGATGGGAATCAGCATGTAAACAATGCAATTTACTTCAATTGGATGCTAGATGTATTAGGCTATGATTTTCTGAGTACTCATGAGCCGACCTATATCAATGTGAAATTTGATAAAGAAGTCGAGTATGGTCAAGTTGTCGAAAGTCATTATGAAGTCCTTGATACAGACGAAGGTAAAACAACGAAGCATGAGATTCGAATTGAGGGTCAAATCTATTGTGAAGCGAATATGAAATGGAAAGAAAACGAATAACATTATAAAACCAAGTCATTTTCTGACTGAGACAACTTTTTGTTTTGTCTTAGTCTTTTTTAGTATAAAATAAACAGATAGAGTAACCATTTTAACATTTATACATAATAATGTTAGCACGTAAAGAAAGGAAATAATGCTATGATACGATTAGGTTTGACTTCTTTTAATGAACATGATAAATTAACCGGAAAAAAGCGTTCCACTTTATATGAATATGCGGGCTATTTACCATTAGTTGAGATGGATACAGCTTATTATGGTATTCCTAAGCAGGATTCGGTTAGAGAGTGGACAAAATCAGTACCTGAGAATTTTCGATTTGTCATGAAAGTATATAGCGGTATCAGTTGTCAAGGTGAATGGGCACAGTATTACCAAGATGAAGCAGAAATGGTTGAAGCATTTCTAACGAGTATGGCACCAATGATTGAAAGCGGAAAGCTGTTTGCTTTTCTGATTCAATTTTCTGGAACATTTAGCTGCACAAAGGAAAATGTTCAATACCTTGAAAAAATTCGTCAGTGGTTTGCTGGATTTCCAATTGCTATAGAATTGCGAAATGGTTCATGGTATACGGCAAAATACATCAAACAAACGCTAGCCTTTATGAAAAATAATCAATTTTCATTAGTTGCAGTCGATGAACCACAGATTCCGACAAATCCTGTTCCCTTTTTTCCTTACGTCACAAATGATCAATTTGTTTTGTTTCGATTCCATGGTCGTAATGCTGCTGGGTGGATGGCAAACGACAAAGATTGGCGCAAGAAACGCACGTTGTACCGTTATAAGGCAGAAGAAATCGCGGAATTAAGTGAAGCTGTCGAAAAAGTAGCGGGCGAAGCCAAAGAAGTTGCTGTGATCTTCAATAACAATTCTGGTGGGGATGCGGCAGGTAATTTACTTGAAATGAAAGCCGCACTTAAGCTAGAGTATGACAATTTAAATCCCAAACAAATGGGCCTATTTTGATCAACCAAATATAAAATGAAACAAAGAAAGGGAAAATATGATAAAAGCTATTTTCTTTGATATCGATGGCACGCTAGTGAATAAAAATGCCAAAGCTTTGGAGTCAACAAAACAGGCAATTGCATTAGCGCAAGAACAAGGAATCATCTGCGGTGTTGCAACAGGTCGAGGACCCGTTCATTTAAGCCAGCAGATAGATGAATTGAATCTGGATGTTTTTGTTACGTATAATGGTCAGTTGGTTTATACAAAAGACGAAACGATTCGAGCAGATCATTTTCCTGAGGAGACATTAAGAAGGATCGTAACCTTTTCAGATGACTATCATCGCCAAATCATGTTTGGTTCAAGAAAGAGTTTGGAAGGCAGTTCTCTGATGCGCTTTGGGCAAAAAAAATGGGCCAAAAAGCTATCCCGCTTTTTACCAAAACGTTTTCCTGTGACAATCGCCAAAAATTTAGTCAGTCGTTTTTCTATTCACAGAAAAGATCAACGTTATTTTGATTTGGACATATTAAAAGAACCGATCTATCAATGCGTTCTTTTGAGTGCCAAATCAGAGGAAAGCTTCTTAAAAAAGCAACTGGAAGGTTGCCATTTGACTCGTTCTAACCCGTATACTGTAGATATTATTCCAGCAGGGGGTTCAAAATTAGTTGGGATAAAGCGCTGTGCTGAACATTTTAACCTCTCACTAGATGAAGTGATGGCATTTGGTGATAGCTGGAATGATCTGGAAATGTTGAGTCATGTCGGCTATGGAGTAGCGATGGGAAATGCTGAGGAAGAGATCAAAAAGGTCGCTAAGTATGTAACGAAAAGTAATGAAGAAGATGGTATTTACCAAGCGTTGAGTCATTATGATGTGATCCATTAGGCTCATGTTAGTTTATGATCGTTATACGAGGAGGAACTTTATGAAAATCGATAATCCATTTGAAAAAGCAGAAGCATTTCACGAAAAATTTGATAATCGAAAACCGAAAATTCCAACGCCGTTTTCTGCTAAGCAAGCATCGGATAGAGCGGGCTTTAAAACGGAAGAGTTGGTTGAGTTTTTGTATGGATCGGCGAACAATGATCCAGCAGTATTTAAAGAATTAGTAGAGCAGCTAAAAGTATCAGTCGATCAGGCTGAGGAAAAAGTTCTGAGCAAACAAAAGCAAGTAACTGATCCTTTAGTAGAACAAGTTGACGCATTGATCGATCTATTGTATTTTACATACGGTTCGTTTTCATTGCTGGGCGTCGATCCAACTGAAGTTTTTTCGATTGTTCATGAAGCCAACATGGGAAAAATTTTCCCAGATGGTAAACCACATTATCATCCCGTCACACATAAAGTGATGAAGCCAGATAACTGGGAGGCAGATTTTGCACCCGAGCCAAAGATCAAAGCTGAATTAGAACGTCAGAAAAATGCTGCTGAAATGAACTGATTACTTGAGAGCAGAAAACGAGCAGAAAGAGAAAGGTCATTCTCTTTTGCTCGTTATTTTTTATCTATAAATTAATCAAAATTTGTCCAAAAATTTTTCTGATAGTAACGGCCCCAGAAAATAGTTACAAGCACAATTAGTGTTAAAACCCCTAATGTGAGCGGCCAAAATGGTAGATACATAGCGGCAAAACCATACATCACTAAAATAATCAAACTACCAAAAATAGACCCAAACATCGTCAAAACTAACCCTGTATTTCCTGCACCACGATTAAATAATTGGCTGATACTGGTCCATTCCAGTAAAATAAAGCGATAGTCTCTTGCAAAAAATCGTAGACAAAGCAGATAACTCCCTAATAAGGCACCTGCAACGAAACTAATGACAAAAATTAGTGGTAATCGGAAGAGGAAACTGCCGATCAATGCGATTCCGCCAGTTAAGATAAATTGAATAACCAACCCCACCAAAAATTTTTTCTGCATATACTTGGACATTGAGATTGGCAAAGACCGTACAAAATGAAAATTTTCTTGATCAAGAGATATCAAATTACTGATAAATGAAGTCTGATTGATTGTCATCCAAGCTAATGCAATGCCACCTAAAAAGACAACCCCGATAAAACGGAAATCTAAATGACTTAAATTCAATGAGCCGCCAATTGCAAATGTAACGATAAAAATAACTGGCATTAGTAAAGAAGTAGACAATACTTGCATAATTAAGTTGGGTTCTTTCAATAATTGTTTATTATAATTTATTAGTAGCTGACCTAAATTTTGGTTCGCTTTATATTTACGACGTTGGGCACCTTTGGCGGTAGTTGCATCCGTCAACTGCTCGTAAAGTTTTGGCAGAATCAACAACTTAACAGCAATCATCAAGACTAAAAAAATACCAAGTAAACCTGCAAGACTAAGCAATCCTGATGTAGAAAATGGATTAGCAACAATTTGAAACAACGGCAATAAAATAGTGATCGGATTTCGATCCATTTGACCTACTTCGGAGTAAGAACTTTGACCATTCATAAAAATGATCCCAACGATTGCAATCGTCATTGAAATACCTAACAATAAACTAGTTACGACTTTTTTATGCTCTTTGAAAAATTTAGTTCGAGTCAAGCCAAAGACGATCAAGCAACAAACTGCAAATACCGTAGCTAAAACCAATAAGAAAAGCAAAACCGCTAGAATGATCGTTACTGGCAGAAAAATCCCTGCTCGCCAGCCAGTCAGCAAGAATACGACAAACATTGGAAAAACAAATGGCGTAACTGTTAAAGCAACGACCAAAATTTTTGCCGCAAAAATCGTACTTTGTTTGAAAGGCAAAGGGAGATAGGCTGGTAAGTCCTGACTTTCAAAGAACACATTATAAATGACCGAGATTCCTTGCGAAAAAGCTAAAATGCTAAATAAAGCAACATAATAAGTAAAGAAACCTGGCATTTGACTAAAATCAATAAGAAACATTGTGGCGCCATAGATGAATAAAAATAGAACACCAGAAAGCAAATACTGATTGATCAAAGCTCGCGTCAATGCTTTTCCGCTTTTGCCTTTTCTTCGAGCGCGATCGGTCACTTGCGGGTTGGCATAACGTAAATTCACTCGAGTCAATTCAAGCAGCTGTGTTTTATTCATCCAAATCACCTTCAATACGTTCTAATAATTGCGCATCCGATTGCCGACCAGCCATCTTCAAGTAGATGGATTCTAAAGATTCATTTGGCGATTGCGCTAATAAGTCAGCAACAGAGCCGTTGTAGATGAGTTCACCTTTCTTTAGAATCGCTAATTGATCACACAGTTGTTCAGCGGTATCTAACGCATGGGTTGAGAAAATGACCGTTTTCCCTTTGGCAGCATGAGCCTTCATCATTTCTTTCAAATCAAATGCAGCTTGGGGATCCAACCCTTGTAAAGGCTCATCTAAAATCCAAATATCAGGATCAGGCAATAAGGCCCCAATAATGATCGTTTTTTGGCGCATACCATGAGAAAAACTTGCTAACGTTTCATCTTGATGACTCAACATGTCAAACAAAGAAGCCAATTCACTTAAGCGCGTTTGTTTTTGTGCCGCCTCAAGTCCATAAGCGGCACTGATCAAATCCCAGTATTCTCCTGCTGTTAACTGTAAAAAGATATCAGGAGTGTCCGGCACGTAGGCAATTTTTTGCTTGATGGCTTGCCGATTTTCTGATAATTCCAAACTGTCAACTTTGATTGAACCACTAGAAGGCTGAATGATACTTACTAGACTTTTGATGGTTGTCGATTTACCTGCCCCGTTATGCCCAAGAAAACCAAAGATTTCTCCCGACTTAATCGTTAAGCTCAATTCCTTCAACGCTTGTTTTGTCCCATAATTTTTACTGACATTAAACAACTCGATCATACTTACCCCACCTTTTCATAAATAGCTTAGTTTTATTGTACTCTAGTCATGTCACGATGAGAATGCTTTCTTTGAAAATAGATCACCAAAATCAACTATTATAGTGGAAAAAAGAAGGATCGCGTAGTAAAGGTCGATAATCTGTTGACATCATTACAAAACCTCTTTAAGATAAATGCTATCAAAAAGTTGAGGTAAATATAAAATGAATACATATTTTAGCTGGAGTTATACTCAAAAAACAATTAAAGGATAAATGGGAAGGAGTGGTAGCAAAACAAACAACGAACGGAGGACGCAAGTATGTTAACTAAAAGAAAAGCAAACAAAGAGGATTATCGTTCAATTATCGAAATATGGGAAAGATCAGTAAAAAATACACATGATTTTTTATCTGAGGAAGATTTCAATTTTTATAAAAAAATAATTCCTGAAAATTTAGATAGTGTTGACTTAACTATCTGGAGTGAAAACGATGAACTAGTTGGTTTTAGTGGTCTTGATCATCATGAGTTAGTCATGTTATTCCTTGATCCTAATTTTATTGGAAAACGCTATGGTAGTAGAATATTGACGTGGCTAGTTGACAATGAGGGGATAAACAGAATTGACGTGAATACTCAAAATGAACAGGCTAAAAAATTCTATTTAAATCACGGATTTGAAATTGAATCAGAGGATGCAGTCGATGGCTTTGGAAAACCTTATCCAATTACTCATCTCGTGAGAAAGACAAAATTTTAATTAACAACATAACATCAAATAAAGCGAAAAACAAGAGCCCGAAACGTCACTCGAAAGTGATGTTTCAGGCTCTTGCTATTCGAATAAACGGTAGGAGCAGAAACAGCTCGTCGCGTCATATTCCAGTCACGCTTTTAGTTTATTCCACTTCAAAAAAGGTTTTATATAAGGCTTGGATCGCTTTTTTCTCTTGATCTTCACGAATTCCAAACATAATACTGACCTCAGAAGAACCTTGGTTGATCATTTCCAAGTTGATTTTATTAAAAGCTAAAGCGGCAGTGCTGTCTGCCATAACCCCGATCCGTTGACGCATGCCTTCACCAACCACCATCAACATAGATAAACCATGTGTAATCCGTAATTCATCTGGCTCAAGTTCACGCTCCAAGCGCTCCATCAATTGTTCTTCGATCTCAATTGTTAATTGCTCTTCTCGCAAAATAATCGAAATATCATCGATCCCAGAAGGCATATGCTCGTAACTAAGACCGAGCTCTTCTAGAATTTGCAATAAACGACGTCCAAAGCCCAATTCTCTATTCATTAAATATTTACTAATATAAATGCTGGCAAATCCTTGGTCGCTGGCAATTCCGACAACAGGGTCGTGTTTCACTGTTCTAGATGTTGTAATCAAGGTTCCTGGATGTTCAGGATTATTTGTATTTTTGATAACGACAGGGATGTTAGCACGGTAAGCAGGCATCAATGCTTCATCATGTAATACTGCAAAGCCTGCATAAGCTAATTCTCGCATTTCCCGATAGGTTAGCTCTTTAATTGTTTTAGGTTCATGAATGATTCCAGGGTGAGCCACAAAAATCCCATTAACATCCGTAAAGTTTTCGTAAATATCAGCTTCGACTCCAGCTGCAACGATCGAGCCTGTGATATCAGAGCCTCCTCTAGAAAATGTACAAATATCTCCCGCTTCTGTAAAACCAAAAAAGCCAGGAATCACTAAAATTTCGTCAGTTGTTTTAAACTGGTTGATTTTGCTTAAAGAAGATGTCAAAATTCGGGCATTACCAGGTTCGTCTGAGACAATGATCCCAAGATCACTCGGATTTTTATAACGAGCCTTTAGTCCGCGCTGTTGGAAAAAAGAGGCAACTAATTTTGCATTGTTATTTTCACCGCTGGCTAAAAAGGCATCAAAAAGATGTGGGTTATCCTGTTTTGGTAATGTAGCCAATTTTTGGATTCCTTGTTGAATATCATTTAGTATCTCTTTATCAAGCCCTAACTCATCTAAAATCGCTTCGTAACGATCAACGATTTTGCCAGTGATTTCAGTCGTATTTTCATTATTTAAATAAGTATTATAGTAAGCAATAAGTAAATCTGTTACTTTGATGTCCTCAGAAGAACGCTTACCAGGAGCTGAAACAACGATAAACTTTCGTGAAGCGTCTTCTTTTACGATTTGTAAAACTTTTTCTAATTGTGCAGCTGATGCTAATGAGCTACCTCCAAATTTTGTGACTTTCACTTTTTTCACTCCTAATTTTAATAGATTTTTCATTATAATAGTAAAAGAATACCGAAAGATGGACTGAAAAGCAACTGTAAAAATGACAATTATTCGTTCTTTTCCGTTATTTTCCAACAAATTTCTTCATTTTTTTTCAAACTTTTGTTAGACTGATAGAGCTGAATAAGAATAGTCAAAAAAAGGAGCGCCAAAATGACGCAAGAATACAAGGGAATTATTTTCGATATGGATGGTGTGTTAGTCGATAGTGAGGAGTTCTATTATCAACGTAGAAAAGCTTTTCTCAAGGAATATGATCTATCTATTGAACAGATTCCGCTACCATTATTTATCGGAGCGGACATGCGAAGCTTATGGGAGACGATTCTTGAAGTTAATGATACAATCTATGATGAAGCTTTCTTAAATGAAAAATACCATCAATACAAAGCAGAACACCCGATTGATTACAGTCAGTTGATCGATCCAGATGCCAAACGAGTCTTGCAGTTTTTTAAAAGAAAAGGGTATAGAATCGGTTTAGCCTCATCATCAACGTTAGATGTGATCCAAGAAGTTTTAAAAGAAGGACAATTAACGAGTTATTTTGATGTAGTCGTGAGCGGCACACAATTCAAAAAAAGCAAACCAGCTCCAGAGATTTATGAATATACCGCAGAAGAATTAGGACTGGATCCTAAAAATTGTTTGGCGATCGAAGATTCTGAAAAAGGCATTCGTTCCGCTCGTGATGCAGGGACAACGGTTTGGGCTATAAAAGATACTCGCTTTGGTATGGACCAGCAATTGGCAGATCAAAAAATCGATACATTGAGCGATGTGTGTAAAAAGTTGCAAAAGACAGAGAAAATCGGTTAAACTAACGAATAGTCGGCAGAGATGCGTGACAATAATACAAAGTCAAAACATTTCTTAAAAATTTACAAATTGTTAGTGCTTGATTGAGTGGTTTGTGATATAATTTTCTGTAGGTGTTTTTAAGTAATTTTAAGTAGATAAGAGAATATTGTGATAGTAGATAGAGGTGTTTTTGTTATCTATTGGCTGTTGCATATCATATATGGACTAATAAACGGAGGAACCATGAATGAAGAATAATCTGATCATTATCGTAGTTTTAGCTATAATAATCATCGCAGCAGTTTTGTATTTAGTTGGTTATTTTATGAGAAAGAAAAATCAAATGAAACTCGATGATCTGGAAAAGAGGAAAGAAGCGCTGTTCGACTTACCAGTGATTGAAGAGGTCGATGATGTCAAAAAAATGCACATGGTCGGGCAAAGTCAGAACACATTTAGAGAATGGAATCAACGTT
Source organism: Enterococcus rotai (assembly GCF_001465345.1). Classification (NCBI taxonomy): domain Bacteria; kingdom Bacillati; phylum Bacillota; class Bacilli; order Lactobacillales; family Enterococcaceae; genus Enterococcus; species Enterococcus rotai. Next base: position 394,403 of record NZ_CP013655.1, on the reverse strand, counting down.
GGACCGAGATTTCTACTCGTTCTTTTGCAGAGTTAGAAAGTCAGATTTTTGAAGTTGAAAATTTAAATGAAACCTTCCGTTTTATGAAAGCAAAAAAAGCAGTTGCCGAAGCTGACGAGACAATGACTGAGATGGAATCAGAAGTTGAGATCATTCGTAATGGTTTGAAAGAGCTACGTGAAAGTGAAGAGCGCAATTCATTGGAAGTTCAAAAAGCTTTAGATGTTTACGAAGAAATCAGTAAATTACTTCATGATGAAAAATCAGAATTTGGTTCAGCTTATCCGGAATTACAAAAACAAATCAAAAATATCGAGATCGAGTTTACTCAATTTGTTACATTGAATACTTCTGGCGATCCGATCGAAGCACGTGAAGTATTGGAAAATGCCGAACGTCACACCTATGAGTTAGATGATGTGATGAAGCGTATCCCACCACTGTATGACGAATTGAACCGAACATTCCCAGATCAACTAAAAGAGATTGAAGAGGGATACAAACGTCTGCTTGCAGATCATTATGTGTTCCCTGAAAAGAATTTTGAAGAAGAATTGAGACGCGTTCAAAAACGCGTGAAAAATTCAACGGTTGATTTAGAGAAAACAGAAGTCGATGCAGTTGAAGTTGCAAATCGTGATACAGCTAATGCAATCGATGCACTATATGAAATCATGGAACGTGAGATCAATGCTAAGAAATATGTGATCACAAATCATAAAGTCGTTGGTGATTACATTGCCCACGCATTGAAAAACAATCGCCAATTAATGATCGAACTGGATCACACGTCACAAAGTTACACATTGAATCACAATGAGCTTGGACGTTCAAGAGGTTTCCAAACTGAGATTGAAGAACTGATTCGCCGTTATGAAGATTTCGAACCAAAAATGAAAGAACATACCATTCCATATTCAGAAGTTCAAGCATTCTTTAAAGATTGCTATAAGATTTTAGATGACATCGAAAATCAACAAGTTGAAATCGATGATTCATTGAAAGAATTACGCAAAGGTGAAAAAGCTGCCCAAGAAAAAGTTGATCAATATGATTTTCGTTTACGTAACATCAAACGCTATGTTGAAAAACAACGTTTGCCAGGGTTACCAGCTGATTACTTAGAATTCTTCTTTGTTGCAACAGACCGTATTGAAGAACTAAGTAAAGCCTTGAACCGTATTAGAATCAATATGGAAGAGATCAAAAAACTTTCTGATCTTTGTAATGAAGATTTAGAATTACTAGATAAGAAAACCAATGATTTAGTTAACTCTGCAGCATTAACAGAACAAATGATGCAGTATGCAAATCGTTACCGTCATACACACGAAGCAATTCGTGTAGCGATGGAAAATAGTTTAGAACTATTTTCAAAAGAGTATAGATATCAAGATGCATTAGATGAAATTGGAACGGCACTTGAACGAGTAGAACCAGGTGCGTTTAGACGAATCGAAGATTTCTATTTCAACAATCTTGATGCAATGTAAATAGTTAAGGGTGAGACAAGCGTCTCACCTTTTTATTTTGTATTCGGTTGAACTACGAAAGCAGAAAGTATATAATAGGAAAGAATTTCAAGAGAAGAAGGTTTTTAGATGATATATTTTGATAACAGCGCAACAACGCCAATTTATCCGCAAGCGTTAGATACATATGTAAAAGTTAATCAACGAATCATTGGCAATCCGTCTAGTTTGCATGATCTAGGTAATCAAGCAAATCGCTTGCTAGAGCAAGCACGGAAACAAATTGCTGATTTGATCCAAGTAAAATCAAACGAGATTTATTTTACAAGCGGTGGCACAGAAGGCGATAATTGGGTCTTAAAAGGAACGGCTTTGGAGAAAAAATCATTTGGTCGCCATATTATTATTTCAAATATTGAGCATCCAGCTGTTTCTGAAACAGCAAGACAGTTGGCCGAAAATGGCTTTGAACTATCGATTGCTCCGGTTGATGAACGCGGATTTGTAATAGTAGATGAATTAGCGAAATTGATTCGTAAAGATACCATTCTTGTGTCTGTTATGGCAGTCAATAATGAAATCGGCTCGATCCAGCCAATTCAAGCAATCAGCGACTGTTTAGAAAATCATCCAACGATCCATTTTCATGTGGATGCTGTTCAAGCAATTGGCAAGGTCGCTCAGGAACAATGGCTAACGCCACGTGTAGATTTTGCTACATTTTCTGCGCATAAATTTCATGGACCAAGAGGTGTTGGGTTTATTTATTGGAAACACGGACGTAAGCTAACCCCTTTATTAAACGGTGGCGGTCAAGAAAATGATCAAAGAAGCGGTACAGAGAATGTTGCTGGGATTGTATCAATGGCGAAAGCATTGCGTTTATATACAGATAAAAGAGCAGAAAAACCAATGCATACGGCAACTATTCGTCGTTATTTGGTTGAAGCTTTACAAGAATATTCGAACGTTACGGTCTTTTCAAAAGAGACGTCCGATTTTGCTCCGCATATTTTATGCTTTGCGCTAAAAGGGATTCGTGGCGAGGTACTGGTACATGCCTTAGAAGAAAAGCAAATTTACACATCAACGACAAGTGCCTGCTCTAGCCGGAAAAAAATGGCTAGTAGTACCCTACATGCCATGAAAGTACCGGATGCTTTAGCAACTTCTGCTATTAGAATCAGCTTAGATGAAAGTAATACAATTGCTGAAGCTGAACAGTTTATGATTATCTTTAATCAGTTGTATAAAAAATTCTTGGTATTGAATGGATAAGAAAAAACGAATAAAAATTAGCTAAAATCTCTTAATTGCTATGATATACTAGCTAAAGTAAATAATACTAGAAAATCAAGCTTATAGAAAAGGATTGAAAAATTGTGAAATATACTGAAATCATGGTTCGCTATGGCGAACTTTCAACGAAAGGGAAAAATAGAAAATTATTTATCTCTCAACTAGCACAAAACGTTAAAAGAGTACTAGGCGATTTTCCTGCTGTCAAGATCCATGCAGATCGAGATCGAATGCACTTATTATTAAATGGGGAAGACAGTGTACAAATCTTACCTAAGTTAGAAAAAGTCTTTGGTATTCAAAATTTTTCACCTAGCGTTCGTGTGGAAAAAACAATGCCGGCAATTCGTGAAATGGTTCAAACGATCATCAAATCCGCTTATCAGCCGGGACAAACATTTAAAATCACTTCCAAACGTTCAGATCATAGCTTTGAATTAGATACCAATGAATTAAACCGAGAGCTTGGCGGAGCAGTTTTTGAAGTTTTTCCTGAAATAGCCGTACAAATGAAAAAACCGAATATCGAAATTCGTGTAGAAATCCGTAAAGAAGGTGCGTATCTTTCTTATGAAACGATTCGTGGTGCTGGCGGGTTACCAGTGGGAACTAGCGGACGTGGTATGCTAATGCTTTCTGGAGGGATCGATTCACCAGTGGCAGGCTACTTAGCAATGAAACGTGGTGTAGAAGTTGAAGCCGTTCATTTTGCCAGCCCGCCTTATACCAGTGAACAAGCCTTACAAAAAGCCAAAGATTTAGCAGCAAAAATCGCTCCATATGGCGGTAGTATTCAGTTTATTGAAGTACCATTTACTGAGATACAAGAAGAAATCAAACGAGTGGTCCCAGAAGGGTATCTAATGACTGTGACACGTCGAATGATGCTGCGTTTGACAGATGCCATACGTGCTGCGAGAAAAGGCTTAGTGATCATTAATGGCGAATCATTGGGACAAGTTGCTTCACAAACCTTGCAAAGTATGGTGGCGATCAATGAAGTGACCACAACACCGATTATTCGACCTGTTGTCTCAATGGACAAAGGTGAAATCATAGAAATCGCTGAAAAAATCGATACCTTTGAATTAGCGATCCAACCATTTGAAGATTGCTGTACAATTTTTGCGCCACCGCAACCAAAAACGCGACCAAAGTTAGATAAAGCCCAAGCTTATGAAGCTCGCTTAGATATCGAAGGATTAATGGCTCGTTCAATGGCTGGTTTGAAAGTTAGTGAAATAACAGAACAAAGCGAACAAAACGAAGAATTTTCTGATTTCCTATAAAAGTTGAAAGAACAGACTTGATAACGCTATCGAATCTGTTCTTTTTTCTATTAGGTTTTTCTAATATCTGCATTTTTTTCACAAACAAGTTGCTCACACACCTCAACCATGCTAAACTATATATATGTGAAATAAGTAACAAGGGGGCTAGAAAAATGAAAGAATTACATAAAGAAAAAACAATGCCAAAAGCAACGGCTAAACGATTACCGTTATATTTACGTTATTTAAAAATGTTAGGAGATTCCGGCGTAACTCGGATCAAGTCTAAAGAGTTTAGTGACGTGATCCAAGTGCCGTCGGCTACGATCCGACGCGATTTCTCCCATTTAGGTGAATTAGGACGTAGCGGTTATGGTTATGATGTACCTTATTTAATCGAAGTATTTAGTCATATTTTAAATACCCAAGAAGAAAAACGGATTGCCTTGATCGGTTGTGGCAATTTAGGCAAAGCGTTGGTAAAAAACAATTTCCGTAGAAATGAAAACTTGAATATTGTGTGTGCATTTGATACAGAAGCAGAGCTTGTGGGACTATCAGTTGATGATATCATGATCCAGCCAATGGAAAATCTAGCGGAAGAAGTCAAGCGCACAGGGGTCACCGTTGCAATTTCAACTGTACCCAGTCAATACGCTCAAGAAGCTATCGATAAAATTGTTGCAGCAGGAATTACGGCAATTTTGAATTTTGCTCCCGATCGTGTAACTGTTCCAGCCAATGTGAGTGTACAATATATCGATTTAACAACTGAGTTGCAGACCTTGATTTATTTTGATGAAACGTTCGCAAGTAAAAAAGCATAGAAAGCAAGAACTTTGTCATCTGTTCTTCGTTCCTCTATACTAAAGAGAGAATGATTGGTTTTATGTTATCTAGCTGCACAAATCAATCCTTGGAAAAATAGATAAATTGTCAGTGAAACAAAGAACGTTTCAATGCTAATTTTCTACAGGATTAACCGATTTGTTCCGCTTTTAAAATAAGGAGGAAGAACAGAATGCAAGTAACAAAAAAAGGTGAAGTAGTAGAAATTATTGGTGCACAACCAGAAGTAGGCAGCCAAGCGCCGGCTTTCTCATTAAAAAATTTAAAAGATGAAGTAGTTAATCTTTCAGATTTTGCAGGTACACCTGTTTTGATCAGTGTAGTACCGGATATCGATACTAGAATTTGTTCATTACAAACAAAGCGTTTCAATCAAGAAGCAGCGAATGTTGCTGGCGTTAAATTTATCACGATATCAAACAATACAAAAGAAGAACAAGAAAATTGGTGTGCAGCTGAAGGTGTGGACATGGAACTCTTACATGACACAGAAGGAACCTTTGGTGAAGCATATGGTTTATTCATCCCTGCAATGGGACGTTTAGCACGTGGAATTTTTGTGATCGATAAAGAAGGTAAGCTGGTTTATGAAGCAATTTCGACTGAGATTGCGGAAGAGCCGGATTATGCAGTTGCATTGGATAAAGTGGCAAGTATTCTGTAGTTAATAAAATATTGGTAGTTAAATGTTAAAATAATCGTTTTTTGTTAGTGAGTGGGACCTGTATTGAGGTTTTCACTCACTTTTTTTTTAATCTATACTGATAATTTTGTTAAATAGAATGTAAATCAAAAAATGTATTTTCTTCACATTAAACACTTGATATGTCAATGTTTTTAATTTATTTGTTTTCTTTGTTTTATAAAATAGGGAAAATTAATTATAAAATGTTGTTTATTTGTGTTAAAATTGAATTGAGAAAAAATGGAATTAGGAGGACGAAAATGGCTGAAAGAGTTATAAGTACGGCAAATTTAAGTGCAATAGAAAATAATTTATCTGTTATTCATAATAATATTGATGCAATGAATGGAAAGATTTCTACGGTAGATGGAAACGTGCAGGTTGTCTATCAAGAATTAGCTGAATTGGCTAAAGAATTTCATGACTACGTACAACAGGCAAACAAACAACATAAGATAGAGTTGGCCGAAACGAGATTAGTAAAAATTAGACAAGAAATTGAAAAGAAATTTGGCCATTACGGAGAAATACGGAGAACAGCAACGGGTGTTTTACAAGCAGATGATTTAGAGATTGTAAGAAAAGAAACTATAGAAACAGCAACGGAAGAATTAATGCTGGCGGCTCCAGGATATTGGTTAGCTCCATGTTTAGTCGCTGTTTCTGCATGGATAAGTAACAAACAAGAATTAGCAGAAAGGGCAGTCAGAGAAGCGATTCGCCGAGATGATGAGAAGACATCTTTGTTATTTGCTTTGATCTGTCGAAGAGCAGATAGAAAAGCTGCTAGCTTGAAATGGACACAACGTTATTTTGCGAATCAAAATGAAGAAGAGTTGAACAGAGAAACGATTGTGATTATCGATGCCTTCGCAAGTGGATTATTAGGTATGGATTCAGAAGGGATGATATCCAGACAATTAATGGATTGGCTTGAAAATATTTCTGCTAAAGCTGGTTTTGAAGAACAGTTGATTATCCAATGGTCAGAAGCCATTAAACTACATACTCCAGTTGAACTAACTTCAAATTACCCGTATTTAGAGAAATATAGTACTACTTGGTTTGAATTAGAAACTGTATTAAAGGGGGCAAATTTACATGAAGTGATTTTGGACTACTTCCAAGGAATTTTCAATAAAGAAGCTTCAAAGAAAAAGTTAGTAGAGCGATTAGATGATATCCTTTTTACGTTGGTCAGTGAATTTGATGAGGAAGAACTTCCATTTAGGCAGCAGGAAAGATTAAATGAACTAATTATTGACCATAATGGAGACGATGATGCGGCGAAAAGAGGAATTCAGGTAGAAAAATCAAATTTTACTGTTAAGAAAGACTTCTCGCAATTATTGACTGATGCTGCTATGAAGCCAGAAAATTCTGGTGCAAGTGTTTCTACTCAAAAATTTGCAATAGCATTATCAAAAGAATGGATCATCAATGCGTATAATGATGTGACAGCAGAAAATAGAGCTAAGGTTCCGATTGAAATTCAGTGTGAAGTAAATAAATTTATCTTTACATCAACTGATGGCAGTGGTGAAGAAGAGATACTTTCTGATTATGAGCAGTTTGTAGCATCTGAAAGAGACGAGAAACTTGCTGGTTTAGTCTTACCAGTTATTCGTGAATATGGGTTGCAAATTGGTGCTGTGATCGGCGGTATTGGCTTGATGATGATGATAGCAGGTAACCCCTTATTCGGAGTTTTAGCAGTGATTGCTGGTATTTGGGTAGCGAGTAGTTCTGCCAGTGATAAAAAGAGAATGGCTCAAGTGAGAGCACAAGTGAAAAGTGAATACGAAAAGCAGATTATAACTGGTAAAGAAGTTATTCGTGCTATTTTAGCTGAAATTGTTGATTTTAGACAGGAGTTCGAATTGGCTGACGGTAGAGGAAACGAAGTAATCGATTATCTTGAACAAATTTCGCCAGATCAGTATGTGCAAAAATTATCAGGATCGATTCGTCGAATAAAAATAGAGGAGTGAGAGAATAAAAAATGAAGAGATGTTTAAAGTGTGAAAATATAATAAATGAGGCTTCAACTTATTGTAATAACTGTGAGAAACAACTCACTACAATTCCAAGTAGCGAGTTGAAAAATGAACCTGAAAATAGTCCATTTGCTATGGGGTTACCAGACTGGGATGTTGTTCCACCCGAGACAGTCGTAGTAAGAAGGAAAAGAAAGCGATGAAAAGTCCAGCAATTTATAAAGAATGGGTAGAATGTTTTCAACTATTAAAAGATGCATGTAATGATAATGAAGTGCTAGAAGCTATGAAACTTGGGACAATAGAATGGCAATCAGGAGTTTCAGAACGGTTTACAAAGCAATTGTTTGATGTTGTGAATTATCGCTTGGTTTGTGCTACTGATAAGTTTCATAAAAACCAAGCAAGTGGTATGAGAAACGAAGCTACTTACATTCAAGCGCTTTTAGGCCTTAGAAAAGAATTGCAACAGATTGAAAAAGTAGTGACAATTCCTGCGATTCCTCAAAATGAGCAACAACATTTTCAAGCCTTAGTGAGAGAGCATGCTGATAATATGCAAAAGTCATTAGAAGATAGTGCTAAAAGCGATTACTCTGGAAAGATGTTAAGTATAGTTAAAAATCATAAAGTAAATTAAAGGAGCAACTGTTATGGGGAGTATAAATGAATGCAAAGATTTGATGAGAAGGTATTCAATTGCGCGTATTCCGTTAGTGGTAATTAATACGATTGAACGAGCAAGAACGTTGGAAATCTTAGAAGGTGTTTCCGAAGAGTTGGCATTACCTTTCTATGTTCATACATTATCAAAAGGAATTTATGAATTAACAAGTGAACAACTTTTAACAGAAGATAAATCCTATTATGCAGCGATAGATTTTATGAGTGAACAAATGAAAAAGAAACAGAATCTGACACTTATACTAACAGAAGTACCCGATTTATCCAATGATAATTCTGAAGCAAAACAACTTTTAGATTTAGTAACTTTAGCAAATGAAACGGGTGGTTCAATCGTTATCTTTTCAACGAATCCTATTTGGAATCAGCTGAAAAGGTTAGGCATGATGATTAAGGTTGATTTACCAGATGAAGAGGACATGTATAAGATTATAAAAGAGTTCATTGATGAATATCGATCAGAGATTTTAATTGAATGGGATGATATGGATGTTCGTGAAGCCGCATCTTTATTATCAGGAGTTACTCGGATTGAAGCTGAAAATATTATTTCTTCGTTAATTGCTAATAAATCGATAAAAAAATCAGATATGGATGAAGTAAGGTTTGCGAAAGACCGCTTATTTTCAGATATTTCAGGTTTAGAGAAAATCGAAGTTGAAGATAGTGTAAAAGATGTTGGTGGGTTAGAAGGACTAAAAAAATGGTTGGATATAAAAAAAACATTATTAACCCCTGAGAAAAGAGCAGAAATGAAATTAAGAGGATTGCAATCGCCTAGAGGGATTTTGCTTGTTGGAGTACCTGGATGTGGTAAATCACTTTCAGCTAAGTCGATTTCTGCAAATTGGAAATTGCCACTGTACAGATTAGACTTCGCAACCGTTCAGGGAAGTTATGTAGGGCAATCTGAACAACAATTGAAAGATGCCTTAACGACAGCTGAAAATGTTTCACCTTGTATATTATGGATAGATGAAATTGAAAAAGGACTCTCTGGCGCTACATCTGGTAATGATGGAGGGGTGTCTACAAGGATGGTAGGGCAATTTCTATTCTGGCTTCAAGAAAGTAAAAAACAAGTATTTGTTGTTGCAACAGCAAACGATGTTAGTTTGCTACCTTCAGAATTATTACGTCGAGGTCGTTTTGATGAGCTATTTTTTGTTGATTTACCAACGGCAGAGGAAAGAAAAGATATTCTTTCTATATACATGCGTAAGTATTTGGAACTGGATTTTGAAGGTCAATTAGCAGACTCAATCGTCGAATTAACGAATGGATTTACTGGAGCTGATTTGGAATCTACGGTAAGAGAGCTGGCCTACAATAAACTGGCACAAGATAATTTTAGGTTAGATGAAACAATTATTCTAGAAATATTTCAAAATGTTGTCCCGCTATCTCAAACAAGTCCAGAAAAAATAGAATCGATCAGAGAATGGGGAAAATCAAGGGCAGTTCCAGCATCTGGAAAACCTATTGGAAGCGAAGTCGCAATGAAGGAGCAACAATCACAAAAAACAAGGAAAGTCTTAGTTTAATAGGAGTGAAATAGAGTGCCAAAACCATTGATTAATAGAACAACTGAAAGACAAACTGATTCAATTTTTAGTGTTAATACAACAAGTAACTTGAAACCAGTCGGGACAGATGCTCAAATCGAAAAATTGTTAAGGCGTAAGCGTAGTAAAGAATATCTGGATAACTTTAGCCATCTAGACAGTGGAAATGCTACCATTGCAAAAAGTAAGGTAGAGGATATTCTGGGAGCAATTGCTAAAGAATTTCCCGAGGTAGAGTTATCAGGTCTGCTATTAGGGTATGTTTCAAAATGTTATTTAGGTGCTTCTTACGAGGTTCACACTGTTGACATTAGTGGCAGAATTATAGAGCACTACAAGAAAGGTGAGACTGTACCAAATGGCATGGAAAAAGCCAGAACTATAGCGATGAACCCAGCTTACGCATTTATTGAAGTTTATAGCGATTGTTGCAGAGCGGTGAGTGATAGTGGATCAGTTTCAGTTGTTAAAGGATAGAAGATTTTTTTTAAATAAAAATGAACAAAGGATAATAAGCAATTATCTAATGTTTAAAAAAGGAGTATTTTATGGAAAAATATCATGTTAATTATGATAAATATGCAGATGATTATTTAGCAAATAGACAGATAAATAAAACGATATATGACTTACTCTGTCGTCAGTTACACATTTCTAAAAATGATCGTATTTTAGAATATGGATGCGGAACTGGAAACTATTTAATTGAGCTTGAAAAATATCATGAAGCTAATTTTTGGGGTGTAGATACTTCACAGAAAATGATTGAAAATGCTACTTTTTGTTCCAAAAAAATACATTTTAAACATTTTAACTCTTTACCACTAACTATTGAAGATTCTTTTTTTAATGGTATTTTTTGCATTGATGTTATTCACCATATTAGAGATTTGCCTCTTTTTTTTACCGAATTAGATCGAATAGCAAAAGTAGGCTGTAAACTAGTCATATGCACTGAATCTCCCTCTCAATTAGAAGAAAAATATTGGATAAAATACTTTCCTTCTATTGCAACTATTGATAAGAAAAGATTCCATCCAATATCTAAATTACTATCTGTTGCTCAAAATAATAACTGGAATTTTCTTTCCGAGACTAGAATTGAACAGCACGTTATAGAACCAATAAAAAAAGATTTTCTAGCCAAGGTAAATACCAAATCAATATCAGCTTTTGTACTTCTTGATTCTGAGGAATATGAACTAGGCTACCAACATTTAATAAATGATTTTTCAAAAAGTAAACCCATTAGTAAATATGAAGGCTATACAATTCTTCAATTAGAAAAGGGATGTGAATGATATGGATAAAATCAAAGTTGCTATTGTCGCAGACGTTCGAGAGGACTTTAAAAATGAAGGTTTTGGAACAAATCATATATATAATGATCATACAAGCAAAGCAAGTGTTCATTATTTGAAGAATAAATTAATTTCCCTTGGACTAGAGTGTTATTTTTTTGGTGGTATTCATGCTCTAATAGATGCCTATAAATCAAAAAAGGAATTTCCAAATACAATTTTTTTTAACTTATCTGATGGATTGACTCAAAAAAGTAGAAAAGGACAAGCAGCTTTTTTATTTGAACTTTTGAATGTTCCTTATGTTGGTTCAGAAGCAATTACTTATTTATTAACTGCAAACAAGATTTATACTAAACGTTTTTTACTTTCAAATAATGTTCTTTGCTCAAAAGGTTATTTAGTTAGGTCTTTAGACGAATTTAAACCAGATGAACTTGAATATCCAATTATTTTAAAACCAAACAATGAGGGTTCATCTATAGGAATTAGTCAAGATAATATAGTATACAACAAACAAGACGCACACAATCTACTTTTCAAATTATTAGAACAATTTAAAGAAATACTCATAGAAGAATTTATTAAAGGTTACGAGATAAGTAACTTTTTAATCGGACAAAAAAAAGAAATCGATGTATCTGAGGTTATTATCACTAGTTTGAATGGGAAATATTATTTTGATCAAGAACTTATGGGAATTCAAGAAAAATCTTCAAGAAAAAGAAAACTAGAATTGGCTGATGAAAAACTGACTCCTGAACAAATTGATTTAATAAAGTCAACTTCTCAAATAATTTTTAAAGAATTAGATATCTTTGATTATGCTCGATTTGATTACAGGCTGACAGATCGCTCTTTATATTTTATAGAAGCAAGCCCTAATCCAGTGCTAAGTGAAACTTCTGAACTAGGACTTATTAGTGCTAGTCATTCAATCAATACAAACACTTATTTAATTAAAATACTAAATACTGCGCTTAAAAGATATTCTCTTCCAATCATCGATTTCAACTACAAGTAAGGGTAACTATCCACGGTTCAAATGCCATGTTCGAATAGTAATCAAATGTATCTTCAGGTAAATTTACTGTGGGTAATTTATCAGAAAAAAATTGATTATATAAATTAATAAATCGATATTTACCTGAAGGAACATCATTTTCATATCTAGGTTTATATAACTTTATAAATTCTTGCGCATAATCTAAATTATTATTTTTTTGTTCAACGATTGCAAGATTGACTAAGATTTTTTTATAAATTCTATCCTCTAGATCATTATCTTCTGTTATAGTTTTTATTAAATCTGCTTTATATTTTTCTGCCCTTGAATCATTAAGGGCAGAAAAACAAATAAATAGATTTACATCTATAACCAGTCTTAGATAATTACTTTTATTCCAAATAAGTGCGCTCATTAGATAGTTTACAGCGTTCTCCCAATGTTCTTTTTTCATTTCTATTGTAGCTAAATTATTATAAGAATAAGCTTGATAATGAAGAGATGTTCCTTCAAATTGTTTTCTTGCCTCTTCAGTTAATTCTCTTGCTTTTTCAAAATCAGAACATCTTATATATTCAAAACCCTTATTATGAATAATCTTTGAAACTTTCACATCATGAGGGATATAATGTTTTGCTAGTTTTAATCCTTTTCTTAATAACGTTAATGAATAGTTTCCTTCGCAAAAATCCATAGCAGTTTGATAGACATTAATCATGGCAGGATCATCAGATTCAGAACTTATTAATAGCTCAAAAAGGTCCTCTGCTTCATGAAATTTATTTGGTGCTAGAAATAAAATTGTTTGCTTTTGCGCCAATAGTCTAATTTGTTCTGACGAATCTTTTTGAGTTGACTCAAGAGCTTTATCAATATAATTTAGTGATGATACATGGTCAAATTTTTGGCTTTTTACTTGAGCAAGCATGGAATATAGCTGCGATTTGTCATAATCTGTTAATAAATCAATAAAGTTACTATTTACATACAATAGCAAAGTCTCACATCTATCATAGGCACCACAAGAAAATAAATTTCCAGCTAATACAAGTAGCCATTCTTTGGGAAGTTCACCAATCCTTTCATGAAGACGTTCAAATATAGTTAATGCAGTATAATAGTTCCCTCTTTCATCCAATTGACAAGCATAATTATAATTAATAACCGGCCAGCTCTCATTATTAGCGCCATAGGAGAACAATGCATTTAAATAACTTCTATTTGCTTTCCAGTATTCTTCCTCACTACCTTCAGAGAGAGAATTTAAGAAATCGAAGCAGATTGAATAATAAAAGAATACTTTTGTTTTATCTTCGTAATGTATAATTTTAAATATTTTATCATTTGACATATCTTGCTTAAACCCTATACACGATTGTTGACAAAATTGCTTTTGAGTTAATATATCTAGATTTAGCAATTCCCTAATGGCTTGTTTAATTTCTGTAATAGTTATCAAATAACTATCTGTAAAGTTATTATGCGAAAATATATAGTTAAATAAATCGTCTAATAACTTAAAAGGTATCGGGGTACTCCAAATAGAAATAATAGATAGTACTAACTTCTGCTCGTAAGGAAGTTTTTGATAATCAAAATCAATACTTTCTTTTAACAATAAGTTTTCTAGTTTCTCTGTAACAAATATTGCCTTTGTTCGATCGATATGTTCAATTCCATGATCATAATATAAGCGATGGAGAATACTTTTAAATTTGTTTGGATGTCCTCCACAGTAATCAAATATTTTCTCTACATCTTGTCTAATATTGCAATCAATTTCATAAGCATTACTAAGCATTTCTATAAAAAAATGATTTTCATCAAATTCTTTTATATCTAGCCTAATATTTGAAATTTTTTCGGCTATGAATGTTATATGTTCTGGGCTATTGGTTAACATCTCTTCTGTTGTTATAACCACAAATCTAATATTTTCATTACCAATATTTTTATCAATTATAGTTTCCAGTATGTTTAACAATGTAGGAGGATATTTTGTTAAATTATCAAATACAATTACAATTTTTTTATTTTTTTTAATAATTGCTTGTATATAATCAGCAATAACAGTAGGCAGGGAGTGTGGTTTATCCTTTTTATCAATTAATCCTCCCGCTATAGAAGCTAACAAACTAGTAATTCCAAAATCAGTAAGATCTTTGACAGCTAAAGCTACTTTAATCAGATTTTTACTTAAACTTATAGCAGATTTATAATTACTTTTTATAAAGTCAAAGAATTTATTTTTTGATATTACTTGAAGTTGATTAATAAACTCATTAAGATAAAGATCATCATTCATATTATCTAAAAAATTAAGATGAAGTAATGTCCACTCTGCTTGAATATTGCTAGCAAATACCTTTTCTATAAAAAAAGTTTTTCCTACACCATGTTTCCCAGTTATCCATAAAACTTGCTTTTTTTTATTATACTCTAGAAATTTTGCAATAACTTTTCTTTCGCTTTTTCTATCAACAAAAGGGAAATCAAAAAGATTGGGATTTTCCATAAAATACTCCTTTTTTAAACATTAGATAATTGCTTATTATCCTTTGTTCATGAGGAAGTATATCAGAGTAGACACGTTCTCAAATTCATCCAAATGAAAAATGATGTCTAGGATGTTTGTTCAAAAGAACATTTTTCTGCATTGTTAAACTCACATGAATATATCGTTCCGTCGTTTTTATAGAGCTATGACCTAAAATGCTTTGAATATACCGACAGTCCACTCCTTCATCTAAAAGAGTAGTAGCTAATGTATGTCTAAACATATGAGGAGTTAAATGAATCGAGAGGTTGGCTTTTTTTCCAATATTTTGGATAATGGTACGAACAGACTGTTCAGAGAGCCTATCTCCTAAGCGATTAATGAAAAAATAGGGACAATTAGACTTAGAGTGATCACGAAGAACAATATATTTTCTCATCGCAGTGATAACTTCTTTATTAGATAAATATAAAACTCTCTCCTTGGAACCTTTTCCTTTGATTAAAATTTTTTGATTCGTCAAATCTGTATTTTCCATGGTCAAATTACATAATTCAGAAACTCTGATTCCAGTTGAAAATAGAAGCTCTAAAACAGCAATATTTCGAACTGCGGAAAACTTTTGGAAAGAAGATTGTTTGTTTAGTGGATTGGAATGTTCTGAATAAGCCGTTTTCAAAAGTTGTTCCAATGTATCTAAAGAAAAGACTCTTGGTAATATTGTCTCTTCTTTCAGCTGGAGTCTTATATTAGTAAATGGGTTTAGGGAAATAAAGTCCATATATACCAAATAGCTAAAGTACGTTTTTAAAGAAGCGTATTTTCTTTTAATAGAAGTCGTTTTATAAGTACAAGCTAGAAATTGTATATATTGTTCAATCGTTGACCGGTTAATAAGGTCAATATCAGTTTGTTCAACGTAATCAAAAAATTGTTGAAGGTCTATTTTGTAAGCTTTTAGTGTTTTACTATCCAACTTTTTTTGATATTGACAAAATTCAAAATACTCTTCTAATTTCATTTTCTCTAACATGTAAATTCCCCTTTCAAGTCTATCTATTACTAAAGCACACAGCATATAGAAATGAAATACTTGAGAGAAAATTTTTTGCTTAAAGCTAGATCAGTTCAAATTGACTTATCGCTTACTTCAATGTTAAAATAAACCAAAGACCATGATCAAGAGGAGTACTACTGGCATCGTTATAGAGAGAAAATCACTTGGTGGAAGATTTTCACATAACCAGTAAGAAGGTAGCTTGGGAGTCAATGATTTGAATTCAGTAGAATGATTCGAGTAGTGATCGTTACCTCACGAATGAAGCGGTGTTTGGATTTTTCAAACACAATTTAGGTGGTACCACGTATAGTTGTTTATACGCCCTAAAATACGAAAGTATTTTAGGGCTTTTTATATGTTCATCACAGCTTGTGAAGCAATCTGATCTTGAACAATACAAGGCGACTGATAAGAAGTGTTCTTACCTTAGTGTGTCGCTTCACCATTTATTTAGATTAAAATCAGAAAGAAGGAATATACATGACAGAAGAAAAAAATCTGCCAACTAAATACCAACCAACAGAAGTAGAACAAGGTCGCTACCAAAAATGGCTAGACCAAGATTTATTCAAACCAAACGGCAATAAAGAAGCAAAACCTTATTCAATCGTGATTCCACCACCAAATGTTACAGGTAAGCTACATTTAGGACATGCGTGGGATACAACGTTACAAGATATGATCATCCGTCAAAAAAGAATGCAAGGCTTTGACACATTATGGTTACCTGGAATGGATCACGCTGGTATTGCAACACAAGCAAAAGTTGAAGAAAAATTAGCTGAACAAGATATTTCTCGTTACGATTTAGGCCGTGAAAAATTTGTTGAGCAAGTTTGGGATTGGAAAGAAGAATATGCTTCTCATATCCGTGAACAATGGGCAAAAATGGGCTTATCTTTAGACTATAGCCGTGAACGTTTTACTTTAGATGATGGATTATCTCAAGCGGTCCGCAAAGTGTTCGTTTCTTTGTATGAAAAAGACTTGATCTATCGTGGTGAATATATTATCAACTGGGATCCAAAAGCGAAAACGGCCTTATCGGATATTGAAGTTATCCACAAAGATATCGAAGGTGCCTTTTATCATATGAGTTATCCACTGACTGATGGAACAGGTGTTGTGGAAATCGCAACAACTCGTCCAGAAACAATGTTAGGCGATACTGCGATTGCAGTTCATCCTGAAGATGAGCGTTACCAAGCATTGATCGGTAAAACTGTGACATTACCTTTAGTAGATAAAGAAATTCCGATCATTGCCGATGAATATGTAGATATGGAATTTGGAACAGGGGTAGTGAAAATCACGCCAGCTCACGATCCTAACGACTTTGAAGTAGGTAATCGTCACGATTTACCACGTGTAAATGTCATGAACGAAGATGGTTCTATGAACGATTTAGCCGGAAAATATGTAGGGATGGATCGTTTTGCAGCACGTAAAATGATTGTTTCTGATTTAAAAGAAATGGGTCGTTTAATTAAAATTGAAACGATGAATCACAGTGTTGGTCATTCAGAGCGTACAGGTGTTGTTGTTGAACCTCGTTTATCCACACAATGGTTCGTTAAAATGGCACCACTTGCTGAAAAAGCCATCGAAAATCAAGATACAGATGATGCAGTAGAGTTTTATCCACCACGTTTTAATCAAACATTCTTACGTTGGATGGAAAATGTACATGATTGGGTTATTTCACGCCAATTATGGTGGGGGCATCAAATTCCTGCTTGGTATCATAAAGAAACAGGCGAAATGTATGTCGGCATGGAAGCACCAAGTGACATAGAAAATTGGACACAAGATTCAGATGTATTAGATACATGGTTTAGTTCTGCTTTATGGCCATTTTCAACAATGGGTTGGCCTGATGAGGAAGCGGCAGACTTTAAGCGTTATTTCCCAACAAGCACTTTGGTAACAGGCTACGATATTATTTTCTTTTGGGTTAGCCGCATGATGTTCCAAAGTTTAGAATTTACTGGAAAAGCGCCGTTTAAAAATGTCTTGATGCATGGTTTGATCAGAGCAGAAGATGGACGTAAAATGAGTAAATCTCTAGGTAACGGAATCGATCCGATGGAAGTGATCGATAAATACGGAGCCGATGCATTGCGTTGGTTTATGTCGAATGGTTCAACACCTGGTCAAGATATGCGTTTCAGTTACGAAAAAATGGATGCTTCTTGGAACTTTATCAATAAAATCTGGAATGCTAGCCGTTTTGTGATTATGAATGTTGAAGGGATGTCTTATGAAGACATCGACTTTAGTGGTGAGAAAACGGTAGCAGATCGCTGGATTTTAACTCGTCTAAATGAAACAGTCGCTCGTGTTACTGATTTATTCGATCGCTTTGAATTTGGTGAAGCAGGTCGTCAGTTATATAACTTTATCTGGGATGATTTCTGTGACTGGTATATTGAAATGAGTAAAGAAATTCTGTACGGCGAAAATGAAGGGGCAAAACAAACAACACGGAGCATTTTAGTTTATACACTAGACCAAATTTTACGTCTATTGCACCCAATCATGCCGTTTGTGACCGAAGAAATCTGGGAAAATATTCCGCATCAAGGTGAATCTCTTGTGATTGCTGATTATCCTGTTGTTCATGAAGAATTTTCAGATGAAACAGCTGCTCGTGGGATGGAAGTCTTAAAAGAAGTGATTCGCGCAGTGCGCAATATTCGCGCGGAAGTGAACACGCCATTATCTAAACCAATCACTTTATTGATCAAAACAAGTGATGAAGCGGTAGATAAATTCTTGATTGAAAATACCAATTATATTGAGCGTTTCTGTAATCCAGATGAGTTAACAATTGCAAGTGACATTATAGCGCCAGAATTGGCGATGTCAGCTGTTTTAACAGGAGCTGAACTCTATTTACCACTAGCTGGTTTGATCAATGTGGAAGAAGAAATTGCTCGATTAGAAAAAGAATTAGACAAATGGACACAAGAAGTCAAACGTGTTCAAGGTAAATTAGCAAATGAACGATTTGTTTCTAATGCGCCGGATGAAGTTGTAGAAGCTGAAAAAGCCAAAGAGAAAGATTATTTAGAAAAACAAATCGTTGTGAAAGAACGAATTGCGCAATTGCGTACAGTGAAGTAAGTAAAAAAATAGACCAATAATCATGTCTTTTTCTGATTATTGGTCTATTTTTTTTGCTTGAAATAATCGTATTACATACTTGCTGCTATAATGTATTCAACCAATCAAAAAACGATTGAACAAGAACAAGACCGCATAGCCATAAGTGGCAACTGACCAAAATTTAAAAATCAGTAGAATTTTCATATACTCCTTAAAAGGAAGATCAGTCAGACCAGCCACCAAGCACACCAAATCATCTGGTGCAAATGGAACGAGCAAGGTAATAATCATCAATCTCTTGATCCCTTTTTCGGGACGATCCAGCATCTTTTCAAATTTTAAATAACGTTTCTTCGTTAAAATCAATCGGGCAAAGGACTTGCCGTAATAGCGAGCTAACCAGTAAACAATGATTTCCCCGATGATCAAACCGACATAACTATAAAGTAGCCCTTGAACATTGCCAAACATCAACATACCGACAACCGTGGAAATACCGCCAGGTAAGATTGGCACGATGACCTGTAATATCTGTAAAAAGATAAAAATAAATACCGCATATTCGCCAAATTGCTTAATAAAATCCTGTAGCGATTGAACAGAATGAAAAATCCCTTTAGAATAACCATAAATCACCAAACCAGTAAAACTGATGACACCTACAATCGGCAGTACATAGATGATTCGTTTTAGAATATTACGTCCCATGGTTGCAGTTTCCTCTCGCTGTTACGTTGTTTTTCGTTTCTTGTAATACTTTAATAGTTGATAAAATAATACGCCCAAAAGAACAGAAATGCTAATCATAACGCCCACAATGAAATTTCTTTGTTGATACTGCATCGTGATTTGATGCTTTCCAGGAGATAAGTCAATTCCAGTAAAATTGCCTAAAACCGACATGGCTTTGACTTTTTTTCCATCAACTGTGATTTGCCAATTTTTGTCATAAGGTATAGCTAAGTAGAGTAGAGTATTTTCTGAGTCAGTAACCGTTATATTGCCTGACAATGTTCCAGAAGCCTGTTGCTTAAGTTGAATAGCTTGGGATTTTTGCTTGGTAATAAATGAATCAAAAGTATCTTGTTGTAGGGTTTTTAATTCGATCATTTGATCTTCTAGTGCTATTTCTGATTCAAGTTGTAATTCAATCTCAGCATCTTTTTTAAAGTAACCCAAATTAAACAATTGATTGGTTGCAATGTAAACAGCTGGTTGGATTTTTTCACCATTTACTTTAAATGAGGTGATTTTTTTCCAATTGATTTCGGGTACATAAAGGTAAAGCTCACCGTTAGCGGATGTTTTGGTTGTCAATGTATAGTGATTGTCGGCTTGTGTTTCCCAAGTGACTTTTTGTGTTTCTTGAAAATAAGTTTGCGGATTTGCTTGGATCTCCTGCAAAATCATTTCCTGATTTTTTAAAGGTTGATTTTCTACTAGTTTTAGTGAACGAAACTCTGAAGGGACTAAAAAGCCCATCCCAATTGCTTCAGGATTTTGATAAACATTTGTAGATAAATCAGTTGAAAGATTTTCCTGATACGTTTTGACTTCAGGTGTTAGTTGATACGAGACGTTCAAGAGCAGGTTGATTACTTTTGATTCATCCACATAAGCGATTCTACGATCATTTTTTTGATACAAGCCTAGAGCGTGAAGAGTATCTTGCGTTTTGGCATCTAACGTAGAGGTGTAGCTTGAGACACCAGCGTATCCATATAAAATTGGATTATTATAGCCATTATTTTTCTCTCTGTAACCTGCAGTGTCAGAATCAATGGTTTGTTTGATGCGGAATAAATTCGTTTGCTTATTTTGTAAATCTGAAATCAGGCGATCTTGAATTTGAAATGTTTGTGCAAATTTTTCTTGATTACCAAATGGGATATCTTTAAAACTGATCCAAAAATTAAAAACCAATTCAGAGCAAACAACTAAAAATAATAATGCATAGACGCTAACTCTTTTTGCGCCACTCTTTTTTTGAGCAAACACGATGATACCAAAGGTCAGCCAAATACTAATAAGACTGATGATAAAATAATGATCAGATAAAAGAAAAATCTTTTCTACAGAAAATTTTAAGGCAACATAGCCAATGAGCAATAGCCCAGAGAAAATAGCTGGAATCATGATCGTTAATTTTGCGCCCTCTTTTAATTTCAAAAAGGCTTCATAGGCAAATTTTATGATCAAAAAACTAAAGATAAAAGTATTTCTATACGGAAATCCTGCTGGGCTTTGAAACATATGCCAAACAGTATTCACTAGCTCCAACCAGAAGCTTAAGAAAATAAACCCAAGCAGAAAAGCGGCACCCCATTTTGCCTTTTTAGGAATACTAGATAGCTGGAAATAGGCGATAAAAAGGATAACCATCAAGATCCCAGAAAAAATCGTGGGTAAATGCTCCAATCGCCATTCAAAATTAACACTACCAAGGCCAAATTGTGAAAGAAAATTAAGCCCAAAATTAGGTGTAGGTAAAAATGTTTGCCAGTCAAAATTTGTTTTCTTTGTCGCTAACATTCCTTCGATAGCTGGAATTAAAATAAAACTGGTACTGATTCCGGTAAGAAAGGAAGTCAGAAAAAACAAGCGACCTTCCTTGATAAATTGCCAGAGCGATTTCCTTTTAGATACATCATTTTTTTGATAATACCAGTAAAGACTGTAACATACAGCGAATATACAAAGCATGTAGCCCATATAATAATTAGTCACAATAGACAAAAATAAAGCGCCAGAATAAAGCCAATATTTTTTATGATCCCACAAACGCTGAATACCTAAAATAAGTAAAGGCAGTAAGATAAGGGCATCCAACCACATAAAATTCAAACAATAAACCGTTACAAAACCGCATAAACTATACGAGGTTGAAAAGAGCAATGTGGCTATCGTAGATTGCTTATAGGTTTTGTGAAGGTAATAAAACATCGAACTGCCCATTAGTGAAATTTTTAAGGTAATGATCAGCAGGATCGCAATCGGCAATTGTTCATAAGAAAAAAGCAGCACTAAACTATTGAACGGACTTAATAAATAATAGGCACTTAAGGGCAAAATCGTTCCGCCAAGCGCATCGGAAAATGAATAAAGGGAATAGGTATCACCCTGGAAAAATTGCTTAAATAAACTTAAAAAAGGCATATATTGTGTGCCCAAATCACTAACTAAGAGATTGTTATTCCCAAATGGTGCTAATCCTAAAATCGACCAGAGTATGATCAATAATAGTAGGGGGAGAAGAAAACTCCCGCTAATCAATAAATTTTTTTTAACTTTTAACATATTTTTACTGCTCCTCTATTCTAATGATTTATAACTGTTTTAGGATAAAGGTCCAATCAATCTTGAAAAATCAAACGAACTACCTGCAACAATACTTTTTTAACGAGTTATTTATAACATGAATTTGGTTTGAGTGATGCTCTAAGAATCTAGTCTATCACGGGGTTAGGTGTTGATGCAAAAAAATCAATACTCACTTTTTACATATAGTCTTGTTTATTTTATCACAACTGTTCTTTTTTTAAAGCATAGAGTCATTTGTTTACTCTTTTTTATAAAATGCAGTTTTTTAACTGTAAATCAAACATTTATGGAATTTTAGACTTTAATTGGTGAAAAGCACCTTCGCTTTCGATATAATGGACAGTGAGGAGTTGATAAGATGTCATTAACGATAGAAGAAGCGATCGATTGGATTCATAGTAGACTGCCATTTGGCTCTAGACCTGGTCTTGATCGAGTGGAAGCATTATTGAAAAGAGTCGGCAATCCTGAAGAAAAAGTACCAACGATTCATATTGCGGGTACGAATGGAAAAGGATCTACTGTCACTTATTTACGGTGTATGCTAGAAGAGTTAGGGTTAAAAGTCGGTACCTTTACATCTCCGTATATCGAGCATTTTAATGAACGAATTGCCATCAACGGACAAGGCATTTCAGATGATCATATTATTCAGTACGTAGAAAAATATCAAGAGTTGATCAAAGAGATGGATCAACAACCTGAAAGTGCGGGAATCACAGAATTTGAAACCTTGACGGCCATGGCTCTTGATTATTTTTTAGATGAGAAAGTCGATATCGCCATTGTAGAAGTTGGACTTGGTGGTTTATTAGATAGTACCAACGTTGTAAAACCGATGTTGACGGCAATCACAACCATTGGAAAAGATCATACAGAAATCTTAGGCGACACCCTTGAAAAAATTGCTTTCCAAAAAGCAGGGATTATTAAGGAGTCAATTCCAGTTGTCACTGGGAATATTGAAGAAGAAGCTTTTGTGGTGATCAATGAAGTTGCCCAAACGAAGCATAGTAGAGTGTATCGCTATAATCATGAGTATAAAACAGACTATTTACATCCAGATAAAAATTGGGGTGAGATTTTCAATTTTTATAGTGAAGCCGGTAAATTACCTAAGGTCAAAGTACCTTTATTAGGTCGGCATCAAGTTGAAAATGCAGCCGTTGCGATCCAATTATTTTATCTTTATTGTGAGATGCGGAAATTCAATTTTTCTGACAAAGATGTGTACCACGGATTAGCGCAAGCTCGATGGCCTGCTCGAATGGAGAAAATCAGTGATGAACCATTGATCATTTTAGATGGCGCCCATAATGATCATGCAATGCGTCGCTTAGCAGAAAACTTGAAAAAAGAATTTCCAAATCGAGAAATCCATATTTTATTTTCAGCTCTAGCTTCAAAAAATATTGATCAGATGATTGCGCTTTTGAGAGGAGTTCCAAATGTTCATTTATATTTGACGACATTTGATTATCCTAGAGCAATCGATTTAACTAAAATGGAACATTATGAAAATGATAAAACGGAAATCGTTTCATTGTGGCAATTCGGTTTAGGTGAAATTTTAGAAAAAATGTCATCAGATGACTTGCTGTTGGTGACAGGTTCACTTTATTTTGTTTCTCAGGTACGGGAATTATTAATGAATATTGGCTCTGACTTGGGGAATTAGTTGCTTTGAAACATACCAAGAAACACAACGAAGAAATGAGTTGATGTTGAATGCTCCTGCGATTACTCGTCGCACGAAAAGACTTGGTACAAGGTGAAGTGAAGCGGAACGTTGTTAACGTATGTTATCTAGCTCCACAAATCAATCCTTAGGAAAATAGATAAATTGTCAATGAAACAAAGAACGTTTCAATGCCAATTTTCTAATTTTCTACAGGATTAACCGATTTGTTTCGCTTTTACTGTTATCTAGCTGCACGGGCTGCCACTAAGCTCTGCTCCAATCTCAACAATTCCTAAGAGCTAAAGCTCTAAGGATTGAAGGTCTTCGGAAAAAAGATAAATTCTAGATGAAGCAAAAAGCACCTCAGTTAGAATTTCCTATTTTTCTGTCAGAGCTAAACGAGCCCGCTACGCTTTTGCTTTGAAACACAGTGAATGAAATGAACTGATGTTGAAAAGTACAAGGTGAAGCAAAGCGGAACGTTGTTACCATATGTTATCTAGCTACGCAGGCTAGTCTCTCGGAAAAAAGATGAAAATGGAATGAGGCAAAGACCACCTCAGTCAATTTTCCCTATTTTTCAGTCGAGACTGGCAAGCCCGCTACGCTTTTAAATTTAGGAGGAAATCATGAAAACAATTGATGGCGTAATTTTTGATATGGATGGTTTATTATTTGATACAGAATTGATTTATTATCAGTCAACACAAAAAATAGCAGATGCTATGAATTTTCCTTACAGCAAAGAGCTTTATTTAGAGTTTTTAGGGGTATCAGATGAAGAGGTTCAGGAAAACTATCATCGAATTTACAAAGATTTTGGTAAAGCCAAAGTAGATGAATTTATTCAACGGTCGTATGAAGATACTTACCAAGTGTTTGAATCAGGCGCTGTTCCTTTGAAGGACGGGGTTTTGGAGTTGCTTGATTTTCTGGATCAACAAGAAATTCCTCGGATCGTCGCTTCAAGTAATGTTCGTCCAGCAATTGAATTATTATTAGATGGCGCTGGAATCAAAGAACGTTTTTCTGGAATTGTTTCAGCAGAAGATGTGACTCGAGCAAAACCAGATCCAGAAATTTTCCAAAAAGCTTTAGCGTATCTTGGTACCAAAGCAGATAATACGTTGATCTTTGAAGATTCATTTCATGGTGTAACAGCAGCAGATGCAGCAGGAATTCCTGTGATCATGGTTCCAGATTTATTGGCGCCAACAGAAGAAATAAAAGGGAAAACGCTAGAGATTTTTGAAAGCTTAAACCAAGCGCCAGATTATTTTAAAAAATAAAATCATCACTCCTTTACGTATCTTTTAGTAGAAGCGTATAAAGGAGTGATTTTTTTGATCAAAGAAGAAAAATTATTTATTAGAGAGATGCCAGAAGATTGTTTACCACGAGAACGATTGGAAGTTGTCGGTGAAAAAGCCCTATCCAATCAAGAGTTACTGGCGATTTTATTACGAACAGGTTCCAAGAATACCAATGTGATGGAAGTAGCATCTAAATTTTTGAATTATTTTAATCATCTATATGAATTGAAAAATGCGACAGTAACTGAAATGATGGAAATCAAAGGGATCGGTCGTATCAAAGCGATTGAGTTAAGAGCCGCTATCGAATTTGGCTATCGAATCCAACAAAGTACTCAGCTAAAGCTAGGAAAGGTTTCGTCCAGCTATCAAATTGCACAAAATTTGATCTATGAATTACAAGATTTTCAACAAGAGCATTTAGTTTGTTTGTATTTGAATACTAAAAATGAAGTCATCAAACAAGAAACTGTATTTAAAGGATCGTTAAATCAGTCTGTTGCTCACCCAAGAGAGATTTTTCGCAGTGCAGTGAAATATTCTGCGGCACGTTTGATTCTTGCGCATAATCACCCAAGTGGTAACCCAACGCCATCAGAAAGTGATATTCATTTCACGCAAAGAATGCAAGAATGTGGGAAAATGATGGGGATTGAAGTATTAGATCATATTATCATCGGAGCACAAGTTTACATCAGTATGAGAGAAGAAAACTTTTT
Organism: Enterococcus rotai; assembly: GCF_001465345.1. NCBI lineage: Bacteria > Bacillati > Bacillota > Bacilli > Lactobacillales > Enterococcaceae > Enterococcus > Enterococcus rotai. Next base: position 368,575 of record NZ_CP013655.1, on the reverse strand, counting down.
TGCTGCAGACTAACTAGATTTCTTGCAAAAATAAGGGTTCGCATGTACAATGTTAGTGTAATCTTGTTTGGGACAATATAGAAGTTTTAATTTTAAAACCCTCTATCGTACACGGGCAATGTTACAATATTTAGTGCTTAAGCACGAGGAGGAACAAAAGAATGGAACAAGGAACAGTAAAATGGTTTAACGCAGAAAAAGGATTTGGATTTATCTCTCGCGAAGATGGTAGCGATGTATTCGTACATTTCTCAGCTATCCAAGGTGAAGGATTCAAAACAATCGAAGAAGGCCAATCAGTAAGCTTCGACGTTGAAGATTCAGATCGTGGACCTCAAGCAGTTAACGTTGTAAAAAACTAATTCATCCATTCCAAAACATCTAGCAAATTTGCTAGATGTTTTTTTTTGAAGAGTCTGTTGAGTGAGAATAATTTAGTTTTCAGTAGTTTCTCCTTACATTTTTGTTACTATCTTTTTTGTTGATAAGTTGTAGACTACTTATAAGAGGTGATAAACGTGTTGAATATTTCTTTAGTGGTGTTCTTTGTTTCTTTAGCTTTTCTTGGATTAGCTGGTGCTCTTTATCGTTGGCGAGCCTTTACCAATAAAAAAGCCTGGAATGGTATGGTAGTCCCGCTAGCTATGTTTGGCTTTGTGTTATTCGTTATTAGTTTAATAATGATTTATCTCAATTACCCAAAATAATCTTTCGCATGAACGATGATACGGACCACTAGTCAAAAATGAACAAAACAAAAAAGGCATCCGTGATTTACCATTCACTGGATGCCTTTAAATCGTATTAGAACTTGAATCGCTCATTTAGGTTGATAACTCCTTAAATAGATTTTTTCAATTCTTTTACTGCTTGTGTAATCGTGATACCATAAGCAATATTTGCTTGGTTATTTGCATCGATAGCCATAAACAAATTTCTCTTTGTATCAAGTGCTACACGGTATTTTAATACTTTATTACCAAATGTCATAATAATTCTCCTCTCTTGATTCTTATGAAAGGCAACGATATCTGATAACGAAATTCCATGATTACTATACCACGGCTTGTTTGACGTGTAAAGAAGAAAGTTTTAATGGAACAGTCTTTTTTGTAGAAAGCTCTTTCACGTAGTATAATGGAGATACCAAAGAAGGAGGTTTTTTATCATGGGAGAGTCGTATAAGAATATTTTAGTTGCTGTAGATGGTTCTGACCAGTCAGAAAATGCGTTTCAAGAAGCGATAAAAATTGCCAAACGCAATGGTGCTGCGTTACACATATTGTCTGTTATTGAAGAAATGGGCAATTACTTTGGTGAACTAACGATGTCGATGGGCACCTTGATGGAAGATCTTCGTACAAAAGAAGAAGAAGAAATGAAAAAACGAGAGTCCAAAGCGCTTGAGCAAGGCGTTACCAACGTTTTTACGTATGTTATGTATGGCTATCCTAAAACATTGATTGCTGATTTTACAGAGTCAGAAGAACCAATTGATTTGATTGTGATTGGTAGAACTGGGCTAAATGGTTTTGAGCGATTAATGGTCGGATCAACGACGTCTTATGTTGTCAATCATACGAAAGCCAATGTTTTAGTGGTGAATAAAACAGTTTAGAGTTTAAATAAGAGAAAAAAGCAACTGCAGGCGTTGAGTCTGTCAGTTGCTTTTTTACTATTGACATTAAAGTTAGGTTTCATGTTATAGTACAAAAAAGTAATCGGAGGAATCAAATGACAGGAAAAACAGTAAAAGAAGCTGCTAAAATACTTGGAGTCCCAAAATCAACCTTGCGATATTACGATAAGATTGACTTACTAAAACCGAGCAGAGAAGACAACGGTTATCGAGTATATCAAAAGAACGATTTATTAATGATCAAATACATTTTGGTAATGAAATATGGTGAATTTAACCTTGAAGAAATGCAAACACTATTAGGCTTAATCTCAGATGAGACCACGACTGACTGCAGAGAAAAAACAGAAAAATTGATAAAGGCTAAGAAAAAGCTATTCCAAGATAAAATCGACTATTATCAGCAAATGGTATCATTATTCGAAAAAATCCCAGAAATAAAGGATTTTAACGATGAGGAAGAACGTGCAATCGATTCTTATGTTGAGCAAATCTATCATATGATTTCAACACCTGAGGCAATAATTCAATGAAAACATTATTATTCGCACCAGAAACGTTTAATTTAGCTGAAACAACTAGAATGATCGAAGTCGCCAAAGAATGCCAGTCCGAAGCTAATTGTGTTTTTATGGGCTATAGTCGAAAATTTGCTGACTTTATTGAAGAAGCAGGGTTTGAATTTAACTATTTAGCACCTCATTTAACAGAGACAGATATCGTTAACATCATGAACTTTGATCAAATGAAATCGTTCAAAATTCCTTTTACCTATGATACGTTGAAAATTAGGATCGAAAATGAATTAAAATTGATTAACAAGCTTAATCCAGACGGGATAATTATTGGTTCTACGATCAGCTTATTGATCAGTGCCCGTGTCAAAAAGGTTCCATTGATTTATGTTAAGCCCTATGCTTATAGTCGGGCTCATGTAGAAGGAGCACTATTTATGAAAGATTCAAATCCCTATTTAAAAAAACTAGCACAATCTTTTATTTTAAATTTAAAATGGCTTCCAAAAAATATTAAAAAGCTGATAGAAGAGTATGATGTAAAAGATCGATTTAACTATACGATCGACGCTATGTCCGCTGATTTAAATTGTATCACCACACCTGAATTATTAACTAATAATCCTGATTTACCAAGTGACAGTATTTATGTTGGGCCTATTTTTGCAAATTTAAATGAAGAGATACCAACTCAGTTACAACAGTTGCTAGAAACAAGTACAAAACCTCTTATTTATTGTAGTATGGGAAGTTCGGCTAATCTTCAACTCATTTTTGAGTTATTACGTAATTTTGATGGATTAGATGTTGAGGTGATCAGCCCAATGAGAAGTTACTTAACAGAAAAACAAATAGAGCAACTTCCTGTAAATGTACATCTTTATGACTGGTTACCTGCAATGGAGGTGCAAAATAAAGTAACAGCTTGTGTTCTTCATGGTGGAGAAGGAACGGTTCAGACCGCATGCCTCGCTGGGAAACCATTTATCGGCATTGGTTTACAGAAAGAACAAGAGTATAATATCAGCTGTTGCACTAAGTATGGAAATGCAATCCAAATAAAAAAAAGTAAATTAAAGGATCAGTATTTGTTTAAGCAGAATCTTCAAGCACTTTTGAATCATTCAGTCTATGAACAGAAAGCTAAAAAGTTACAGCAAGAATTAAAACCACTTAAGGGGAGTAAGATAGCAGCCCAAGAACTTATGCAATTTTTAACGACTGTGACTAAATAAAAAAAGCCAGAACAGGAATGTTTTTTATCCCTGTTCTGGCTTTTGTAATAAGTAAAACTCATGAAGTCATGATCATTGGCAAAATCATTGGGTGACGTTCTGTTTTTTCAAACAAGAACGGTTGTAGAGCAGCTGTGATTGCATCACACAATTTTGCTTCTGTACAATTGTCATCCCGCAATGCTTCGCGGATTGCGTTAAATAATAAACGCTGTCCTTCGTGGATCATTTCGCCTGACTCTCTCATATAAACGAATCCACGAGATAAAATATCTGGACCAGCTAGAATTTCTTTATTTTTAATATCAACTGTTGCTACAGCTAAAACTAAGCCCTCTTCTGAAAGAATTCGACGGTCACGTAAAACGACATTGCCGATATCACCGACACCATTACCATCTACATACACGTCATTCGCATTGAAATGTCCTGCAATACGAGCGTCATCAGCTGTTAAAGCCAATACATCACCATTCTCCATAATAAAACAATTTTCAGCAGGAACGCCGACATCTTGTGCTAACGATGCATGGATTTTCAACATTCTAAATTCACCATGAACAGGGACGAAATATTTAGGTTTCATTAAGCTCAACATTAATTTTTGCTCTTCTTGACCACCGTGACCTGAAGTATGGATATTGTTGATTTTACCATGAATAACTTCAGCGCCTGCTTCTGAAAGCAAATTGATCAAACGATTAACACTTGTTGTATTTCCTGGAATCGGTGAACTTGAAAAGATCACTGTATCGCCAGGTTGTACGGAGATTTGACGGTGTGTTCCATTAGCAATTCGACTTAGTGCTGCCATCGGTTCACCTTGAGAACCGGTACATAAGATCATGGTCTCATTAGCCGGTAGTTGGTTAAGCTCAGAGGCATCGACAAAGGTTCCTTTAGGTACATTGATATAACCTAGTTGTTCCCCATTGACGATCGCATTTTCCATACTACGACCAAACACTGCAATTTTACGTCCCGTTGCAACCGCGGCATCAGCAGCTTGTTGTAGACGGAAAATATTTGAGGCAAAACTTGCAAAGATGATTCTACCATCGATTTTTTCAAAAATCTTCAAAATAGAAGATCCGATTGTCTTCTCTGATTTAGTAAACGTTGGGATTTCAGCATTGGTACTATCTGATAATAGACACAAAACGCCTTCTTCACCTAATTTTGCCATACGATGTAAGTTTGCTGGTTCACCAACTGGTGTAAAGTCAAACTTGAAATCGCCTGTTGCAACAATATTTCCAGACGGTGTTTTAACAACAACACCTAATGCATCAGGAATACTGTGCGTTGTTCTGAAAAAGCTGACCGCTGTCTTGCGGAAACGAATCACGGTATCTTCATTGATTTCATGCATCTCAGCATCACGCAATAGTCCATGTTCATCCAGTTTATTCGTGATCAAAGCTAAAGCCAAGGGACCCGCGTAAATCGGGATATTAGCTTGACGTAATAAATACGGAACGCCACCAATATGATCTTCGTGACCATGAGTGATAACTAACGCTTTGACTTTGTGCAGGTTTTGAACGATGTAGCTATAATCTGGAATAACATAGTCGATTCCAAGTAAATCATCTTCTGGAAACTTGATCCCAGCATCAATAATGATGATTTCATCTTGAAATTGAACCCCATATGTGTTTTTTCCGATCTCGCCCAAACCGCCTATTGCAAAAACGCCGGTTTCGTTGTTTTTTATATTTACTTTCATATTAAAACTCCGTTAAAGAGAATTCCGCGTGCTCTTTTTCATAAGCTAAATGATTTTCATCAAGTGCTTGGATGTACTCAATATTGTATGGGGTATTTTCTTCTACTTGTTGACGTACGATCACGTCATTTTCCGCTTCTACATAAATCGATTTTGTATCTTCTCTTTTTGGGTTTCTTGTTTTTGTTTCTTGATAATAAACTTTATAAATCATCGTATTTTCTCCTTTATCTGCTTAAGCAGTTAGTTATTTATTTTTATTATTTTCTTACTGTAATTTTGAACACAACAAAATGAGGTGGCTGTCCACCTTAAAAACAATTGTCATCAAGAACCTTCGTTGATGATGAAATGAAGCCTCGACTTTGCTTCACGTTACTTGTTTTATGGAACCTGTACTTTCTTTCAACCGTCCTTTGTGTTGTGTGTACAACAATTAATCGTATTTTATCATAAAATAGGAAATAAGTATAGAAACAGACTTGTGACTTTAAAGAAACTCTATTATTCATTTGGTTGATTTAAAGGAGTCCCTTTCTTTTTATTGAAATACAAATTTAACCCAATTAGATGCATTAAATAGACGATTGCTAAAGTCGTTGTCATAAATGGATTACGGACAATGACACATGGAATTGCAAAAACCACAAACAAAGTTGAAAATAGTTTTACACGACCTAGTGGCGTAATTTTCTTTTCAACGATAGACTCTTGAATATACTTTTGATAATAGCTCGATTCAATAAATTTAGTATATAAATAGTCAGAACTGCGCATCCAGAAAAATGCGGTCAAGATATAAAAAATCGCTGTGGGTAAAATTGGTAGGAAAATTCCTACTGTTCCAAGTCCGAATGTCAGGCAACCTAAAAACATATAAAGCATTTTTTTCATTGATGTGATTCCATCGCTTTCTTCTGATTTTGTTACGAAAAGTAAAGTAACTTCTATTATAGCATAGTAAAAATGGTCTAGTTTATTATTCAGTTGAAAAGCGAGCGATTTTCATTTAAATATAATTTACCTAGCTATTAGTTTTATGCTATAGTGGAAGTACTGGGTCAAAAATTGGAATAGGAGATGATCGATTGAAATTGATGTGGCGTTACACGATGAGATATAAGAAGCTATTATTTTTAGATTTCATTTGTGTTTTTGGATTTATATTGATAGAACTAGGATTACCGACGATCTTAGCACGAATGATCGATGTTGGGATCAAAAACAATGATTATGATTATGTAAAACAACAAGGATTGTTAATGATCGGGATCACGGTTGTCGGTGTGGTGATGAATATCATGTTAGGCTATTTTGGGGCACGCATGACAACAAATATTGTTCGCGATATTCGTGATGATTTATTTGAAAAAGTACAGACTTTTTCCCATCGTGAATATGAAACGATCGGTGTTTCATCATTGATTACAAGAACAACCAATGATGCGTATCAAATCATGTTGTTTATGGGGAATATTTTGCGAATTGGTTTTATGACACCGATGATGTTTTTTGTCAGTTTATACATGGTTATGCGAACAAGCCCTTCGCTAGGTTGGTTTGTTTTAGGTGCTTTACCGTTTCTATTGGCGGCAGTTGTCCTGATTGCCAAAGTTTCTGAACCTTTATCAAACAAGCAACAAAAGAACTTAGACGGAATCAACGGGATATTAAGAGAAAATCTTTCTGGTCTGCGCGTGATCCGGGCGTTTGTTAATGAGAAGTTTGAAGAAAGTCGTTTTAGCAAAGTCAATGAGGATTATACAAAAAGTTCTAAGAGCCTTTTCCGCTTGATGGCGGCAGCTCAACCAGGATTTTTCTTCCTATTTAATATCGTAATGGTGTTGATTATTTGGAATGGTGCCCTTCAGATCGATCAAGGTAGTTTATTAGTAGGGGATTTGATTGCCTTTATTGAATATATCTTCCACGCATTGTTCTCATTTATGCTTTTTGCAAGTGTCTTTATGATGTATCCACGTGCGGCTGTCTCAGCGCGTCGGATTCAAGAAGCCTTTGATATGGAACCTGTGATTCGTGAAAATGAAGCTGGAATCACTGAAACGAAGACTAAAGGCTACTTAGAATTTAAAAATGTTACATTTGCTTACCCAGGACATTCAGAAAGTCCTGTGATTCGTAATGTTAGTTTTACAGCTTCTCCAGGAGAAACTGTGGCATTTATTGGGAGTACTGGTAGTGGAAAGTCAACGCTGATCCAATTGATCCCACGTTTCTATGATGTTTCTGAAGGTGAAGTTTTACTTGATGGTGTAGATGTGCGCGATTATAAATTGAGTGCTCTACGTAATAAAATCGGTTATATTCCGCAAAAAGCGTTGCTGTTTACCGGAACAATCGCAGAAAATATACGCTATGGTAAAGAGGACGCAACGATTGAAGAAATGGAATTAGCTGCAGAAATCGCCCAAGCAACAGAGTTTATTTCACAAAAGCCAGATGGTTATGATGAACTTTTATCAGAAGGTGGAACAAACTTTTCAGGAGGGCAAAAACAACGTTTGGCAATTGCCAGAGCTGTGATTCGTCGTCCAGAAGTTTATATATTTGATGATAGTTTTTCAGCCTTAGATTATCAAACAGATGCTAATTTAAGAGCTCGTTTGAAAAAAGAAACAACCGAATCAACTGTTTTGATCGTCGCACAACGTGTGGGAACGATCATGCATGCAGATAAGATCGTGGTGCTAAATGAAGGGGATGTCGTTGGCATCGGTACCCATCGTGAATTACTTGAGAATTGTCCTATCTATTATGATATTGCTGCTTCTCAATTGTCAGAGGAGGAATTAGCATGAAAAACGCACTCTCTTCTATTAAAAGGTTAGGTAGATATATCAATCCTTATAAAGGAACATTCATTTTAGTGATCATCTTTACTGTTTTAACGGTGGCTTTTAATGCTGCAATGCCGTACGTTTCTGGATTACCGATCACTGAGATCAGTAAGAATGTTGCCCAAGGAACAGGTTTGAATTACGCCTATATCATTCAATGTCTGATTTGGATTTTGATTGTCGGTTTAGGGTATTGTGCAGCGCAATTTTTATCAGGATATTTGATGGCAGCAGTCGTTCAGCATTCTATGCGTGACTTGCGTCGGGATATCGATGAAAAAATCAATCGTCTACCTGTTTCTTATTTCGATAAAAACCAACAAGGAAATATTTTATCTCGTGTAACCAATGATGTGGATGCAGTGAGTAATGCAATGCAACAAAGTTTCATTAATATCGTTTCAGCTATTCTAGGAATAGTGATGGCTGTTGTGATGATGTTTTACATCAATTGGTTAATGGCACTGATATCAATCATCATGATTCCATTGTCACTATTTATTTCAAAAACGATCGTTGGGGTTTCACAAAAATACTTCCAAGGTATGCAAAATGCACTTGGGAATTTAAATGGGTATGTGCAAGAAAATATGACAGGCTTTAGTGTGTTAAAACTCTATGGTCGTGAATCAGAAACCTTGCAAGGCTTTAAAAAAGTCAACCATAATTTGAATAGCTTTGGGTTTAAAGCAACGTTTATTTCAGGTTTGATGCTACCACTAGTACAAATGACCGCTTATGGTACGTATATCGGTATGGCTGTTTTGGGTAGTTACTATGTTATTACTGGTGCAATCGTAGTCGGACAATTACAAGCGTTCATTCAATATATTTGGCAGATCAGTCAGCCAATGGGGAATATCACGCAATTGTCAGCAGCATTACAAAGTGCTTCGGCAGCAACAACACGTGTATTTGAAATTTTGGATGAGCCAGAAGAAGAACTAAACGAGCATGATATTCCTTTACCGGAAAAGGTTCAAGGCTCAGTTCAATTTGATAATGTCAGCTTTAGTTATGATCCTGCTAAACCATTGATCAGAAACTTGAACTTTGAAGTGCAAGCGGGTCAAACGGTTGCGATCGTTGGACCAACGGGTGCGGGGAAAACTACGTTGATCAATTTACTAATGCGTTTTTATGACGTTACGGATGGTGCAATCAAAATCGATGGAATCGATACGAAAAAAATGGATCGTAGTGACGTTCGTTCCGTTTTCGGTATGGTTTTACAAGATGCTTGGTTGTATGAAGGAACGATTGCGGATAATATCCGTTTTGGTAAATTAGACGCAACAGATTATGAAGTAGTAGATGCGGCTAAAACTGCCAATGTTGACCACTTTATCAGAACAATGCCAGATGGTTATGAAATGGAAATCAATTCTGAAGGAGACAACGTGTCTCTTGGACAAAAACAATTGTTGACGATTGCTAGAGCAGTGATCTCTGATCCAAGAATTTTGATTCTAGATGAAGCAACAAGTTCTGTGGATACTCGTTTAGAAGCGTTGATTCAAAAAGCAATGGAACGAGTTATGGAAGGGCGCACAAGTTTCGTGATCGCTCACCGTTTATCAACAATTCGTGAAGCAGACTTGATCCTTGTAATGAACCAAGGTGAAATCATTGAAAAAGGAACGCATAACGAGCTATTAGAACAAGGCGGTTTTTATGAAAAACTTTATAATAGCCAATTCGCTGAAGATGGCGATTATGAATAATCGTTATGAAGAAGGGACCCTGAATAAGGATGTCCCTTCTTTTTTTGTATGACGTAGGGGTGTTTATGACCATATAATTTACTCAAGTTTGCTATACTAAAGAGAGTAGAAGAGGTGGAAAACATGACAAAAGAATATTTTATTGCAGCAAGTGCAGATGTATACGGTAATGTGGTTCTGGGCAAAGATACGAGCATCTGGTTTCAGTCGGTATTAAGAGGAGACCACAATTCGATTACAATCAATTCAGGAAGTAATGTGCAAGATGGCACTGTGATCCATGTTGATCAGGATGCGCCTGTCATGATTGGTGAAAACGTCACAATTGGACATCACTGTATGCTTCACGGCTGTACAATAGAAGATGGCGCTTTGATCGGTATGAGTTCAACCATTTTAAATCATGCAACAATTGGGAAAAATAGTTTGATTGGCGCAGGTTCTTTAGTGACTGAGGGGGCTGAGATTCCGCCAAATGTTTTAGCATTTGGTCGACCGGCTAAAGTCATTCGTCCGTTAACTAGAGAAGAAATCCGTAAAAATAAAGAAAATGCCCAGCACTATGTTGACCTGTCAAAAGACTTTGTAGCTGAAAAATACCCCAAACAAACGTGAGAGAGTAAGAGCTACGGATGAAAAAAATCAAAGTAATGACAGTTTTGGTACTAAGTTAGAAGCAATCAAAATGCTCCCTTGATCAAGTACGAGCACATGGTTTAGATAGTATGAAATCCAGCCAAATCTTAGTCGATAGTACGAGATAAGTATTAACTCATTTAACTGAAGTTCTATTAAGTGAAAAAACAGCTATCGTTTTGGGGCATGGTGATACAACAACCTCTTGAAGCAATGAATTGTCAACTGGTTGATAATTTAGTAGCTCTCTATTTTGTGCCAACAATTGAAAGTAAGGAAAATCAACTCAACGAACATCGTGCTGAAAAGCATATTTTAGTATTGAGAGATATAATGCAAAAATTAGAAGGTGTTCGATTCGGGACCTAGTGCATATCTTTCGGAAAAGTAATATTTAGATGGTAGTCTTAATGTATGAGTAAAGAAAGAAGGGCGAACTAGATGTTTTTACATGTCAGCGATGAAGCACAGATAAAATTGACTCCGTATATTGAACGTAAAGCCGTGATCATTTTAGATTTAGATGATGGTGTTGGTCGCTATTCAAAAATGGGTGTTTGTTCCTTAGACACAAGTTTCCGTTTGTTGCTATTGGATCAGCTACAAGATAAATCAGATTTTAATTTATCTTTAGATTCGGATATCGGGTCGATATACATCAAGGATTATTCTAAACGATATTTGGATGAAGAAATGACATTGGAAGTCGATCCGCGTTTGCAAGTATTTAAACTGAAAAGCCCAAGTGGTGTTTTAGATGGCAATGTCCCGATTGTTGATTTACGACCAGAATAAACTGTAGAACATTAAAAAAGGGATGAGATAACAGTGGAAATCACTGTTATCTCATCCCTTTTTTTAATCCGGTCGTTTTAAATCAAACAATCCAGCAATATGACTGTAAGTATTTCCAGCCAATCGTGCGATTGGCTTAAATTCTTCTGGTAAAATATACTCATTTTCCTTATCAAAAACGGCTTCAGCAAAATGAAAATCAGTGATTTCTAAAATAAATAAGTCAGTAATGATCTGCTCTTCATGATTCTTAATGGGCACATACTGATGGAGACGTGCTTCCATTCGAATTGGTGCGGCTGTGATTCCAGGTACTGTAACTGATTTACTTGCAGTGGTTTCTATCTCATTGATCGTGATTTCACTTTGTTCTGGCTCTAAAGAAGCAGCTGTTTTATTCATCGATTCAACCACTTGATCATCGACTAAATGGATCACGAGTTCATTCGCTGCTAGGATATTTCTAGCCGTATCTTTGATCGAATCAGCTCGTCTGAGAACCGCTAAAGTTACTAACGGAATATCAGAAGCTACAGCGTTGAAAAAACTAAACGGTGCAGCATTGATGGTTCCGTGTTCTTGATTTAGAGTGGTTACCCAAGCAATTGGACGTGGAATAATACTGCCAGATAAAAACTTATATGCTTGTTTTGAGGTTAATTGGCTAGTCGGATAATGCAACATAGATTTTCTCCAATTCTGTTTTGATTAACGCGGTTTATTCGCATCAGATGTATCAAAAGGACGAACAAATTCTTCGATTTCTGTTCTTTTACTTTCTAAAAAGGGTGGTAAAGAAAGTTTTTCGCCAGAAGCTTCATAGGTTTCATCTTGTAAGAAACCCGGGCCATCTGTTGCTAACTCAAATAGAATATGAGGAGCAGCTCTAAAATAATCAGATTTGAAATAGAAACGCTCAACAAAACCAGAGTTAGGGAATTGCAGACGATTGATTTTCTCAATCCAAAAACGTAAAGCTTCTTGATCTGCTACACGTAAGGCTAGATGATGAACATTCCCAAACCCTTCTTGCGCTTCTGGTAAGTCATCCCGATGTTCTACAATAATACTGGCTCCATTACCACCATCACCTACTTCAAATAAATGGAAGTGTCCTTGTGCATCAATTAAGTTAAAGCCTAAAACCTCAACTAAAACTCGTTGCATATGTTCAAAGTCTGCTACTGTTACAAAAACTGGACCTAATCCAGTCAACGCGTGCTCAGCTGGAACATCTGTCTTTTGCCAAGGAGTACCACTGGGCACACCTTGATTATTTTCATCAGAAATCAATTGATATTGTTGTTGATCGAAATCTTCAAACTCTAAATATTTTTTACCAAAACGTTCTTGAATTTCGCCATGATCGATGTGATGCTCATTAAAGCGTTCGATCCAATACATTAATGACGCATCATTTTTAACACGAAACGATGTACGTGAAATGGCATTCGTTCCCTTAGAGCCTTTAGGGATTCCAGGAAAATCGAAAAAGGTCATGTCAGTTCCGGCAGAACCAAGATCATCTGCAAAAAATAAATGATACGTTTCAATGTCATCTTGATTGACTGTTTTTTTGATCAATCGCAATCCTAAAAGATCTGTAAAGAACCGATAAATTTTTTCTGCACTAGATGTCATTGCTGTAACGTGATGAATACCGCGAATTTGTGTGTCCATAATATAAAACCTCCAAGTTGATTTGTATTTATTTTTTACTTACTAAAAGTAAGTTTACATCTAAACTCAGAATTAAGCAACTCTTTTCTCTTTTCCTAACTATTGCTAGAAAGAATAAAGAGGAGTACCATAGGATTATTAACTAGGTAAAGAAGGTAGGGGAAAAGGATGGAAGAGAAAAAAACGTTTCATGTCAATGGCTACATTGCGCTAGTTGTGTTGATTATTTTACTTGTGATCGGTAGCTATTCTTTTTATGTCGGGGTAACAAATGAACGCTTTAGCATGATTACGATTGGGTTTGTATTATGGGTGATTTCTGCTTTATTTTTAAGCTCATTAACGATTGTTAGTCCAAACCAAGCCAAAGCAATTTTATTTTTTGGACAATATTTAGGGACGATCAAGGATAATGGACTGTTTGTGACAACTCCTCTGACACAAAAAATCAATGTTTCATTAAAAGTGCGGAATTTTAATAGTTCATTGTTAAAAGTTAATGATTCAGACGGCAACCCCGTTGAAATTTCTGCTGTTGTTGTTTTTAAAGTGGTTGATACAGCGAAAGCATTATTCGATGTTGACCGTTATCAAGATTTTGTGGAAATTCAAAGCGAGACCGCGATTCGTCATATTGCTACCCAATACCCATATGATACATTCAATGAAGATGACCTGACTTTAAGAGGAAATACCAATGAAGTTTCGGAAGAGTTGGCAAAAGAATTACAAGACCGCTTAGCAGCAGCAGGTGTTGAAGTGATCGAAACACGATTAAATCACTTAGCATATGCGACTGAAATTGCGAGTGCGATGCTGCAAAGACAACAGGCTAAAGCGATCCTCTCTGCACGTCAGATTATCGTTGAAGGTGCGGTATCTATGACGCAAATGGCGTTAGAGCAAATCGAGGATGGTCAAAAGATCAATTTTACAGATGATCGTAAAGTTCAATTAATTAATAACCTTTTAGTATCGATCATAACCGATAAAGGGACACAGCCTGTGATCAATACTGGTGATGTTCACGAACGATAGAATAAAAGAAAGTGAGTTTTTTATGCAGTATAAAACGATTTTATTTGATTTAGATGGCACCATTACAGATTCTGGTGAAGGGATCATTCATTCCGTCGTTTACGCATTAAAGAAAATGAATTTAAAGGTACCGCCTCACACAGAACTATACTCCTTTATTGGCCCACCTTTAAATGATACATTTAAAAAACAATACCATTTAGATGATCAAGCAACCGAACAAGCGGTAAACCATTATCGAGACTACTATCAAGCAACAGGAATGTACGAAAACTATGTATATGATGGTATTCTGGAATTGTTAATAGCACTGAAAAACGCCGGATGTACACTGTATATTGCAACGTCGAAACCTGAGATCTATGCAAAACAAATCTTAACTCATTTTGAACTTAACCATTATTTTGAGAAGATTTACGGAGCTAGCTTAGACGGAGAACGTTCAAAAAAAGGCGATGTCATTCGTTATGCACTAAAAGAAGCGAAACTCACTCATCATGAAGAAATACTAATGATCGGTGACCGTAGTCATGACATAGTTGGTGCAAAAGAAAATGATTTAGCTTGTATTGGTGTATTATATGGATTTGGTGATCGGACAGAGTTAGTGGCAGCTGGGGCAGATTATATTGCTTACACACCTGAAGAAATCAGAAAGATAATTATTAAGTAAAAAGAGCTGTTTGCTTATTTTAGGCAAACAGCTTTTTTACTTATTTATTCAGGGAGTTGGTCATAAGCGAGTTGATCAATAATTTTTTTGTGATCAGGATAAAGGGTCAATAATTGTTTTTTTGTAAATAATTCAAAGTCTTGATAGTCAAATCCAGGGGAAACCATGCAGCTTACTAGGGCAAAATCACTATGCCCCTCAACGCTGGAACCGAAGATCACATTTTTGGGAACAACTGCCTGCAATACTTCTCCGTTTTCCAAATCAGTCCCTAAACGAATAATTTCATATTGGCCATCTGGATGGAGCAAATGAACACTCAATGCAGAACCAGAATGATAATACCAAACTTCATCAGAAAGTAAACGATGGAAATGAGAAGGATTTTCTTGTGTCAATAAAAAATAAATACTTGTATAGTAAGGGCGTGTTTTATCGGCTGAGACTTGCAGTGAGTCTTCCGAATGTAAAACTTGTTTAAAATAACCACCCTCTGGATGGGGGTCTAACTTAAGTTGTGAAATCCAGTAAGCCTGATCTTTTTTCATAACGATTCCTCCAAGTAAATGACATTATATTGTTCAAGATAGTAAAATAAATGCTAGTCAATTCTATTATAACGTAACTGTTTCGTTTAGTGTTCTGTTTATGCAAATAGATTTTATGAGCTTTTGATTAGTATCTTAATGTAAAAAAATGAGCTATTCTCAAATTTTTTAACGAAATCCTCATAAGTTGATAAAAGAAAGCCTTTTCTTTAGGTATAATTAAGTTCAATAAATCACATGAAGGAGAGTCTTATGAGCAAAACAAAAACAGTCATTGTAGGAGCAAATCATGCTGGAATCGCTGCAGCAAACACATTGTTGGATACGTATCCAGATCAAGAAGTCGTGATGATCGACCGAAATACCAATCTTAGTTATTTAGGATGCGGGACAGCGCTATGGGTAGGTCGCCAAATTGAGTCATACGAAAATCTATTTTATACGAATAAAGAAGCATTTGAAGCAAAAGGCGCTAAAATTTCCATGGAAACAACTGTTGAACGCGTCGATTTTGACCAAAAAATCGTTTATTGCAAAAAACATAACGGTGAAGAATTTACCGAAACCTACGACAAATTGATCTTAGCGACAGGTTCAGCACCAATCAATCCTACTATTCCAGGAAGAGATTTAAAAAATGTTGAGTTCTTAAAACTTTTTCAGGACGGTCAAACAGTCGATGCGGCTATGGCAAAAGAAGAAGTCAAAACTGTTGCCGTCATCGGAGCGGGCTACATTGGTGTTGAGATTGCAGAAGCCGCTAAACGTCGGGGCAAGAATGTTCTATTATTTGATGCAGCCGAAAGATGTTTGCCGAATTACTATGACAAATGGTTTACTGATGACATGGATAACGTTTTAGCTGATAATGGTATCGAGCTACACTACAATGAATTAGCAAAAGAATATAAAGGAACAGAAAAAGTTGAATCTATCGTGACAGATAAAGGTGAATACGCTGTAGATCTAGTCATCAATGCGATTGGTTTTAGACCCAATAATGGCTTAGGCAAAGATCACTTAGAATTATTTGGTAATGGAGCCTATCTGGTCGATCTTCATCAGCAAACAAGTGATCCTAGTGTATACGCAGTCGGTGATTGTTCAACGATTTTTTCAAATGCAGTACAAGAAACAACATATATCGCTTTAGCTACGAATGCTGTTCGTTCAGGGATCGTTGCAGCGCATAATGTTGGCGGCACACCACTAGAATCGATTGGTGTCCAAGGTTCAAATGGAATTTCTATTTTTGGTTACCATATGGTTTCTACAGGATTGACAGTGCAAGAATCAGAAAAATTAGGAATGAAAATAAAGTACACTGAATTTGAAGACTTGCAAAAACCAGGATTCATGAAAGAAAACAATAAAGTAAAAATCAGAATCGTTTATGAAGAAGAATCACGACGTATTGTTGGGGCACAGATGGCTTCGTATGAAGATATTTCGATGGGTATCCATATGTTCTCACTTGCAATTGAAGAAAAAGTAACGATCGACAAACTTAAATTACTAGATATTTTCTTCTTACCACATTTTAATCAACCATATAACTATATTACAATGGCGGCACTTAGCGCTGAGTAATCAGGCGTAACATGGGCTGAGACGTGAGATCTCAGCTCTTTTTATTCAATTAAATATAAAACAAATCTTACAAGTTAGTGTCTTTTCTCTAAAAAAGTTTAAATTTAAAAAGCTTTCATGTATAATAGTTAAAGTTAAAGAAGATACATAGAGAAAGTAAGGAGGATTTGTTTTGGCAGAAGATAACCAAAATAATCAAGATCATTCCAATTCTTCATTTAAAGATCAGGTCTTGCGTTCTTTGCGAGGAGAAGAAATAGGTAATGATGATTCAGCTTCTTCTGAACACAATGCTCAGAACTTATCACAGCATAATGAAGCAGAATATAATAGAACATATCGTTCTCAAGCTAATGATCAAGAAGAACCAATAAAACTAGATGAGGAGATGCATTCAGTAGGCTCGCGCAGTGCTGATCATCATTCTAAACGAGTTGAACCGACAGAGACAGGCGGACAGCCGGAATCAAGTAACAGTAATCAAAACAATGAGAATGATAATGGCAACAAACGAACTAGAAAAAGAGAAGATCGAATCGTTAGTCGAATCGTATTGATAGTGGCTTCAGTTCTAATATTGGTCATTGCGATTTTTGGTTTTACTTTTTATAAATATGTTAATGCAGGCCTACAGCCGCTTGACAAAAAAAATACCAAACTAGTTCAAGTGCATATTCCAGAAGATTCATCTAATAAAAAAATCGCAAATATTTTAGAAGACAGTAAAGTAATTAAAAGTGGCCTAGTATTCAACTACTATGCAAAATTTAAAAACTTAACTGATTTTCAAGCAGGTTATTACCAAATGGCACCGGATATGACATTGGATGAGATTGGAGCACTTTTAAGAGAAGGTGGAACTGCTGAACCTACACAGCTTGCTGATGGAAAAGTAACCATTCCAGAAGGTTTTGATATTGATAAGATCGGTGATGCAATCGAGAAAAACACCGATTTCAAGAAAACTCAATTTATAGAACTGATGAAGGATCAAGCTTTCTTTGATAAGATGAAGGAGAAATATCCTGAACTATTAGCAAGTGCGGCTGAAGCAAGCGGCGTTCGTTACCGTTTGGAAGGTTACTTATTCCCAGCGACTTATGATTACTACAAGGATGCAAAATTAGAAGACTTTGTTGATCAAATGATCGCAAAATCAAATAGTGTGATCGAACCATACATTCCAATGATCCATGCAAAAGGAATGACGATCCAACAAGTGTTATCTTTAGCTTCTTTAGTTGAAAAAGAGGGTGTGAGAGAAGAAGATCGCAAAAAAATTGCTCAAGTCTTCTTTAATCGAATTGCGGCAAATATGCCATTACAATCAGATATTTCTATTTTGTACGCGTTGGGAGAACATAAAGAAGTAGTGACATATAAAGATTTAGAAGTAGATTCACCATATAATCTTTATAAAAATACTGGCTATGGTCCAGGACCGTTCAACAGTCCAAGTGAACAAGCAATCAACGCTGTTTTAAACCCAATAGCAAACGATTTCCTTTACTTTGTTGCCGACATTTCAACAGGCAATGTCTATTTTGCGGAGACGTATGAGCAACACCAAGAATTTGTAGATAAATATGTTAATAAAACAGAAAAAAGTGAATAGCCTTTAGTTTTGCGTATTCTATTACGAGCCAACCTATAAATTAGGCGGCTCGTTTCGCTTTACTATGGAAACCCAGGGTACAATATAAAAATACAAGCAAAGCGCAGACTGTAAAAAAATTCTAGGAGATTTATAAAAATTAAGGGAATATTATTTACAATTTGCTTAAAGCGTGGTACTCTTTTCTGGATTGAAAGCGGAATTTTTCAATGAAAATGAAATAAAATATTGTAGTAAGTTAAGAAGGAGAAATTAACATGGTAGAAAAAGTATTTCCTATGACACTTGAAGGAAAAGAAAAATTAGAACAAGAATTAGAAGAGCTAAAAACAGTTAAACGAAAAGAAATCGTTGAACGTATAAAAATCGCAAGAAGCTTTGGTGATCTATCTGAAAACTCTGAGTATGAGTCAGCTAAAGATGAACAAGCTTTTGTAGAAGGACGTATCACAACATTAGAAAACATGATTCGTTTTGCGCAGATCATTGATAATGGTGGCGTTGATTCAGATGAAGTGTCAATCGGAAAAACGGTGACATTTATCGAATTGCCTGATGGCGATGAAGAAGAATATACGATTGTTGGGAGTGCGGAAGCAGATCCTTTTTCTGGTAAAATTTCAAATGACTCACCGATTGCCCAAGCGTTGATTGGCAAACGATTGAATGACCAAGTTGCAATCGCAACTCCTGGTGGAGATATGCAAGTAAGAATCACAAAAGTTGGCTAACAAAGCAGTTGATAAAAACAAAGGGCAGGACAAAGCTACCATTAGTTTTGACTTGCCCTTTAAACCTGAATAAAGAGCGGGATGCACCGTTTATTCTATTAAAAATTAGGGCTAAAGTCCTATAGTAAAATGGGGCTTTAGCAACTAACATTAATAGGGGAATCACGGTATACTGATTTCATAGGAAGGGGGATTATCATATGAAGAACCCATGGCGTTTTTTTATCGTAGTAGAATCATTACTTTTTATATTGGCATTATGGCAAATTATACATAACCCAGGTCTGGCAGTACTGTTAGTATTGGGTATCTTAAGTGCTGTTTATGCACTAAAAAAGGTTCATCGTAGTAATTTTAATAATTTTCAACTTGTCTTGGGGATTATCTTGATTTTGATTGGCGTCATGAATAGTCCTGCATTTTGGTTGATGCTAGTCTTTGGTGTTTTATTTATTGGCTTAAAGGGTGTAGAAATCGCAGGTGTTGACATTACACAACGTGCACCATGGAGAAAGAAACAAATGATCATGGTAGAAACGACCAATGTTGAACCTAAAAGCGGTCGTCGTTTCAAACGCTCGTGGTTTGCGAATGAACGTATTGGCAGTAACGTGTACGAATGGGATGATATCAATATTGATGTCCTTTCTGGCGATACGATTGTTGATTTAGGCAACACATTACTCCCTAAAGATGACAGCATCATTATTATTCGCAAAGGCTTCGGTCGTACAAGGATTTTAGTTCCACTAGGAGTTGCAGTAATGTTAGAACATTCAACTTTCTATGGAAATGTGAACTTTGAAGAAGAAAAATACCATTTGAAAAACGAGTCATTAAAGGTTTATAGCAATGATTTTGATACGAATAACCGTCGCCTGAAAATCATCACAAATACGTTAGTCGGAGACCTTGAGGTGATTCGCGTATGATGGGTAAAATTTCTCGACAAATGCTCTCTTTGTATGCTGCTTGTAGTACGTTTATCGTGGTTTTACTGACACTATTTTCTTATTTTCATTCGATCAAACAGAAGAACTGGATGTTGGAACTAATTCAAAGGAAAGTATTTTACATTCCTTTGATTTTTCACATGATTTTGATTTCACTTTTAGTTGGATTATCGACCTTTTTACTCGTATCTATTGTACAAAAGGCACAATATGGTAGAATTGAAGAAAAACTTAGATTGTTGGCAAGAGGTAGCTATGAAAGTCCCGCAATTTCCAAAAGTGTACCACATGCCAGTAATGATCAATATATTGGTGAAGTCGACCAAGATATTTTGAAAATCAGAACGAAATTATTGGAAATGTCCAAGGAACTGCAATTATTGAATAGTCGTCCTCAAATAATGGATGGAGAGACCAAGGAAGAAATTTTAGAAGCAGAACGACATCGATTGGCAAGGGAGCTGCATGATTCTGTTAGTCAGCAACTATTTGCTGCGATGATGATGTTGTCTGCGTTAAACGAGCAAGCACAGCGTAGTGAAACACCTGAGCTATTCCGCAAGCAATTAGTCACTGTTACAGACATTATCAATGCCTCTCAGTCAGAGATGCGTGCATTATTACTTCACTTACGTCCAGTAAGCTTAGAAGGAAAAAGCTTACGTAAAGGGATCGAGCAATTATTGAGAGAACTGCAAACAAAAATTAAAATCGAACTAACTTGGGATGTTGAAGATGTTCGTTTGAATAATAGCATTGAAGATCACTTATTTAGAATCGTTCAAGAGCTGTTGTCCAATACGCTTCGCCATGCTAAAGCGAAGGAACTTGAAGTCTACCTTCACCAAGTCGACAAAAATGTCTTACTACGTTTAGTAGATGATGGTGTTGGTTTTGATATGAATGAACAAGATAATAAAGCCGGAAGCTACGGCTTGAAAAATATTCGTGAGCGTGTAGCTGGCATGGGTGGTATCGTTAAGATCATCAGTTTTAAAGGACAAGGAACAAGTGTTGAAATCAAAGTACCTGTAATAAAGGAGGACATAACAAGTGATCAAAGTAATGTTAGTGGATGACCATGAAATGGTACGATTAGGCGTATCCTCTTATTTATCGATTCAAGAAGATATTGAAGTAGTTGGGGAAGCTGAAAATGGCCAAATTGGGTATGAAAAAGCGTTAGAACTTCGACCAGATGTGATTTTAATGGATCTTGTCATGGATGTCATGGATGGAATAGAGTCGACCAAAGCTATTTTAAAAGACTGGCCACAAGCCCGTATCATCATTGTGACAAGCTTTATTGACGATGAAAAAGTTTATCCGGCAATTGAAGCTGGCGCCGCAGGCTACTTATTGAAGACTTCAACTGCACATGAAATTGCCAATGCCATTCGAGCAATTGCTAGAGGAGAACGTGTTTTAGAACCTGAAGTCACAACAAAAATGATGGAACGCTTGACGAAAAAACAAGAACCTGTTTTACATGAAGATTTGACAAATCGTGAACATGAGATATTGATGTTGATCGCTAAAGGGCGTAGTAATCAAGAAATCGCAGATGAATTGTTTATTACGTTAAAAACAGTTAAGACCCATGTGTCGAATATTCTAGCCAAACTAGATGTTGAAGACCGCACACAGGCGGCTATTTATGCGTTTCAGCATGGATTAGCAAAATAGAAAAATGATCCTTGTGGATGAGATAAACTGTACACGTTTGTCTTGTTCACCTTTTTTTTTATGAACATGTGGTTAATTACTTCAGTAGAAAACTAGTCTGTTTCTGTTCAATTGTTTATCGGTTTGTTATACTTAACTTAAATTTAATTCAACGCTAGGAGAAGTAAAGATGAAGCAAAATTTTGCAATTATTGGTCTAGGAAGATTTGGTGGCAGTATTTGTCAAACGTTGATCGAGTCAGGTCAAGAAGTTTTAGCTATTGATAGTAATGAAGATCGAGTCAATGAATATATGAATATCGCAACGCATGCAGTCGTGGCGAATGCACAAGATGAAGCAACTTTGCGATCTTTAGGAATTCGTAATTTTGATCATGTTGTTGTAGCGATTGGTGAGGACATCCAAGCAAGTATTTTGGTAACGTTGATGGTTAAAGAAATGGGTGTACCAAATGTTTTAGCGAAAGCTGTTAATGAATACCACGCGAGAGTATTAGAAAAAATAGGCGCTGATTTAGTGGTCCACCCTGAACGGGATATGGGGATCAGAGTTGCACATAAATTAGTGTCCAGAAATATTTTAGATTATATCGAATTATCAAATGAAGTATCATTAGCAGAAGTTCGTGTATCGAATCCAAAATTTTATGGCAAAACCTTGGGAGATTTAAATTTTCGCCAGCGATTTGGTTTGACGGTCGTAGCGATTAGACGTTCAAAATCCGAAGTGATTGCCTCGCCAGCAGCAGAAGAGATGGTTAGAGAAAACGATAATTTATTAGTTGTTGGTGAAACAGATGATGTCGATCTATTAGATGAAAAAATGAATGAGTAAGCTCAAGCACTTTATTCTCTGAATAGCAGACTTTATGCTAAAATGACAAGTGTGGTATGCAGGACAGTCGCAACTGAAAATAAACGATGATTTTTATCTTTTTTTAGAGACTAGATGAACTTGCTATGC
The DNA here is from genome assembly GCF_001465345.1 of Enterococcus rotai. NCBI lineage: Bacteria > Bacillati > Bacillota > Bacilli > Lactobacillales > Enterococcaceae > Enterococcus > Enterococcus rotai. The sequence goes on along the minus strand of NZ_CP013655.1, from coordinate 345,966 downwards.
TTTTACGTTAGGAGGAAAGTAACAATGAAATTAACGATTACACCGCGTGCACAACAATGGTTTAAAGAGGAAGTTGGTGTTACTTCAGATAGTGGTATTCGCTTTTATGGTAAAATTTACGGTAAAACAGACGTTCATGAAGGTTTTTCAATAGCGATGTCTGTAGAAGCACCAGATCAGCCATTAGTCAAAGAGGAGATCGATGGGATCACTTACTTTATCGAAGAGACAGATGATTGGTTTTTTAAAGGGTATGATTTATTAGTAGATTATGATGAAGAGAAAGACGAACCCAAATATAAATTTGCTGAAAATAAAGAGGATTTAAAACAATAGATCGTCTAGAGTAAAAAGGTTAGGATAGAAGCATTTAGTTCCGATAAATAAGCCGGCATTCACAAAAAATGTTCTTCAAACTTTTGTGAATGCTGGCTTATTTTTGAAGCCTATACCCTGACATGTTTCATGCGTAGAAGTTAAGGAGATCGAAACAAAGTGTAATGACTGCTTCTGCTTATCAACCAGCTAAAGTAGTTGTTTTTTCTGTATATCTTTGATGCAAAGTGTCAATAAGTCCGACTTGATAATCTAATGCAGGAGACAATGGGATGATTTGGAAGTTACCATTTTGTTTTATTTTATCAGGTAATAAAAGCTTCGACGCTGCTATGTAAAAATCGTATTTTTCATCTGAAGTCGAAGAAACAAATGAGACAGAAATAAAAGAAATCTGTTCTAAAAAATCATAAAGAGATTGTAGAAAAATAGCATTGGGTGACAGAATGATTCCAACAGTCAAATGATATTTCGGATTACTCCGTTCATAATAAGGTAACAATAAAAATGAACAAATATAGACTAAATCTTCTATACAATTACTTATCCAGGCAAACTCTGGAAGCAAAATAATCTCTTTTAAAAACTCTCTAACTTTTGTTGCAAGAGGAGTATATAAAGGATTCTGCTCTTTGATATATGTTTCCATAAAGTTGATAGATAGTGGTAGTGAGTCTTTTAAGACAGAATGATTGAGACACGTTGTAAAAATATTAATATTCAACAATTCTTTTTCATGAGTAGAAAGTTTTCTCTCTGAAAATAAAGGCTGATAAAAAACTTCAAAACGTTCGATCAAACTACCTAGAGGTTGCTGTTCACTATTCATATACTCTTTTACATAGCTGATTCTAGGGTCATCCGCATAAAAATAAATATTCCAATAAAACATCATAAATGAAAGAAATGTCGTTTCTCGTTCGATAAAATGTTGAGGAACGTTTAAATTCTCCAGTTTTTTTATAAAGGACTTACTTGTTTTTGGGAAGACTAGTTGTTTAAATGGAGGTTCAATAATGAAATGCTTTTTTTGAATTCGTAATTGAGAAATGGTCGTTAATAAGTACCATTCTCTAGGTTCTGCATAGGTCATCCATTGATGATCTTCAGGGTCAAATAAATCAAAGCCTCTTTTGGTTTCATCAAGTGCTAAAAAGAGATCTTCCCCATAAGAGGCGATCCAAAAAAAATTCAAATAAACAATTCGGATCAAGTTTTCTTTTCCAGTCATCTGAAGCTTTGAGCAATTTAATTGTATGTCAAAATCTTTCAAATAATTGATCAATGGTTGAAGCCTGCGAATAATAGAAGCACGACTAATGAAGTGATCTCTACAAAAGTGTTCGATTGTGTAACTTTTTTCTAAAATAGTTGCAAGTAAAAATCGGTAAGGTAAACTTTTACGAAATAAAAACTGTGAATATGGAATATCTCGTAATTTTGATAGATCAATATGTACTTTTCCTTGATCGGTTAGTAACTCCAGCCCTTGCTTTTCCATAAGATCATTATGGATTTCAGTAAATAAAGAATTTAAACGAGCGTAGGAAAAATCTGTGAATTGTTCAAAATAATGAACACTGTATGTACCATCTGCAGTAACTAATAATTGATTAAAAACACTGATCTTGCGCTGCGCAACATCATCTAACAAAATGTCTTCTAGCATATGTAGTCTCCTTTGAGTAATAAATTATTAAAAGTTATATAGTTCACAAAAAAAAGATATATTTTGGGTGAAAAAATATTTACTCTCTATATAATAACCATTTAAACTGTTAATTACAATTAGAAATTAAACAAAAATAAAAAATGTAACAATTATTTAAAGTTACATTAATATTTAATATCAATCTTTGTATGCTTTATATTATAAGGTTTTTGTTTGTTTTTATTTTGTATAATTAAAAAATATGTGTTATTTATACTCGTAAATTTTGTTTTTTGGCAGCTATCTTTTTAAGAAAGATCGTTAATTAGAATGAATCGATTTATGCACATTTTTTTATTAATCTGTCATAGATGTATGTTATAATCAACAAAGAATATTTTTTGGAGGAAAATTCATGTTATCGATTATCGTTCCTTGTTATAACGAAGAGGAGTCAATTCCATTGTTTTTTGATGAAGTGGAAAAAGTAAATTCACAAATTCAACATGAGATAGAATACATATTTATTAACGACGGGTCGAAAGACCAAACATTAAATACATTGAGAAAATTATACAAAGAGCATCCTGAAAAAGTTCGTTATCTTTCTTTTTCAAGAAATTTTGGAAAAGAGGCTGGATTGTATGCAGGGTTAAAGGAGGCCAAGGGCAACCTAGTCACGGTTATGGATGTGGACTTGCAAGATCCTCCTGAATTATTACCCAAAATGATCCAGATGCTAGAGGCAAATAAGGAATTAGACTGCATTGGTACAAGACGCGGTGATCGAGAGGGGGAGCCGGCGATTCGCAGCTTTTTTGCTAAGATGTTTTATCGATTAGTCAATAAGATTGGCGAAACGGAGATGGTTGACGGGGCTAGAGATTTTCGTCTAATGACGCGTCAAATGGTAGATGCAATTTTAGAATTGACTGAGTATAATCGGTTTTCAAAAGGAATTTTTAGCTGGGTTGGTTTTAATACGGAATATCTTTCTTACGAGAATCGCGAACGAGTGGCTGGAGCAACCTCGTGGTCTTTTTGGAGCTTGCTAAGTTATTCGATTGATGGGATTGTCAATTTTTCAGAGGCACCGTTAAATTTAGCCTCTTACGTAGGTGCTTTTTCGTGTATGGGGTCAGTCGTTGCGATGTTTATCATTTTCTTTAGAACAATCATCAAAGGGGACCCAACCAGTGGATGGCCGTCAATGGTTTGTATTATTTTGTTTGTTGGCGGATTACAGTTACTTTGCCTAGGGATTATTGGAAAATATATTGGCAAAATCTTCTTGGAAACAAAAAAACGTCCGATTTATCTTGTAAAGGAAACGGAAAAAGATCAACAACAATAAATAAGATGGTAAAAAAAGCAGGATGTCATTCGCTTTTTTACCATCTTTTATTTTAAGTTCAGTATCCTTGGTTTAATGCTACGGCATTTTTGGCTAAAGTGCCATCTTTTAGATAGTGTTTAAGATTTTGAACAAAAATGCTTAATAATTTAGCTTTAAAATCAGGTGTTAAACCTGAAATGTGAGGAGTAATCAATACGTTTTCCATAGTCCATAATGGGCTGCTTTCAGGTAACGGCTCCTCTTCAAAAACGTCTAGTGCTGCAAAACTGAGCTGTTCCGTAACTAATGCATGGATCAAGTCGTTTGTATTAACGGAAGGACCACGTCCAACATTGACAAAGACTGTTCCACGCTTCATTGCAAGAAACATCTGCTCGTTATATAAGTGATAAGTTTCGTCAGTTAAAGGTAGAATATTCACAACAATGTCCATCTCGTTAATGATTCGGCTCATATTTTTATGGGAGTAACACTCGATAAAGCCATCTGTTACATGACCAGAAGTATTGATTCCATAAGTTTGTATCCCCAGACCTTGTGCAAAAGCCGCAAGTTGTTGGCCAATATGTCCAGTTCCGACGATGAGCATTTTTTGTGTAGAGAGTTGTTTATAAGAAATGTTTTGCCTTGTCCAACTTTTTTTAGATTGATTACCGATGCTGGTACGGATACCACGGAACTCAGCAAGTAACACACCTAAAACGTGTTCTGAAATTGAAACGCTATGGATACCACTAGCATTAGATAATAAAATATTTTTTTCGGCAAAACGATTTAGATCATAAGTGTCTACACCAGCTGAAATTGATTGTACCCATTTTAAACGACTTGTCTCTGATGCTAACACCCGAGAGCCCAATTCTTTATCCCAGCCTAGCATGATTTCAATATCATCTTCAACCAGTTGCGGTGATTCTCTTTTGGCATCAATAATGGTGTAATCAGAAGCATTCTGCCTGATCGTTTCCACGTGTTCTTCTTTTAGTTGTTCATAAAGATAGATTATTGGTTGTCCCATGTTGATTCCTCCTCGCTAATCTATTGTAACAAAAATTACTTCAAACAAAAAAAGATTGAACTATAACCGTTTCAATCTTTTTTATGTCATGACTAATTATATTTTTTCTCCCCGAGCATATGCAGCAGCTAGGATATCAACTTCTTTTTTTAATTCATCTACCATGATTTCTTCAGGAACTGTTCGAATGATCTTCCCTTTTTTGAAAAGCATGCCTTTTCCGTTTCCGCCAGCAATGCCAATATCCGCTTCGCGAGCCTCGCCAGGTCCGTTAACAGCACAACCTAAAACGGCCACTTTGATGGGTGCTTTGATTTTTTCGATATACTCTTCAATCTCGTTCGCAATTGGAATTAAATCAATCTCAATTCGTCCACATGTTGGGCAAGAAATTAAGGTTGCTGCATTACTGGCTAAACCGAAAGCCTTTAGCACCTCTTTTGCCACTTTTATTTCTTCTACAGGATCAGCAGACAAAGATACACGACAAGTGTTGCCGATGCCACGGGAAAGTAGTGCGCCAAGTCCAGCAGCAGATTTCATTCCACCAGAGAACTTTGTTCCTGCTTCAGTGATCCCTAAGTGTAGTGGATAATCAAATGTTTGAGAAGCTAAAGTATAGGCGTCAATCGCTAAATTAACATCACTGGCTTTTAGTGAGACGATAATATCATAAAATTCCAGATCTTCAAGGATTTTAATATGTTCCACAGCACTGGCAACCATAGCTTCCACCGTCGGATAACCATATTGTTGCAAAAATTTCTTTTCCAATGAGCCAGCGTTGACACCGATTCTAATAGGGATACTTTTGGCTTTACATGCTGTAACAACTTTTTCTACACGATCCTTGCGTCCGATGTTTCCTGGGTTGATCCGAATTTTATCAACACCTTGGTCAATTGCTTTTAATGCTAAACGATAGTCAAAATGAATATCAGCAACCAAAGGAATCGAAATCTGCTTTTTGATTGCACCTAACGCATCAGCGGCAGCTTCATCCGGAACGGCTACACGAACGATCTGACAGCCGGCTTCTTCCAAGCGTTTGATTTGAGCGACAGTTCCTTCAACGTCATGTGTTTTTGTCGTACACATGCTTTGAATAAATAATTCATCACTTCCACCAATAGTTAAATCGCCAAGCTTCACTTGGCGCGTATTTTTGCGATGGGTCAATTCTCCCATAATTACTTCTCTCCTTAATGACTGTTTTATTTATTTTAGGTCGTACTTTGGACTTGAGCATAATTCATGATCTATCTTATCACATAATTCTAAGTGTGAGAATGTAAGAAATGCTTAAGTTTCGGTTGAATACCTCTGCTTGAGCGCTAAGCTAAAGGAGGTATTTGTCGCTCTTCGTTTCGAAGAGCAAAAAAGAAAATCAATAAAGAAGCGAAAACAATCAAAAAACTATCATCAAAGGATTGGTTGATAAAATGAAGAACACTACTAACTATTACAGGCAATGTTGCGCTATAAGTCGTGATTTTCAAGCAATCTATAAAGCGTAATTTGTACAGGCGAATCTTGCTATAAAGATTTGCTCCAATAGTGATCATAAGTAAATTAATGATCAGGTTGATGAAAGTTGGATATAAAGTGAAAACAAAAACGATTAGCTTTATCCAAAAAGGGACACTAGCTTCATCCAAACCCTGTTTTAAATCTTGACTATTTAAACCATCTAATGCGCCTTTAGCGTAAGGAACTTCAAATTGATTAGCGCCTAATAATGAATCAGCAGCACCTGAGTTTGGTAAAGCGATGACAAATTCATCTTGTAAAAACCCTAAACTAACTGCATTGCCAACCGAATCAGCTGTAACGTCACTAAGCGTACGCTTTCCATCTGGATCAAAAGTAAAAATGATTGAATTTGTTTGGTAAATGAAACCTTCAGCATTACTTGCTGCGTGCAACTTGCCGTTTGTAATTTCAAATTCAGGTAGTTTTGCAGCGATTTTTTGTCCATCATTTTTTATGTCTTGCATAATAGAGAAAATTTGTTTTGTGATTGGCAGAGCAAGAATGATACTTAGGAAAACAACATATAAAATAACTTTCCAAAAGGGCATTTTTTTTGCTTGATTGAGCTCTGTTATCTGAAATAATGAGCGTTTAAATAGAGTGAATGAGTTCATAATTTTTCTCCTGACTTCAAATTAAGTATACACGTCATTTTAAAGGAGTTACCAAGGAAAAACAAGTTTACTCGATTATTGTAAGCAATTACTTTGAAGGTTGCCATAAAATCTGTTATGCTATAAATGTATGAAAATATATACTTAATTATGGAGGGATTTTTTTATGACTTACACTTTACCAGATTTACCTTATGCTTATGATGCATTGGAACCTCATATTGATGTAGAAACAATGCATTTACACCATGACAAACACCACAACACTTATGTGACGAACTTAAATGCAGCAATCGACAAACATCCTGAACTAGGAACTAAATCAGTAGAAGCGTTGATCGCAGATATGGATAGTATCCCTGAAGATATTCGTACAGCAGTGCGTAATAACGGTGGCGGACATGCTAACCATTCATTCTTCTGGGAAATCATGGCACCAAACGCTGGTGGCGCACCAACCGGCGAAATCAAAGAAGCAATCGACGCCGCTTTTGGCAGTTTCGATAAATTAAAAGAAGAATTTAAAACAGCTGCAACTGGCCGCTTTGGTTCAGGTTGGGCATGGTTAGTGTTAAATAACGGCAAACTAGAAGTTACATCAACTCCTAACCAAGACTCACCTTTAATGGACGGTAAAACACCTGTTTTAGGTTTAGATGTTTGGGAACATGCTTACTATCTAAATTACAAAAACGTACGTCCAGATTATATCGATGCATTCTGGAATCTTGTTAATTGGGATGAAGTTAACAAACGCTACGCAGCAGCAAAATAAGCTTAAAAAATATAATTTTTAGAAACTTTTTGAGGAAAACAGTAAAATACACTGTTTTCCTCTTTTTATTTGTGGCATACTAATAGTTAGGAATAATAAAAAATATGATAGAAGAAAGTGAAGGAGTTTTAGTATGGAGATATCGATGCAAAAAGTTCATGGATCTGAAAATGATTTCTTTTTAATAGATGAAACGCAATTAGAACGCCCCTTTACTGATCAAGAAATCGACGAATTGCGGCTGAGTTTATGTGATAGACAAACAGGCTTGCTTAATGGAGCAGATGGATTGTTACTTGTGGAAGATGTAATCGGTGGCGAGTCACTCGCTAAGATGCGTGTAATCAATAGTGACGGAAGTGAAGCAAGCATGTGTGGGAACGGCTTACGGACTGTAGCTAGGTATTTAGCTGAGAAATATGAGCGAGACTCCTTTACTGTGGAAACAATGTTTGCAGATCTTAAAGTGCGCCGAGCACCAAATCTGGCGGAAAAAATAGCGACCTATCAAGTCGAAATTTCACCTGTTCGTTTTGAAGCTGAAGCGATTCCCATGAGAACTAAAAATAATACGATCATCAACGAAGTGATTTCAGAATTATCCAGCGATCTAAAATTTTCCGTGGTAGCAGTACCTAATCCTCATTTAATTGCTTTTGTAGATCATCAAACGCTTATGGGAGATGAATTTGAACGAATAGCAACTTATGTAAATGGCGATAACCCGATTTTTTCTGACGGCATCAATGTAAGCTTTGTAGAGGTTTTAGGGGGAAATAATATTTTTGTCCGAACCTTTGAACGTGGTGTTGGTTTTACTAGTGCTTGTGGAACCGCCATGTGTGCAAGCAGCTTAATGTATGTATTACTGTATGAAGGAGGATTTGGAGATACTATTACTGTCAAAAATACCGGTGGTATGGTAAAAACAGTGGTACATGAAGAAAATTCAGATGGTTATTGGATGGAATTGATTGGAAACGCAACTATTACACATCAATTATCTGGTACATTATCTGATCTCACAGAAGCTCACTTTGAAAAGGTGAACGTAAAAGAGACAACAGAACAAGCAGATTACGAAGTATTTTTAAAATCTATAAAATAAATAATCGACAAATATAGAGGGTTGGTATGTCCGAAATATAAATAGTTCGTTATTTAGGTATGCTTAAAAGGAGTGTAGTAGTGTTAAAATTTGAAGGGTTTGGTAGAGAAAAGGTAAAAAAAATTATTTACATAATTGTAATCATCGGTTCTATTGGTATTTGCTTTTTAGGAATAAGGTCTAATATGGATCAAGAATATCAACGAAAAGTGGACTATGCAAAGTCAACAATAAAGAATGAAACTGCAAAAGTTAAACGGATTGATAAACAGATTCAACAATTATATCAAGATGACCAAGAAGACTTTTTAATGGAACCGATTGATGAGGAGATAGTCAAAAATATTGAAAGAGATATCCGCACTTTGAAAACAGAAGCTGTAGATTTCGGGTTGAAAGAAACGGATTTTTCCAATGAGTTTGTTGAAGTAATTCAAGGTGAACAAGAACTATCAACTAAAATGGCAGACATTGAATATAAAAGAGCCATACAAAAAAAAATAGTGGAGCACATAGTGGAAGCCCCCGTTGATTGGTCGGTAAGTAGTCCTGATGACATTGTTATTAAAGAAACTGCATCGAATGCAGTTATTTCACAGATTCACAATGAAATAACTAAAAATGAAAGTGGTTGGGATAAAGCAATGGTCGCCTGTTTAAATGAGATGGAAGCTCAGGTAAAGCAGTATACTGAATTAAAACAATCAATCACTGCAATGAGCCAGGATGGTGTATTGACAAGTAGTGCGACGATGGAAAATTTCCTTCTCGCTATTAGTCAGCTAGAGCTAATTAAAAATGAAACCTTGAAGCAAGAGCTATCTGATCAAATCGATGTGATTGATGGTCTTCTGGAAAAACAAGCGCTTGGTGTGATAGCGACAACTGGTCAAGAGGAAGTTCTACCAAGTGAATAAAGTGAAGAATATAACAATGGTTAAAATGTAATTATCAATTATTTGGAGAATTCTGCAAATAATTGATAGCGGTTCTTGACATATGACCTTGTAGTTGGTTCATTTAGAATTTATAATTATTTATATGGAGTTAATTGGAGGAAGAAATGGAAGAGACAATCAGTTTACAAGAATTAATCGGAGTATTAAAAAAACATATTGGTTTGATTATTGTTAGTATGTTCTTAGGGTTAGGCGTTGCTGGAATATTAACCTATTTTGTGATTACACCTAAATATAGCTCTCAGGCGCAATTAATCGTACGATTACCGCAAAATGAAACAACCAACGTGAATGATATTAATGGAAACTTGCAAATGATCAACACATATAAAGATTTGATCAAAAGTGACACCGTAATGACTGAAGTACAGCAGCGAATGAAAACGGAGCAAGACAATGATTTGTCTGTGGAAGCTTTAAAAGCCAGTGTATCAGTAAATCAATCGCAAAATTCACAGATGTTTTCGATTGTTTCTAAAGTGACGGACCCGCTTGTAGCCCAAAATATCGCGAATCAAACGGCTTTAGTTTTCCAAGAACAGGCAAAAGATATGCTAAATGTTGATAAGATTACGATTATATCTGCAGCCACAGCAAATATGAATCAAGTTTCACCCAATGATAAAATCAACCTGCTGATTGGACTTGCGGTTGGGATTATGTTTGGTATAGCATTAGCCTTTATTTTAGAACTATTCGATAAAACAATCAAAGATGATAGCTTTGTAGAAGAAGATCTTGGCTTCACTATCTTAGGTGTTGTACCTAATATGACTGCCAAGGAATTGAATGCAAAAGTAATTCGTACCCCATCACCGGTTGAAAAATTTGCTGGTGAGTCTAGAACCGTAAATCGAGAAATACCTAGAACTACAGAAACGCCAAATAGCAAATCAGATACTTCTACGCCACCAATCCGTAGAAGTCGTCCTAGAGTTTAAAGGAGTATAGCATGACAAATATAGTGAGAGCTCAAAAAAAACAGAAAACAAAAGCAGTGAGTTTAATTACTTTAGCTGATAAATCATCACCAATTTCAGAACAGTATCGAACGATTCGCACGAATATCCAATATGCGATGGTGGATAGAGATTTGAAAACCTTAGTAATTACTTCGTCTGGCCCAAGTGAAGGGAAATCAACAACCTCTGCTAATCTGGCTATTGTGTTTGCCAATTCAGGTAAACGAGTCTTATTAGTAGATGCAGATATGCGTAAACCTACAGTAGCGAAAACATTTTCACTAGATAATGCGCGTGGGCTAAGTACTTTGTTAGGTAGCCGTGAAACCGTCTTGCATCAAGTTGTCCAGAATTCTGGGGTAGATAATTTATTTTTGATGACGAGTGGACCTAAACCACCCAATCCTTCAGAGTTATTAGATTCAAGAAGAATGAAAGAGCTGATTCAAGAATTGAAACAGCAATATGATTTGGTTATCTTTGATATGCCACCAGTCGTAGCTGTAACGGATGCGCAGATTGTAGCATCAAAATCAGACGGTACAATTTTGGTAGTCCGAGAAAATGTGTCAAAGAAAGATTCACTACTAAAAGCTAAAAGTCTAATGGAACTAGTGAATGCAAATATTCTTGGCGTTGTGTACAATGGATCAAAAAATATAGAAGATCAAGGATATTACTATGGTTCATAATAATTGATGAGAGAGGAAAAAGCCAATGATTGATCTGCATTGCCATATATTGCCAGGAATTGATGATGGAGCTAAAACGATCGACGATTCACTTGATATGGCAAGAATGGCTGTTAAACAAGGAATCACACATATTTTGTGTACACCTCATCATAATAATGGAAAATATGATAATCCTGCTAGTCAGGTAATTACCCAAGTAGCAGGATTGCAAGAAGAATTAGATCAACGAAATATACCTCTTACCTTGTATGAAGGTCAAGAGGTACGGATCGGTGGAGATCTAGTAGAGCAAATCCAAAAAGCAGATATTTTATTTGCGGATCTTGCGAATCGCTACATTTTAATTGAGTTTCCAAGTAATGATATTCCTGCGTATACAGAGCCATTATTTTTTAAACTGTTGGAAGCAGGTCATACACCAATAATTGTCCATCCAGAACGGAATAGTCGATTTATTGAAGAGCCAAATAGATTGTTGCCGTTTTTAGAAATGGGTGTGTTGACACAATTGACAGCGCCTAGTTATGTTGGTGTTTTTGGCAAACAGATTGAGCGTACAGCGAAACAAATGGTCGCTCATAACATGGTCTATATGATGGCTTCTGATGCCCATAATATTGAAAAGCGCGGTTTTTTTATGGAAAAAGCCTTTAAAGCAATCGAAAAAGACATGGGAAGGGAACATGTTGAATCGATGCAGCAGATGGCTAAAGATATTTTGAATGGAGATGATGTTCAAAGACCGGAATTTACGGCGATTAAAAGTAAAAAATTTGGTTTGTTTTAGAAACAGAAAAATTAACATATTATAGTTGTTGGTATGCATATAATACATAGTGGTTGTTGTATAAAAAATGCATAACTTGGTTGTTGGTGTTGTTTAATTTGTCTTAAAAGGAGTGTTAAATTTGGAGGGAAAGTTTGCAAGGATTGTTGTAAATACGAGACAAAAAGAAGGAATAAAATCAGATGATAAACTTGTTGATTCAACTTTAGGTGAAAAATTTGGACAACAATCTGTATTTTTTTGTGTGTCCAAAAGAGGTTTAGATATTCTAGGTAGTTTATTAGGGCTGATTTTATTGAGTCCAGTACTACTTATCGTTGCGATCCTAATAAAAAAAGAAGACCCTAAAGGACCTGTAGTTTTCTCTCAAAAAAGAGTAGGAAAAAGCGGAGCCTTGTTTACTATGTATAAATTTCGTTCAATGTGTACAGATGCTGAAGAGCAGTTGGACGATTTACTTGAATATAATGAAATTGAAGGCGCCATGTTTAAGATCAAAGAAGATCCTAGAGTAACAAAAATTGGGAAAAAAATACGCAAAACCAGTATTGACGAACTTCCTCAACTTTTAAATGTATTAAAGGGAGAAATGACATTGGTTGGACCTAGACCTCCTTTGCAAAGAGAAGTTGATGAGTATAGTAAACGCGATATGTTGCGCTTGAGTGTAAAACCAGGTTGTACTGGGTTATGGCAAATTAGAGGGCGTAATGATGTTCACTTTGATGAGATGGTGGAGTTTGATTTGGAATATATTGAGAACCAATCTATGGGCAATGATTTGAAGATTATTTTTCAGACGATCAAAGTAATGTTTTTATCTAGAGGGGCATATTAATGGATAACAATATAATGCAGAGATTGTATTTTATTGTTAATTGTTATCTCTAATAGAGTTTTAGTAAAATAATATCATTTAGGGTTTGATTTAATATGAATAAAAGATGAGTCTTAGTAAAGGAATATTTAATTCATAAATCTCAATAATAGATGAAATGTATTGAAATTTTGATAGGAGCTATAAAATGGTAGGTATATTTGGGCAGTATAATAAAAATGGACAAGTTGAGGAAGTAAAGTTAGCTGTAAACTCGTCATTGCGTACAAATCAAACAAAATTTGGACAAATTTATTTAAGAAGTTCAGTTGTGAAAAAATATGAAGACGATAAAATTTTCTTTGAGAATGATTTTTATATTGTTGTTAGCGATGGTGTGTTACTTAATAGTACTGAGTTAAAAAGAATATATAAAACAAAATATATTTCAGAAGTAATAATTCTTATGTATGAAGAGAATGGAGAGAACTTCTTTAAAGATATTAGAGGAAGTTATTCATGTTCCTTATATGATAAAAGAAAAAATGAACTTTTTGTTTATACAGATCAATTAGCTGATAAAAAAATATTCTACTCTGATTTTGAAGATAGCTTTATATTTTCTTCAAGGTTGGAAGAATTACTAATTGATGAAAAAGTGAAAAAAAATGAAATTGATAGAGAATCGTGTATTTCTCTACTGACTCTTGGAGCTGATAAAAAAATATTCTACTCTGATTTTGAAGATAGCTTTATATTTTCTTCAAGGTTGGAAGAATTACTAATTGATGAAAAAGTGAAAAAAAATGAAATTGATAGAGAATCGTGTATTTCTCTACTGACTCTTGGGTTTATGTTGGAAGATCGAACTTTATTGAAACAAGTTAAAAAACTTGATGCTGGAAGTTATATAAAAGTAAAAAAAAATAAAATGGCAATATATTCGTATTTTAAGTTTAATAATGAAGAACTTCATTATGATTCAATTGATACAATTATTTCAAAAATGGATGAATTGTTTTGTCAGGCTGTTAAATTACAATTTGAAAAAGATTGTGAATATAATTATAAACATATTGCCTCATTAAGTGGAGGACTAGATTCAAGAATGGTGAATATAGTTGCTGCAAATCTGGGTTATAACGATATTCTCAATTATACTTTTTCACAAACCGGTTACATGGATGCAACTATTGCAGCGACTATTGCGGCAGACTTAAAACATGAATTTATTTTTAAATCACTAGATGATGCTAACTTTTTGTATGAAATCGATAAAATAGCTAATATTTCATTCGGAAGCTCTATATATTACGGGATTGCTCATTCACATAATTGTATTGAGAAACTAAATATTTCAGGCTATGGAATGATTCACACAGGGCAATTAGGAGATGTTATTGTTGGTGCATTCAATAAAACAAAGCAGATAGACTTAGATTTTAAAAGCTATTCATATTCTAAAAGATATATAGATAAATTAGAGCAAATAAGCTTAGGAAATTATGCGAATGATGAATTATTTAAAGTTTATAATAGAGGAATCAATTTTGCATTAAATGGCAACTTTGCTTTTCAAGAGTTTACAGAATCATTATCACCTTTTTGCAATGTAGATTTTATGCAGTACTGTTTAAACATCCCGGTTGAAATTAGAAGTGAACATGCTCTTTATTATAAGTGGATTATGAAAAAATATCCCGAAGCTGCAAAATATAAATATGAGTCGATAAATTCAAAAATAACTACGCCTCAATTAGTTATTAAAAGTAAAACATTTATTCGGAAAATTGTTAATAAAATTTTGAAAATTTTGAAATTACCTAATTTGTTTGGATATAACTCAAAAAATGGGATGAATCCCTTTGATTATTGGTATCGTAACAATACAACCTTTAATCAGTTCATTAATGATTATTACAAACAGAACTATCATTTCTTAGAATTATTAGACGATGAAGTATCAAATATGGCAATGGATTTATTTGAAAAAGGCATCTTGGTCGAAAAAATGCAAGTGCTGACTTTGTTGTCAACTCTTAAGTTAAAAGGTAAATATGATGAATAGTTTTTTTAGAAAGTTACGAGAAAAAGGTTTTTTTTATATTTTTGGGGCAAGTACATTAAATAAAATTATTCAATTTTGTAGTGGGATTTTTTTAGTTCGTCTAATTTCAAAAAATGATTTTGGTATTTATAGCCAAGCTCAAAATATAGTAAACATTTTTGTTCTATTTATTGGTTTAGGAACAAACTATGCGTTAATGCAATTTGGTAGTGAAGCTAAAAACGTTAAAGAAAGAAATTCATTTTTCAATTTTAGTTTTAAAATAGCTGTTCCGTTCAATCTAATAATTTCAGGTCTTATTTTATGTTATGCCTATCGGGCAAATGAAGTAGGGACGGAATTGAAAATTGTTTTGGTTTGTATGTCATTGTTACCAATGTTCATTTATTTATTTGAATGTTTGCAAATTTATTTCCGTACGAGTTTATTAAATCTTGAATTTTCTAAGTTAAGCACAATAAATACAATGCTAATATTTTTATTAGCTGTTACAGGAGCAATATCTATTGGAATTTTTGGGATTATCTTTGCTAGTTATCTTGCTTATTTTGTTTCGATAGGAATCGGTATCTATTGGTTGCGTAAGAAAAAAGTTTTGTCAAATAAGTCAGTAATGTTGGATAGAAAAACAAAAAAGGAATTTTTTTCTTATTCCATTACTTTAATGTTTAGCAATAGCATTTCATCGCTTGTTTACCTTATTGATATCTTTTTAATTGGCTATTTAATCAAGGATAATCAAATATTAGCTAACTATAAAGCCGCTACAATAATTCCATTTGCCTTAAATTTCATTCCTATTTCTATTATGACTTTTGTTTATCCTTATTTTGCTAAAAATAGAGAAAATAGAAAATGGGTTTTAAAGATGTACAAAAAACTTCAATTGAGTTTAGTTCTGTTTAATTTTATTATGATGATTGTTTTAGTGGCATTTGCGCCACTCATAATTAGAATTCTATTTGGAAATAGCTATTTAGACAGTACTTCTTACTTTAGAGTTCTATCTGTAAGCTATTTTATAGCGGCTTCCTTTAGAATCCCAGCTGGTAATGTTCTAGCTATGATGAAAAAAATTAAATTTCTTTTTATCGCGAATCTTATTGTAGGAGTAGCAAATATAGGGTTGGACTATTATCTTATTCAAAATTATTCAGCAATTGGTGCATCTATATCTACATTAACTATTATTGTTGTAACTTCAATTATTTACAATGTATATTTATATTTGTTCTTATGGAGGAAGAGAAAATAGAATGAAGAAGAAAATTTTGCTTTATCAACAAGTTTATTTAACTATTTCTATGACATTTATTTATAGACAACTCAAAGGAGTATCAAAAAAATTTGATATTTTTGTAGGAGCTAATAAAGTTGAGAATATAAATATTTTTCCTTATAACAAGATAGTTGGAAAGTCTAAAAAAACAGTTGAAAAAATGATAACAAGATGTTTGAAAAAAATTGAATCTAAATACACATTACTATCGGCTAGTCAACAAAAATATTTTAATAAAGTAATTAGCGAAAATGAAATTGAATTGATTCATGCACATTTCGGACCTGCTGGGTTAGAGATGCTTCCAATTGCAGAAAATAAAAAAGTTCCTTTATTGGTGACTTTTCATGGTTATGATGCTTCTGAATTATTAAAGGACAAAATCTATAGCAAACATATTTCATCCCTTTTTAATTATGCCCACGTTATCACTGTATCACAGAACATGATGAATGAATTGATTCCATATGGACTAAGAACGGAAAGAAGCTATGTTCACTATATAGGTGTTCCAGTATCTGAATTTGAATTTGAAGAAAAGGAAAATCTGTTTGAAAAATATCACTTAAAAAAAGAAATTACATTTCTTCAAGTATCTAACTTTGTTGAAAAAAAAGGTCATATATATACAATAGAGGCATTTGAGCAACTAGTATTAACTTATCCAAGAGCAAAATTAATTTTAGCTGGTGATGGATTATTGAAAAATAAAATTGAAGAAGTAGTCAAAAAAAAAGGACTCCAAAATTCTGTTGTTTTTGTTGGAAAGGTGGTAAAAGAAGAAGTCCAGCAACTAATGAAAAGTGCTGATGTTTTTGTACATCATAGTATAACAGCAAAAAATGGTGATAAAGAAGGAATTCCAACTGTTTTAATGGAGGCGATGGCTGTTGGTTTAACAGTTGTATCAACAAATCATGCTGGTATACCTGAATTGATTGAAGATGGAGAAAATGGTTTTTTAGTAGATGAAAAAGATGTAAAGAATTACGCTAAAAAAATGGTGGAAGTTTTGTCTACAGACAACAAAATTAGAAGAAATGCTAGAAAAATAATAGTCGAGAAATTTAATATGAATAAACAAAATAGCGAGTTAGAACGAATATATAGTGAAATTTTAAACGACTAGCTTTTCTGACGAAAGTGAGGAAGATATTGGGATATATATTATTACTGATAGGTACATGGTTTTTAATGAATAACGAAAAAAATAAGCTTTTCACAGTTCTATTATTTTCGATTTTTGCTTTTCCTAATAATGCATATATAACAAGTAAGTTGATGCTAGATATTTTTGAGATTAATATATCTTTCTATATTAGTTTTCTTATATTAGTGTTGTGGGCTCTTAAATTGTTAAAAAGCGAAACAATTTTATTTAAGGGAAAGGATTTCTATTTTCTGCTTCTTCTAGTGCTAGTGTTGATATATTTTGCTATTGGAATAACTAATGGGAATGCTTTTGTAAATGAAGATTTAAAAATTTACATGAATAAGTTTGTCTTGTATTTAGTTATTCAATTTTGTGTAAAAGATAAAGAAGATTTTTTTCGGACCCTAAATGTAGTATGTATTATGAGCGTTATTTATTCAGTTATTATTATTATTATTTCTCTGTTTTTTAAAGACTCATTATCATTGATTTACGGAGAAAGGCTGAGTACTTGGTGGGAAGGAACCAACAGAATTGCTTTTGGAAATACTTCTTTTTTGTTATTTACTAGTAGCCTACTCTACTACAAATTAATTTCTAAAAAGAAACCAAAGAAGATTTTGTCATTATGCATTTTCCTATTAAATATTATTGCAATTTTGCTTTCTCAGAATAGAACACTAATTTTGTTAGCAATTGCAAGTTTAATCTTAATTCATCTCTATGTAGCATTTAAAGCAATTCAATCAAAAAAAATAGGTGTGAAAAGTATTTTCTTGCTAGCAGCAGCTATACTAACTGTTTTAGTTTTATCTGTTGGCCTGCGGAGTGAATTTAATACTAGTAATGAAACTGGAGGGATTTTACAAAATCGATTTTCTACAAATTATTTGGAGTCTTTAAATGTTCGAAGTAATTCTAATCAAATTGCATGGAATAGAGTGATAGATAATAAGCTGGGAGAAGGAATAGGAGCTCAGCTGACAGTGTATAGTCAAGATTTTAAGTATTCTTTTGTAGGAAATTTTATTGATAATATTTACCTTACTTTAGGAGTTAAGTTTGGATTAATAGGTTTAGGCTTGTTTGGTATATTGTTAATAAAGTCAATCTGGTATTTGATCCTTTGTTATAAAGAAACTAAAAATCTGCTATTTGCGACATTGCTTATTAGCTATATATTGAGCTTGATCCTTACCACATATATGAATGCACAAATCATTTATACACCAACAGTATCTTTCATTTTTTTATTGTTTTTAAATTTGAAAAATATAAGAATGGTTAATCAGGGGGAAACATTAATATGAATGTTTTGTATATTATATTAACAGATATAAACAACAATAACTTGAACTCAGGGCCAACAGTTCGTTCAATGACGATAAGAAAAGAATTAGAAAAGAAATATAAAAAAGTTGATGTTATTCAAGGAGAAAATGCGAGCGAGCGGTTTAAAATTTTTTATCAGTTAAGAAAAAAAAAGACAGTATATGATTATTGCTATATCGAATCGCGAGTTGGGGTTACTAGGTGGACAGATACTAAGTTACTATTTCTATTGAAAAAGCTGAATATTGGACAAATAGCTTTGTATTATCGCGATATGTACTGGGCGTATAAGATCAAAGTATCAACTGGAACTTTAAAGAATTTTCTAGTTCCGTTTGTTAATAAAAGATATATTCATTTTTTAAACAAAATTTGTGACGTTATTTTTGTCCAAAGTGAAACCTTTAAAAAGGAACTCCTAAAATATATACCCAATGCAACAGTAGAATTATTACCACCAGGTTGTGATGATATTGATGAACCTCTTTTCACGGAAAAAGCAGCTTTATATGTGGGTGAATTAGCAAATCAATTTAGTGGAATTGATTTGCTATTGGATGTTTTTAGCTACATTAATAGAAGTGAAGAGCGAGTTAGGTTAAATATTGTTTGTAGAAAAGAAGAATATGATGAAAATTTACGATTAATAAAAATGAATGAAATGTGTCAGTGGCTTTCAATTTTTCATTGTTCAAAGGAAACTATTAAAGAAGTTTATGATAAATCTTCTGTGACGATCATACCTAGAAATGGTGATGAGTATACAAAATTATGTTTGCCAGTTAAGCTGTTTGAATACATTAGCTTTGAAAAACCAATTATCTCTATTGATCATGGAGAAGTTGGGGAGTTTATCAAAGAAAAACAAATTGGAATAGTTACAGATCATACTAAGGAAGAGTTTGCTGAAAAAATAATTGATTTGATGGAAGATAGGGAAAAATATTTATTTTATAAGGAAAAAATTAGGGAGTACAAAAAAAATAATATGTGGTCAAATAGAGTAGATATGATTGATACGATTTTATCTTCTGAATAATATTAAACAGTATAAATGTCAAAGTACTGGATTAGACTTCTCTAATTTAATGCAGCAGTAATAGAGAAGTTAATTAGTCAAAAACAATGAGATTGGGTGATCTGGGTGTCTATACTTCACTATACATTAGGTGTTCCTCCTTATCGGACAGGTGGGTTAACAAAGTATTCTATTGATTTAATGGAAACAGAGCTAGAATTTGGATATAAAGTCTGTTTACTCTTTCCAGGTAGTTATCAGTTGTCTGGTAAATCCAAAATAAAACGAAAAAGTGATTATAATGATATAACTCTTTTTGAATTAATAAATCCTTTACCTATTCCTTTATTGAATGGAATTGGTGAGGCTAAATTATTTATGAAACCAAACAATGAACATCTTTTTTTAGAATTTTTATCAGATAATCATATTCATCTTGTGCACGTTCACACATTAATGGGGCTTCCTATTGAGTTTTTACTTGCGGCAAAGAGATTAAAAATAAAAATAATTTATACTAGTCATGATTATTATGGTTTATGTCCCCAAATTTTGGCTGGTGATATAGAGTATTTAGCTACTAATTGTGATGTAAGCTGTTCTGTTTGCGGTGATTCGCCCTTTTCTAAGAAACTGTTAGTCGCTATGCAGACAAAAACATATAAATTGATTAAAGACACACAAGTAGTTAAGTTTTTACGAAAAAGAAAAAAGAATAGTGTTGCTGCAAAAAAGAGACAAAATTATTCTACAGAAGAAAATAGAAATCAAATAAAATTAAGAAACTATTATCTTCAAATGTTTTCACTTGTTGATCTATTTCATTTTAATAGTGAACTTGCTAAAGTAGAGTTTGAAAAATTTTTGCAATGCGATGGGGTTGTAGTTCCGATTACACATAAATCTATAGAAGATAGAAGAAAAGAGTATATAGTCACAAAAAATGAACCACTAAAAATAACTTATTTAGGACCACAAGAGGTATATAAAGGTTTTAATCTAATTTATAATACTTTTCAACGTTTGTTGGAAGAGAATATTAATGATTGGCATTTAAATTTTTATGGAGATGATAGAGAACCCAAAGACTATAATGATTATTACTTTTCATTCAAGGGCCGGTATCAGCAGCAACAGTTAATGGAAATTTTTAATTGTACAGATTTGCTAGTTGTTCCAAGTGTATGGAAAGAAACGTTTGGCTTTGTGGCATTGGAAGCTTTATCATATGGGATACCTATTTTATTTTCAACAAACGTTGGAAGTAGTGAATTAATTAATGATAATGTAACAGGCTTCATTTTTAATCCAGATGTAAATGATTTAAAAGTAAAGATTCAGGAGTTGCTAGAAAATCGAGAACTAATTAATCAGGTCAATAAAAATATTTTAAATATGGACATTACATTTGATATGAAACGACATACTAAAAGAATTTTAGAACTATATAGGAAGGCTGGTTATACGGAATGAAAAATATTTTCATATTAGGTTCCAAAGGAATTCCTGCAAATTATGGAGGATTTGAGACTTTTGTTGATTCCCTTACTAAAAAAAAAGTAACAAATAGCATAAAGTATCATGTATCTTGCTTATCGCAAAATACTGAAGAGTTTGAATATAATAGTGCGCGTTGTTTTAATATTTCTATACCGAATGTTGGTAGTTCAAGAGCAGTTTTTTATGATTTGATGAGTTTAAAAAAGACGATAAAATATATAAAAAGTAATCATCTTTCAGATTGTACGATTTACATATTAGCTTGTAGGATAGGTCCACTTATTGGATATTACAAAAAAAAATTAAATAAATTAGGTGTTAAACTTTATGTTAATCCAGATGGTCATGAATGGAAACGGAGCAAATGGTCTAAATTAATAAGGGCTTATTGGAAATATTCAGAAAGATTAATGGTTAAACATAGTGATTTGTTAATTTGTGATTCAGTTGGAATTGAAGCTTATATAAAAGAAAAATATCGTCAATTTTCACCTAAAACAACTTTTATTGCTTATGGCGCTGATGTCGTAAAATCAATTTGTAATGATGATGATCTGAGGGTTATTGACTGGTTCAATAGACATAAAATTGAAGCAGGGAATTATTATTTGATTGTAGGTAGATTTGTACCGGAAAATAATTATAAGTTGATGATTAGCGAATTTATGAAATCTAAATCTAGTAAAAGTTTAGTTATTATATCAAATGTGGAAAAAAATGATTTTTATGAAGATTTATCAAAAGCAACAAATTTTACAACAGATTCTAGGATAAAATTTGTGGGAACGATATACGATCAAGAATTATTAAAAAAAGTAAGGGAAATGGCGTATGGATATTTACATGGGCATGAAGTTGGTGGTACAAATCCATCTTTATTGGAAGCATTAGCATCAACGAAACTCAATTTGTTATTAGATGTAGTATTTAACAAAGAAGTTGGCAGGGAAGGTGCCTATTATTTTACAAAACAAAAAAATAATTTGGCTCATTTGATTGATTATTGTGATTGTTTAAGTATCGATGAAATCAATTACATGAAAAATGAAGCAGAAAAAAGAATTATTCAACATTATTCTTGGAGTAAAATTGTTGATGAATACGAAACACTATTTTTAGAAAGTGAGTGAATAGAATATGATTAACATAATAGGGTTAGGTTATATTGGATTGCCAACTGCTTTAATATTGGCTGCTAATGGAAAAAAAATAGTCGGAACAGATTACAATAAAGAATTAGTTCAGACGTTAAATGCTGGGGAAACAACTTTTGAAGAAAAAGGCTTAAAAGAACTATTTACACAAGCTATCAATCAAGAAATAGTATTTACAACAGATTATGTTACAACAAATAAGTATATTGTGACTGTTCCAACTCCTTATGAGAAAGAAAATAAAAAAGTTGATCCTAATTTTATTATTAAAGCAGTTGAAAGTATTATCAAAGTATGTGCCGAAGAAACGATTTTAGTCATTGAGTCAACCGTTTCTCCTGGAACGATTGATAAATATATTCGACCGATTGTTGAAAAGTGGATGTCTCAAACTAATAAATTAATTCATTTAGTTCATGCACCAGAAAGAATTTTACCTGGTAATATGATTGAAGAATTAAATTATAATTCTAGAACAATTGGGGCAGATGATGAAAAAATTGGGTTACAAGTAAAATCTATCTATCAGTCTTTTTGTAAAGCGGAAATTGTTGTTACAGATATTAGAACTGCTGAAATGACAAAGGTTGTAGAAAATACATATAGAGATATTAATATTGCTTTTGCAAATGAACTAACAAAGATTTGTCGTTTTGATAATCTGGATGTTCATAAAATTATTGATATTGCAAATATGCATCCTCGTGTGAATATTTTAAATCCTGGACCTGGTGTTGGTGGTCATTGTATTTCTGTTGATCCATGGTTTTTAGTAGGGGACTATCCTGGCTTAGCAAACATTATTTTAACAGCGAGAGAAATCAATGATTCAATGCCAGAGCATGTTCTTGAGAGAATTCATACACTTATGAAAAAATATCAGATAACAGATATGAATAAAATTGGTTTGTATGGACTGACTTATAAACCTGATGTAGACGATGTAAGGGAAAGTCCAACCTTACAATTACTTGAAAAAATGGAAAAACATTTAGCACCACCTTTAAAAGTCTATGATCCAATGCTAACAACTCAAATTATAGATAACCAGTTAATGAATTTCGATGAGTTTCTTGCTCAGACCGAATTAATTGTGGTTATGGTTGCACATACACATATTAAAAAAAATGTTTCAAAAATTATAGATAAAGTTATTTTGGATACACAAAATATTATTGAAAACAGCTATAAATTATAATGTTTCTTTGGAGGGAATACCGTGAAAAAAATAAAAGTAATGGCTATCTTTGGAACTAGGCCCGAAGCTATCAAGATGGCTCCAGTTGTTCAGGCTTTAAAATTTCAAAAAAATCAATTTGAATCTATTGTGGTGGTTACTGCTCAACATCGTGAAATGTTAGATCAGGTTTTAGATGCTTTTCATATTGTACCAGATTATGATTTAAACATTATGAAGAAAAATCAAACATTGTCAATGATTACTGCCAGTGTTCTGGTCGGCTTAGATCCAATAATTGAGGAAACACAACCAGATGTTATTTTGGTACATGGAGATACAACAACAGCATTCGCGGCAAGTATCTCTGCATTTTATCATCACGTAAAAATTTGTCATGTTGAAGCTGGGCTTAGGACTGGAAATTTACAATCACCATTTCCAGAAGAGATGAATAGGCAAGTTACAGATGTCTTATCTGATTTTTATTTTGCCCCCACAGAACAAAGTCGAAAAAATTTGATAAAAGAGAATCATCCTGCTAAACAGATTTTTGTTACAGGTAATACGGCAATTGATGCATTAAAATCTACTGTAAAAACTGATTATCAGCATCCCATTTTGACACAGATTCCTTCATCTCATAGAATACTTTTAATGACGATGCATAGAAGAGAGAATTTAGGTGCACCTATGGAAGAAGTATTTAAAGCAGTTCAGAAAATTGCAGATACTTTTGAAGATGTTGAAGTTGTTTTTCCAGTACATTTAAATCCCATAGTTCGAGATTTGGTCAATGAGTTTTTAGAAAATCATCCTCGAATTCACTTAATTGAACCCTTGGATGTAATTGATTTTCACAATATATCAGCAAGAAGCTATTTAATTCTTAGCGATTCAGGTGGCGTTCAAGAAGAAGCACCTTCTTTAGGAGTTCCAGTATTAGTTTTGAGAGATTCCACGGAGCGGCCGGAAGGTGTTGATGCTGGTACCTTAAAGTTAGTTGGAACAAAGACACAAGATGTGTTTTTAGCGGTATCAGAGCTACTAGAGAATCCTCAAAAATACCAGGAAATGTCACGAACTAAAAATCCCTATGGAGATGGTAATGCTTCTCAACGTATCCTAGAAATTATTGCTAATAGTGCAT
Organism: Enterococcus rotai; assembly: GCF_001465345.1. Classification (NCBI taxonomy): domain Bacteria; kingdom Bacillati; phylum Bacillota; class Bacilli; order Lactobacillales; family Enterococcaceae; genus Enterococcus; species Enterococcus rotai. The sequence goes on along the minus strand of NZ_CP013655.1, from coordinate 321,523 downwards.
CATTTAACTAATGTAGTAAATCAACAAAGTGATAATGTTTAGCTAAGAGAAGTGGGATAGTTTTTTTCTGTCTTTATTCCAGTATTGAATAAGAAATTTGAATATATCACTTGGTTTAGTTAAATCGTTTTTTACAAATACATTAAGATATCATGCCAATTCCCCAAAAAAGTTGCGGCATGATTCAAATTGTGAGAAAATAGGTTTCATGAATTATTCTTGCAAAAATGAGGAAGTGTCTTATGAACCTATGGAAAAAAGTAATATTAACTGCTTTAGGATTAGTTCTTGTTTCAGTTGCGGGTTTTTGTGCATATGGGATTAAAATGTATTCAGATGCAACTGGTACCGTAAAAGGTGTCTATGAATCAATCGATCGAACTTCTAAACGAAGAGAGACGGCTGTCAACATCGATGCACAAGAACCTTTTTCGGTTTTACTGATGGGAATCGATACTGGAGATTTAGGACGAACAGAACAAGGTCGTTCTGATACGACTATGGTAGTTACTATTAATCCTAAAGAAAAAAAATCCACAATGATTAGTTTGGATCGGGATATTTTAACTGATATTGTTGGATATGGGACCGAAGATAAATTAAATCACGCCTATGCTTTTGGTGGTGCGAAGATGGCGATTGATACGGTTGAAAATCTATTGGATATTCCAATTGATAATTATGTATCGATCAATATGAAAGGTATGAAAGATTTAATTGATGCTGTAGGCGGTATTGAAGTGGATAACCCATTTGAATTTACGTTAGATGGTATTACAGTTCCTAAAGGTCATATCAAACTTGATAGTGAGACTGGCCTAGCCTATGCACGGATGCGTGAGGAAGATCCGGAAGGCGATATTGGGCGTCAGCGTCGTCAAAGAGAAGTTGTTGAAAAAATTGTCAATAAAGTCATCAGTTTAGATGGTGTTGCTAAATATAGAAAAATTTTAGATGCAGTAAAAGATAATGTAAAAACTGACTTAACTTGGGACAATATGGTTGATATCCAGAAAAAATATATGCCTGCTTTCAAAGATATTGATTCTTTACAGTTAGAAGGTGAGGGTCAAGAAATTGGTGGGATTTATTACCAAATTTTGGACCCAACTAAGTTATACGATATACAAACGGATCTGCGGGCGCAGCTAGGGCTACCTGAAAATAAAAAAATGCAAGCACAAGATAATAGTAACTATAATAGTTATATTAATGGTAATGAGGCTGGCTCATATGAGTATGGAGGCAATGGCGTATCAGATGCTTCTAATAGCTATAATTACACTCAAGATGCTGCAGGTGTTGATCCTAACAATTATACTGATCAAAATGTAATTGCAGAAGAAACTCCTTATTCAGGAGATGGTTACTAAAGCTAAAACTTCTATTCTTAATCAGAATAGAAGTTTTTTTAATTTCCACCTACTTTAGACTAGAAATCTTTTTTATACGGTGTTATAATTGGACTATACCAAATCTGAATACAAGGGAGCAATTTTTAATGCAAATTATCAAAGTAGCGAACGCTGAAGAAGGCGGGAAAAAAGCATTTGAACTGATCAAAGAAGGCATGAACAATGGTGCGAAAGTTTTGGGTCTTGCTACAGGAAGTACGCCAGAAACTTTATATAAAGAAATGACTGCAAGTGATTTAGACTTTACTGATATGACTTCTGTAAACTTAGATGAATACGTTGGTTTAGGTGGAGAAGATGATCAAAGTTACCGTTATTTCATGAACGATCAATTATTCAATAAAAAACCATTTAAAGACACCTATGTACCTAATGGAAAAGCAGAAGATCTAGCGGCTGAATGCAAGCACTATGAAAGTATTATCGATAGTAATCCAATCGATATCCAAATCTTAGGTATTGGCCAAAATGGACATATTGGTTTTAATGAACCAGGAACACCTTTAGATAGTTTAACTCATGTTGTTGAATTAACAGAATCTACGATCAATGCGAATAAACGTAATTTTGAAAAAGTGGAAGATGTACCAACTAGAGCTGTTTCTATGGGAATTGGTTCAATCATGAAAGGGAAGAAAATGATTTTAATGGCTTATGGAGAAGCGAAAGCAGATGCAATCAAAGGCATGATCGATGGTCCTGTTTCTGTTGACCTACCAGCAAGTGCATTACAAAATCATTCTGATGTGGTTGTCATTATTGATGATGCTGCAGCAAGCAAATTATAAAAATTTATAGAGCTGTGCTGGGATTTAACTTAAATAGTTAGCTCCTAGGCACAGTTTTTTGTTGAGAGGAACGTCATTCTCTTAATCTAAATTAGTGCTATAATGAAATAGAAGAGCAGTAGGAGGAATGAGTATGATGGATATAAGTTTAACAGTTCCTGAGATTATTATACGACTATGTTTGGCTATGCTGATTGGCGGCGTGATTGGATTTGAACGACAATACAAAAATCGACCAGCTGGTATGCGGACACACATTTTAGTTTGTATGGGTGCAACAATTATTGCCTTGATTCAAGTTGAAATTGCAGCGACTGCTTTGCAAGATGCAATCAATCATCCAGAGTTGACTGGTGTGATTCGTTCGGATCAAGCACGTCTAATTGCTCAAGTAGTGAGTGGAATTGGGTTCTTAGGCGCTGGAACGATCATTGTTACCAAACAGTCGGTGACAGGTTTAACCACAGCTGCTTCTCTTTGGGCAGTAGCAGGATTAGGTATTGCGATCGGTATGGGCTACTATGCTATTGCGATTACTAGTTTTGTGGGTGTTTTCATTGCATTGACATTAGTTAGAAAAGTAATTCATGTTCCGACAACGAAAAAATTAGAAATTCGTTATATCCACAAGCAGGAAACAAAAGAATTTATCAATCAATATTTTGAAGAACATAAAATCGAAATAGAAGATGTTAACTTTAATGTGGTATTGGTTGATGATACGCAGATTTACACAAATATTTATACGATCGATTTACCAAAAGGCATGACCTATGCAGAGGTTATAGAGGATCTGTCGATCTATAAAAATATAACGAAATTGCGTTTAGTCAGTATCTGAGTTGCGTTGAAAAACATAAAAAAGAAGGTCCTTGAAAATGTTCAAGTGAACCTTCTTTTTATATTATTACTATTTAGATGAAAAAAAGTATGCTCCAGCTTAACAAGACTGTTAAGCTACCGCTAAGAAAATTAACCCAATCATTTGATAGCCAGGAAATACCACTGATCTGTTTCGTTTGTTGAAGATGGTGTTGTTTTTGTTCAGTCAGTTGTCCACAGATAAGACAACGATACTTTACTTGAAGTGTTGCGCCTAATAAGCTATCCACAAGAGCGTTAATAAGACCGCAAATAAGCGGTACCATGATTAGTAAACTTAAGGGGTAGTGGTAAAGGTGATGCCAACCATAAAGAAGCCAAAAGGTGATTGAAATCAACAAACTACCAAATAAAGAAGCAAGGCTGCCAAGAACAGAAACACCACCAGAAAGACCAGCTTCAACTGATTTAAATGAAACAATCGAGCGTGGGAGTTTGTTACTTAACATACCGATTTCTGAGCCCCAGGTATCAGCTGTTGCTCCTGCGATACCACTAACATAACCAACCATAAATAATTGATTTTTTGTATAGTAGAAAAGAACTAATGAAATAACTGCTGGAAGACTGTTAGCAAATACTTGCCAAGCGTCTCTTGTATGTTTTTTTTCAGTAATAGATTCAATATCAGATATTTTGAGTATCTTTTTTGCTAAATGAATGCACGCAGAACTACAAAAAAATAAAATCAGTAAGCCCCAAGTTTGCCATGAACCAAATCCACAAACGAACATAGCGATAATAACTACAGCTATAACACCTGACTTTGTCAGTAGCTCCATGATATATGAAAGCATGCCAATCAAGCTACCGCCAATAAATCCTAGCAATAATTTATAAATTAAAATAGTCATAAGACACCTCTTGAAGTAATTGATTTGGTCAAATAATTATACAACGTAAGTATAGCATGAAAAAGTTATGAGTATTAGAGAGAAATTTTTTGATAAGATAACAGTTTAAAGTGAAAAAAATCTTTTTATACTTGAAAAGAATGATAGAATGAAATTACTATGTATTGGAGGTTTTGTATGGGTTCTTTATTTAAACAATCAAAGTTATTATTTTGGACAGTAGAAATTGTACTGACGATTATTGGGGTTTTCTTTTTATTAAAGATGCCCAATGTCTTTAGTCCCATTTTAGGAATGGTATCGGCGGTCTTTATGCCGTTATTGATTGCGGGATTCTTATATTATATGTTTGATCCGATCGTCGTTTTTTTAGAGAAACGAGGGCTTCCTAGAATTGGAGGCTTTATGCTTTCATTTGCGATCTTGGTTGTTCTAGTTGCGTTGGTTGTCATGAATGTGGTTCCACAATTGGTCAATCAATCTTTGGAATTAAGTCAATCTCTTCCAAGTTATGCAGAAGAAATGAATCAATGGTTGAAAGATTTAGGCGATTTAGATGCGTTTAAAGGCTTTGATATTCAAGAACAATTGGATAAAGCGAACATTACGATTAGTAATATTTTGAATTTTGCTATTGTGGGGGTAACAAGCAGTCTATCTAAAATTGTTGGGCTATTAATGAGATTCTTTATTTTGCTTTTCACTGTGCCCTTTATTTTGTTTTTCATGTTTAAAGATGGGCATAAGTTTTTGGATGCACTGTCACACTTTTTTCCAAAGAGTATCCGCAGTGAGTTACGTCAAACCGTCAGAGAGCTGAATCAGACCTTATCAGCTTATATCAGCAGTACAGTTTTAGACGCACTGATCATTGGAGTTTTAAGTTTTATTGCAATGACGATATTTAAACAACCTTATGCGTTGTTGTTAGCTGTTTTTTGTGGTCTAACGAATATTATTCCTTATGTCGGCCCATTTATTGGGGCGGTGCCAGCGATTTTGGTCGGTCTATTTATTTCGCCTTGGCAAGCGCTGTACATGGCAGTATCGATTTTAGTGATTCAGCAATTGGATGGTAATTTGATCAAGCCACTTTTAATGGGGAAATCGTTGAATATTCATCCATTGACGATTATCTTAGTATTGATTGCGGCCGGTAGTGTAGGAGGTATCATCGGTATGCTGATATGTATCCCTGTTTATGCGGTGATCAAGACATTAGTTATAAATATTAGCAAAATATATAAGATTAAAAAGGGCAGTACGAAAATGTCATAGACGATCGAGTTATTTGAAGTACTTTTTTCGATGAAAGGATATGTAAAAAATAAGACTAAGATACAACCGTGTGAGGTTAATCTTAGTCTTATTTTTTTGATTAATCCATACCGATCAAATAATCGTCATCTTTCATTGCTTCAACAGTCCCTAGTAGGTAACCATTGCCGACTTGTGAGAAGAAATCGTGATTGCTTGTACCAGTAGAGATACCGTTCATAACGATTGGGTTAACATCATTCGCTGTATCCGCAAATAATGGGTCCATACCAAGGTTCATCAAGGCTTTATTAGCATTGTAACGTAAGAAGGTTTTCACTTCCTCAGTCCATCCTAGCTCATCATATAACTGTTCTGTATAACGTTCTTCATTTTCGTATAGTTCATAAAGAAGATTGTACATCCAGTCTTTCATATCACTTTGTTCTGCTTCAGTAAGTTCGTTGAAACCTAATTGGAATTTATAGCCAATATATGTTCCGTGGACAGATTCATCACGAATGATCAATTTGATGATTTCGGCAACGTTTGCTAATTTATTATTCCCTAAGTAGTAAAGAGGAGTGTAGAAACCAGAATAGAATAAGAATGTTTCTAAAAATACACTAGCAACTTTCTTTTCTAATGGTGTTCCATTTTTATAGATTTCATTGATTTTTTCAGCTTTTGTTTGTAAGTAAATATTTGTATTTGTCCATTCGAAAATTTCATCGATTTCTTTTTTAGTGTTTAACGTACTAAAAATAGATGAATAACTTTTAGCATGAACAGATTCCATAAATTGGATATTGTTTAAGACAGCTTCTTCATGTGGTGTGCGGACATCATTTCTCAGCTGTTCCATTCCACTTTCGGATTGAACGGTATCTAGTAGTGTCAAACCACCAAAAACATACCCTACAGTGGTTTTTTCAAGATCTGAAAGAGTTCTCCAGTCATCAAGATCGTTAGACAAAGGAATACGAGTATCTAACCAAAATTGCTCAGTTAGTTTTTCCCAAGTAGACTTGTCGATAACATCTTCAATAGCGTTCCAGTTGATCGCTTCATAATATGTTGCCATGTATTTTCCTCCTCATTCCCATTACGTTAAAATACAATAAATCATAGAACAAGGCGACCAGAGGGCGCCTTGTTTGTTTCGTTGATCCAGCTTCACGAACTAGCTCTTTGGAAAAAAGATAAAAAAGGCTAGTGACAGAGAGCATCACGATCCTTTTTTCTATTTTTCAGTCAGAGCTGGGCGAGTTCGTTTCGCTTTTCATTGATCCAGCTTCACGAACTAGCTCTTTGGAAAAAAGATAAAAAAGGCTAGTGACAGAGAGCATCACGATCCTTTTTTTCTATTTTTCAGTCAGAGCTGGGCGAGTTCGTTTCGCTTTTCATTGATCCAGCTTCACAGGCTAGCTCTATCGACAAGTAGACAAATTTTTTCAAAGATGAAGAGCATCTTTGAAAAAATTTCCTAACTTGCTCAAGAGCTAAACGAGCCTGTTCCGCTTTTCTAGATGACACAACTTTCACATTGGTTGCTGCCGATTTCTTCAGCATCGTCAGTAAATGTTCGTACATAATAAATTGATTTAACGCCTTTATGGAAAGCATAGTGACGTAAAATATTCAGATCACGTGTTGTTTGTTTTGGTGAATCTTTCCATTCATATAAACCTTCAGGAATTTCAGAACGCATAAATAAGGTTAAACTCATTCCTTGATCCACATGTTGTTGTGCTGTCGCATAGACGTCGATAACTTTACGCATGTCCATATCGTAAGCTGATGTGTAATAAGGAATCGTATCATTTGCTAGATAAGGAGCAGGGTAGTAAATTTTACCGATTTTCTTTTCTTGACGTTCTTCGATCATACGAGTGATTGGGTGGATACTAGCACTTGTATCGTTGATATACGAGATAGAACCATTAGGTGCTACCGCTAAACGATTTTGGTGATATAAACCGTCTTTTTTCACTGCATCACGTAAATCCGCCCAGTCTTCAGGACTTGGGACAAAGATATCTTTAAAGATTTCTTTGACTTTATCTGATTGAGGAGTGAAATCTCCTTCGATATATTTATCAAAGTATGAACCATTAGCATAATCGGATTTATCGAAATTATGGAAGGTTTCATTGTATTGTTTAGCGATATTATTACTTTCAACTAATGTCCAGTAATTTAATAAAGTAAAGTACACATTAGTAAAATCTAGTGAATCTTTTGAACCATATTCCATATGATTTTTGGCAAAGAACGTATGGAGACCCATTGCACCAAGTCCAATTGTGTGACTTAGTTTGTTTCCGTTTTGAATAGAAGGGACGACATCGATATCAGAAGCATCTGTTACAAATGTTAAGGCACGAGTCATGGCACGAACCGATTTACCAAAGTCTGGGCTGTCCATCAAGTTAACGATATTAGTTGAACCTAAGTTACAACTGATATCTGTACCAAGTGTTTCATATTCTTGTTTGCCATTTAAAACAGATGGTGTTTGAACTTGTAAGATTTCTGAACATAAGTTACTCATGATGATTTTGCCATAAGCTGGATTGCTTCTGTTGGCTGTATCAATGTTGATGATATATGGGTAACCAGATTCTTGTTGTAATTTAGAAATTTCATTTTCTAGATCACGGGCTTTGATTTTACGTTTACGAATCTTAGGATTAGCTACTAGATTATCGTATTCTTTTGTAATATCAACATAAGAGAACGGTACACCGTATTCACGTTCAACACTATATGGGCTAAATAGATACATGTCTTCGTTGTTACGAGCTAGTTCATAAAATTTATCAGGAACCACAACACCTAAAGAAAGAGTCTTCACACGAACTTTTTCATCCGCATTTTCTTTTTTCGTTGAAAGGAACATTTCGATATCTGGATGGAAAACGTTTAGGTAAACAACTCCAGCACCTTGACGTTGACCTAATTGATTAGAGTAGCTAAAGCTATCTTCGAACAATTTCATAACAGGAACCACGCCGCTGGCAGCTCCTTCGTAGCCTTTGATCGGAGCGCCTGCTTCACGCAAGTTCGCTAGTGTGATTCCCACACCGCCACCAATACGTGATAATTGTAAGGCTGAGTTGATTGAACGGCCAATGCTGTTCATATCATCTGTTACTTGGATCAAGAAACAAGAAACAAGCTCACCACGGCGTTTACGTCCAGCGTTTAAGAAAGAAGGCGTTGCTGGTTGGTAACGTTGATGGATCATTTCGTCAGCTAGAACTAAGGCTAATTCCTCATTGCCATCAGCAAAGTATAACGCGTTGAAAGCTACACGGTCTTCATAACTCTCTAAGTATTCTGTTCCTGCATTATTTTTAAGGGCATATTGTGAATAAAACTTGTAAGCAGCCATAAATGATTTGAATTCAAACTGTTGTTCATCAAGAAATGTGTATAATTTTTCAATAAAGGCCATAGAATATTTTTCAATAAATGCTGTTTCTAAGTAATCATTTTCAATCAAATAATTGATTTTTTCTTCTATAGTATTGAAGGTTCTTGTGTTAGGAAGAACATTTTCTTGGAAAAAGGCTTCCAAAGCTTCTTTATCCTTATGTAAAGGGATTTGCCCATCTACAGGACGATTGATCTCGTTATTCAGCTTAAAATAGCTGACATCTTTAATTTCTTTTAGACTCAAGTTCACTCACTACTTTCTTAAAGGATTCTACATCTTCATTCGTACCGCTAAATTCAAAAGCAAAAAGCATTGGAACATTGTAATCGCGTGCTATGTCTTTTGCTGTATAGACAAATAATTCAGCAAAGTTGAGATTACCACCGCCAGCTACACCTTGTAAGTGTTCACGATTGGTCTTATAATCAAGAAAATCGTTCACTACTTCAGTGATTTCTTGGTCATAAGTAGGAACGACTAGGACAAAAGGCTCATTTATCTCAAAAAAAGGATTCGCAGGCTCAATTTCGTAAGCTGCTAAATCCAATTTTTTAATGAAGCGTCTGGTTTGTCCGGTGACTGTAAAATAAACAATTTTCATTTTAGCTAGCCAATTGTTTTAATTGATCAGGACGGAATCCTACAACTGTTGTAGCATCAGAAGTGATAACCGGAACACTTTGGAATCCTTGTTCTTTTAACCAGTCGATTGCGTCTGGTTGGATATCGATATTTACTTCTTCAAATGCTATATTATTCTCGCTCAAAAAGCGTTTTGCCATTTTACATTGGATACAATTATTTTTAGAAAAGATTTTTACGTTCATTTTTAATTCCCCCTCAATTAGTTTACTTCACTAGTATAAATCTCTCAGGGAAAAAGTCAACACTTAGGCACTACATATTGTGGTCATTTTTGGATGGAATACCATGTTTTGTGTTTTTGAAAGAAATATGAAAGCACGTATTCTCTAGATTTGAGCGGCTATTCTTGCTATTTTCGTGTTAAAAAAAGAAATTTATTAAAATTTTCAAGGGAATTTCTAATTGGCAAAACACAAGATATAGTGGTCGATTGTTCTGAGAGACACTAATCAAATTAAGCCAGTTAAGTGCAGAATATATTTTCTTACTATAGGTAGAAAGAAGATTGATTTAAGTCTCACAAACAGGTATACTTAATGAGAACGATTATCAATATCATTGATAATTAAAATGAAACTTTTTCACAAATAGTTAGCGTGGTTGTTTTTGTATTGAAAAGTACAAAGTGAAACGTCGTTATCATATAGTGGCATTTAGAATGGGGAGGGTAATCCAATGTTGACATTGGCACAAGCAAAGTTAAACAAGGTTTATACAATTGAAGAGATTCAGGCAGAAGGTTTTGCGAAGAAGCATTTGAATAATCTTGGTCTTGTGCCAGGAGGGAAAGTCGTGTTGGTAAATTATTCGAGTGAGAACGGTATTGTTTTGTTACACAATAGCCGAATTGCGATCAACCTATCTGTATTGAAACAGATTATTATAGTAGAAAAAAGTATGAATGAAGAAAATTGGGTGTCTCTCGACCAATTAACAATTGGGGAGAAAGCGCGTGTAATTGGTATTCATGGGCAAGGGGCTGTCAAAAGACGGTTGATGGATATGGGGCTGACAAAAGGTGTAGATTTACTTGTTAGAAAAATGGCGCCATTAGGAGATCCAATCGAAATCAATTTACGTGGCTATGAATTGACATTAAGAAAAAATGAAGCAGAACTAGTCTTGGTACAGAAAGAGGGGGTATAGGATGAAAGAGCAACATATTGCGCTGACGGGAAATCCAAATAGTGGGAAAACAACAGCTTTCAATGCACTGACAGGTGCCAATCAATATGTAGGAAATTGGCCAGGAGTTACTGTTGAACGAAAAGAAGGTAAACTGAAAAAAAACAAACAAATAACGATTCAAGATTTACCTGGTATCTATTCCCTTTCTCCTTACACTCCAGAAGAAGTAGTTGCCAGAGATTATTTACTGAGCGGTGGACCAGATGTTATTGTCAATATTGTTGACGCGACAAACTTAGAACGAAACTTATATTTAACGACCCAATTGATGGAAACAGGTATTCCAGTTGTAGTTGGATTGAATATGATGGATATTCTGGATAAAACAGGTAGAAAAATCAATATTGAAAAACTTTCCTATGGTTTAGGTGTGGATGTATCTGGTGTTAGTGCTTTAAAAAATCGAGGACTAGATGAATTAGTAAAAAAAGCTGTAAAAGCTGCTGAAATTTTTCCTCCAGAGTTGAACTATCCAACGTATGATAATCGTTTAGAAGCAGCACTAAATGAAATCATGGAGGTTTTGGGAAATAGTGTATTGGAAAGACAAGCCCGTTGGTATAGCATTAAATTGTTTGAACGAGATGCTAGAGTTCATGAGGAACTTGAGTTAAGTGAACACCAACAAAAGGAAATAGAAGAAATCATCAAGATCACTGAACAAATCTTTGGTGATGATAGTGAAGCGATCGTGATCAATGAACGTTATGAGTTTATCACGCGTTTGACTGCTCTATGTGCAATTGAAAAAAATGAAATTACATTTAGTACAAGTGATAAAATCGACCGAATCGTAACCAATCGTTGGTTAGCCTTACCAATTTTTGCACTGATCATGTGGTTTGTTTATTATTTAGCAATTCAAACTGTGGGGACTATGGGCACTGACTGGATCAATGATGAATTATTTGGAAATATTGTGCCGACGACGGTTGAAGGTTTATTAGCAAGTTGGCATGTAGCACCGTGGATGCAAAGTTTGATTTTAGACGGGATCATCGCTGGAGTTGGCGCGGTCTTAGGTTTCTTACCACAGTTAGCTGTTTTATTCTTGTGTTTAGGTTTTCTAGAAGATTGTGGTTATATGTCAAGAATCGCTTTTGTGATGGATCGTTTATTTAGAAAATTTGGTCTATCAGGAAAATCGTTTATCCCGATGTTGATTGCAACAGGCTGTGGTGTACCAGGAGTTATGGCTAGTCGGACGATCGAAAATGAAAAGGATCGTAAGATGACGATTATGGTTACGACATTTATGCCTTGTTCAGCGAAATTACCGATTATTGCCTTGATTGCAGGGGCCTTTTTTCCAAAAAGTAGTTGGGTATCGCCATCCGCTTATTTTATTGGGATCGCAGCGATTGTGTTATCAGGGATTGCATTAAAGAAGACGCGTTCGTTTTCAGGAGATCCAGCACCATTTATCATGGAATTACCGGCGTATCATATGCCTCAATTACGTGGTGTTCTCCGTCATGCTTACGATCGTAGTAAATCATTTGTGAAAAAAGCCGGAACGATTATTTTTGTGATGAGTATCATCATTTGGTTTACGTCTACGTATACATTTACATTACAACAAGCCACTGAAGACCAAAGTATTTTGGCAAATTTAGGTAAAGTCATTGCACCATTATTTGCACCACTTGGCTGGGGTACTTGGCAAGGAGCTGTTGCTACAATCACAGGCTTAGTTGCTAAAGAGAATGTGATTGGTACATTTGGTATTTTGTTTGGTCATTTAGGTGAAGTATCAGAAGATGGTGTGGAAGTTTGGTCTGCATTGCAAGGCGCATTTACCCCCGTTGCTGCCTATTCATTTTTAGTCTTTAATCTATTATGTGCACCATGTTTTGCAGCGATTGGTGCAATTCGTAGAGAAATGGGTGATTGGAAATGGACTTGGGGGGCGATCGGGTATCAATGCGGTTTAGCTTATATAGTCAGTTTCATTATCTATCAGTTTGGGCATGTTATCTTTGAAAATGGCCAAGTTGGTGTAGGAATAATTATAGCGATGCTATTCGTAATCATTATGGGCTATTATCTAATTAGAAAACCAAAAGTAGCGGAAGCACCAGTTGTCACAATGGCAACATTAGAAAGAGGGTAAAAGTATGGCAACGTTGATTTTAGCAGTATTGATTTTTGGTGGAGCAGGATATGTTGTTTATTCTCGAATCAAAAAAGGGAAAAGCTGTGACGACTGTCATACGACCTGTCCTGTAAAAAAAGAACAAGGGGAATAAAAAAGAGTAGATCCAATGAGATAAAATGGTCGTGATTTATTTCATTGGATCTAATGTTTCCTCTTGAACAAACGACTTTCAAGTGCTACAATATTTAAGTACTAATTATTTGGGTCGTTAGCTCAGTTGGTAGAGCAGCTGACTCTTAATCAGCGGGTCATGGGTTCGAGCCCCTTACGACCCATTGGGTGCCAAACCCACGAGAATGGTATTCTGTCGGCGTCTTCGGACGTTTAGAAGATGGAATAGGCGTTCTCTTTTTTTGTTTATTTCCAACTTATTTAACGTAATAATCATATAAAGTGAGTAATCAGCTATTTGATGATAAACTAAAAGAAAGAAACATCTAGGAGGGGAAATCATGAAAAAGAAATTGATTTATTCATTCATATTAATTGCAGGACTATCACTAGCTGCTTGTGGGGGAAAAGGGAAGACAGCAGAAAGTTCTAGTTCATCCAAAAATACTGAAAAAACGAGCCAAACGTCCAAATCAACAAGCACAAGTACCACGAAATCAAGTACAAGCGAAAGCTCTACAAAAACATCTACATCTTCAACAGAAACAAAGACCAGTGAAAGTAATGCTTCCGTAAAAACAGAAAGCAATACGCCAGCTAAACAGGCCGATACAGTGTTGAGTCAATTAAATACAGCATTTTCAACTACACATCTACCGCAGGCTATATTGACGAGCCGAACTGCTGAATATTTGACTGCAGCGACTACGAGTGCAGCAGATCAAGCTAATTTTAGAATTTTGTATTATGCTGAAACGAGCCCAATCGAGGTTAATGATCTGGCCGTCAATGATTTACAACCAATTGCTTCATTTGAGAAAAAAAACTATGCTTCAAACGAAGCAGCGGCTAGTGCGGTAAATCAAATTATCGATAATGGTGGCAATCCGATTGATCTAGGTTATGGAATAACTGGGCATCAGCAAGGAGCGGCAGGTTCTACTTTTTTATCATGGCAGGAAGGAAATTGGAGCTTAGTTGTTCGAGCGTCAAACATCAACGGTGAAGTGGCAGATCCTGTGGCCAAAGAAGCTGTTGCGTACTTAGAAACAGCAATGTTGCCAGCACCTCAAACCGTTGGTCAGATTTCTTTAACAGCTAGTACGAGTGATAGCTATCAAACGAATTCAGTGGTATGGCAAGAAGGAGCAGTTGTTTACACGATTCAACATTCTGATCCGTTACAAGCACTCAAGATGGCTGTGTCAACAAATCAATAATTGAATGAGTTGCTTCTGCATCTACGGTTCTCGTTTCGCTCCGATCCTCGAAGCATGGAGGACCGTTTGCTCTCATCGTGTATTCGAATAGTAAGATCCTGAGATACAACTCTTTGAGTTATACCTCAGGATCGTCTTTTTATTTTTTCTCAAAAGTAAGATGAATAAAGTTTACCGCTATAGGCTTTTGATTTATCTTTTGGGGAAGAAAATCAACGACTGAAAAATTTACTTACAACTGTTGGAAGAACTCTTTGTGCCTATAGCGGCAAACTTTAAACTTAAGTATAGACATTGTCATATACTTTGAACTTATTATAATGTAAGAATTACTGTATAGGCAATTGATACGACGCTAAAAATAGAAATAAAAGCAAAACTCTTTTGTTTAGTCACCAATAAATAGTGAGACAGTAGAGTTTTGCTTTTGTATTTAAGAACAATTATTGTGTGATACTACTTTTATCTGGTTGAGAATGGGCAAGTCGACTCGCTGCGGCTGCCGCAATTGCACCAACGATATCATCTAAAAAGGTATGGACTTGTGGTCCTTCATGTGAATTCAATTTAGCTAAGATACCTGGTTTTACTTTGTCAATGTAGCCGTAGTTGGTAAATCCAATCGATCCATAAACATTCACGATCGAAAGTGCCAAAATCTCATCGATTCCATAGAGACCTTCATCTTCTTCTAGAATTTCTTGTAACGGATGAAGTAACTTTTTTTCTTCAGCTAAAATATCTAATTGGATACCTGTAATGATGGTATTATGGACTTCACGTTTAGATAGAACGCTATCGATATTTTCAATACAAGTTGCCAGATCAAGGTCTTCAATATAGGGTTTTTGTAAAAATAAAACTAATTCAGCTAAATCTTCCATTTCAACGCCACGGTCTTTCAATAACTGAAAAAACTTGGAAAATCAGGAAGAAAGTTGTTGACAAATAACAAACAACCTGATAAACTAATGAAGTTGTCGCGAAACATTCGATAACATCAAGCAGAAAAAAACTTTGAAACTTTTTTTAAAAAAGTGTTGACATCAAATCGAAGATTTGATATGATATAAAAGTTGCTGCGAGGTAACACAGTAGACCTTTGAAAACTGAACAAAGTAAGACGAACCAAATGTGTAGGTTGTTTTTACAACGGTAAAAACAAACAACAATTTTTAACAAGCAAGCAATATGCTAGCAACCAAATGAGCTTAACAATCTTCGGATTGTGTTCAACTTTTATTATGAGAGTTTGATCCTGGCTCAGGACGAACGCTGGCGGCGTGCCTAATACATGCAAGTCGAACGCTTCTTTTCTACCGAGTGCTTGCACTCATTTGAAAAGAGGAGTGGCGGACGGGTGAGTAACACGTGGGTAACCTACCCATCAGAGGGGGATAACACTTGGAAACAGGTGCTAATACCGCATAACAGTCGACACCGCATGGTGTTGATTTGAAAGACGCTTTCGGGTGTCACTGATGGATGGACCCGCGGTGCATTAGCTAGTTGGTGAGGTAACGGCTCACCAAGGCCATGATGCATAGCCGACCTGAGAGGGTGATCGGCCACACTGGGACTGAGACACGGCCCAGACTCCTACGGGAGGCAGCAGTAGGGAATCTTCGGCAATGGACGAAAGTCTGACCGAGCAACGCCGCGTGAGTGAAGAAGGTTTTCGGATCGTAAAACTCTGTTGTTAGAGAAGAACAAGTAGGAGAGTAACTGCTCTTACCTTGACGGTATCTAACCAGAAAGCCACGGCTAACTACGTGCCAGCAGCCGCGGTAATACGTAGGTGGCAAGCGTTGTCCGGATTTATTGGGCGTAAAGCGAGCGCAGGCGGTTTCTTAAGTCTGATGTGAAAGCCCCCGGCTCAACCGGGGAGGGTCATTGGAAACTGGGAGACTTGAGTGCAGAAGAGGAGAGTGGAATTCCATGTGTAGCGGTGAAATGCGTAGATATATGGAGGAACACCAGTGGCGAAGGCGACTCTCTGGTCTGTAACTGACGCTGAGGCTCGAAAGCGTGGGGAGCAAACAGGATTAGATACCCTGGTAGTCCACGCCGTAAACGATGAGTGCTAAGTGTTGGAGGGTTTCCGCCCTTCAGTGCTGCAGCTAACGCATTAAGCACTCCGCCTGGGGAGTACGACCGCAAGGTTGAAACTCAAAGGAATTGACGGGGGCCCGCACAAGCGGTGGAGCATGTGGTTTAATTCGAAGCAACGCGAAGAACCTTACCAGGTCTTGACATCCTTTGACCACTCGAGAGATCGAGCTTTCCCTTCGGGGACAAAGTGACAGGTGGTGCATGGTTGTCGTCAGCTCGTGTCGTGAGATGTTGGGTTAAGTCCCGCAACGAGCGCAACCCTTATTGTTAGTTGCCATCATTCAGTTGGGCACTCTAGCGAGACTGCCGGTGACAAACCGGAGGAAGGTGGGGATGACGTCAAATCATCATGCCCCTTATGACCTGGGCTACACACGTGCTACAATGGGAAGTACAACGAGTCGCTAGGCCGCGAGGTCATGCAAATCTCTTAAAGCTTCTCTCAGTTCGGATTGTAGGCTGCAACTCGCCTACATGAAGCCGGAATCGCTAGTAATCGCGGATCAGCACGCCGCGGTGAATACGTTCCCGGGCCTTGTACACACCGCCCGTCACACCACGAAAGTTTGTAACACCCGAAGTCGGTGAGGTAACCCTTGTGGAGCCAGCCGCCTAAGGTGGGATAGATGATTGGGGTGAAGTCGTAACAAGGTAGCCGTATCGGAAGGTGCGGCTGGATCACCTCCTTTCTAAGGAATATTACGGAAACTTACACATTCGTCGATACTTTGTTCAGTTTTGAGAGGTTTACTCTCAAGTAAATAAGTATTAAGGGGCCTTAGCTCAGCTGGGAGAGCGCCTGCTTTGCACGCAGGAGGTCAGCGGTTCGATCCCGCTAGGCTCCATTAGTAACCAATGGGTTACTAAGTATTGTTCATTGAAAACTGGATATTGAAGTAAAAAAGTAATCAAAACAAACCGAGAACACCGCGTTGAATGAGTTTTTTAATTAAAATAGTTCGAATGCTTATTTTATTGGTCACGCCTCTATCGCTAGAGAAACGAACCAAACAAAACCGATCGCAAGATCGTAAGGTTAAGTGAATAAGGGCGCACGGTGGATGCCTTGGCATTAGGAGCCGATGAAGGACGGGACTAACACCGATATGCTTTGGGGAGCTGTAAGTGAGCTATGATCCAGAGATTTCCGAATGGGGAAACCCAGCATCTTTTATAGGATGTTACTATTCAGTGAATACATAGCTGGATAGAGGTAGACGCAGAGAACTGAAACATCTTAGTACCTGCAGGAAGAGAAAGAAAATTCGATTCCCTGAGTAGCGGCGAGCGAAACGGGAAGAGCCCAAACCAACAAGCTTGCTTGTTGGGGTTGTAGGACTCCGTTGTGGTAGTCTGTCAAGATAGTCGAAGAACCTGGAAAGGTTCGCCAAAGTGGGTAATAGCCCCGTAGACGAAATGTTGGCAACACCTAGGAGGATCCTGAGTACGGCGGAACACGAGAAATTCCGTCGGAATCCGCGGGGACCATCCCGCAAGGCTAAATACTCCCTAATGACCGATAGTGAACCAGTACCGTGAGGGAAAGGTGAAAAGCACCCCGGAAGGGGAGTGAAATAGATCCTGAAACCGTGTGCCTACAACAAGTCAAAGCCCGTTAATGGGTGATGGCGTGCCTTTTGTAGAATGAACCGGCGAGTTACGATTGCATGCGAGGTTAAGGTGAAGAGCCGGAGCCGCAGCGAAAGCGAGTCTGAATAGGGCGAATGAGTATGTAGTCGTAGACCCGAAACCATGTGATCTACCCATGGCCAGGTTGAAGGTGTGGTAAAACGCACTGGAGGACCGAACCCACGTACGTTGAAAAGTGCGGGGATGAGCTGTGGGTAGCGGAGAAATTCCAAACGAACTTGGAGATAGCTGGTTCTCTCCGAAATAGCTTTAGGGCTAGCCTCGGAATTAAGAATGATGGAGGTAGAGCACTGTTTGGACTAGGGGCCCATCTCGGGTTACCGAATTCAGATAAACTCCGAATGCCATTCATTTATATCCGGGAGTCAGACTGCGAGTGATAAGATCCGTAGTCGAAAGGGAAACAGCCCAGACCACCAGCTAAGGTCCCAAAATAACTATTAAGTGGAAAAGGATGTGGGGTTGCACAGACAACTAGGATGTTGGCTCAGAAGCAGCCACCATTTAAAGAGTGCGTAATAGCTCACTAGTCGAGTGACCCTGCGCCGAAAATGTACCGGGGCTAAATAGTTTACCGAAGCTGTGGATTACACCTCTGGTGTAATGGTAGGAGAGCGTTCTAAGGGCGTTGAAGGTCGATCGTGAGGACGGCTGGAGCGCTTAGAAGTGAGAATGCCGGTATGAGTAGCGAAAGACGGGTGAGAATCCCGTCCACCGTATGACTAAGGTTTCCTGGGGAAGGCTCGTCCGCCCAGGGTTAGTCGGGACCTAAGCCGAGGCCGATAGGCGTAGGCGATGGACAACAGGTTGATATTCCTGTACCAGTTGTTTTTGTTTGAGCAATGGAGGGACGCAGGAGGCTAAGGAATGCATGCGACTGGAAGTGCATGTCCAAGCAGTAAGTCTTGAGTAGAGTCAAATGCTTTACTCTGTACGGACAAGCTGTGATGGGGAGGGAAATAATAGTACCGAAGTTCCTGATGTCACACTGTCAAGAAAAGCTTCTAGTGAGAAAACAACTGCCCGTACCGTAAACCGACACAGGTAGTCGAGGAGAGTATCCTAAGGTGAGCGAGCGAACTCTCGTTAAGGAACTCGGCAAAATGACCCCGTAACTTCGGGAGAAGGGGTGCTGACTTCGGTCAGCCGCAGTGAATAGGCCCAAGCGACTGTTTATCAAAAACACAGGTCTCTGCAAAATCGAAAGATGAAGTATAGGGGCTGACGCCTGCCCGGTGCTGGAAGGTTAAGAGGATGGGTTAGCTTCGGCGAAGCTCAGAATTGAAGCCCCAGTAAACGGCGGCCGTAACTATAACGGTCCTAAGGTAGCGAAATTCCTTGTCGGGTAAGTTCCGACCCGCACGAAAGGCGTAACGATTTGGGCACTGTCTCAACGAGAGACTCGGTGAAATTTTAGTACCTGTGAAGATGCAGGTTACCCGCGACAGGACGGAAAGACCCCATGGAGCTTTACTGTAGCTTGATATTGAGTGTTTGTACCACATGTACAGGATAGGTAGGAGCCGATGAATCCGGAACGCTAGTTTCGGAGGAGGCGCTGGTGGGATACTACCCTTGTGTTATGAACCCTCTAACCCGCACCACTTATCGTGGTGGGAGACAGTGTCAGGTGGGCAGTTTGACTGGGGCGGTCGCCTCCTAAAAGGTAACGGAGGCGCCCAAAGGTTCCCTCAGAATGGTTGGAAATCATTCGCAGAGTGTAAAGGCAGAAGGGAGCTTGACTGCGAGACTTACAAGTCGAGCAGGGACGAAAGTCGGGCTTAGTGATCCGGTGGTTCCGCATGGAAGGGCCATCGCTCAACGGATAAAAGCTACCCTGGGGATAACAGGCTTATCTCCCCCAAGAGTCCACATCGACGGGGAGGTTTGGCACCTCGATGTCGGCTCGTCGCATCCTGGGGCTGTAGTCGGTCCCAAGGGTTGGGCTGTTCGCCCATTAAAGCGGCACGCGAGCTGGGTTCAGAACGTCGTGAGACAGTTCGGTCCCTATCCGTCGCGGGCGTTGGAAATTTGAGAGGAGCTGTCCTTAGTACGAGAGGACCGGGATGGACTTACCGCTGGTGTACCAGTTGTTCTGCCAAGGGCATTGCTGGGTAGCTATGTAGGGAAGGGATAAACGCTGAAAGCATCTAAGTGTGAAGCCCACCTCAAGATGAGATTTCCCATTTCTTTAAGAAAGTAAGACCCCTGAGAGATGATCAGGTAGATAGGTTGGAAGTGGAAGTGCAGTGATGTACGGAGCGGACCAATACTAATCGGTCGAGGACTTAACCAAAGAAACGAAATAAAAAAGTATTTTCGGAATGTTTGATTACCTACTTCAATCCAGTTTTGAGTGAATAATCACTCAACTTAATAGCAACAACACCCAGTGTGGTGGCGATAGCGAGAAGGATACACCTGTTCCCATGCCGAACACAGAAGTTAAGCTTCTTAGCGCCGATTGTAGTGAAGGGTTTCCCTTTGTGAGAGTAGGACGTCGCCACGCTAATTATTCCGGCATAGCTCATCGTGCTTTTTTTTCTAATGTTTCACCTTTTATTACCAAAGTAAAAACCTCCAATGCTTCATTTTTAAACTTAGAATACATCAATGGTATACTATCTACAGAGAAAATTGCAAGGAGAAGATCAATGAATCCACTAATAGAATGTTGTGAACAAAATTTGGCTAAAGGAGCAGAGTTGTTGTTAAGTGACCCTTTTATTGAAGAAAATGGGGATGTGATCTCTTATTCTTGTATGAACGAATGCGTTCTTTGTGCCCAAACATATTTTGTTTTATTTGAAGGGGAGCGAATTACCGGGACTACTCCAGAAGAACTGGTTGAGAATACAAAAAAAGCCATTATACTTTGGCAAGAAGAAATGGGGTAACAAAAATGGAACTGACTTTTTAACAGCCAGTTCCATTTTTTATTAAAGCATTTTCGCTTCTTTTCCTTCAAACAAACTAGTACTATGCATTGGTTGCGTTCTAGCATCTGGTTTAATAAAGTGCAATGCATTATTGACAGCAGTCGGTGCTTCACCAAAACCAGTTGCAATCAGTTTGACTTTTCCATCATAGTTGCAAATATCACCAACGGCATAAACACCAGGGATATTTGTCGACATATCAGAGTTGACTTCGATTGCATTGCGGCTAACATCTAAGCCCCAATCTTTTAAATGACCTAATGATGAAGTGAAACCGTAGTTGATAATTAAAGAATCTAAATCAAGTTTTTCAAAGTTATCTGCTTTCGTTTCTTTTAATTGGATTCCTTTAAACGAGTCATCTTCAACTAAAAGTTGATCAATGACATAAGGTGTGTAGATCGAAACTTCAGAATTCTTTAAATTATCTACGCTATGTTCATGTCCACGAAATTCTGGACGACGATGGATAATGGAAACTTTTTCTGCGATTGGCTCTAACATTAAAGCCCAATCAATTGCGGAATCACCACCACCTGCAATTGCGACTTTCTTACCTGAAAATTTATTCATATCCGTTACATAATAATGAACATGATTTCCTTCAAGTTCAGCTGCTCCATCAATCGTTAAACGTCGTGGTTGAAATGAACCATTTCCGATAGCGAAGATAACAGCCTTGGAGTAATGAATACCTTTTGATGTTTCGATGCGTAAGTAGCCATCTTCCTGTACCAGATTTCTCACTTCTTCTTCTAAACAAGTCTCATGAGCAAAAGGAGCAATTTGTTTTTCTAAATTTTTGATCAACTCACTGGCTTTGATTGCTGGAAAACCAGGGACATCATAAATATATTTTTCAGGGTAAAGCGTAGATAATTGTCCGCCAAGTTGGGGCAAACTATCGATTATTTTGGTTTTGGCTTTACGAATTCCTGCATAAAAAGCGGCGAAAAGGCCAACCGGACCTGCGCCGACGATGGTTAGATCATAAATGTTTTTTGAATCAGACATCAGAATTTCCTCCCGTTTCTATAATAAAAAAGCTCTCATTTATATAAAATGAACCCAAAAATAGTTGTATATCGTTTTTCACAAAATAGCACTTGTAACAGAAAAAAGCAAGTAGAAGTTTGTGAATAAAAGGTTCTCTTAAAAGAATAACAAAGATAATGGAATTTTCAAGTGAAGTTGTTTATGATATTATAAGTAAGTAAAAATTAACGAGGAGGAAATAACAATGTCAGAATTTCCACAATTAGATTTAGCAAATGTTAAAGGCCCTAAAGCCGTGATAAAAACCAACCGCGGAGATATTACTGTGCAACTTTTCCCAGAGCACGCACCAAAAACAGTTGAAAACTTTGTTCAACTTGCGAAAAAAGGGTACTATGATGGGGTGATTTTCCACCGTGTTATCCCTGATTTCATGATTCAAGGCGGTGATCCTACTGGAACAGGTATGGGCGGCGAAAGTATTTATGGTGAAAAATTTGAAGATGAGTTTTCTAAAGATGTCTTCAATTTACGTGGTGCACTATCAATGGCCAATGCTGGACCAAATACAAATGGCAGCCAATTTTTTATCGTAAACAACCAAAATGTACCTGCTAACATGTTTGGTCAATTAGAAGGTGCTGGCTTCCCTACAGAAGTGATTGAAGCATATAAAAAAGGTGGAACACCTTGGTTAGATTTCCGTCATACTGTTTTCGGCCATGTTGTTGAAGGCATGGATGTTGTCGATGAAATCGGCGGAGTACAAAGAGACTCTCAAGATCGTCCAACATTCGATGTCGTTATTGATAAAGTAGAAATCAGCGAGTAAGCATTTAACAGTCAAAACTAAAACCCAAGCCAAAACTAACTCTTAGTCTTGGCTTGGGCTTTTTTACGTTATTCAAAAGAAGCTTTGATTCTACGTAAACCTTCAAAAAGTGTTTCCTTAGGACAAGCAACGTTTAAACGCATATGTTGAGTGCCTTTTGGACCGAAAGAAATACCTGGATTCAACACAACTTTTCCGATATGAATCAGTTGTTTTTGCAGCTGTGCATCAGTCAAACCGTAGGCAGAAAAATCTAGCCATATTAAGTAAGTGCCTTCTGGGCGCATCATTTTGACTGTAGGAAGCTCTGCCTGTAAAAAGTCGTTCACAGTTTCGATATTTTCTTTTAGATAAACTAGCAACTCTGATAACCAACGATCACCATTTTGATAAGCAGCTTCTGTCCCAACATAACCGAAAATATTAATCTCGTTTTGGAAATTTCGTTCTTGGGCGGCAACGAATTTTTTTCGAAGATCAGGATTTTCAATAAAAATCATTGAGTTTTTAATACCAGCTAAATTAAACGTTTTTGTTGCAGCAGTTAAGGTAATGGAGAAATCTTTAAATGTCGGATGAACATTTGAAAATGTTGTAAACACGTGTGGCGCAAAAATCAAGTCTTGATGGATCTCATCGCTGATAACAAGCACATCATATTTGGCACATAGTTTACCAAAAGCTTCCAGCTCACTTTTAGTCCAGACGCGTCCACCTGGATTATGAGGGTTACAAAGAATAAAAAGGCGAATATTTTCAGCCACGATTTGCTTTTCCATTTCTGTAAGATCCATGACAAAGTGCCCTTGTTCTGTTAGTAACTGACTACGAACCAGCTTACGGTCATTTTGTTCAACGACTTTAGCAAATGGAGGATACACAGGATCGTGAATCAAGATGGCATCACCAGGTTTAGTATAAGCTTGAATAGCTAAAGAAAGACTTGGAACAACACCGCTGTTGAAAAGAATTGCTTCTTTACTAACAGAATAATCATGGTGACGCTTTTGCCAATGTTGAATGGCATCATATAAAGAATCAGGAGCAGGAGAGTAACCTAAAATCCCTTGTTCGGCCGTGTCTTTCAATGCTTTTAGCACAGGTGGATTCGCTTTGAAATCCATATCGGCAATCCATAAAGGCAGCAAGTCATCTTCTCCATAAGTCTCTTTAATGGAGTCCCACTTAGAACAATTTGTATTACGACGATCATAAACTGTATCAAATTCTACCATTCAATTCATCCTTTCTATTGAAAACATGTTCATTTATTAAAACCTAACTATAGTATAATGGACTTTCAATAAAATATGAACAAAAAGAATCAATAATGTAATAGTAGAAATAAATTCATGCACTTTTGCTTGGAACATGATATCATTTTAGATGCGTACAACATTTTGATGGGAACAATGAAAAGAGGATATGAATATGGAATACAAAATAGGAATGGTTCTTGATGGGACGATTACAGGGTTACAACCTTATGGGGCTTTTGTTTCATTAAGTGATACAGTTCAAGGGCTGATCCATGTCTCAGAAGTGCAAGCAGGCTATACTAAAAATATTCATAGTTTATTAACAGTTGGACAAAAAGTTCAAGTTCAAGTTATTGATATCGATGAATATTCAAAAAAAATTAGTTTATCATTAAGAACATTGGAAGAGCAAATACAACAGCCAAATCATCGCCGCAAAAAATATTTTACCAATAAAAATAAAAAAATTGGCTTTGAAACGTTAGAGAAAGAGCTTCCTATCTGGACTGATGAGGCAATGGATGCTTTGCTTGAGAAATAATTCTGTTTTTTTTCAGAAAATATGGTACAATTTTCCTAGTTTCTGAAAACAAAAATTAATTGAGGTGGATGTTTTGTCTAACAAAAAAGTCGCTGGTACTATTATGCTGAACCTAAATGATGGTTCGAAAAAGTTTCTTGTTCATCCAGTGGGTGAGTCAATGGCGTTTGTTACAACAAAAGTTTCTGAAGATATGACAGGATTAGCGAGTATGTTGCAAGTTTTCAAAGAAGAAGTTCAACTAGATGTTACTTCAATTAATTTGGTCGAGTTGACAAATGCACATACAGATGCTGAAAATATGCCTTTATTTGTATTTGAAATGAATGAAGATCTTGTAGTTCCTACTATTGATAATAGATACGTGTGGGAAAAACCATCTGAATTAAAAAATTTATTAGCTTCTTATGATATTCAGGGAGTACCAATGTTTTAAAACGAAAGCAAATACATAAAAATAAGAGGGGTATACTGCTAATTACCTTTTATTCAAATGTTACGGAACAAAACGAAATTATAGTTTTGTTCTGTTTTTTTACTATTAATTAGGAGAGTACGACTATGGAATTAAGAAAAGCAACGATTGAAGAGACTGAAACTGCAATGCTTTTATTGAAAGAAAGTGCTGAATGGCTTAAATCGATCAGAAGTAATCAGTGGTCAGACGTTCTACAAGGGGAAGATAAGCATGGATTAGCAGATGCAGTAGCAAGAGGAGAAGTTTTTTTCTTCTATAATAGTAAGAATCACTTAGTTGGAATGGTTGCTGCATGGAAAAATCCTACAGAGTGGGATAGACTACTGTGGAAAACTGTTGGATTTAATAAGGAAGCTTGTTACTTACATCGTGTGATCATTCGTCCAGCATATAGAGGAAAATCTTATGGGACAGAGTTACTTAGCGCATTAAAACTGGAATTCAGTGGTGAAGTATCAGAGTTGCGCTTGGATTGTTTAGCTAGTAATCAAAAGCTAAAACAGTTTTATGAGAAAAATGGCTTTACAAATAGTGGAAGTTCAAGTGATTCAAATGGAAATCTATTCGAACTATTTCTGTTTGAATTAACAAATCAATCGTAATTAGGAAGTATTTTAGTAGTAATGACTACATTTAATAGTCTTTTTATTCTAAAGCCGAAAATATAGCGAATGACAGTAAGAAATGAAAAAAAATCTTTTATATTTCTTTAAAAAAAAGGTTGACCAATAAAGAAAAACTTGTTATATTATATCTTGTCGCAAGGCACCGAAGTAACACGCCAAACGATGAAGATAATATAACGGCTTAAGGTTGGTAGTAGCGCATGACTGTTAATCATGATGTCGTAGGTTCGAGTCCTACTGCCGGAGTAAAAGAACGAAAACTGAATAGGTTTTCGTTCTTTTTTATTTTTTATTAGTAAAATAAACTTTATTATTTGATAGAAACATCAAAAGATGAAATAATGATAATAACTAGTAAAATTGATTATCTTCATCTAACAGTTTTGTCATGTGAAGCATCTATTTTGTGGAATAATGGCTTTCTGATGCAGTTTTTTGATATAATACTTGTAAGCTGATGGAACTAGGACTTTAGTTTGAGTGAGGTCTCTTTAACCTGTGTTATAATGGTTTAAAGATGTTAGGAGGGGCAACGTGAAGGTTTTATTATATTTTGAAGGTGAAAAAATATTAGCGAAGTCTGGAATAGGACGAGCGTTAGACCATCAGAAGCGAGCTCTCTCTGAAGTGGGGATAGAGTATACACTTGATTCAGATTGCACTGATTATGATATTTTACATATTAATACCTATGGGATCAACAGTCACAATATGGTAAATAAAGCAAAAAAAATGGGTAAAAAAGTTATTTATCATGCCCACTCAACAGAGGAAGATTTTAGAAACTCATTTATTGGATCCAATCAGATTTCTCCTCTAGTAAAAAAATATCTGGTAAGTCTATACTCAAAAGCAGACTATTTGATTACACCTACGCCATATTCGAAAGATTTATTAGAAGGATACGGAATAACTGTACCAATTGTTTCTATTTCAAATGGTATTGACTTAGATAGATTTAAACATTCTGTAGATAAAGAAGAAAAGTTTCGAGAGTATTTTAATATCAAGCCAGAACAAAAAGTAATTATTTGTGTTGGTTTATATTTTGAACGAAAAGGAATTATTGATTTTGTCGAATTAGCTGAAAAGTTTCCTGAATATCGTTTTATCTGGTTTGGACATACACCGATGTATTCGATTCCTAAGGCGATCCGGACAATAGTAAAAGATGAGCATCCTGAAAATGTTGAGTTTCCAGGTTATATTAAAGGAGATATTATTGAGGGTGCATACTCAGCTGCTGATTTGTTTTTCTTTCCTTCCTATGAAGAAACAGAAGGAATTGTGATATTAGAAGCTTTAGCTAGTAAACAACAAGTTTTAGTCAGAGATATTCCAGTGTACCAAGGATGGCTCGTAGATAAAGAGAATTGCTACATGGGAAAAAATAATAAGGAATTTACTCGTTTGATTGAAGAGCTTGTTGAAAAGAAGATACCAGATACAAGCCTAGCAGGCTATAAAGTGGCAAAAGAGAAAAGCATTGAGCACATTGGACATGAGCTAAAAGATGTTTATGAAAAAGTACTAAAAAATGAAAGTATTCAAAATAAAGAACAAATACATCAGAAAAATTAGAATTAGTGGAGGTGAAAAAAAGTGAAATTTGGTTTCTTTACAGATACATATTTTCCTCAAGTTAGTGGGGTTGCAACATCGATCAAGACACTTAAAGAGGAATTGGAACAAAAAGGTCATGAAGTTTACATTTTTACAACGACGGATCCAAATGCTAAAGAGTTTGAAGAAGATGTTATCCGAATGCCTAGCGTTCCATTTGTATCATTTAAAGATCGACGAATTGTTGTACGCGGTATGTGGTATGCTTATTTAATAGCAAAAGAGCTAGAATTGGATTTGATCCACACTCATACGGAATTTGGAGCTGGTCTACTAGGTAAGATGGTAGGAAAAAAACTTAAAATACCTGTTATCCATACATATCATACAATGTATGAAGACTATCTACATTATATTGCTAAAGGGAAAGTAGTACGTCCAACACACGTGAAATATTTTTCTCGCTTCTTTGCGAATCATACTACTGGTGTGGTTTGTCCAAGTGAACGAGTGATCGATAAATTAAAAGAATATGGTGTAACATCTCCAATGAGAATTATTCCAACGGGAATTGATATTAAAAAATTTGAAAGACCAGATATTACAGCACAAATGAAGCAAGAACTTCGTGAAGAACTAGGCCTAAATGAGGATAATATCATGTTACTATCTTTAAGTCGGATTTCTTACGAGAAAAATATTCAAGCTGTTGTTTGTGGCTTGCCAACTATTTTTGAACGTTTCCCCAATGCACGTTTTGTCATTGTGGGCGATGGTCCATATGTCGAAAAACTTCGTTGTCTAGGCGAAGAGCTAGGTATTGGGGATAAAATCCAATTTATTGGCGAAGTTCCTAACGATCAGGTTGCTATCTATTACAAAGCTGCTGATTATTTCGTCAGTGCTTCAACTTCTGAGACGCAAGGATTGACATACACTGAAGCGATGGCTTCTGGTGTTCCATGTGTAGTTGAAGGAAATGCTTATTTAAATCATTTATTTGATCATGAGAGCTTGGGACGAACGTTTAAAACAGATGCGGATTTTGCACAGACATTTATTGAATATGTTGAAGCTGGAATTAAACCAGATGAAGCCATTTTACAGGATAAGCTGTATGAAATATCTGCAACTCGATTTGGCAATGTGATGCTTGAATTCTATGAAGATATGATCAACTATTATGAACAGCGAAATATAGAAAAAGAGGCCGCTGCATCTATTGAACGAATTAAAGTGAAATTTACGTCATTAAGAAAATAAATATCAAAACTTCTCCTCTTGGTTTATACTAAGAAGAGAAGTTTTTCTTTATAAAAACGATTAGGAGGGACATAGGTATGCCACAAATAGGATTTATTGGAACTGGTGTCATGGGTGAGGCAATCGTCAGAAACATGATGAAACAAGGTTTAAATGTAAATGTATACAATAGGACGAAAAGCAAGACTGCTGAATTAGTAAAAGAGGGAGCGATTTGGCAAGATTCTCCTGCTGAAATTACTGCGAGTAGTGATATTATATTTACGATGGTCGGGTTTCCTAAAGATGTTGAGTCAATCTATTTTGAAGAGAATGGGATTTTTTCAACAAAGATTACTGGTAAGATAATTGTTGATTTAACTACTAGTACCCCAACATTAGCACAAAAAATTGCTATAAAAGCGAATCAACTTGGAGGTGCAGCATTAGATGCTCCAGTTTCTGGAGGGGATCTGGGCGCTAAAAATGGGACCTTAACGATCATGGTTGGTGGTGATCAAACAATTTATGATCAAGTATTACCAATTTTTAAAACTTTTGGGACAACTGTTACACTTCACGGCTCGTCTGGTAAGGGGCAACATACTAAAATGGCGAATCAGATCATGATTGCAGGCACAATGACAGGTATGACGGAAATGCTCGTTTATGCGGATAAATCGGGGTTGGATTTAAATAAAGTGATTGAGACACTATCTGGAGGTAGCGCAGCAAACTGGTCATTAAGCAACTATAGTCCGAGAATTTTAAAAGAAAACTATTCTCCTGGTTTTTTTGTAAAGCATTTTATCAAAGATTTAAAAATTGCCTTAGATGAAGCTGAGAAAATGGGCCTTACTTTACCCGCTACTAAACTAGCAGCAGAACTATACGAAAAGCTTGCTGCTAAAGGCTTTGAGGATGATGGGACACAAGCGTTGATCAAACTTTGGTGGACAGATGGAAAACAACCAAACGTCAAAAATTAAAGAACAGCAAAAAAATTAAAAAAAATGACGAAAAATCATGCAAGAATGACAATGTTTTGATACAATGATACAGAACTAGTTTTTAAAGGGAGGCCCATTTATGAAACATTCACAACTTGTGGCGATTATCAAGCGACTTGAAGCGATGACTGAAGCAACAGACAACGAAATTCAAGTTCGTCGTTTTGAACGTGAAGGTGCAGAAAAATGCATCGTAAACTATGATAAATCAACTGAAACATTTGAGTTAACAGAAACTGATTCACAACAAAGTTATCAATTTGATAATATTGATATTGTTGCGATGGAAATTTATGATTTAATTCAATAATTAAAAAGTTCAGTCTGAATTTAACAAAATCAATAAAATAATCAAAAATCCTGTGGCGTACATTTTTGTACGCCACAGGATTTTTTTACAACTATTTGACAGGGAAGAACAATCTAATTTTCGTAGAATTCACAAAGAAATAATGTCAAAAACTGCAGATAAGCTACTGTGAGTTACTAGAATAAGAATGTTTAAATCAAATAAATGTGTTTGTTTATTTAATGATCAAAAATAGTTTGACGATCGAATTAAAAATAAATGATGATAAATCATATGAAAAAGTGTCAAATATCAATGTGAACTAAATTGAAGAATACATTTTTTAATAAAAATGGGTGGATAAAATTGATTTCTTGATTAAGAAAAATTAAAAATCTACTATTTTACTTGCAATATTTTTTTATTTGCGATATAGTTTGAACATCAAATGATTTGATAATCAAAGTATATGGATGGTGTACACAAATGGAACCTAATTTAGAAACAGTCAATGATTATCTTGTCAGCGTCTTTAATGACATTTTGACGATCGAAGAATCCGAGCTGAAAAAATCACAATTTAAGGACTTATCCATTACTGAAATGCACACGATTGAAGCAATTGGGATGTATAAGAAAAAAACTTCTTCTGAAGTTGCCAAAGAATTGTCGATCACTGTAGGAACTTTGACAGTTGCAATCAATAATCTCGTGAAAAAGGGATATGTTGAACGTATAAGAAGCGAAGATGATCGTCGGGTAGTCAAGTTAGGTTTGACCAAAAAAGGAAAATTACTTTTTCGTGTTCATCAGCACTTCCATAGAGAAATGGTCAAGAGAATTTTAAACGAAATGGATAAAGCAGAAGAAAAAGCTTTATTAAAAGCATTGAAGAATCTTCATGATTTCTTAAAGGAATATAAATAAAAAGTGAGGACCAAGATGAACCAACATGCAAAAATAACTTGTACGAGCCGATATGTTCCTGAAAATGCCGTATCAAATCATCAGCTTTCGACGATGATGGATACATCTGATGAATGGATCTCAAGTCGGACTGGTATACGATCAAGAAATATTGTCATCAATGAAAATACTTCTGATTTATGCATTAAAGTAGCTGGAAAGTTACTAGAAAAATCCGGAATAAAAGCACAAGATCTTGATTTCATCCTAGTAGCAACCATGACACCAGATTACGGAACACCTTCTGTTGCTTGTCTTGTTCAAGGCAAAATTTCAGCGACAAATGCATTTGCTTTTGATATCAGTGCAGCCTGCAGTGGATTTGTCTATGCATTAAGTATGGGTGAAAAATTGATTCGAACAGGTAAAAAATTAGGAATGATCATTGGTGGTGAAACACTTTCTAAAGTTCTTGATTGGAATGACCGCAGTACAGCTGTATTATTTGGTGATGGCGCGGCCGGTGTTTTATTAGAAGCAAGCGACGAAGAGCATTTTATCAGTGAAAAGCTACAGTCTGATGGTCAAAGAGGAAAGTCACTAACTTCTGGTTATATAGAAAATCAGAGTCCCTTTTATACAGGAACTGCTGAAAGCTCTGGCTATTTACAAATGGCAGGTAGGGATATCTATGATTTTTCGCTAAATGATGTGACGAATAATATTCGAGAGATCGTGGAAGATGATGTAGATTATTTATTATTACATCAAGCGAATAAACGAATCATCGAAAAGATATCAAAAAAACTCAATGTTCCAAGAGAAAAGTTTCTCACTAATATGGAACATAATGGTAATACCTCAGCTGCAAGTATCCCTTTGTTACTAGATGAATCAGTTGAGAGTGGAGTGCTTCAATTAGGCTCCAAACAAAAAATTGTGTTAACAGGCTATGGCGGTGGATTAACTTGGGGTTCAATCCTCATGACGCTGTAAAACTGTAACTATATAAATTAAAAAAAGAAAATTATTGGAGGAATATACACATGGTATTCGAAAAAATTCAAGCAATTATTGTAGAAGAATTAGGTAAAGAACCTGAGGAAGTAAAATTAACAACAAACATTCAAGAAGAATTAGACGCTGATAGCTTGGATTTATTCCAAATCATCAATGAAATCGAAGATGCTTTTGATATAAAGATCGAATCAGAAGATGGTATTACTACTGTTCAAGATTTAGTAACATACGTAGAAAAACAAAAAGCATAATATTTAAAGCGATCAGGTAAAATAGAAGTTGGATGAGCAAGGCTCGGTGCGATTCTCAACAATTGCTAAAGACCTTGCATTATTCACACCGCTCGTTGGAATTCAAAGGCTGGTACTAAACTTATAGAGTTTTGTTCCAGCTCTTTTTTGATTAATTATTCTATAAAATTAAAGGATGTACTATATGCAGTCAAAGATATGTGAGCTAATTGGAATCCAATACCCAATTTTCCAAGGAGGAATGGCTTGGATTGCAGATGCTTCTCTAGCTGGAGCCGTTTCTGAGGCTGGTGGGCTTGGAATTATTGCAGGTGGTAACGCACCAAAAGAAGTTGTTCAAGCTGAAATCAAAAAAATCAAAGAAATAACAAATAAGCCTTTTGCGGTCAATATTATGCTGCTTTCACCATTTGCACAAGATATTGTAGATTTAGTTTGTGAAGAAAATGTGCCAGTTGTTACAACAGGAGCTGGTAATCCAAGCAAGTATATGGCTCGTTTTAAAGAACATAATATTAAAGTAATTCCAGTAATTCCTTCGGTTGCGCTTGGTGCTCGTATGGAAAAAATAGGCGCAGATGCAGTGGTTGTTGAAGGAATGGAAGCTGGAGGACATATTGGTAAATTGACAACTATGAGTCTGGTACCACAAGTTGTAGATGCACTGACCATTCCAGTGATAGCGGCAGGAGGCATTGGGGACGGACGAGGCATGGCGGCGGCACTAATGTTAGGTGCAGACGCAGTCCAAGTTGGCACGCGTTTTCTAGTTGCAAAAGAATGTACTGTACACGAAAATTATAAGGCTAGAATCATCAAAGCGAGAGATGTCGATACGACTGTAACATGTCAGCATTTTGGCCACCCAGTGCGGACAATCAAAAATAAATTGACGAATGAATATGATCGTTTAGAAAAGATAGAATTGAGAAAAGATGAACCTGATCTTGTAAAATTTGATAAATTAGGTCAAGGTGCCTTACGTAAAGCGGTTGTTGAAGGGGATATACATCAAGGATCAATCATGGCTGGTCAAATTGCAGGACTGATAAAGAAAGAAGAAACAGCAAAAGAAATTATTGAATCATATATTATTGAAACAAAAGAAGTGATGGCGGCAAGATGTGACCAATGGATCTAGCTGGAATTATTTGTGGATTACTAGGCTTGACAAAAAAAGATAAAACTTGAATGAGGTAAAAAGCACCTCAATCATGTTTTCCTATTTTTCATTCAAGGCTGAACGAGCCTGCTACGCTTTTAAATATGTCTAGCTTCATGGGCTAGCTTTTAGGAAAAAAGATAAAAATTGAATGTGACAAAGAACATCACAGTCAATTTTTCCTATTTTTCAGTCAGAGCTGATTAAGCCCATTCAGCTTTTAAACTATCTAGCTTCACGGGCTAGCATCTCGGAAAAAAGATAAAAACTAATTGCGGCAAAAAGCGCCACATTTATTTTTTCCTATTTTTCGTCGATGCTGAACGAGCTCGTTCAGCTTTTAAAGTAAGGAGTAAAGTAATGAAAACAGCTTTTGTATTTAGTGGACAAGGGGCTCAATATATTGGAATGGGCCAGGAATTATTTGATCAAGAAGAAATTGTTCAAGAAACGTTTAAAGAAGCAAGTGAAGCTTTAGGTTACGATATGGCAGAGCTTTGCTTTTCTGAAAATGATCGACTAAATGAAACAATGTATACACAACCGGCAATTCTAACTGTCAGCATTGCTTTTTATCGCTTGTTAAAGGCTAGAGGATATCAGCC
The DNA here is from genome assembly GCF_001465345.1 of Enterococcus rotai. Lineage (NCBI taxonomy): Bacteria > Bacillati > Bacillota > Bacilli > Lactobacillales > Enterococcaceae > Enterococcus > Enterococcus rotai. Next base: position 288,082 of record NZ_CP013655.1, on the reverse strand, counting down.
AGATGTAGTAGCTGGACTTAGTCTTGGTGAATATAGTGCGCTCGTTGCCAGTGGCGCAATTTCATTTAAAGAAGCTGTTCAATTAGTTGCCAAAAGAGGGAAATATATGGCAGAGGCAGCACCTTCTGGAACGGGTAAAATGGTTGCAGTGATGAATGCAGAACGTTCATTGATCGAAGCGTGTTGTCAAAAAGCGAGTGATCTTGGCATTGTATCTCCGGCTAACTATAATACACCACAGCAAATTGTGATTGGTGGAGAAATACCTGCGGTTGATAAAGCAGTGGAGTTATTGACAGAAGCGGGTGTTAAACGCATGGTTCCATTAAAAGTCAGTGGTCCTTTTCACACAGCCTTGCTGAAACCAGCATCAGAACAATTAGCTAGGGAATTAGAAAAAATAAATTTTGCAGAAATGACGATTCCTGTAATTAGTAATACTACAGCACAAATAATGGCGCAAGCAGAGATCAAGGAACTATTAGAAAAACAAGTTATGTCTGCTGTTCGTTTTGCTGACAGTATTGAAACAATAAAAAAAATGAATGTTGATGTCATTATAGAAGTGGGACCAGGCAAAACCTTGACTGGTTTTATTAAGAAGATCGATAAAGAAATCCAAACGGCTCGTGTTGAAGATGAGAAAACATTATCTGATGCTCAAGCTTTGTTGGACGGGAGGTAACGAATGGATTTAAGAGGGAAAAATGTTTTTGTAACTGGAAGTACACGTGGAATCGGAAAAGCTGTTGCTCTTGCCTTTGCACAAGAAGGAGCCAATATTGCCTTAAATGGGCGTAGCGAAATCAGTGTAGAGCTTATTGCAGAAGTAGAAGCTTTAGGAGTTAAATGCATCGGTGTTTCTGGTGATATTGCAGATTTTGAAGCAGCTGGAGCGATGATCCAAACGGTCGTTGATGGTTTAGGATCAATCGATGTTTTAATTAATAATGCAGGAATCACTAATGATAAATTACTATTGAGAATGTCAGAAGAAGATTTTACACGTTGCATTCAAATCAATTTAACGGGAACCTTTAATATGACACAACATACGGTTAAAAAGATGATGAAGCAACGTAGTGGAAGTATCATCAATATGTCGAGTGTTGTAGGGCTAATGGGGAATATTGGTCAAGCTAATTATGCTGCAAGTAAAGCAGGCGTGATTGGTTTAACTAAATCGGTGGCAAGAGAAGTTGCGGCACGCGGTATTACCTGTAATGCTATTGCACCAGGCTTTATTGAAACTGAAATGACAGAAGTTTTATCCGATAAAGTAAAAGAACAAATGAGTCAACAAATTCCATTGCAATCATTTGGACACGTAGAAGATGTTGCAAATGCAGCTATCTTTTTAGCAAAAAGTCCTTATATAACAGGGCAAGTTTTAAATGTAGACGGTGGTTTAGTCATGCATGGCTAATGAATAAGCTTGAAAGGAGCGATTGAATGAATCGCGTAGTGATCACAGGTTATGGTGTAGCATCCCCAATTGGGAATGACGCTGAAACCTTTTTAGACAGTTTACAAACAGGAAAAAACGGAATTGGACCGATTACAAAATTCGATGCCGATGAAACAGGTATTACCTTAGCAGCTGAAGTGAAAGATTTTCCATTCGATAAATATTTTGCTAAAAAAGATGCCAAAAGAATGGATTTATTTTCTCTTTTTGGTATCTATGCAGCACTAGAAGCGTTGGAGATGAGTAAACTAGACACTGATCAAATCGATGTGGATCGTTTTGGTGTTATGGTGGGATCTGGAATTGGGGGACTTCAAACAATTCAAGACCAAGTGACCCGAATGCGTGAAAAAGGTCCTAAAAGAGTCGCTCCTTTATTTATACCGATGGCAATCGGGAACATGGCAGCTGGCAATATAGCTTTACGTGTAGGAGCTAGAGGGATTTGTACAGCGACAGTCACTGCATGTGCTACGGCGAATAATTCGATTGGTGAAGCATTTAGAAATATCAAACATGGTTATTCAGATGTTTTGCTAGCTGGTGGAACAGAAGCATCGATAACTGAAATTGGGATCGCTGGTTTTGCATCTTTAACAGCTGTGACATCTGAAGAAAATCCAAATAGAGGATCGATTCCTTTTGATAAAGACCGTAGTGGGTTTGTAATGGGTGAAGGCGCTGGAATTTTAGTTCTTGAATCTTTAGAACACGCACAAAACAGAGGGGCTAAAATTTTAGGTGAAATCGTTGGTTATGGTGCAAATTGTGATGCGTATCATATGACTTCACCAAGACCAGATGGTAGTGGCGCGGCTAAAGCCATGAAATTAGCAATCGACGAAGCAGCCATTGAGCCCGCTAAAGTAGGATACATCAATGCTCACGGAACTAGCACACCTTCAAATGATGTAGCAGAAACCAAAGCAATCCAAACCGCATTGGGTGAAGCTGCTAAAAATGTTCGTGTCAGCAGTACGAAAAGTATGACTGGACATGCATTAGGAGCAACTGGTGGAATCGAAGCTATCGCAACATTGAATGCATTACAACATCAATTTATTCCACCAACGATCAATATAGAGAATCTTGATGAAGCTATCGAAATAAATATTGTGACAAATGAAAGTCAAAAACACGACTTTGACTATGCATTGACCAATTCTTTTGGCTTTGGTGGTCATAATGCAGTACTTTGTTTAAAACGTTGGGAGGATTAAGATGAATATCAATGAAGTCAAGGAATTATTAACACAGTTTGACCAATCGACACTAACAGAATTTGATCTTAAAGAAGGTTCTTTTGGCCTTTATATGAATAAAAATAAAGTGACACAAAAAACGTCTGGTGAAGTAAAACAAGTTACGGATAATAATGTAGCCAGTCAAGGGACAGTAGAGGTTACCAGCCAAACTGTCGAAGTAAAAGAACCAATAAATGAAACAATAACACCAGAAGCAAAACCAGAAAACATAGAAGAAATCATTTCTCCAATCGTTGGGGTTGTCTATTTAAAACCTGCACCAGATAAGGAAAACTTCAAGCAAGTTGGTGACTCGGTGAAAAAAGGTGATGTTGTTTGTATCGTTGAGGCAATGAAACTTATGAATGAAATCACTGCATCGGTCGATGGTGTAATTACTGAAGTATTGATACAAAATGAAGATGTTGTTGAATTTAATCAACCATTGTTCCGTGTATCAAAAGGAGTGTAAGCTATGAAAATGACTATTCAAGAAATCAAAGAAGTCATTCCACATCGTTATCCTTTCTTATTGTTGGATACAGTTGAAGAAATCGTTGTTGGAGAAAAAGTTATTGCAAAGAAAAATGTTACAATCAATGAACCATTTTTTCAAGGTCACTTTCCGGGAGAACCCGTGATGCCAGGCGTTTTGATTTTGGAAGCACTAGCTCAAGCAGGTGCTGTAGCATTATTAGCGATGCCGGATTTTAAAGGCAAGACAGCCTACTTTGGCGGAATCGATAAAGCCAAATTTAGACAAAAAGTTGTTCCAGGTGATACTTTGATGTTAGAAGTAGAAATTATGAAAGTAAAATCAATAGCCGGCATCGGCAAAGGAACTGCAACTGTGAATGGGAAAAAAGTAGCGGAAGCAGAATTGACCTTTATGATTGGATAGGTGAGCTATGTTTTCAAAAGTTTTAATTGCAAATAGAGGAGAAATCGCTGTTCGAATCATTCGAGCATGTCGTGAATTAGGAGTGCAAACTGTAGCGGTCTATTCCGAAGCAGATAAAGAAGCACTGCACGCACAGCTTGCAGATGAAGCAATCTGTATTGGGCCAGCGAAAGCAGCTGATTCTTATTTAAATGTTCAAAGCGTATTAAGCGCAGCGATTGTAACAAATGCTGAAGCAATTCATCCAGGTTTTGGATTTTTATCGGAAAATAGTCAGTTTGCAGCAATGTGTGAAGAGTGCAATATTACTTTTATTGGTCCAAAAGCTGCAACGATCGATGCGATGGGAAATAAAATCAATGCCCGAGAATTGATGCAAAAGGCGAATGTGCCAGTTATTCCTGGAAGCACAGGTGTCATCAATTCAGTTGAAGAAGCGTTGACGATTGCAGCTGATATTGGCTATCCCGTTATGCTAAAAGCTGCCGCTGGTGGTGGTGGTAAAGGGATCCGTAAAGTATTGAGCAAAGAAGAATTACCGCAACACTTTACTTCAGCACAACAAGAAGCGAAAGCAGCTTTTGGTAATGACGATATGTATCTGGAAAAAATTATTTACCCAGCACGACATATTGAAGTGCAGATTTTAGGCGATCAATATGGTCATGTGATTCATTTAGGCGAACGTGATTGTTCTTTACAAAGAAATAATCAAAAAGTGTTAGAAGAATCACCTTCAATTGCAATTTCACCTGAAAAACGTCAATTATTAGGTGAAACAGCTGTTCGTGCAGCCAAAGCCGTACAATATGAAAATGCTGGAACAATCGAATTTTTGATGGATAAATCTGGTGAATTTTATTTTATGGAAATGAACACTCGAATTCAAGTTGAGCATCCTGTGACAGAAATGGTTACAGGGATCGATCTTGTTAAAGCTCAATTAAAAATTGCTTCCGGGGAAGAGTTACCTTATACCCAAGAAGATATTACGATTACGGGGCATGCGATTGAATGTCGAATCAACGCTGAAAACCCAGCATTTAACTTTGCTCCTTCTCCAGGGAAAATCAAAAATCTGCTGCTACCAAGTGGCGGTATGGGCTTAAGAGTAGATAGTGCAATGTATTCCGGCTATACGATTCCGCCTTTTTATGATTCAATGATCGCTAAGGTGATCGTTCATGGGGAAGATCGCATGGATGCTTTGATGAAGATGCAACGGGCGTTACATGAGATTGTGACAGATGGAATTATCACAAATGCAGAATTTCAGCTAGATTTGATTACTCATAAAAACGTGCTCGCTGGTGATTACGATACAAGCTTTTTACAAGAAACATTTTTACCAAATTGGGAACCAGAAAGCGATAATTAAAAAGGAGCAGGTGTATGGCTTTATTTAAAAAGAAAAACTACATTCGAATCAATCCGAATCGCGCGGGCGACCAATCTGCTGTAAACAAACCTACAGTTCCAGATAATATGTGGGCTAAATGTCCTTGTTGCAAACGTACGCTCTATACAAAAGATATGGGGGCAGAAAAAGTCTGTCCTTATTGTGGTTATAGTTTTAGAATCGGTGCGTGGGAACGACTTGCCTTGACAGTCGACGAAAAAAGTTTTGAAGAATGGGATACAGATTTAATTACAAAAGATCCGTTAACCTTTCCAGGTTATTTAGATAAAATTGCGATAATGCAGGAAAAAACAGAACTTCATGAAGCTGTTTTAACTGGTAAAGCGAAAATCGATGGTCAAGAAATCGGGATCGGGGTAATGGATGCTAATTTTATCATGGGTAGTATGGGGACAGTCGTAGGCGAAAAAATTACCCGTCTGTTTGAACGTGCCACTGAACAACGCTTGCCTGTAATTATTTTTACCGCATCAGGTGGAGCAAGAATGCAAGAGGGGATTTTTTCTCTGATGCAGATGGCAAAAATCTCAGGTGCGCTTAAACGCCATAGTAATGCGGACTTATTTTATATCACAGTACTGACTGATCCAACAACTGGCGGTGTTACAGCTAGTTTTGCTATGGATGGGGATGTTATTTTAGCTGAACCGCAAAGTTTGATTGGTTTTGCTGGACGACGCGTGATCGAACAAACCATTCGTCAAGAATTACCAGATGATTTTCAAAAAGCCGAGTTTTTATTAGATCATGGATTTGTTGATAAGATTGTTCCTAGAAATCAAATGCAGGAAACACTTAGTAAACTAATAAAAATTCATACGATGAAAGGGTGGAAATAGCGATGGAAAAAACAGCCAATGATATTGTCACCCTAGCTAGAGCGCAAGATCGCTATACGTCATTAGAATATATTGCGGCAGTCTTTGATGATTTTATAGAATTCCATGGTGATCGTTACTTTGGCGATGACTTGGCTGTTGTCGGTGGTGTTGCAACGTTAGAAGACAAGCCGGTGACGGTCGTTGGGATTCAAAAAGGGCGCAATTTACCTGAAAATATTGAACGGAATTTTGGCGCACCCCATCCTGAGGGATATCGTAAAGCCTTACGTTTAATGAAACAAGCTGAAAAATTCGGCCGACCAGTGGTTACGTTTATCAATACAGCAGGCGCTTATTGTGGAATTGAAGCAGAAGAGCGTGGTGAAGGTGAGGCAATTGCTAGAAATCTAATAGGAATGTCTGATTTAAGTGTGCCGATCATTGCAATTATTATTGGTGAAGGTGGCAGTGGCGGTGCATTAGCACTCGCAGTGGCTGATGAAGTTTGGATGTTAGAACACACGATCTACGCGGTGCTCTCTCCAGAAGGATTTGCTTCAATTCTTTGGAAAGATGGAAGTCGAGCTAAAGAAGCAGCTGAGTTAATGAAGATCACAGCAACAGAATTAAAAGAATTAACGATCATTGATCGTGTGATCCCAGAAGAAATGAACGGTGAAGTATTAGAACAACCAAAAATCAATCGAATGATTCAAAAAGCACTTATTAGTAAGTTTACTGAACTGTCTCAATTAGAAACGGATGTGCTTCTGGAAAATCGCTATCAGCGTTTTCGTAAATATTGATTGGGGATATAAGAAGAGGCCGAGATAAAAGTGTTTAGCTCCGAGAAATAAGAAGGAATTCACGAAAATTGTTTTTCAAATTTTTGTGACCAAGTAGGTACTGTGCAACATCAACTCGTTCCTCGTTGTGTTTTACAGCAATTTCAGCTTATTTCCGAAGGAGCTGCTTTTTTCTCGCCGTTTATTCGGGTTTAGAGAGCGAAACAAAACTGATTTTTAGTTTTGTCCCGCTCTCTTTTTTGTGCTGTTCTCAATAAGTATAGACTTCTGAAATCGACCAGATAAAACCAAATGGATCTTTGATATTTGCCACTTTAAATTTATTTGGCACAACAGTGATGGGCATGTCTAAAGTACAGCCAGCAGCCAATGTTTTTTCAACAAGCTCTTCAACATTATCACAAATCAACTGGATACAAAGCGGTACTCCCTGCAATGTCAAAGGTGATTTTCCGCCGTTTTCTGGTTGTTCATCGGCTAAAGCAAACAAACTTTCACCAATGCTGAAACGAGCAGAGTTTCCTTCTTCCGCAAGCACCAATTTTATATTCTTTGCATCGAATATTTTTTCATAAAGTGTCATTGCAATTTCTGTATCAGGGACAAAAAGATTGATTGATGCTTTTTTGATTGTAACAGCCATTTTTTTCCTCATTTTATTTATTTACAAAAAGCTTATCATAGAAATCAAGAAAGTAACAAATCAATGTTTGAACTGTCATACGATTGTCATCGAATCTTATGAAAACTTATAATGAGCATTTATAGAATTTTTCGCAAAAATGCAGTATAATACAAATTGGAGGAGTGCTAGCTTAGTACTCCTTTCACTATGAAATAGTTTATGGTGGAGATGAGAGGAGTTACTATGTTTTCAAAATTTAAACCAACTTGGATGGTAGATGCGATTTATAAAATCACACCGAACCAATTAAAAAATTTAGGGATCAAGGCAGTATTGACTGATTTAGACAATACCTTGATTGCGTGGAATAATCCAGACGGGACTGAAGAATTACTATCATGGATCCTCGAAATGAAAAATGCTGGAATTCCAGTTATCGTTGTATCAAATAATAAATCTAGCCGTATTAAACGAGCAGTTGAAAAATTTGATTTAGAATATGTATCTAGAGCGTTAAAACCGTCAACTAGAGGTTTCAGAGAAGCTGAAAAGAAATTAAATTTAAAGCCAGAAGAATTAGTAATGGTTGGTGATCAAATCATGACTGATATTCGTGGTGCAAATGCTGCTGGGATCAGAAATATTTTAGTTCGTCCGATTGTTGATACTGATGGTTGGAATACGAAAATCAATCGATTTTTTGAACGGAAAATCATGAAACATTTAGCGAAGAAACATCCAGATATGATATGGAAAGGCGGACTAGAATGAGTGATATGGAAGCAATTCACTGTATCGGCTGTGGTGCAGTCATTCAAACGGAACACCCGAATGAATTAGGCTATACGCCAAAAGCTGCATTTGAAAAAGGGATGGAAACAGGGGAAGTTTATTGCCAACGTTGTTTTCGTTTAAGACATTATAATGATATTCAAGATGTTCAATTAACAGACGATGATTTTTTACGTTTGCTAAATGAATTAGGAAAAGAGGATGCATTGATCGTCAATGTAGTGGATATTTTTGATTTTAACGGATCATTAATTCCAGGACTACATCGTTTTATTGGCGATAATCCTGTTTTGATGGTAGGGAATAAAGTCGATATTTTACCTAAATCATTAAAGAAGCCTAAGATGATTCAATGGATGAGAGAACGTGCTCATGAAGAAGGCTTACGTCCTGTTGATGTATTATTGACAAGTGCTAAAAAACCGCAGGAAATGGAGCATTTACTTAAAACGATCGAAAAATATCGTGATGGTAAAGATGTTTATGTGGTCGGGGTAACGAATGTTGGTAAATCAACATTGATCAATCAAATCATCAAACAGACAGCTGGAGTTCAAGATGTTATTACAACATCGCAATTTCCGGGAACAACATTGGATAAAATTGAAATTCCTTTAGATGATGGCCATTTTTTGATCGATACACCGGGAATTATTCATCGCCATCAAATGGCGCATTACCTTGGTAAAAAAGACTTAAAAATTATCGCACCGCAAAAAGAGATCAAACCTAAGGTGTATCAACTAAACCCTGAACAAACATTATTTTTAGGTGGGTTGGCCCGATTTGATTTCATTCAAGGAGAGCGTAGTTCATTTATTGCCTACGTATCAAATGATTTAGCAATTCACCGAACTAAATTAGTGACAGCTGACGCCTTTTATGAGAAACATGTTGGCGGTTTGTTACAACCACCACGTCCTGATGAAGTGTCAGAATTTCCTGAATTGGTTCGTTTTGAATTTTCTATCAAAGAAAAAACAGATATTGTTTTTGCCGGACTAGGCTGGATCACGGTCACAGAACCATGTGTGGTTGCTGGCTGGGCACCAAAAGGCGTCGACGTTTTAAGAAGAAAAGCCTTGATTTAATCATAAGTGAGAATAGAGAGAAGGAAAATTAGTGGATTTAAGAGGAAAACAAAAGCGTTTTTTACGCAGCCAAGCTCACCATTTACAACCGATTTTTCAAATTGGTAAAGGCGGCTTGAACTCTGCGATGGTGGTACAAATCAATGAAGCGTTAGAAAAACGTGAATTGATCAAAGTCACTTTGTTACAAAATACTGATGAGATCGCTGAAGATGTGGCAGTGGCATTAAAAGCGGATATTCATTGTGATATCGTTCAAATCATTGGTCGTGTACTAGTATTATTCAAACCATCATCTAATGAAAAATATCAAAAGATCTCTAAAGAAGTTAAAGCAATTTAAAACTTGGAGGTAAGAAAAATGGGGACAAATACGAATGCAGTATTAAAAGCAGAAGTAATTGTGGAAGAAGCAGAGCTTTTTCAAAAGCGTAAACAGGTAGGAATATTAGGTGGAAATTTTAATCCAGTTCATTTGGCTCATTTAGTGATGGCCGATCAAGTGCAACAACAGCTGGGGCTTGATAAAGTCTATTTGATGCCTACTTATTTACCACCTCATGTAGATGAAAAAAAGACGATCGATAGTCAACACCGATTAGCAATGCTAGAGCTTGCAATTACGGATAATCATAATTTAGCAGTTGAGCCGATCGAGTTGTTCCGTAAAGGAAAAAGTTACACATACGACACGATGAAAGCTTTAACACAAAATAATCCGGATACAGATTACTATTTTATCATTGGTGGAGACATGGTAGAATATTTACCAAAGTGGTATAAGATCGATGAGTTATTGACATTAACTAATTTTGTCGGTATCCGCCGTCCTCATTACGGAACGATCACACCTTATCCAATTATGTGGGTGGATGTACCTCAAATGGATATTAGTTCAACTCTTATTCGGGAAAAGATCAAAAATGGTTGTTCTACACGCTACTTACTACCTGATAGTGTGATACACTATATAGAAGAAAAGGAGCTGTATGTAGATGGATTTTAGTGGTAAATACACCTCGTTCAAACGAGAAGAATTGATGCAAGAAGTTCAGATGCATATGAGTGAACGCCGTTTTCAACATGTTTTAGGTGTGGAAGAGACTGCAGTAGCTTTAGCCGCTAAGTACGGTGCTTCAGAAGAAAAAGCAAGTATTGCAGCCTTAACGCACGACTACGCTAAAGAACGTCCGAATGAGGAATTTGAAATGATTATTCAGCGAGACGGTTATGATCAGGAGCTGTTACATTACGGCAATGCCATTTGGCACGGACTCGTTGGCGCAAGTATGGTCCAAAGAGAACTAGGTATTAATGATGAAGAAATTTTAGAAGCAATTCGCTTACATACCACTGGTGCTGCTAAAATGAGTTTGTTGGATAAAATTATATATGTAGCAGACTATATCGAACCAGGTCGTAATTTTCCAGGTGTCAAAGAAGCTCGTGAATTGGCTTTAGTTGACTTGGATGAAGCCGTTGCATATGAAACAAAACATACATTAGTTCACCTTATCGAACAAGAACAAAAAATCTATCCAAAGACGATTGAAACATATAATTATTGGGTAGTAGGAAAAGCTGAGCAAAGTGTTTAGCTCTTTAGAAATTTAGGAATCTGAATATGGAACGTGTTTTGTTCCATGTGAAGGTTATCTAATTTCCTCAAGAGTTGCTTTGAGAGGCTAGATCAAAGGAAAAGCTGATTGAACTCGTACAGCACAGACAGAAAAATAGGGAATACTATTCGTGATGCTTTTTGCTTTGAAACACAGTGAATAAAGTGAACTGATGTTGAAAAATACAAGGTGAAGCAAAGCGGAACGTTGTTACCATTTTAAAATTAGGAGGAAACCATCATAGATAGTCAACAGATTTTAGAAATCGCTGTAAAAGCAGCTGATTCAAAAAGAGCAGAGGAAATTGTCGCATTAGATGTACATGAGATTTCACTTTTAGCAGATTACTTTATGATTTGCCAAGCAACAAGTGAACGTCAAATCAATGCCATCGTGGAAGAAATTATTGAAAAAGAAGAAGAAGCACAGGTTGAAGTAAAACGAATTGAAGGGAAAGATGGCGGTAAATGGGTCTTGATCGATTTAGGCGATATTATCGTTCACGTCTTCCAATCAGCAGAACGCGGGTTTTATAACTTAGAAAAACTTTGGTCAGACGCACCAATGGTCGACCTTCACGCTTGGGTCGAGTAATATGGCTTATGAAACATTTGCTTTTGTCTATGACGAGGTAATGGATGATAGTCTTTATAATGAATGGCTGGAATTTTCAAAACGTCATTTACCAGATGGGAAAATGGATGTTTTAGAAATGGCTTGCGGGACTGGCGCATTAGCTGTAAATTTTGCCAAAGCAGGCTTTACAGTCACAGCTTTGGATTTATCCGAAGAAATGCTGATGATGGCCAGTAAACGAGCTGCAGAAGAAGAAGTTCATGTTCAGTTTGTCCAAGGAAATATGATGGATTTATCTGAAATGGGTCAATATCATGCAATCACTTGTTTTTCTGATTCATTATGTTATATGGCAAACCGTCAAGAAGTCCAACAAGTATTTGACGATGTATATCAAGCTTTGGAAGATGACGGTGTCTTTATTTTTGACGTTCATTCGATCTATCAAGTAGATAAAGTGTTCCCAGAATACAGTTATCATTACCAAACAGAAGAATTTGCCTTTTTATGGGATAGTTATCCTGGTGAAAAAGAGCATAGTATTGAACATTTTCTAACGTTCTTTGTCAAAGAACATGAGAATGATGAACTGTTTATTCGGCAGGATGAACTGCATCAAGAAAGAACCTATACAATGGAAAATTATTTGATGATGCTGGAAAGTGCTGGCTTTATGAATGTTGAGGTCTATGCTGACTTCACAGATGAAGCTCCAACAGAAGAAAGCAGACGTTGGTTTTTCGTTTGTAAAAAATAATCTAATAGATGAGTGGTACAAAACTTTTAAAAGTTGCTGCCGCTCATTTTTCTTTTGTTTCCGTAATAAACTAAACATGTTATGATGGAATTCTAGTAGAAAAAGGCTGGAAGAAGGAGCAAAAAAATGAGAAGTTGTGGCATTATTGTTGAATATAATCCTTTCCATAATGGACATCAGTATCACGCTGAAATGGCACGGAAACTGAGTGGTGCAGATATTGTGATTGCTGTGATGAGTGGGAACTTTTTACAACGAGGCGAACCAGCTATTATTGATAAATGGACACGTGCCAAAGAAGCGCTCAATCATGGCGTGGATTTAGTGATTGAATTGCCATTCGCATATGCCGTACAGTCAGCTGATTATTTTGCATCAGGTGGAGTAAAGCTATTGCAAGACTTGCAGTGTGATGATTTGTGCTTTGGTACGGATAATCAATCAGAGCTGGATTATGAGCTCTTTGGAAATTTTGTACACAATCATCAAAAGGAAATTGATCAAGCCTACCAAGAAATCAAAAATAATGGCATGAGTTATCCACAGCAAATGACAGAGGTTTTTCGCAAATTTTATCCAAATGATGCATTCGATTTTTCTTCTCCCAATCATATTTTAGGTTTAAGTTATGCGAAAGAGAATGCAACGTATGAAAAGCCAATGACGTTATATCCTTTAAAACGGGAGGCAGCTGGTTATCACGATACTAAAATATATCAACATTTTGCGAGTGCTACAGCCATTAGAAACGCTGTTTTTTCAGAGGAATTAGATCAAGTTAAACGAGTGTTACCAACACAAGTGGCGATCGATTTGAGTAGTTCACCGACAGTCTCTTGGGAAGAGTATTGGCCATTATTAAAATATAAAGTACTTAGCAGCTCTCTAGTAGAACTCCGAGAGATTTATCAGATGAAAGAAGGCATCGAGTATCGTTTGCAAGAAGCCGCAAAAATAGCTGATTCTTTTCATCAGTTTATAGAACAAGCTAAGACCAAACGTTACACATGGACACGTTTGCAACGATTGGCAACCTATATTTTAGTCAATGTGAAACAATGTGAAATAGAGAGTGTCAGACAAAATAACTACATACACGTGTTAGGTTTTACAGAGCAAGGGCAACGTTTTTTAAAGGAAAAGAAAAAAAATCTAAGTTTGCCGCTTATCACTAAAATCTCTAAGAATTTGAGTACTCAATTAGCTTTAGATATTCGTAGTAATCAACTATATCAGTTAGGGAGCGATCGTATTTTAGAGCAGAGCTTTGGTCGTTTTCCGATCCGTGTCTCTTAAAAGCAAAAAACACTTAACAAAAGTCCATTTGGCAAGTATAATGATAAGGGCACTATAATCAAAAATATAATACTAATTGAAAGCGAAGTGAGAATATGGGTCGTAAGTGGGCAAATATTAAAGAGAAAAAAGCTGCCAAAGACGCAAATAACAGCCGAGTTTATGCAAAATTCGGAATTGAAATTTACGTAGCAGCGAAATCGGGTGATCCTGACCCTCAAGCAAATCAAAAATTACGGTTTGTTATCGAGCGCGCAAAAACATATAATGTACCAAAACATATCATTGACCGAGCGATCGAAAAAGCAAAAGGATCTGGCGATGAACAATATTCTGAATTACGTTATGAAGGATTTGGACCAAATGGCTCAATGGTTATCGTTGATGCATTGACTAACAACGTTAATCGTACAGCGTCAGATGTTCGTGCAGCCTTTGGGAAAAACGGCGGAAATATGGGTGTCAGCGGAGCTGTTGCTTATATGTTCGATCATACAGGTGTGATTGGATTTGCAGCTGATGATGCAGATGAAATTCTTGAGTATTTGATGGAAAAAGATATTGATGTTCGTGATGTGACTGAAGAAGATGGTCAAATCATTGTCTATACAGAACCAGAAGATTTTCATACAGTTCAAGAAGCTTTAAAAGAAAAAGGCATTGAAGATTTTTCCGTTTCTGAATTAGAAATGATTGCTCAAAATGATGTAGAATTAGCAGGAGAAGACTTAGAAAAATTTGAACATATGATTGATGTATTAGAAGAGCTTGATGATGTTCAAAAGGTGTATCATAACGTTGATTTAGATTAGTTTGAGAATCTCGAGCTATAACCTTATAGCAATCTGATTTTGAGATTGCTATAAGGTTATAGCTTATTTTGTATAAACGAGACATTCGCTCATATTATTTGGAATCGTTTCCCTATTTTTGAAATTATATGTTACAATTCTAATCAGTATTAAGAAAGCAGGGATAGGATGAAAGCAACGATGAAAGATGTTGCCGCATTAGCTGGAGTGGGAGTTGGAACTGTTTCTAGAGTCATAAATGGAGTAAAAGTAAAAGAAATAACTAGAAAAAAAGTTGAAGCTGCTATCGATGAATTATCTTACGAACCTGATGAATATGCCAGGGCTTTAAAAACAAATCGTAGTAATACGTTAGCATTAATTCTTCCAACAATTTGGCATCCTTTTTTCTCAGAGCTTGCCTACTATATTGAAGAAGAACTAAGTAAACAAGGGTATAAACTTTATTTGTGCAATGCAGATGGTGATCCAGAGAAAGAGTATGAGTATATTCAAATGGTTAAGCAAAACAAGGTTGATGGCATTATAGGAATTACGTATTCGGACGTCGATAAGTATGTTTCGTCTAATTTGCCGTTTGTAAGTATAGATCGACATTTTTCAGAAGACGTGACTTACGTGACATCAGACAATTTTGGCGGGGGAACATTAGCCGCAAAAGAATTAGTCATGCGAGGGTGTAAGACGGTAGCTTACATAGGTGGTTTCTCGCCATTTCCAAATGAAACCGTTAATCGGCGGGAAGGTTTTTTATCATATTGCAGAGACAAAAAAATACCGTTCAAAATACTGGATATGCCAGAACCAATTACGGATTTACACAATCAAATTTTACAATTTATCAAGGAAAATGATACGATTGACGGTATTTTTACAGTAAATGATTTTATGGGATTAACTGTTTTGGAAACATTAAAAACAATCGGTAAAACAGCCCCTCAAGATTTTCAGTTAATAGGATTTGATGGGGTGAGAATGGCTCGTGAAAGAAAATATACACTTTCAACAATCGCTCAATCTGTTCCATTGATGGCAGCTACAGCAGTTGATGCTATTTTGAATAAAATAAAAGGAATAGAAGTTCCGAAGAGAATTATTTTGCCTGTGAATTTTGTTTCGAATAATACAACGATTGAACTGCGATAATCGAATTTTTTTATAAGTATTTTTAGGTGTTTAGGATGGAACTTTGTAGTTCATTCTAGACACTGTTGTTTTTTTTACTTAGAATTAAAAGTCAAATAACTAGTTAAAATCCAGTTGACAGAAAACGGTTTCAATGATATCCTTTTTTTATTAATTAATGAAACGTTTCCAAAATTCGGTTTCAGATAAAATGGAAACGTTTCAGAATTGGAGGATTAGATGAATGAGGAAGTATTTTTATAAGCTCATAGCAGTAGTCAGCGTCGTTTTATTTATTTTTTCTGGATGTGGAAACGTTTCAAAAAAATCGAACAACCAAATTAACAATAAAGGAGACATAAAAATTTGGGTTCAATTCTCAGATGAAACACCTGAAGGGAAAGCTTGGCAGAAAATTGTCGATAATTTTAATAAAGAATATCAAGATAAATATAAAGCTATTACTGAATATATTCCAAGAAGCGGTAGCGGTGGTGGTTATGAAGATAAAGTGAATGCTGCAATCACAACGAATAGTTTGCCTGATGTTCTCACACTTGATGGTCCAAATACTGCAGCATATGCTAACGCTGATGTAATTGAACCATTAGATGACTATTTAGAGGATGCAAATATGGATGATGTACTTGATAGTATCATTCAACAAGGAACTTATAATAAGAAATTCTATGCTTTTGGTTTTTCTGAATCTAGTGTTGGTATTTATTACAACAAACAATTATTTAAAAAGGCTGGTATCAAGGAGGATGCATTACCAACATTAGATAAGCCTTGGACTTGGAATGAGTTTAAAGCTGTTTGTCAAAAATTAGTGGATGAATATGAGTTACCAGCAATAAATATTCAATTAGCGTCTAAAGACGAAATGCTGACGTATGCCTACACACCGTTTATCTGGTCAAATGGAGGAGACGTTGTAAATCAAGCTGGAACAAAAGCATTAGGGTATTTTAATGATCCCAAAAGTGCAGAAGCACTTCAATTTATTCAAGATTTAGTGAAAAAAGGATATACAACGAATACTCCAATTGAAAAAGGATTTGAAACAGGAAAATATCCAATGCTTCTAAGTGGCTCATGGACGATTGCTGATTTAAATGAAAATTACAAAGATTTGGAATATGGCATATTACCCTATCCTGTATCAGATAAAACGAAAAAATTAGTTTCACCAACAGGTAGTTGGCAAGTAGCAATGTCTTCTAAAACCAAAGAAAAAGAGGCATCAGCTGCATTTATAAAATATGTCACCAATACAGAATCAAGTAAAATCATGAGTTTAGGCAATAGCGTTTTACCTATTAGAAAGTCAACGATCGAATTGATCAAAAACGATGTGTCTGAGGAAATGCGTTTTCTAATGGAACAAAACCAAAAATCAGGTCATGCGCGGCCCGTTGTAGTAGCATATCCACAAGTTTCTCGGGCATTTCAGCAATCAATTCAAGATGCGAGTTATTATAAAGAAAATCCTGATGTACAAAAAATAGTAGATGTGCATGCGGAAGAAATGCAGCAAGTCATCGACAGGATGTTGAAGTAAAAAGGAGGAAACAAGATGAATCGGAAACCGACAGTCAAAGAAAATTTAGTAGGGTATAGTTTTTTAGCGCCAGCTCTTATTTTATTGACGATTTTTCTTTTGATTCCAGTAGGAATGGTTGTCTACTATGCGTTTACAGACTATTATTTACTGACGCCAGACAATCGTCAATTCATTGGGGTAGACAACTTTAAACAATTATTTAACGATCCCATTTTTATCAAGAGTATGGTTAATACGGCTAAGTTTGTTGTTTGGATCATTCCAGTCCAATTGGGGGCAGCATTAGGAATGGCCTTGATCATCAATAAAAAAAGAAAAGGGAATTTATTGTTTAAAGTAGCATTTTTTGCCCCAGTTGTCATGTCTTTGGTGGTTATCTCTATCTTATGGCTGTATTTATTAAATCCAAATGAAGGGCTGATCAATTCATTATTAATGAAAATAGGAATTTCTGCTCAACCTTTTTTAACAAGTCCTAAACAGGCGATGTACACGATCGTTTTTGTCTCTGCTTGGCAAGGAGCTGGTTATCAAATGTTACTATTTTTAGGCGGTATGCAGAATATCCCGCAAGATGTCTATGAAGCCGCTGAAATGGATGGCTTCACAAAATTTCAACAATTTCGTTATATTACACTGCCTTTATTAAAGCCAACAGCTATCTTTGTCTTATTAACAACGCTTATCTCAGCTTTTAAGCTGATCGTTCAACCAATGGTTATGACCCAAGGTGGACCAATGAATTCTACCATGACGATGGTCTATTATATTTATCAGACAGGCTTCACCGACCGAATGGTAGGTTACTCTAGTTCAATAGCGTTGATTTTTACAACCATGATTGGTTTGATTACGATCGGTCAAAGAAGGTTAATTAAGGAGGATAAAGACAAATGAAAAAAAAGATGGGACCACTGATGTTTTTTGAATATGTTCTATTATTTATTTTAGCGGCAATGTTTATTTTTCCAATGCTTTGGATGATCGTTTCTGCTATGAAATCAAACGCAGAAGTTTATACAAACCTTTCTTCTTTTAAAGCTTTTTTACCTAGTCTAAATCCTGCAAACTGGTTTAAAACCTATCAAGAAGTCATTGAACGATTCAGTATTTGGACGTATTTGCTAAATAGTATTTTTTACGGCATCACTTTTGCAGCAGGATCTATTTTTGTTAATTCATTAGCAGGTTTTGCTTTTGCCAAGATCAATTTTACAGGAAAAAAAGTAATTTTCGGATTCTTGTTAGCACTTTTGATCATTCCAATGGAGACCGTATTGATTCCTCAGTTTACAATTGTAAATGCATTAGGGTTAGTTAATAGTCGTATTGCAGTGATTTTACCAGCGATGGCTAGTGCATTTAATATCTATTTATTTAGAAATTTTTTTATAGCTATACCAGAAGAAATCATTGAATCAGCTAAAATAGATGGTGCAAATATTGTTAAAATATTTTTTTCAATCATGTTGCCGATGTCTAAACCAGCAGTAGCGACCGTTGGGGTTTTATCTTTTATTGGGAGCTGGAATGATTATATTTGGCCATTAATGGTATTGACAGATAAAAGTAAGTTTTCCATGCAAGTCGCTATTACAACGATTAACACGACACAACCTGTTTATATTAATCAGGTCATGGCAGTTTTAACAATTTCAACGATTCCTTTAATCATTATTTATATTGTCGCTCAAAAATATATCCTTCAAGGATTGGGCGGTTCTGGAACAGGAATCAAATAGGAGAGATATGATGAGAGAAAAAATAGAACGAGCAAATCAATTTATTAAAGAAAATAAAGGAATGATTAATAATGTTTATCGCCAAAGCTATCATTTGATGGCTCCTGTAGGTTGGATTAATGATCCAAATGGATTTGTCTATTACAAAGGTGAATATCATTTGTTTTACCAATATTATCCATATGATAGTGTTTGGGGGCCAATGCACTGGGGACATGCTAAGTCAAAAGATTTAATCCACTGGGAAGATCTCCCTGTAGCGCTAGCACCTAGTGAAGAATATGATTTAGATGGATGTTTTTCAGGAAGTGCAATTGAAAAAGACGGGAAACTATATTTGATGTACACAGGACATTATGAACGAGAAGGTATCAAAAGAGAAGTTCAGTGTATTGCAGTTTCAGAAGATGGTGTTCATTTTGAAAAAATTCCTGGAAATCCTGTAATTTCAGATCAACATATTAAGGGCATTGCTCAAATTGAAGATTTTCGTGATCCTAAAATAATCGAACATCGGGGGATGTACTACAGTGTAGTTGCCTCAAAGACAGCTGAACAACGAGGACAAATTTTATTATTTCAGTCAGATGATTTATTTAATTGGCGGTTTACTTCTATACTACTAAAAGGAAAAAAAGAACAAGGAGTCATGTGGGAATGTCCTGATTTATTTCATCTAGACGGAAAAGATGTTTTATTGATTTCCCCTATTGAAATGGAAAAGAAAGATAATTCTTATGAAAATATCAACTCTACTGTAGCTTTTATAGGTGAAGTGGATTGGTTAACAGGTCGGTTTAATGTAGAAAATTTTCATGAAATTGATTTTGGTTTGGATTTTTATGCCCCTCAAACATGTATAGATAAGCAGGGACGGCGGATTATGGTTGCTTGGATGCAGATGTGGGGACGAAATATGCCAACGAATGATTTGGGGCATTTTTGGGCAGGTGCGATGACCTTACCACGTGAACTCCATGTGGAAAAGCAACAATTAATCCAACAACCTATTAACACAATTTATACATTCATCACTGATAAAAAAAGTATAATAGAAGAAAAACTAGATAATTCGTCTATTGTAATAGAAAATAATGGAACCAAGCAATTCTATATTGAATTTAGTGGAAACCTGACACTAACTAAAAAACTTAGAATGAAAATTATTAGATCGAATGATTCTGCTATTGAATTAATCTATGAACCAGTTACTGAACATCTATCTATTAGTCGTGATAGCTTTGGTTTCTCTATTACGGGTGCTGAAACAGACAAATTAACAAAGCGAACGGCTAGTGTTCCTTTAATAGACAATAGACTAGTTTTAGAGATATTTAGAGATACATCATCAATAGAAATATTTGCAAAAGGCGTTGCTGTAATGTCAATGAATTTTTATGAAAAAGGGCAAAGTGAACCCGCGACTTTATCTGTAGTTGGAATGCTTGAACAAGTTGAAATAAATTATGGATTAATCAAAGTATAATATTAAAGAAGCCTTTATCATTGCTAGAAGATAGCAACGGTAAAGGCTTTTAGTTTGACGATTTATTTGGATTATCAGGATAAATAAACTTGATTTTAAATAATTTTCTTGCACTTTTTTCTAATTTGTTGGAAATGTAATAAAGAGATGAGTTACCAATTATAGAGTTGAGACTTAAGGATCATTTGATATATTTATATGGCACATTTCAATTTATTTGAAACAAAATAAACCCTTCATACACACACTATATGAAGGGAAACACAATATGAAAAAACTAAGAACAAGAATATAATAGCACTTTTATTTTAAATTCTCAAATATTTAGCATTTTAATGAAATTTTTGAGAATAATGGATATTCAGGTGAGAAATAGTTATCTTTTGTAGCTAAATCAATGAATAAACAGTTTTTTCAAATTTTTATCGAGAATACTAAGAAAGCGCTCTCGAATATTTTACTTTATTTTGGCAGCAGTATAAAATCAACATAAGGATATAAACTATTTGTCTCTTTTTTTTACATATAATAATTTTGAATTTATATTTTTTTATTAGTTAGCGCTATTGAATGATCATTAGTCAATGGGGAATGTCTGAGTGAAACGTAAATGGTTATTTCTAATATTATTGGGATTGATGGTTAGTGTACTACAAATCGATATGCACCAAAGTTTTGCGGAAGATGACATACTAAATGAGGAATCTGGAAATGAAATGCCAGAGGAACAACCAGAGATAATGCAAGATATTCAAGAACGTTTGATTGAAGTTGGATCAGGTGCACTTAGTGGAACGTATTCAACTGGGGCGACGGGGCAAACGATCATTACGATGACCTACACCTATACACCTACTTTAGATTTATCCTTAGGTGGTCAGCCAATGATCGTGATGCAATTACCGCCAGAAATTGCGAACCAAATTTACGGAAGTACGGCAAAACAGCAAAGTTTTTTATCAGTGTTAACGGGAACTGTGACTCTTCCAGCTGCATTAGTCGGGAGTGTTTCTTATAATATTCATGATACGACACGTAATTTTACATTAGCTTATAGCAGTGCTTATAATTCAGTATATGTAACTTTTCCTACTAATGTTGTAAGTTTATTGGGACTTAGTCGCTGGGCAGTTAGTTTCAGTTTTGACGTCGCACTATTATATCAAAATGGCATTACGATTCCCCCAGCAAGTAATGGTGTGAATTATCCTATCAAAGGAACATTTGGCTCCTCAACAGATGGTTTAAATATTATCAATTTGGTTTTAGGAAATGTCTCAAAGTCAGGTGTGATTGCTTTACCTTCTATGTCGGTCGGAACAGGCGTACCGATTGTGACAGCACCTGTTTTAAATAGCCCACTTTTAAATCTACAGACAGTCGTGGGCGGTAAAATTCAACAAGTACAAAATAGTAATTATACTTACACAGTTCAACTGACGATCACCCGTTCTGATGGAACTTCGGCACCAATAGTCGTCAGTAATATACCGGTCGATGCTTCGGGAAATTTCAGCACCACTTTAGCCTCTGCTTTGCAATTTGGAGACAGCGTTTCAGCGCTCGTTAATGCACAATCAAAAACAAACAGCAATTATATTCAAAGTCCTTCTGCGGCTCCATTAGCCGTTAGTTGGCCAGTCCAACCTGTAACCACAGTGTCTGCAACAGCAATCAACTTACCGCCAGATCAACGACATTCATTTCCTTGGGTAGTGGTTATTAGTATCGGTGTGGGCATATTGATTGTGATATTGGGCATTATTTACTACTTTAATCGAAAAATGAAGAAAGAACAGAAAAAGTATGAAGAACTAAAAAATAGCCTAGATAAACCAGAAGAATAAATAGATCCGAAAGAATAGAATAAAAGAAAGAAGCATGTTTTTTGGCAGTTACTGAGTAGTGAAATCTATACTAACAACTGCTTAACAAAACACTTTTTCATTTTCACCCCCATTCCCAATAGCGGGAATGGGGGTGAGTCACTATAAACAGTACTACTTACTTAAAGCCTAATCAATGATCAAAAAGTAATCCATACCCCAAAGCTACGATTTCCCGAGCATATGTTTTAAACTTAGCAGAGGATTTAGAAACGGCAGGAAGTCCGCTGATTTCAGAAATCCCTAAACGTTTTGCTAATAGTTTAGAACGATAAAGATGAAAATCACTTGTAACGATCACCGTATTTCCTAGCGCTTGTTTCTTTTGAGCGTTTTGAATGTTTTCTTTGGTTCGTGTCGAGGTATCTTCTGCCAAGATTTGTTCTTGTGAAATTCCATTTGCTCTTAAATATTCAGCCATGACATTGGCTTCACTATCAGGTTCATCAGAGCCTTGACCGCCGCAAACGATAGCAGTTGCATTTGGATGTTCTTTTAAATAAGGAATAGCCGCATTCAGGCGCTCTTTTAAAACAGTACTTGGATAGGCGTTGTCTTTTGAGGAGCCTTTAACTTGTGCACCCAAGATAAGCACAGTATCTGGTGTTGAAGTTGGCTGATCTTTTGTTCCGCTAAAAATTAGGAACAGAACGAGACCTGTATATAAAAAGCCCAAACTTATAATTATCAACATTATTCTCTTTACCCATTTCATAACACCACAACCTTTCTTATCCAGTGTAGTAGATAAGGAAGGAGAATAGTGTTTATGCTTTCTTTTTTAAAGATTTTTTAACGATTTTAAGAGAAAGTATAACATAGCTAGTGACGTAACGTATACTTTATGTAGAGCGAAAACAAGGAGGATCATATGAGAACAGAGAAGGAAATATTTCAATTGATTACTGAGACAGCTAAAAATGATGATAGAGTGTTGGCGGTAGGATTGAATGGTTCACGAACAAACAAAAAAGCACCTAAAGATATGTTTCAAGATTATGATATTGTGTATGTTGTGGAATCAGTTGAGGCGTTTGTCAAAGATCCGTCATGGATCGACCAATTTGGGTCACGTTTAATTATGCAAACACCAGAAGATATGGTTTTGTTTCCACCAACTGGGAATGGCCGTTTTACTTATTTGATGCTGTTTGATGATGGCAATCGAATCGATTTAACTTTGTGTCCTAAAGAACAGGCGGATAATTGGAATGAAGGCGATCACTTAGCCGAGATTTTATTGGACAAAGAGCAATTATTACCGAGGTTAACAGCAGCAACCGATCAAGACTACTGGGTAAAACGTCCAAGTCAGGCAGAATTTTTGGATTGCTGCAATGAATTTTGGTGGGTCAGTACTTATGTTGTAAAAGGCTTATGCCGTAATGAATTGTTCTATGCAGCGGATCATCTAAATGAAATATGTCAAAAAGAATTGTTACGTTTGTTATCTTGGCAAGTAGGATCAGAACATGGCTATCAAATTAGTGTTGGCAAAAATTATAAGTACTTACCTAACTATCTAATAAAAGAAGAATATGAAGCAATTTTGGCAACGATGAATAGCTCTAGCATTTCAGCCGCGTGGTCCGCATTGATTTCCCTACAAAAGCAGTTTGATCATTATGCTCAGAAATTTGCACAAAAAAATTGCTTTGATTATGATCAAAAAACAGCTCTAAAAGTTATGAACTATACAACAGATTTCAGTTCTAGCTACTAAGGTAAGTTCTTTCTTGCAACTTTTTTTAGATAATTGGATGAGGATTCAGGAAGATTTTAAAGTTTATTGTAAATATAGTAGAATTTCATCAAAGATATTAGCAAATAGTCTTTTTTCCTCTCCCTTATGTGTGGTAGAATGATAAGTACACTGTATCGAATTTTGACGGTTGCAGTATCCTGTTTACTAGAAAAAAATAAAATTAAGCACTTATACATAAAAAACATGAATTTTTTCTCATATGTAAGCAAAATAATTGAAGATTACGAGGATTTTAACTAAACTATCTTTAAAATGCAGTTACTGAAGTAGCTTGTTGTTAGGAAAAATTTTAAATAATCACAGGAAGCATGTATTCCTTTTGCACTATTTTTGAAACAGGAGAAAGCATTGCCTCAAAGTAAGCATATAAATTTAAAAAAAGGAAGATAGCTCAATGGAAAATGAAGAAACAGTCAGTCGCTCAGTTAAAAATGCAAGAGCGCCGCAAAATAACAAGCAGCCAAATAAGAAAAAGAAAAAATGGCTAGTTCCAATAGTTGGTTTATTAATTTGTTTAGCACTTGTATTTACGGGCGGTCTCGTTTATTTTCAATCTCATTTTTTTATCACAGCCAAAGCGAATGGTGTTGATATCAGTTTATTAAATGCAAAAGCTGCAAAAGAAAAACTAGAACAACTGAATAAAGCTGAAGATGTTGTGATTAAAGTAAATGGTAAAGAAGAAAAAATTGCTTTGCCTGAAAAATATCAAATAACAGAAGAATATTTGAAACAAAACATGGGTGACCGTTCAATCAAATTACCGATCAATGAAGATTACAAGAATGAATTGAAAAATAAACTAAATGAACTTACGTTTGAAGAAGGAACACCAAGTCAAGATGCTAGGATCGAAAAAGTTGATGGTAACTATCAAATCTTACCAGAACAAATTGGGACAGCAGTTGATAAAGAAGCGTTGATGAACCAAGTCCTAAAAGATGTTGATGAAAATAAAGGTAGCTACGTCTATGATGTCAAAGAATTTTATCAAAAACCAACAGTGACAAAAGACGACAAAGGACTACAAGAAAAGTTAGCTTCGTTATCTAAAAAAGAAAATAAAGCGATCACGCTTGATATCAATGGCGAAAAATTGACGCTTACAAAAGAAGAGTTACAATCATTTATGGATACAGCTGGAAATGTCGATCCAAATAAAGTCTATGCTTGGGTAGAACAAACAAACCAAAAATATGGCTCGATCTTTAAACCAATCATTTTTAAAAATGTTCATGGCGTAACAACGAAATACAAAAATAATGGTAGCTATGGCTGGGACATCAATATGCCACAAACAAGAGATTTACTTGTTCAAGCACTCAATAGTGATAAAGATACTGAAACAATCACAGTACCGATCGATGGTGATGTAACACAATCTTCAACGGTTGATAAAGATTATGTTGAAATCGACTTAAACGATCAAAAGATGTACTTCTTTAAAAATGGTGCCAAAGTCGTTGAAACAGATGTGATCACAGGACGCTATAACAAAGGAACTGCGACAGTACCTGGATTCCATACAATTTTGTACAAAGATACAGATACAAAGTTGGAAGGTGAAATGCTTGATGGTTCAAAATATAGTGTACCAGTAAAATATTGGATGCCATTAAAGAGTTTTGGTGGTGTTGTGACGCAAATCGGGATTCATGATGCTGATTATAAAGCAGAGTATTTTGGGAACAAAGAAGCCTACAAAACTAATTTTGGTAGTAACGGCTGTATCAATACACCAGGAGCAGCTGTTGCTCAAATCTTCAATGGTGCGTATGCTGGAATGCCAGTAATCGTTTATGGTCACATTTATGATGATGCACCAGGAGAATTT
Organism: Enterococcus rotai; assembly: GCF_001465345.1. Classification (NCBI taxonomy): domain Bacteria; kingdom Bacillati; phylum Bacillota; class Bacilli; order Lactobacillales; family Enterococcaceae; genus Enterococcus; species Enterococcus rotai. The sequence continues at coordinate 262,449 of NZ_CP013655.1, read as the reverse complement.
GATAAACCTGTTGATTATGGTGAACCAGCTTAAAAGAATAGTGAAAAGAAGTCCAAACGGGCTTCTTTTTTTAATAAATCGACTAAAACACCAGCTTAAGGAGAAAATCACCTATGAATATCTTTGATAAAATTGCCCATCATTATGACTCACCAAAACAATTAGCGTTAGCAAATATCATAACGACAGAGATTCAAAAAAAATTGGGAAATGTTACTGAAGCAACCTTACTAGACTACGGCTGTGGCACAGGTTTGATTGGCTTAGAAATTGCCGCTGGTTTTAAGGAAATACTATTCGTCGATCCGTCTGAAGAAATGATTCGGATTGTCGATCAAAAAATCGAACAAACAAAATGGACCAATGCAACAACACTTGTAGGCAGTTTCTCTAAAGAAAATACTTTTGAGCTAACAGCTGACATGATTGTTGTCTCACTAGTGTTGTTACATGTACCAGATACAATCGGATTGTTGACATCGTTATATCAAACGTTGAATCATGGTGGTCGTATCTTAGTGGTCGATTTTGATAAAAATGAAAAAAACAGTCATGACAAAGTGCATAATGGTTTTGTTCAGGCAGAACTTCGCAAACAATTTGAAGAAGTTGGGTTTAGGTCAGTATCAAGTGAAACATTCTATCATGGAGCGAACCTATTTATGAATCAAGATGCCTCAATGTTTATAGTAAGTGCTGAAAAATAAATAAACTTAAGTGAAACGTGCTATCATATATTTAAGACTGTTCAAACAATTGAAGGGAGGAAGCGTTATGCCATTTATTCATGTCGAACTAATCGAAGGACGCAGTGAAGAACAATTAACAAATATGGTCAAAGAAATCACAGAGGTTGTCTCTAAAAACACGGGAGCACCGCAAGAGAATATTCATGTTATTGTAAATGAAATGAAAAAAGATCGTTATGCTCAAGGTGGAACTTGGAAAAAATGATTCTTTTGAAGAAATACTTGCTTTTTATTTAAAGAAGTGTTTAAATTAACACATAAATGATTGATGAGAAAGACACCTGAACTTGTAAGCAGTCTTTTAGAGAGGAAAATCTCGGCTGAAAATTTTCCAGACCTGCGCAAGGAATGACCACTTTTTCCAACCTTTGTCGAAACAAAGGCGGCCGTACCGTTAACACGCTTGAGGAACATGACTGTTTGTTATGTTTAAAAATAGGTGGAACCACGAACTTTTCGTCCTAGTATCTGATTAACTATCAGATGCTGGGACTTTTTGCTGTGAATCACCACGACTGGCTTTGCCAGAGTGGATGATGAACAGTACTCGTTGAACAAAGTGGCTTATAACCGTACATGATCTGGTAGAGTTGTTCTCTTTTCAATCATAATTTACCAAAGGAGGAAACAAAAATGTCAATCAAAATTACATTTCCAGATGGCGTAGTCAAAGAATTTGAGGCTGGCTCATCAACATTAGACATTGCTAAAAGCATCAGTAACAGTTTAGCTAAAAAAGCCTTAGCAGGGAAGTTTAATGGCACATTAATAGATTTAGTTCGTCCAATCGAAGAGGATGGAACGATTGAAATCGTAACACCAGATCATGAGGATGCGTTAGGGATTTTACGTCATTCATCTGCTCATTTAATGGCGAATGCATTACGTCGTCTATTTCCAAAAATCAAATTTGGTGTAGGGCCAGCAATTGATTCAGGTTTTTATTATGATACTGATAATGGGGAAAACCAAATCACAGCTGAAGATTTACCTGCTATTGAAGCTGAAATGATGAAAATCGTCAAAGAAAATAATCCAATCGTTCGTAAAGTTGTTTCAAAGAACGAAGCGTTAGAATTATTTGCAGATGATCCTTATAAAGTTGAATTGATTTCAGAGCTTCCAGAAGATGAAATCATTACAGTGTATGATCAAGGGGATTTCGTTGATTTGTGCCGTGGGGTTCATGTACCATCTACTGGACGTATTCAAGTCTTCAAATTATTATCAGTAGCTGGGGCTTACTGGAGAGGAAATTCGAACAATCAAATGATGCAACGAATTTACGGAACTGCTTTCTTCGATAAAAAAGACCTAAAAGAATTTATCAAAATGCGCGAAGAAGCCAAAGAACGTGATCACCGTAAGCTAGGGAAAGAGCTTGATTTATTTATGCTTAATCCAGATGTTGGTTCAGGATTACCGTTCTGGTTACCAAAAGGTGCAACCATTCGCCGTACAATCGAACGTTACATTACAGATAAAGAAATTAGCTTAGGTTATCAACATGTGTATACACCAATTATGGCTAATGTTGAATTCTATAAGAGATCAGGTCACTGGGATCATTATCATGAAGATATGTTTCCACCAATGGATATGGGCGATGGCGAAATGCTAGTACTTCGTCCAATGAACTGTCCGCATCATATGATGGTATATAAAAATGATATTCACAGTTATCGTGAACTACCGATTAGAATCGCTGAGCTGGGTATGATGCATCGTTATGAAAAATCAGGTGCATTGTCTGGATTACAACGTGTGCGTGAAATGACCTTGAATGATGGACACACTTTTGTTCGACCTGATCAAATTAAAGAAGAATTCTTGCGTACATTAAAATTAATGGTAGAAGTATACGCTGATTTTGATGTAACAGATTATCGTTTCCGTTTAAGCTTAAGAGATCCGAACAATAAAGAAAAATACTTTGATGATGATGCAATGTGGGAAAGATCGCAAACGATGATCAAAGAAGCAGCAGATGAAGCTGGAATTGATTATTTTGAAGCAGAAGGTGAAGCAGCCTTTTATGGTCCTAAACTCGATGTTCAAGTAAAAACTGCATTAGGAATGGAAGAAACACTTTCTACAATTCAAATCGATGCACTTTTACCAGAACGTTTTGATTTGACTTATGTAGGCGAAGATGGGGAAAATACACATCGTCCATTAGTTATCCACAGAGGGATCGTTTCCACAATGGAACGTTTCGTTGCTTACTTGACAGAAGTTTACAAAGGCGCTTTCCCAACTTGGTTAGCACCAATTCAAGCAACAATCATTCCTGTATCTGTTGAAGCTCATTCAGATTATGCATATGAGGTGAAAAAACGCCTGCAAGAGCAAGGTTTACGTATCGAAGTCGATGATCGTAATGAAAAAATGGGTTATAAGATCCGTGCCTCTCAAACACAAAAAATTCCTTATCAAATCGTTGTTGGCGATAAAGAGATGGATGATGCGACTGTGAACATTCGTCGTTATGGTAGTAAAGAAACCGAAGTGATCGATTTAAATATCTTTGTTGATAGTATGGTTGCAGACGTTTCGAATTATAGTAGAAGATAATAAAAAAAATAGGCAGAGCAATCATGCTTTGTCTATTTTTTATAAAAATTAAATATTTTCTTAGTAAGGAGATTACCCCTATTTTTTTTTTGATTTTTTCGTTACAATAGAGAAGCGAGACTTTTCTCATATGGAGGATTAACGATAAATGAAAAAAATGAGCTTTTTAGATAAATTAAAAAATAACAATGAAGAACCAATGACCCAAAAAAGTAAAAAATCACATATTCCCTTTCGACTGAACTTATTGTTTTTCGTGATTTTTGGTTTATTTGTGGCATTGATCGTTCGCTTAGGTTACTTGCAGATTGCTGAAGGGCAGCAGTATGCACAAAAAGCTGAAGAAAGTTCAGCTTTGAAAATCAAAAGTAGTGCACCGCGGGGCGAAATTTACGATGCAAAAGGCAATCTTTTAGTAGGAAATAAAGCTAATTTGGCGATTACGTATACACGTGGAAAAAAAGTTCAGGCAAAAGATTTAGTGCCAATCGCAAATAAAGTGAATGACTTGATTCATGTACCGGCAGACGAGTTAACAGAACGTGATAAAAAAGATTTCTGGTTGGCTAATCCGGATAATTTGAAAGCTGCTCAAAAGCGATTGACTGATGCAGATAAGACAGATGAAAAAGGCAACAAAATCACGGATGAAGGAACCTTATACGTTAAAACTGTCGAAAAAGTAACACCAGAAGAAGTCAATTTCGATGAACATACCATGCAGGCTGCCACGATCTTCAAGCGGATGAATGCCGTGCAAGAACTAAACACAGCGTTCATTAAAAACGAAGGGGTTACTCAGGAGGAAATCGCAATAATTGGCGAGCATACTTCAGAAATCGCTGGTGTTTCAACAGGAATGGATTGGGATCGAGAATATCCAAATGATACAGATCTTAAAAACCTTTTAGGAAAAGTATCTTCTCAAAAGGCTGGTTTACCTGCCGAAGAAGCAGATGAATACATTGCTAAAGGATATGAATTAAATGATCGTGTCGGAACAAGTTATTTAGAAAAACAATATGAAGATGTCCTCCAAGGTAAAAAAGGAGTATCAGAAGCAACCTTAGATAGCAAAGGAAAAACTATTACACAAACACCTGTTACAGAAGGTAAAAAAGGTGAAAACTTAAAACTGACGATCGATATGGCTTTCCAAGCGAAAATCGAAGAGGTTGTGAGAGCACAGTATCAGCAGTTACTAGCAACAGGAAATGCTGCTTATTCGGACGGTGCGTATGTTGTTGTGATGAATCCTAAAACAGGTGCTGTGATGGCAATGGTGGCCTTAGATCGTGATTTAGCGACAAATGAGCTGACCTCCAATCCTTTGGCCACAATCAATAAAGCTTTTGAGCCAGGATCAGTAGTAAAAGGCGCAACAATTTCAGCGGGGTATGAGCAAGGGGTAATTTCTGGAAATGATGTTTTGATCGATGAGCCATTGCAAATATATGGAAGTGAACAAAAATCATCTGTGTTTAATAAGGTTCCAGGTAATCAAATACCACTTAGTGCAGAACAAGCTTTAGAGTATTCCTCAAATGCTTATATGATGAAATTAGTTTTAAAAATGATGAAGACAGATTATCAGTATAATATGGTCTTACCTTATAAAACAGGAGATCCAACATTATTTAATGTATTACGTCAAACCTTTGGCGAATATGGCATGGGTGTTTCCACAGGAATCGATTTACCAGGAGAATCAACTGGCCTTTCTAATAAGGACTTTGATTCTGAATTTGCACCAATGCCAGGTCATTTACTTGATTTGTCGTTTGGACAATATGACACGTATACAGCAATGCAGTTAGCGCAATATGCTTCAACAGTAGCCAATGGCGGTACTCGCATTGCACCACGTGTAGTTGACGGAATCTATGAGAATAAAGAGGATGGTTCCCTAGGTGAGCTAAAAGAAGAATTAAAACCTAAAGAGTTGAATAAAGTCGATATTTCTTCAGAACAAATGCAGATCATCCAAAATGGATTTTATGATGTTGTTCATGGAAATGGTATCTTTACAACGGGTAAATATATGCAGGGAGCTGCACTTGATATTGCAGCTAAAACAGGTACGGCCGAAACGAATGTTGGAGAGCACGTGACCGTAAACAGTAATGTCGTTGCCTATGCGCCATATAATGATCCAGAAATCGCTGTGAGTGTGATTTTGCCCCACTTAACGAGTGAAAGCACTAGACCAAACCAATCAATGGTAACGGCGATTGTTAATGCTTATGCTGAGTATAAAGCACAATAAGATTTGTAAAGTAGTTTTCCTTTACAAATTTTACTAAAAGGGTAGAAATTCTGGAATAAACATGATATGATATTTGAGGCTAAGAAATATCTTAGAAATACGACATTAGATATAGGAGGGAAAACACATGCGCGTAAACATTACTTTAGAATGTACTTCTTGTAAAGAACGTAACTACCTAACAAGCAAAAATAAACGTAACAATCCTGATCGTTTGGAAAAACAAAAATATTGCCCACGTGAAAGAAAAGTTACTTTACACCGTGAAACAAAATAAGCATTTTAATAATGAGCTAGAACCCTTGTTGCATAAGGATTCTAGCTTCTTTTTATTTAGTTTGCTAAAATTTGAATCCTAAATTGAATACGTTTAAGAAAAAAACTAGAACGATATGTGATTGATAAGTTTTTTGACGGTTTCTTTTGTGATGTGGATGTAAATATCTAATGTCATAGAGATTTCAGAATGTCCGAGTCTTTCTTGTATTTCTTTAACAGTTACTTTGGCTTCAAATAATAGGGTAGCATGAGTATGATGAAATCCATGACAACCTATATTAGGTAAATTGGCTTTTTCAGTTAATCTTTTTGAACGCTAGTAAATATCGGTACGATAAATCATTTTACCGTTGATGTCAGTAAAAATGAAATTTGTTTTTGTTATGCCGTTTGCTAGAATAATAGGAGAAAGTATGGATCAAGTAGAAAATAATACACCTAGTTTAAGTTCTGCATCAACAAATTATGATTGGGTCAATGGAGAATGGAAAAGAGATAGTAAAGGTGATTTACCAAAAGAAGCATTGAAAAAAATGAAGCCACAAGAAAGAGAACAGGAAGCAAAAGCGCAAAAAGAACGGCAACAACAAAGGCAATATCAACAAAAAGAAAATGATATTGCTGTATCTCAAGATTATTTAGATAGCGTTGTTTCTCGGAATAAAGGTCAAGGCTTTAAAGCAAGTAGTGTTGATCAAATGTTTCTGAAAAATATTCCTGATGGGAAACGATTTGTAAAAGAAGATAATACGTTTGATGTTACTAAATGGAATCGGGAAAAAAGTTCATTACGTCCAACGGTTCAGCCGTTAGATATTGATGTAGAGAAAGGACAAGGGAGAACTATTTATAAACCAAAGTAGGGAGAGAGTATGGAAAATAAAGTTGTAAAAGTGATTATTGGTATTTTGGTTGTGAGTGTCGTTTTTGGCACTCTTTTCTTTTGGTTTACACCTGTAAAAGATGGAAAGAAACAGTTGGATCAAATAAAAATGAACAACAACTATCTTATTCTTTTGATTCAAGTGATCAACAGAGTTCTGAAACTGGCGATTCTCACGACCATGAAGGATTTAAAAATCAAATTGAACCAGTTGAAATTTCAAATCGTTCTGAATTAATACAGGATTTTATAATGGCTTATCTTAAACGTGGTGGTGATTATGGTTATTTAGAAGGAGTAAAGCCTTATTGTGTTGATTCGTTCTATAACTATTTAAAGAAATATCCTGAAAGATTACCTTTAAACCGAGAAAATCAAGAAGTCGATTCTATAAGTGTGTATTCTGTGGAGGGTGAAGAGGATATCTATTTTGTGGATGTCTATTTGAAGGTTATGAACTCGGAAAAAAAAGAAGAAAAGGATTATATCGGTTATTATGTGTCAGTTGAAGGTAGTAAGGTAAGTGGGGCGAAAATCAATGAATCAAAATGAAGAAAAATCATTGATGAAAGAATTTGTTGTTGAAGGAGCAAAGCGAAAAGTAAAAAGGTATTTGTGAGTAAAAATTTTACTACCATTAATACCTGTTTTACTTATTATTGTCGGCTTTTTAGGTTTAGTTGCAATGAGTGCGGTGTTATCTCAAACAGATAGTAAAAGTGATAATTTAAGCGGTGAGATATCACAATTAGGATCGGATGAAATTCCTAAAGAATATATTGAGTATTATAAAGGCGCTGAAAAAGAATACGGCATACCGTGGAATGTTATAGCAGCCGTTCATAAAGTAGAAACAAATTTTGGTACTATTGATCCTATGGTTTCTTCTGCTGGTGCTGTGGGGCATATGCAGTTTATGAAACAAACGTGGGTTGGATGGTCGGCACCTTATCCAACAATTAATGGATTGGGTGATATTGCTATACCCAATGCGGATTTGATGAATCCTGAAATAATTGCTAGGTATGGCGGTTACGGGGTAGATGCAAACAAAGATAAAAAAGCCGACCCATTCAACGCACATGATGCAATATTTTCCGCTGGAAATTATCTAAAAGCTAACGGTGGCGAAACAGATATAAGAAAAGCGGTATTTGCCTATAATCATGCCGATTGGTATGTGGATAAAGTTTTAAAGATTGCGGAAAGTTATGTGAATGCTGGTTCAGGTGGTGGTGGCGGTAAAGGTGATGGAACTTGGAAAAACCCAGTAAGAACACCTTATCAAGTATCGCAAGAATGGGATTCAATAAATATTGATAGTTTGATTCACGGGGGCATTGATCTAGCTTCTACTCCAGTTGGAAGTAAACCGCCTATCTATTGTGCTAAAGCTGGTAAAGTGCTTGTTGTTGGCTCGAATCTTGGCTACGAGGGAAATTATGTCATGGTTGAGCATGAGGGGGGCTTTGTGACATATTACGGTCACTTTGATTCTGTCAGTGTTACACAAGGGCAACAAGTGACCAATGAAACAGTATTAGGCATTATGGGGCAAACAGGACTTGCTACCGGTGTCCATTTACATTTTGAAGTAAGACAAGGCGGATCAAGTGCAAATAGTCGTATCAATCCTAGAGATGTAATAAATTTTTAAACTAAGGAGAATGTAATGAAACTAGAGCAACTAAGAAATTTGTTATCGTCATTAGATGATGATATTGAGGTGCGTGTATCTGTTCAGGAATATAAAGAGGATGCAATGAGAGATTTAAATTATGAAGATGGACGTTCTCAAAGTTTAGAAGGTATAAACTTAATAGGTGATATTATAATTTTAAAGGGTGCTAAATAACATATAGCACAAAATAAAAATAATATATTTATTTGTCTTAACATATTTACATTTAATGAGTTATAAATTATAATATGATTAACAAAATATTAGGAGACGAATTATATGAAAAAATGTGTTCTTTTCGTTACATTGAGTTTAGGGTTGTTATTTGTAGGTTCTACAGTGGTGAGTGCTGAGGAGTTTGCACCCTTGCCGTCTGTACAGTCTGTCGATTTGGGTTCTTTATCAGATGAAGCTATTGAACATTTTGAGTCGGAGGGCTTTAGTGAAAATGATGAATATTATACGGAAACAATTGTTCAAACTCCGCCGAAATCGAACGGTGTTCAAGCTCGGGCAGTAAATGTTATAACTTTAACTGCTGGTACAAAGAAAGTTGATAATACAACGGGGTATACATCATATATAATTACTGCCACACAAGCACCGTTTACAAAAATTAACATGAAGCTTAATGTTGGATCAGTGAAATCATTTACTTCAAATATTACTCCATATAAGGGAACTTATGGTTATTCTGGTGGGATTTATTCTTTCTATTCAGGAAAAAGAGGTTATCAAGGGTATAGATTACAAGCACAATATACTACTACTTGGGGTTCTGGTTCAACGTCTTGTTCTGCTGGTGGGATGACAATAGGAAAATGATAAAAATAGAATATTTCATTCTAAGTAAGAATTTTAGTAGTAATGTCGATTTTGAAATTTTTGAAAGCATAAATAACAAAGCCTTTAAAGAAAACTATTTTTTAATAAAAGGTGAAAGTTTAGAAACGGATATTATTTTTCTTGATGAAAAAAAATCGTTAGTGAATAATAGAAAAGTTCAGAAGTATTTTGATGAAAATGATGTGAGTGTTTTTCCTTTAGTGCTTTTGAACGATGAAATAATTAGTCGAGGAAGGTTTTTAAGTTCTGGCGAGTTGTCAGATATTTTAGATATCGGTTTATCAATACAGCAGAATCCCAAACTTGAGAATGAATAATAGGTAGTATTTAGAACTAGTGAAATATTTATTTGTTTTCGCTAGTTTTTTTGTAAAAATATAACTTGCCCGTGGTAATTGAGTTTTTATTGAATCCGATTTTGAATACGGAAATATTTTTTATAGTGTTTTTTAGTGGTTTAAAATTACCATATAATAGTAGAAACTTTTCTGTGTGACGCTTGATGTTGCTGAATGGTTCGTTAAACACAGAACACCGTGAAACAAAATAAGGTTTTGAATCATTACACTAACTTCTTATTAAATAAGGAGTTAGTTTTTTTGTGTGTTCTGAAAACCACCTGCTATGCGGGTGGTTCCATAGAGCTTCCAGCGAGGTAATAAAAAAGCCTCCTAAAATGTTAAACTGATATAGGTTTCCCGACCGTATCATCAACATTAAAGGAGGTTCCTTTATGAAAAAGGACAATCAAAGTTTATCACACACTGTATGGAAATGTAAGTATCACATCGTCTTTGCGCCAAAATACCGTCGCCAAATCATTTATGACAAGTACAAGAAAAGTATCGGAGAAATCATTCGACTTTTATGTGAAAGAAAAGGCGTCGACATCATCGAGGCAAATGCATGTCGAGATCATATTCATTTGTTGGTCAGTATTCCACCGAAATTAAGTGTCTCGGGTTTTATCGGTTACCTAAAAGGAAAAAGTAGTTTAATGATTTTCGATAGACATGCGAATTTAAAGTATCGATACGGCAACCGTAAGTTTTGGTGTCGTGGCTATTATGTCGATACCGTTGGCCGAAACAAAAAACAAATAGAAGAATAGATACGCAATCAAGTTCAGGAAGATCATATAGCAGATCAGCTGACGTTGTTTGAGGAGTATGATCCGTTCACAGGTAATAAAAATAGCAAAAAATGAAAAATGAGATTCTTTTAGAATCAGCGAGAAGAAGTGGTGCGTGAGGGAGACCCGATCAGAAGGCCTTTTAGGCCGTGGCCGGTAAAAGAGGCTTTCAGCCGAAGAGCAAACCTCCAGTTCTCACTGGAGGTTTTGATTTATCCTATTTATTGAAAAATAGTAATTGACTAGGCGGCTTTAAAAAAAGAAACAAGTAAATTCAAAATATACTTTCCTTTATGTAGAGTTTTATTTATAATATTGTGAATGGGGTGTTGGTTATACAGTGAATAAAGTTTAAGAAAACTTAAAAAAATTTCTTTTTGATGTCAGTTTGATGTCTAGAATGTTACTATTGTGTTACAGAGTTGTAAAAGGAGTTTTTGTATGCGAAAGAAAATGTTGGTTGTTTGGTTGTTGGTTTTAGTTTTTCCAATTGCTTGTTATGGAGAAGACATTGAGGAATCTTCTTCTGAATCAAGCTTTAATGCTTTAAATGATTTAACGAGTCGGGATGCTCGCAAACAGGTATTAGATGGTACAACGACAATTGTCAAAAAGAAAAAGGCAGAGGTTTATTTGGAATTTCCTTATGATAATAGTCCCTATGTGGCTTTTTCAACATTTTTATTGAATGGTCCAACACATCATTATAGTGGCTTTATTGAAACAATCTATTATCGTGATAAGATCAAGATCAAAGATATGTATTATGAAAAAAATCCGGTAAAAACAGATAAAATTGGGATTTATTCAACAGATTTATGTTTTACTTCTGATGAAGGAGTTATTTATCATTACAAAAATGTGCCGTATTTAGTGAGTAGCGATCAAACGACTACATTTTTTTCAAAAGTAGATTTTAATAAAGAAAATAAAAAAATCTCTGGTAAAATTAAAATGCCAGCATCAAAAAATACATATCAAATAGAACTATTCTACACGGATAATGACGAGTACCATTATCAAGAAACAACTGCTGATAAGAATGGTGCGTTTAGCCTTTCTTTGAATCGAGAGGGCATTGAAGGAAAGATGTATCTTAGGAGCAGTGATGGTTTAGGAAACTACGCCAACGCTTGTGATGTCGATAAGACGGGAATGACAACTTATCCGGTTCCACGAGAAGCCTCAAAAGCAATTGAAGCAAGCTATAAACAAAATACAAAAAAAGAAATAAGCTTTGTCAAAATAATGATTACCATCATTTCGAGAATAGTACTTGTCATTTTGTTTATTCTTGTTTTACTACGTTTAAGAGTGATTATAAAGCGAAGACAAAGAAGAAAAAGGGTGAAGTGAAATAGTTCTAATTGAAATTGCTTTTATTCGCCAACTACATATAGAATAGCTATACTAAGAGTTAAGATAAGATTGCTTTTACACATGGTAGGGGTACTTTTGTGAAATCGTAAATCTGTTTTAACTCTATTTGTAAGCAGGAGGTATATTTGTGAATTCAGTTCGTTTTAACCAATTGTATCTGCTTATAACAGGGATCATCCTTGTTGGAATTGGTGCGTTTATCCAAAATCAACCAAGCCTAGTCTTTTCTTTTTTTAATTTGTTGATTCCAATTCTTTTAGTGATCGATGCTGTGTCTCACTTTTTCCAACATGAAGAACATAAAAAAGAAAGACTGATTCGCAGTCTTTTAGAAATTACATTGGCGATCTCTTTTGTTATTTCAACCTTTTCATTTGATGTTTTGACGATTCTCTTCGGAGCTTATATCGATATTAAAAGCGTTGCATTACTCGCAAAGTATTGGACGTATAAACAGAATAGTTTCGCTGGTCGATTGAATCTATTGGTTTCAGGTATTGGTGGAAGCGTCATTGGAACCCTGTTGCTTTTTTCAGCATTTTTATCTAGAAATCAAATTCTGACTTGTTTAGTTGTTTATTTTGTTTTGTTGGGTGTGATCAATATTTGTTTGGGCATGAGATTATTTTTCCCAACTAAAACCATTGATCAGCTTAAGCGAAAGATTCGTTTGACGCCGCCAGTTTTTATTGAAGCATTGATTCCACGGTTTGTTTTGAAAGAAACAAATACTTTATTAGAACCCGATTCAGCCGGGAAAAACGATGCTATTGCTAAAATTCAAGAAACAAAAGAAGCTGTTAAACCGGATTTGGAAATTTTCATCCATGTAACTGAAAAAAGTTTTGGATCGATTGGACATATGGATCTTTCTTTTGAAGGAGAAATTATTTCATATGGGAATTACGATAGAGATTCTATCCATCTTTTTGAAACAATTGGTGATGGTGTTTTGGTAACGGGTGCCAAACGGGATGAATATATTCCTTTTTGTATCAAGCACGATCAAAAAACTTTGTTTTGTTTTGGTATTAAATTAACGGATGAACAACGTGAGGGGATTCGAGTAAGTATAAATGATATCCGCCAAAGTTCTTATGATTGGGCCTCTCATTTACAGCGTGATCCGCATGGAAACCATACAGATTATGCCAGCTTATTAACCAATTTGCCCAATTGCCAGCTCCATAAATTTCATCATGGAGCCTTTAAAACGTATTTTGTTTTGACAACGAACTGTGTTTTACTGGCAGATACGATTTTAGGACCCACTGGAATCGATCTGTTGACAATTAATGGTATTTTAACGCCAGGAACCTATCTAGAATTTTTAAGGAATGAGTTTAAGCGAGCCGATAGTAATGTAATCAGCTTTGAGGTGTATAATTAGGTCAGTTTTTAAGGAGAGAATAAAATGAAAATCAGTATCCGTCATCGCTATATCAAGAAAGTTCCAGTATTAGAAGTTGTGGCAGAAGAAAGTAAAGATCAAGTTTTGCCCTTAGTGATTTATTATCATGGCTGGCAGTCTGCCAAAGAATTGTCACTAACCCAAGCGAGAAAATTGGCGAGAAAAGGAATCCGAGTGATTTTACCCGATGCAATGAATCATGGTGAGCGAAAAACTGGACCGATCTCACCAATTCCTTCGGTAACATTTTGGGCAAGTATCCAATATAATATTATTGAGTTTGCACAATTAGTTCGCCATTTTGATAAACAAGGATTGATCGAATCTGGAAAAATTGGTGTTGGCGGTGTTTCTATGGGCGGCATTACAACATGTGCTTTATTGAGCCAACATCCAGAAATCAAAACAGCAGCATGTATGATGGGAACACCTAAACCACTGCGCTATATTGAACGGGTGATGGAACGCTCAGCAGAAATGGATTTTTTTGTACCAAAAGATTTACCATTATTGCTTAGCTGGGTAGCCAATTATGATCTTTCTAAAGTACCAGAAAGATTGGCTCAACGACCTGTTTTATTTTGGCATGGCACCGAAGACCCTAAAATTCCCTATGAAGATATGGCTGATTTTTACCAAATGATTGAAGGTCAGCCCTATGCTGAGAATAGTCAATTTATTACGGGGGTTGGCGATGGGCATTTGGTCAAAGGTGAAATGATGGATGTTGTGGCTGAGTTTTTTGAAAAAGAGCTAGCTTTATAAGGTAGTAAGCAAAAGCAAAAGGATGAGACAGAAGCGTTTAATCCTAAGAAATATGAAGGAATTACTTCTACTTTCACCGTTTATTGTTTATTTGGAGTTTAAATGACTGGGCTATGACTCGCAGAGTTATAACCCAGTCATTTGCTTTTTCTTGATTATTTATGTTGCTCAATAATTTTATCGGATTTAGCCATTACCGAAGCAGCATCTTTTTTTGCCTTTTCAAGTTTTTTTACGTAGTCTTGTAAGCTAGTGATTTGATTTGCGGCATCGACTAGCTTACGCTGAGAATCATCGTACTGCGCTTGAAGTGTATTTTTTTCATTAGTGATGTCATTAATTTTTTGATTCAAGGTTGCGATTTCTTTATTGTTTGCGTCAACTTCTGCTTGTTTGACGGCTTCTTTTTGTTTTCCTTCATCAATTTTTTGTTGAATTTGACTGTCTTTTTGCTGTAGTTCAACGATTTTTTGTTGAATTTCGCCATTTTTACTTGTTAGCTGTGATTGGAGGGAAGTGATTGTTCCTTGCGTTTGATTTTTATCATTAGTCAAATTAGTGACTTGCGTTCTTAAATTTATTAATTCTGTTTCGCTTTGACTTAATTGACCGCTTCTTTGGTTAAGCTGTGTTTCTAGATCGGTGCTTCTCTTTTCTTTTGAGTTGAGCATGGTGTCTAATTGGTCTAGGTTGTTATTGATTTTTTCAACGTTTTCTTCACCGCCCCATAAGACTACTTTATCTGCAACTGATTTTAAACTAAATAAAGTAAAAGTACTGAGCAATAAAATCGCTACAACCGTTATCAACGGTTTATTCTTAACTGTCTTTTTCAAGTATTTATCTTCTTTCTATGTTTATTATTTAAATTTCTTATAAAGAATATGGTTTAATTGTGACATAGTCAAGCGTTTTTTCGCTTTAATTGGTCTGATTTTGACGGTTCGCCATTTTAATAACAGTCAAAGAGTTGTAAGAAGAAATGAGCGGGATAGTAGATGCTTAAGAATAATGATTACTTTATGATTTATTTGTTTGAAAATGTAAGATGAGTGACGATCAATAAGTAAGATTACAGTTGATTTTTTTAGTGTGATTTAGTATATGATCTGTTAATCGGTTGATAAAGGACATCTATAAAATAACCATAAGATTTAAGGTTTAAAAGTGACTTGTTGCTAGAAGGATAGACGGAGTTATGTTCAGCGGACGGAACGCCACTATAAAAGAGGAAATCAAACGATGGTCAGTTTGATTTCCTCTTTTTGGATGTTTAAAACGAAGAGCCAGGTTCTTTTAAGAACGCAATTTCTTCCTCTGTCGAACGTCTACCTAATACTTTATTTCGATGAGGATAACGACCAAAACGAATCAAAATGTCACGATGCTTTTGTTCAAACTCAAGGTTATGCTCCATCCCCTTTTCAGCAAACCGTTTTAAGGCTTCATCATGAATAATTAACGACTCAGAATGCATCAGAGGCATATAAAGGAATGCACGTTGCTGTGTTGTTAGCTGATTCAAATTACCTGTGGCGATGGCTTCTTGTGTTAAAATCAACGCCATTCCATCATAGGCAAAAGCTCGTGCATCATCACGAAATAAATTCCGAGAAAACTGATCTAAAACAATAATTTCAGCTAAACGACCGACCATACTTGTCCGCCAAACTGATTTTTCTCCTTGAGCAACTTGTTCATGGATAGCTGAAAATCGAGCCTTGATTAATTTATCAAAAACTAAGTCTTTCTTAAACCACTGACTTGGCTCACATTCTTCAAACCAAAATGTCACTATTTCTTGACAGTCCATCTGAATCTCCTCCAATAGTCTAGAATTTCCTTCCTAATCAAGTATAACATACGCTTTGTCATCGCCCTTTCGGATCAGAAGATATTATAAAGTGACTGTTATTTTATTGATCTGAAAGTGTATTTTACTGTGTTTAAATAAAGACTAACTCACCAAATTTGGTTTGATGATCTAAAGAAAAACTAGAGATTTCAAAATAAAATTCAGTAAAAGGCTATTTAGTTTTTTGAATAAAAAACAAGGGCTGACGATAATTTTTTTTATAAGATAAAAAAGTCTGTCATTTTAATCATTTAACTATATTTTTCTCTCTTTATTACAATCTAATTATTTGAAATAAAATTATATAGATAGTATTCTTTATAATGAAATCTTGTATTACTTATTTATCCTGTTTTACAGATCGACTTAAAAGCGTGATAAGAAGTAGTTGCATTAATTATGGTATGAGGAGGACATCATGAAAAAGTTTAAGCGCTCTAGAATTTCGTTCATTGGGACGTTGATTTTATTGTCAGCAGCATTAACACCAAATTCACTTGTATTTTTGGGGGACGATAGTCGATATGAGGTCAATGCTGCTGAATCAGCAAATGCTGCAGATTTAGCTGATGTGAGTATTTTGAAAGGAACACAACTTTCTTCAAAGAATGGAACGATCGTTAATGACGGTGTCAAGTTGGAAAAAAATGCAGATTCTACATATGATTTAAATCTTTCGTTTAAAGGAACCGCTGTTGCAGACGTCGGTTTGATTTCACCAAAAGTGATTGTTTTCGCGATTCCTGAAGAATTGCGTGGTAAGATCGATGGTCCAATCATGATCAATGCGAATGCCAAATTACTTCCACTTGTTCCAGGAGATATTCCAGTAGTTAAGGACCTTGTTTTAAATGTAGGCGATTTAGTCACTAGGCTATTAGGACTAGCGAAACCTTTAGGCTTAAAATTGGACTCTTTAGAAAAAGCTTTTGAAGGGCTTAATTCTCTTCAAGATTTAGGGAGCTATCACGCTTCTTTTGAAGGGAAATTGTCACCTGATGGCAAATATGTAATGGTCGATTTTACAGATGGCTTAGGGCAATATGTCCGAACAACATATGCAAATTTATTTAACCCATTGAAAGAAGCGGTCGATGGATTGAAATTCACTGGGCTGCTTGCAATTTTGAATCCAGTGCTTGATTTATTGAAACCTGTGGTCAATAGCTTGCTGGATCTAGTAGGTAAAATAGCGAATGGCACATCTGACGTGTTGACAAATGCTTTACAAGCGAACGTACTTGGAGATGTTAACTTTGATTTTTCTACCAAAGTTTCGGATGTGACTGCTGAAAAAGCAAAGGTCACTGCGATGGCCGTTAATAAACCAGTTATTGATTTAGATTTACTGAATACAATCCATGCTAATGGGGATTCTCTTACCCTTTATTTCGATAAAGTAGAAGAAGATCCATTAGTCGATTATCCTGTTGCAAGTCCAGTTATTGAAGATGTAGTTGAAGGTATGATTAGCCTTAAAGGACAAGTAGCAATCAACAAACCAGTACCAGTTGGAGTGACATTTAACGCTAAAGTTGAACTGCCGAATGGCGCTACTTTATCAGGTGTAATTAATGAGGATGGTACGTTTGTCGTTCCATTTGCAGACTATCAGCCTCAAGGAAATGATCAATTAAAAATAGTCGTTGAAGCAAGTGCAGGGAAGTACACAAAAACGAGCGATCCAACAATCAAACAAGTTATAGCAGATCCTTTTCTACATTATGTGGTAAGCAAACCTGCAATCAATGATATTTTAGAGGGGATGCCTAATCTTGATGGACATGTGGCTCTGGCTAAACCAATTCCAGCTGGTGTGTCTTTTACAGCAAAAGTTACTTTACCTGATGGAACGACTTTAACTGGTTCTGTGGATCCAGATGGTCATTTTACACTTCCATTTGGCAAATACCAACCTCAAGGTGCCGATCAATTAGAAATTGTGATCGAAGCAAGCGACGGTAATCGGACAAAAACGAGTGAGACTGAAATCAAACAGGTTATCCTTGATCCACTGAAAAACTATCAAGTTCCTAAACCACAGTTCAAAAGTGTCAATGAAGGGAGCAAGTTTATCACAGGTTTGGTTGACTTGGCCAACGTTCCAGCTGGCACTAAATTGTTTGTGCAAGTACAATTTCCAGATGGCTTGTTAAGAAAAGTCGCGATTGAAAACGATGGGACGTTTTCGATCGCTATAGCAGATAAGAATTTAAAAGAAGGGAATCCTTTGCGACTAGTCACTATAGCAGAACATCCTCAATCTTTTAAAGGAAAAGTTAGTGACAGCGTTGTTTTTGCAGTCGGTAAAATTCCATCATTAGCAGGTTATGTTGTTCCAGCACCTGTTGTAAATCCTATTTTTGTCGGAGATACGATGATTAAAGGAACCGTTAAGATCGTAAATCCTCCAGAGGGAACTAGCTTTACTGTTAGAGTGAGGTTCCCTGGAAATGTTTACGAAGAAACACCTGTAAATGCAGACGGCACCTTCTCACTGGATATTTCCGGTCGACAGTTAGCAGTAGGGACTTCGGTCACACTTAATACAGCGGCAACACTTGGCACTGAGGCAGCAGCCAGCGGTAGAGTTATAGTTTCTGTCGGTGCCAAATAAATATAAGGTTTACCAAAAAAGAAAGGGTGTATAAAATGAAGAGTTCAATATTCGTTACGACTAGCTCTACGGCTTTATTATTGTCAGTTGTGTTAGGGACATTATTTTTAGGACAATCTGCTTCTGCTGCTGATATTAATAAGGCAACCGATTTAGATGTCACATTTACACCAGGTGCTTTAACTTTAGAGGCTGTCTCTACGATCAGCTACGCATCACAAACAATCTCAGTGAATGATGCATCATACATTCCAACGAACCCTGATGCGATCAATGTTGTTGTTTCAGATGCCAGAGGAACCAATGCTGGTTGGAAGTTGAGTGGCAAACTGAATGGCTTTAAAGATAATGCGGCCGCAGCCTCTTTGCCAAATGCAAGTTTGAATTTTAAAAATACACAGGCGGGAACAAATAGTGATGCTGAAGCGCCAACACCAGTTAATACAGTTAAATTAACTAGTGGAGCAGCAACTGCATCTCCGTTTGCAACAGCTGCAACAGGTGCTGGGGCAGGGACTTGGACGTTTACTTGGCCTGATGGTGAAAACAAAGGGGTTACGCTCGATGTACCTGCTGCAATGGCAACACTTGGCAAACATACTTCTACAATTGACTGGACATTAGCTGATGCACCATAGAAATAAAGCGTGATCTATAGAGAGTGGGATGAGAACTATTTTATTCCACTCTTTTTTTCTGATTAACTAAAAGGAGTGACTTGGATGAGTGGTTGTTCTAAATCAAAAACGATTAAGCTATTCTGTTCATTTGGTCTTATTTTTTTATTCGGTTTATTGCAGACATTAAACGCTTCAGCACAAGACAAAAATAATGAAACAAATAGTTTTTATGTGCAAGCAGTTATACCGGAGAATCAAGTTGACATCAATAAATCCTATTTTGATTTGAAAATGCAGCCGGAAGCGGAACAAGAATTACAGGTTAAGTTGGCCAATCCAGAAGCAGAACCAATCACTGTTTCTGTAAATGCAATAAATGCTATGACAACAGAAGAAGGAATGATCGATTATACGGTCAAAGGCATCAAAGACAAAACACTAAATTATCCTTTTGAATCATTGATCAAGGTTTCTGAAACAACGATTTCGTTACAGCCGTATGAAACAAAAATTGCTCGTTTTCATTTGAAAATGCCGAAAGAACAATACGACGGTGTGATAGTAGGAGGATTACGTTTTACCAAAAATCTTCCTGAAAATGAAGTAAAGAACAAAGAGGTGACTATTCAGCAACGATTTCATTATGTAGTAGGTGTTGTCTTGAATGAAACAGAGACCGCAATAGTGCCAGATTATGAGATGGATGCAGTCAACGTAGCAAAATCGAAACAGGGAAAGAAAATGTCCGTCATCCATTCGATTCGGAATAAAAATGCTGCTATTTCAAAAAAAATGGAACTTAAAATAGCCATCCGAAAAAAAGGAGAGGAAGCGCCTTTGATCAACTTGGATAAAGAAGCTCTAGAAATGGCACCTGATTCGGTCATGGATTTTCCTGTACCGATAAAAAGACAGTTGCAGCCAGGTCACTATAGTAGTAAAACGCAAATCAATCAAGACGGAAAAAAATGGGTATTTGAGAATGAGTTTGAGATTACAAGGGAACAAGTGAAGTTGATCAATGAGGAAAATAAGAGTGTAGAAATCGAAAGTAAAGTTCCTTTTTGGTTGATTTTATTGATCGTTATACTAGCATTCTTAGTATTGATTCAAGCTTATATTTTATGGAAGAAAAAGAAACAAAGTAAATAAATAGAAGAACCTCATTCTCTGGATTACAGAAAATGAGGTTCTTCTTTGATGATTGAGTACTTTGACGATTATTTTAATTTGAATTTAACTTGTGTATTATCATTAAATTGACCTTGATATTGGAATTGTTTGTAGCTTGAACCTTTACCTAATTTGTTTAAAATGTGTGAAGTGATTGTTTTTTCACTTCCAGCTTTTAAATCTAAACCAGCGATGATGCCTTCGATTTTTTCTGCAGCAGCATTACCTTGTAATTGGATTTTGTTTGATTTATCTTGATATTGTGCTTTGATCGTACCGTTACTATTTACTTGGTACTGTAATTGAATTTGTTGTCCAGTTGTATAAGTTACTTGGATTTCTAATTTTTTAAGATCAGATTGTTCAGGTGTTTCAGGAACTTCTGGCGTTTCAGGCTCTTCAGGTGTAACTGGTGCTTCAGGATCTTTAGGTTCTTCTGGAGTTACAGGCGTGTCTGGAACATAGTATGATTGTAAGCCAAATTCTGCTTTTACATACCCTTTAGTGATCAAAATAACTTTAAGATGTAAGTCTTTTTGATACGTCATTTTTTGTAATAAGTTGACTGATTTGTAATAATTTCTGCCGAAATCTCTGGCGATCACAGTAGCTTCTGCAGAAGAATAACCAGCAGCTTCCCATGTACTTGCTTTAACCAATTCATTGTAAACAGATGCTACATTTGAACTAGTTAAGGATAAACCTGTGTACTCTAAGATATCCGCTTTATTGAATAAAGTGATTGTCTTATTGTAGTTTGATTCCACTACTGTTGCTGCATCCGCAGTGTTTGACACCACTGCCAAACTAGCTGAACATAAACTGATTGCCAATCCTGCAACCATCATACCTTTGAAAACTTTCATAAAAAATACCTCCTCTTTTTTACTACTATTTTATAAATAGTAGCTTACCTATATTATTATCCAAAGGAAATATAAAGTAAATAAAAATGAGCAATTTCTCATAATATTTAAAATATATTTATTTTTTATCGAATTTAGTTGAATAAGGAAATCAAGTTACTTATTCATTCGATCATTATTTTTGCTATAATATGTAAGGATAAGAACTAAAAATGATGTGTGAAGGGATTTGTAATGATGAAGAAAGCAACAATTACTAAAACCGTTGATTTGTTGGATGGAGGCTGTAATGTTTGTGGCATTATTGAAAATGAAAATTATATTTTGACGATTGATGAGCAGACAATTCCTTTAGAAGAGCTGACAGTCAACGCATTGATCACAGCGATTGTTTTGAAAAATGGATATAAGCGGGAATATGAGACGGATGTTATTGATGATTATATTTTGTATATAAAAGAAGGACATCAAGTTAGACTTAAGGAAGAGTATAATTTCCTGATTTATTCAAGTGATACAGCAAAAGTAGAAACGCAAGATCAAATAGTGGATGAAAAACAATTAGTTGAAAAAGTGAATGAAATCTTAGAAACGTTATTCAAGCTAGAAGAATTAGAGTTTTGTTTTTAAACTATCAAAAAGGAGTTCTTGCTAATTGCTGTGAGAACTCCTTCTTGGTATTTTTATTTATAAGTATTCTGTTTCTATTAATCTATTTGAAAATAATCAGACATCGTCAATTTTTCAAACCGTTCTTGTGATGCAGCAACAGATTCATCATGATCATAAACCAATAATTTAAAGTCTTCAGTTTTAGGAATATGTCTGAACGTTTGCGATTCTACTAGCAAAAGCATTTGTTCGCAAAGCCAATCAAGTACAGTTTGGATATCCTCTTCGTCTTCGACCCAATCATCAAATAAATGAAGAGAGGCAAAGCGTTGATTTTCGTCCCAGTCTCCAGTAGAGTATTTCATCGCTTCAAGTTGTTCTTGGTTGTACCCTTTTTCTGTATAGTATTCAGTTGTTTCTTGCCAAAGTTCAACAGTGTTGATGCAAAGGTTTATTTCCCCTTCTTCGTAGATATTACAGTCTAAGGCAAAGGCATAAAATGTTTCATCAGAATGATCCAATAAATAATTATCAATACTATCTGTTAAAAAGCTAAAAAAGAATTCTTGTTGTTTTTCTAAAAAGTTTTCCATGGGTTTCCTCCAAGCGTTTCGTCTTCTAAACATTGAAACAGATAATAGGAGGAAAGTCTATCTAAAGTTGTTTTTTAAGAAAATATAAAGATTTTTATCGTGTAAAATTTTATATAGTTTAAATCGTATATAGGGTAGCTTTGAGTGTAGAGTAGTTTAAGCCAAATAACATTATTTTCCGTAAAGCACTTATATAAAATTTAATTTGACTTTGTGATTCGATACGCTTATAGTTTAAAATGAATTAAATACTTGTTAGGTGAGGCTCCTATATAAACATAGGCTGCTGCTCAGAAATGTCGAAAGACAGGTACGGGTAGGACAAATTTCGTCGAATTAAGGCGTTTTTCAAAGCAGCTAAAAGCATAGCTTTTTACGTTATATAGTGCTAAAACTCAACGAAGAGAAGATCAAGGTAAGTTGTAAATAAAGGGCATAAGTCCATGTGTTTGCCGCTTCTAATCTAATCCCTTCGCTGAGTGTTCTTGGTGAAGGATTTTTCTTTTATCCCAGAATCCATTTAAGCGGCAGAAAGGAATAACTCATGAAAAAATCTGTAAAAATAACGATCATTACCTTACTCTCCATTTTGCTTGTAGTGGTGAGTGCAGGCTGTTATGCAGCAATATCGTTTCAAACAGCAAAAGAAAAAAGTGAAGCAAAAGTTTCCAGTAAAAACCAAAATTTTACTGGTGATGAACAAACAAGTGATAAAGAATTGACTGTAATGGTTGTTGGGAATGATTCTAGAGATGACGATGAAGACCAGGGGCGTTCAGATACATTGATGGTGGCCCATTATGATGGTAAAACGAAACAACCAAAACTAATCTCGATCATGCGAGACAGCTACGTAACATTTCCTGATGGGGGACAAGATAAAATCAATGCGGCTTACGCGTATGGCGGAGCGCAAATGACCAAAGATGTCTTAAAAACAAATTTTGATTTGCCAATCAACTATTATGTAGTGATTGACTTTAAAGAATTCAGCGATATTATTGATGAACTTTATCCAAAAGGCGTTACAATCGATTCGGAAAAAGACATTAACCTAGATGGTGTGGATATCCTTAAAGGAAAACAAACACTGCATGGAAATAGTTTACTCCAATATGCTCGCTTTAGAATGGATGAAGAAGGCGATTTTGGTCGAATCAGACGTCAACAACAAGTGATGGACGCGTTGGTGGAACAGTCGAAAGATTTGATCCCAATTTGGGAATTACCTCAAGTTGCTGGGAAAATGGTCGGAAAAATCGATACCAATGTGCCGACAAGTTTATTGATCGATTTAGCAAAAGATTTTCTAACTGGCAACGTAAAACCGTTAAAATCATTATCTGTTCCAGTAGAAGGATCATGGAATTTCAATGATTATACAGAATCCGGTAGTGTGATTGAAATCGATGAGCAAAAGAATGCGGATGCTATTAAGGATTTTATGAAAGATAATTAGAATAAGATTGAGGAAGAGCTTGGGACATAAGTCCTAACGAAAAATCCAGATACCAATCAACTTGATTGGCATCTGGATTATTTTGTTGTACAAAAATAAGAACACCTTTGCTAGAATAAAAGTAACTACACAAATAAACAAGCGAGGTGTTCTTATGTTTAAAAATTATACCACAAATCAAGTCGTTCTTCCTCTAGATTTTAGTTTTCAGTTAGAAAAAAATGATATTGCGTTTGCCATTGATCAATTAGTCGAAAGTATTCCAGAGGAACGCTTTATTCCTTTTCACCATCAAATGGGGCCTGCTTCTTATCATCCAAAAATGATGATGAAGATGATTTTATGTGCTTACACGCAATCTGTATTTTCTGGTCGTAAGATTGAAGCGTTAACGAAAGACAGTATTCGCATGATGTGGCTTACTCAAAGTTATCAACCTAGTTATCGAACCATCAATCGTTTTCGAGTGGATCCTTTAGTGAATGCACTCCTTCGGGAGTGCTTCGTCCAGTTCCGTAGCCAATTAGTTAAGGAACAATTAATCGATGAAGAAGCCATTTTTATCGATGGCACAAAGATTGAAGCCAACGCAAATAAATACACCTTTGTTTGGAGAAAATCCATTGATAACTTTGATAAAAATCTTACTGAAAAATCAAATTTTCTTTATGATGAATTGTTAAAAAATCAAATTATTCCTGAAATTGAGCGCGAGTCCGAAAAAGAATTATCTGTCACTGAATTAGGCAAGATTGAAGAAAATCTCGCGCATATTGTAGAAAAGTTTACAGATAAAATCGAACAAGCAGAGGATGGAATTACGCGCAAATCAATTCGTTCTAAACGAAAAGTTCCAAAAAAATTAAGGAAACTTTTCAAGGACTTTAAAGAGCGAAAACTTGCTTATCAAAAACATAGACAGATTTTAGGACAACGAAACAGCTATTCTAGAACAGATCCAGATGCCACTTTTATGCGCATGAAAGACGATCACATGAAAAATGGTCAGTTAAAAGCAGGCTATAATCTTCAAATCGCTACGAATAGTCAGTACATTTTAGGCTATGATCTTTTCTCGAACCCAACAGATACACGGACACTGCGTCCTTTTTTAGCTACTTTAAAGGAGCGTTTCTTTGAGCTACCAACTTATATTGTCGCAGATGCCGGCTACGGGGGAGAAGAAAACTATCAAGCTGTTTTAGAAGACCATGAGCGAACACCACTCATTACTTATGCCATGTACCATAAAGAACAAAAGAAAAAATGTAAACAAAATCCATTTCTTCCCGCAAACTGGTCGTATCAGGAATTAGACGATACGTTTCTTTGCCCTGGCGGACGGAAAATGACTTTTCGAAATTATTCTATTCGTACAGATAAGTATGGGTTTAAACGGTATTTAAAACGATATGAATGTGAAGACTGCTCGAATTGTCCTCTTCGAAGCCAATGTACAAAAGCGAAGAGCAACAAGAATCGTGAGATTCAAAAGAATATGAATTGGGAATATTTTAAAGCGAAGATTCAACAGCTGCTTTCAGAAGAAGAAACAGGTAAACTCTATCGTCAACGAAAAATTGACGTCGAACCTGCTTTCGGACATTTGAAGGCTTGTTTAGGCTTCACTCGGTTCTCTGTTCGAGGAAAACAGCAGACACACAATGAAATTGGATTTGCGTTAATGGCAGTAAATTTGAGAAAATATAGGATAAATAAGCTATCAAACAAGAATAATTCTCCCAAGAAACTAAAAAACAGAAGACTAAAAATCATTTTTATGATTTTCGGTCTTCTGTTTTATTTGTCTTAAGACTTATGTCCCAAACTCTTCCTTTTTTTGATTAAACATAAGGCTATTTCTATGCGTTAGCTTCAAGCTTGTGCTATTCTTTAGGAAAACGGTTTATTTATTTAGAAGGAAGGGTTTACCATGAAAGTTGTGATCATAGGAGCTTCATTTGCTGGAGTTTCTGCGGCTTTAGCTATCAGAAAAAAACATCCAGAGGCTGAAGTTTTTTTAATGGATAAGCAGCAAACGATCGGTTATTTACCTGGCGGCATCAATCTTTATTTTAATGAGACAATCAAGCCAATTGAAACGGCTCGATTTATTTCAGAACAAGAGTTAGTAGATCATGGATTAACCTTATTGCTAAATGCAGAAGTTGTTAGTATAGACGCAACGCAACATATTATCAACTATGAAAAAGAAGCACTTGAGTCGTTTATCTCATTTGATAAACTTATTTTAGCGACAGGCTCTAGTCAATGGTCGCAAAATATTCTCGGCAGCGACTCAGATAAAGTATTGAAATATAAATTTTTACCTGGCGTGCTACAAGCAATCGAGCAATTGGAAAATAGCCGTAAAGTAGCGTTGATTGGCGGTGGTCAAATCGGAGCTGAAGCAGCTGATACCTTACTGAAAAAAGGCAAAGAAGTCCATCTTTTTGAACGGATGGATTATTTGCTATTTAAATATTTTGATGAAGAAATGATCCAACCGGTTCAAGCTGAAATGGTGGCGCGCGGAGTTGTCTTTCATTTTGATGAGACCGTAGAAAAAATAACTGATGTAGATGAAGGCCTTTTGATCGAAACGAAGAAGTCACAGTTAGTATGTGACAGTGCTATTTTTGCGATGAATGTTCGACCTGATTTAGGTTATTTAGATGAACAGGTTCGGACGCATACAGATGGCACCATTTTTGTGAATGAATACTTAGAAACCTCGCAAGTAGATATTTTTGCTATTGGTGATTGCATTCAAGTGCCGTACAGCTTATCGAATGAATCGTTTTATATTCCCTTAGTAAATAATGCGGTTAGGTCAGGTTTGGTGGTTGCACAAAATTTAGTGGAACCTACAATGCCTTTTGTAGGTTCGATTCGCACGATTGGGACCAAGCTTGTTGATCATTATGTAGCAAGTACAGGATTGACTGAAGCGGAAGGGTCATTTTATGAGCAGCCAATTTCAGTTGCTCATGTTCAACAAAAAAGCTCATTATTTTCCGGTGGTGAAACGATTAGTGGCAAAATTATCTTTGAAAAAGAGAGTCATAAATTATTAGGGGCACAATTGGTTTCAAAAGCGGACATCTTAGAAAAAATCAACACACTTGCACTTGGTATTCAAGCGGGACAAACGCTCGAAGAGTTTTATCAGAAAGATTTTTTGTATCATCCCTATTATTCCAACGTGATCGATATCACGAACCAGCTCGCATTTGAAGGTTTGTGGAGTGAAGCAGATGAAAATTGAAGCCTTATTAGATAGAAAAGAAGCAAGAGAAGTTGGAATTTTAAAAAAGGTGATTTTGGCTGGTGGTAGGATCGAGGATACTGAACTGTTGGATTATTTAGGTGTGTCCAAAGCTTCTTTTGAAAGTGATTTGAAGGAGTTAGGGTACTATCTAAAACCTTATGAAAAATACTGTTCGTTATTTTATGATGGTCAATGGGTCGCCATTCACATGTCAGATGGATTTTCTATTAGTAAAGTTGTCGATGATTATGTCCGAGCGTCTATTAAGTTTCAGCTGATTGACTATTTATTTCATTATCGGGAGTTTACGATCGCTCAGCTGACAACTAAATTTATGATCAGTGAATCATCTCTATTTCGCAAAATCAAAGAGCTGAACTTGTTATTGAAAGAATTTGATCTTAAAATCCGCAACGGGCAATTAAAAGGAGAAGAGCTACAGATTCGTTATTTTTATTTTCAAGTTTATTGGTTTTTAACACCATATGACATTCATCAGGAAAAAACATTAACGGTTCAAAACTTGCGAATCATTGAGGCCTTGGAAAAAGCGTTAGCTCTTTCCTTTGAGGAACATGGTAAACTAAAAATCAGTTTATGGCTGACGATCAGTAAAAAAAGAATCGTTGTGCAATCGAAACAATTTAAAGAGCTCTACAATAAGAGTCAAGTGTACGAACAAGATCCTTTTTTCAAAACACTACGTTCTTTTGTATTGCGTTTTTTCAGCCGCTATCCTCTTGAAATCGATGAAGAAGAAAGTTTGCTCCATTTTATTTTTTTAACGAGTATGTCTGTTTTAGCAGAGGCAGATTTTGCAGATTATAGTTTGATTCGAGGCCGACGTACCCCAACGTCATTAGCCGATACATTTGTATTAGAGCATGTGATTTTATGTTATCGTCCACAAAAATTTTTCCCAGAGTTGGAGAAAAAAATCTTCTATTACTTCTCTCAGATTCACAGTCGGTTATATTTTTTTAAAGGAGAGCTGGAATTATTTGATCGAGAAAATATTTGGCAAAAGGAACAGAGTTTATCTAGTCATAAGCTGGCTGACTTTTCCCATATTCTTTTAGATCGAAGTTTGGAATGTTTTGGAGAATGTTATGAAAAAGGAAATAGTTTACACGAATGGTCATTAGTCAAATACCTCAGTGTCCTAGCGATCATTGATTTTGAAATCGTTGGTGAAACGCGTATTGGTATTGATTTGAAGATGGATCATTTGTATAAGGAAGTCATGACGCAAGTTTTGGTATTGAGTTTGAAAAATTTAAATGGCTTAACGATTGAAACCTATGATGCTAAAAAAAGCTATGATTTGTTGATCACAAATGTCATGAAACCTAATGTATATCGCTCGGTACAAGAGGTCTATGTCTTGTCAGAATTAGGCTCAACTTATGATATCAATCAAATTCGATTGAATATTCGTGAACTGCATAATCGAAGATGAGTTAAAAGAACAAGCCCAAAAACAAAAATAGTTGGCTATTTTATTTTCGGGCTTGTTACTGATGAGACAAGGGAATGCGCAAAAACTTTCAATTATTTCTGAAATAAAAAAAAAGATGACGTTTTTAAGATGTCATTTGCGATTATTATGAATACATAAAATATAAAGCGTTTTCAAAGAGAGGCTTTATTACTATATAGTATCTAGCTTCACAGGTTAGCACTACGCTGCTCTTCGATCTCAACAATTCCTAAGAGCTAAAGCTCTAAGGATTGAAGGCCTTCGGAAAAAAGATAAATTATAAATGAGGCAGAAAGCACCTCAGTCATAATTTTCTATTTTTCTGTCAGAGCTAAACGAGCCTGCTACGCTTTCAAAATAAGGAGGAAACAACAATGACAGAACAAAAGTACATCATGGCAATCGATCAAGGGACAACTAGTTCAAGAGCAATTATTTTTGATAAGAAAGGGAATAATATTGGTAGTTCTCAAAAGGAATTCACGCAAATTTTTCCAAAAGCTGGTTGGGTAGAACATAATGCAAATGAAATTTGGAATTCAGTTCAATCTGTTATTGCAGGTGCTTTGATCGAGTCTGGCGTTAAACCTTCTGATATAGCAGGAATTGGGATTACGAATCAACGTGAAACAACAGTTGTTTGGGATAAGCAAACAGGATTACCAATCTATAATGCAATCGTGTGGCAGTCACGTCAATCTTCACCAATTGCTGACCGACTAAAAGAAGAGGGTCATGGAGACATGATTCATGAGAAAACGGGCTTGATCGTAGATGCTTATTTTTCAGCAACAAAGATTCGTTGGATTTTAGATAATGTTGAAGGTGCGCAAGAACGAGCTGAAAAAGGCGAGCTACTATTTGGAACGATCGATTCTTGGTTGGTTTGGAAATTAACAGGTGGGGAAACACACGTAACAGATTATTCTAATGCAAGTCGTACAATGTTGTTCAATATTCATGATCTAGATTGGGACCAAGATATTTTAGAGATTTTAAATATTCCTCGGATAATGCTACCAAAAGCGACATCAAATTCTGAAGTTTACGGGTTAACAAAAAACTATCACTTCTATGGTAGTGAGATTCCTATCTCTGGAATGGCTGGTGACCAACAAGCTGCCTTGTTTGGACAAATGGCTTTTGAACCTGGAATGGTCAAAAATACGTATGGTACAGGTTCATTTATTGTAATGAATACAGGAGAAAAACCGCAGCTTTCTAACAATAACTTACTAACTACTGTAGGCTACGGTATTAATGGCAAAGTTTACTACGCTCTAGAAGGAAGCATTTTCGTAGCAGGTTCAGCTGTACAATGGTTGCGTGATGGCTTGAAGATGATTCAAACCGCAGCAGAATCAGAAGCCGTAGCGAATGAATCGCACAATAAAAATGAAGTCTATGTTGTACCTGCTTTTACAGGTCTAGGCGCACCATATTGGGATTCTGATGCAAGAGGTGCTGTGTTTGGCTTAACGCGAGGAACGACAAGAGAAGATTTCGTAAAAGCAACCTTGCAATCTGTTGCGTATCAAGTGCGGGACATTATCGATACAATGCAAAAAGATACTGGCATTGCCATTCCAATTCTAAAAGTAGATGGCGGAGCCGCTAATAATGATTTATTGATGCAATTCCAAGCGGATATTTTAAATACATCTGTTCAAAAAGCGCAAAACTTAGAAACAACAGCCTTAGGTGCAGCCTTTTTAGCTGGGTTAGCTGTTGGTTTTTGGAAGGATTTAGATGAGCTGAAAGAGTTTTACGAAGATGGGCAAGTGTTTGAAGCAAAAATGTCTGATGAAGAACGCGATGATTTATACGAAGGGTGGCAACAAGCAGTAGCTGCCACACAAATGTTCAAACATAAATCAAAATAAGGGAAGAAGTGAGTGGTATGTCATTTTCAAGTAAAACAAGACAAACATCTATTGAACAGATGAAGTCTGAAGAATTAGATTTATTGATCATTGGCGGTGGTATTACAGGCGCTGGGGTTGCCTTGCAAGCAAGTGCTGCGGGTATGAAAACAGGGTTAATCGAAATGCAGGATTTTGCTGAAGGAACTTCTTCACGTTCAACTAAATTAGTTCATGGTGGCATTCGTTATTTGAAAAATTTTGATGTAGAGGTTGTTGCAGACACTGTCCAAGAGCGGGCAGTAGTTCAAGCAATTGCACCCCATATTCCTAAGCCAGATCCCATGCTTTTACCGATCTACGATGAGCCAAAAGCAACCTTTAATATGTTTTCTGTCAAAGTAGCGATGGACTTGTATGATCGTTTAGCGAATGTGATTGGCACAAAATATGAAAATTACACATTGACGAAAGAAGAAGTGCTGGAAAGAGAGCCACAATTAAAAAGTGAAGGGCTACAAGGTGGTGGTGTGTATCTAGATTTTAGAAATAATGATGCTCGCCTTGTAATTGAAAATATTAAAAGAGCTGCTTCAGATGGCGGGTTGATGGTCAGCAAGGTGAAAGCTGTCGGTTTTATTCAAAATGATCAAGGAAAAATCATTGGTGTAAAAGCAGAAGATTTAATGACAGGTGAACAGTTTGATATCAAGGCTAAAGTTGTGATTAATACGACGGGACCTTGGTCCGATAAGGTTCGTGGTCTGGACATGAAAGAAAAATTAGTACCACAAATGCGCCCGACAAAAGGGATTCACCTTGTTGTTGATAGTAGTAAGTTACATGTACCACAACCAACGTATTTTGATACTGGAAAACATGATGGTCGGATGGTTTTCGTGGTTCCTAGAGAGAAAAAAACCTATTTTGGTACAACGGATACAGACTATACAGGAGATTATGAACATCCTACGGTTACGCAAGAAGATGTTGATTATTTATTGGAAATTGTCAATAGCCATTATCCTAAGGCACATGTGACGATTGATGATATCGAAGCAAGCTGGGCAGGTCTTAGACCCTTGATTTCCGAAAATGGCGGGTCAGATTATAACGGTGGGAATAATGGTAAGGTTTCTGATGAAAGCTTTGATCAAGTCATTGATATCGTTGCTAAGTATAAAAATCAACAAGCAAGCCGTTTTGATGTAGAAAATGTCTTGAATCATCTAGAAGATTCACTGGCAGAGAGTAAAGAAAATCCTTCGGCAGTTTCTCGTGGTAGCCTACTGGAGCGCTCAGACGATGGTTTGCTAACACTATCAGGTGGAAAAATCACAGATTACCGTAAAATGGCTGAAGGTGCATTAAAAGAAATTCAACGAATTTTGAAAGCAGAATTTAGTAGTGAGTTCCAGCTGATCGATTCTAAAACGTATCCTGTTTCAGGAGGCAATCTTGATGCGGCAAATGTAGAAACAGAACTGATAGCGCTTGCGAAAATTGGGATGGAACAAGGTTTGAGTCAAGAAGAGGCAGAGTATCTTGCTCACCTTTATGGTTCAAATGTTACTGAACTTTTTGAAAAAATTACGACAACTGAACCAGTCACAGGTTTAAGTTTAGTTGAAACACTAGCACTACATTATGCGTTAGAAAATGAAATGGTTTTAACACCTGCAGACTATCTTGTTCGTAGAACCAATCATTTACTTTTCATGAGAGACACGCTAGATGAAGTCAAACAAGGTGTGATTTCCGAAATGAGTCATTATCATCATTGGTCTGAAGAACAAAAGGAATATTATACGACTGAATTAAATCAATTGATCGCAGAATCTGACTTGAGTACATTGAAAGAAGGGACGAAGTAAAATGGATACTTCAAATATGACACAGATTTTCAGTGAGTTTTTAGGAACGATGATTTTGATTCTTTTAGGAGATGGAGTGTGTGCGGCAGTCAATCTAAAGAAAAGTAAGGCTGAAGCGTCTGGTTGGATCGTGATTGCTTTTGGCTGGGCAATGGCAGTTACTATCGCGGTTTATGTCGCGGGATATATGGGACCAGCGCACTTGAATCCAGCAGTTACGATCGCAATGGCGATGACTGGTAGTTTTGAATGGAGTCTAGTTGTACCGTTTATTGTAGCACAAGTACTTGGAGCAGTAGTCGGGGCAGTCTTGGTGTGGTTGGCTTATTTACCGCATTGGCAAGTAACGGAGGACCAAGGTGCCGTTTTAGGAACCTTTGCCACGGGGCCAGCAATTCGCAATTATCCAGCAAATATGGTGACCGAAGTGATTGGAACATTTGTTTTAGTTTTAGGCTTACTTTCATTTTCACAACATAACTTTACAGATGGTTTAAATCCATTAGTTGTTGGGGCGCTGATTTTATCGATTGGTTTATCTCTAGGTGGACCGACAGGCTATGCAATCAATCCAGCACGTGATTTTGGTCCGCGTTTAGCACATCAATTGTTACCGATTCCAACCAAAGGTGATTCTGATTGGGCTTATTCATGGGTTCCAATCGTTGGTCCTGTGATTGGTGCAGCAGTGGCTGCGGGCGTTTATATGATGATGGTTTG
The DNA here is from genome assembly GCF_001465345.1 of Enterococcus rotai. Lineage (NCBI taxonomy): Bacteria > Bacillati > Bacillota > Bacilli > Lactobacillales > Enterococcaceae > Enterococcus > Enterococcus rotai. The sequence continues at coordinate 229,481 of NZ_CP013655.1, read as the reverse complement.
AGTTTGATTTTTTATTCGGAGTTGAGAAACGTACGTTTCCCAACTCTTTTTTTTGTTTACAGTGACAATATTGTGTTAAACAGAATTAAGTTTATGATGAAAAAAAACAATAATTTATTTACAAGAGGCTTGTTTTTTTGTACTCTTAAAAAGGAGTTTATTATTTAAATAGTTAGTTTAGTGGGGCAGCATCTCGGAAAAAAGAGAAAACCTGAATCTGACAAAGAGCATCACAGTCATGTTTTCCTATTTTTCAGTCGGAGCTAAACGAGCCCGCTACGCTTTTCAATCTATCTAGCTTCATGAGCTAGCCTTTCGGGAAAAAGATAAAAATCGATTGTGGCAAAAAGCGTCACATTCTATTTTTCCTATTTTCCTGTCAAGGCTGACTGAGCTCATTCAGCTTTTAAAATAAAGGAGGAACAGGTGTGTCCTATCAAGAAATTTTGTTTCCTTTTCTCGGAGGATTAGGGATTTTTCTATTTGGTATGAAGTATATGGGGGATGGTCTGCAAAAGTCTGCGGGAGATTCGTTACGGGAGATTTTGAATACCTTTACATCCACCCCTTTAAGATCGGTCTTAGCGGGTTTGATCGTGACGGCGATTATTCAAAGTAGTTCTGGTACGACGGTCTTGACTGTAGGCTTGGTGAGTGTTGGTTTTATGTCATTACGTCAGGCAATCGGTGTGATCATGGGTGCTAATGTTGGAACAACGGTGACGGCTTTTATCATTGGCTTTAATCTAAGTTCCTATTCCTTGCCAATCATTGGTGTAGGATCGATTCTGCTTTTCTTTTTCAAAAGAGAGCGGGTCAATAATATTGGTCAAATCGTTTTTGGTTTTGGTTGTTTATTTTATGGACTGAAATTAATGGGGGAAGGCATGGCGCCGTTAAGTACTTTGCCTCAGTTTGCTGATTTAATGGTCAATGTATCTCACCATCCTATTTTAGGTGTGGGCATTGGGACGTTGCTGACGATGGTTTTACAAAGTTCTAGCGCTACGATCGGAATTTTACAGCAGTTATATAGTCAGGGAAGCTTAGCAATCGGGTCAGTATTACCCATCTTATTTGGAGATAATATTGGAACAACGATCACGGCTGTCATTGCGGCCTTAGGCGTTAGTGTTGCGGCTAAGCGGACTGCAGCTTCTCACGTGATCTTTAATCTTGTTGGTGCAATTATTTTTACAACATTACTGACGCCGTTTACAGCGGTCGTTGTGCGCATTTCCGATGTGCTTAATTTAAAACCAGCTATGCAAATTGCTGTGGCTCATGGTCTGTTCAATGTCTCTAATTTACTGATTCAATTTTGGTTTATTGATAAAATCGAATTACTTGTCCGTAAAATCATCCCAGGGAAAGATAAAAGTATCGATTTCAAACCCTCTAATTTAAATGAATCTATTATCCAAAATTCAGCAGCTTTAGCGTTGAATCAAGCAAAAATAGAGCTTTTACAAATGGGGGAATATGTTTTAGGCGCCTTTGAAGCAACGAAAGCCTATTATGAAAAGCAAGATACTATTGATATGGAAAATGCGAGTCAGTATGAAACCGCGATCAATGATATTGATAATCGTTTGACTGAATATTTAGTCCAGCTCTCAGCGACAGAATTGACGCTTTCAGAAAGTCATGAACAAACGATGATGCTGGAATTAACCAAGGATTTAGAACGAATCGGCGATCATTGTCGCAATATTATTCAGAATCTCAATGAAGCGATTCATCTTGAAAAAAAACAAAAAGCGAAAGAGAAGAAAGCAGGGAAGGTATCTGATCGTGAGACGCTGATTTTGTATGATGAAGATGTGATCGAGTTATTTGAAAAAGTCTTGAAAAACATCCGCGATTCTTTAATTGTTTTTGAAAATGACGATAAAGAGATGGCTGCTCATATGTTAAATAGGGAAGAACAAATCGATCAGATGGTCAAAAAACTGCGCAAAAAATATATTTCAATAATGAATAGTGGCAAAGGTCGGGCAGCAGATGGTGTTTTATTTATTGATACAGCATCTAACTTAGAACGGATGAGTGACCGAACGATTCATATGGCTAAATATGTTTTAGGTGAACGTTATGGAACGGAAGAAATCGTAGTGGATCAATCGGTAAATCCTGTGATTACAGTTCCAATACCAGAATAAAATAACCCTTTATGACTAGTGAAAATCAAGTCATAAAGGGTTTCTTTGTAAATATTTTATAATCTCCCGGTATAAAATCTCGAGTGATTGGTTACTGTCGAGTTTTAAAACAGGACTTTTAGACTGAGCAATTTGATACTTATGTTCAGCAAATGTCCCAATATCAGAGGAGCTTTTAGCGGTATAATAAGTTTTACACCACTCCAAAAAGTCGTTGGTTTGGTTTCCTTGTTCATTTAACCAAAGTGAAGTAGTACCGCCTCTAACTATTTCTCTTTTTATCAGACGCTCAAACCGTTGTTCATCATCTAGTGTAAGGAAGACCAATAAATCACGATCAGTAAAACTGGTAGGGTTCCAGGAAAAAACAGAACCAGAGACCACCAATTGATCAAATTCGTTTCGGTCATGTTCATACATTTTTAGTCGTTGCTCGATTGGGTGTTTCTCTGAAAAAGTCTCATCCTTCCAAAGATAGTGATCCGTATCAATCCATTTAATTTGTTCTTTTTCAGCAATATAACGTGCTAAGGTGCTTTTTCCTGTACCAGATGCTCCAATCAGTTGAATTTTCATTTTTTCTCCTTCTAAATAATCATAAAAGAAAATGCACATTTGACTATTTCATTTGCTAAGAATACATTATAATAAAATGTATCAATTGAGAAGAGGGAAAAATATGAAACACAATACTTTTTTGTCATCAGATCACAAAACAACAAGCCATTTTATCTGCTGGGAGCCTCAAGGTGGGAAGGTTGGAACCGTTCAAATCATTCATGGCATGGCAGAATATATTGAACGCTATCATGACTTTGCCAAGTACCTGAACGAATTAGGCTTTGTAGTGGTGGGACATGATCATCTAGGTCATGGTCAATCTGTACTAGAAGCTGAATCAAAGCATGGATATTTTGGTGAAACTGAACCTATAACCTTTGTATTGGACGATATTGATCAAATCAAAGAATGGATCGAGAATAATTATCCGGATTTGCCGCATTTTATGTTAGGGCATAGTATGGGGTCCTTTGCATTACGAAATTATTTACAATTATATAAAGCTGATATCAGCGGAGCGATTTTTATGGGAACTGGTAAAAAGGCCTCTATGTTACCGCTCGCTCTTTCGCTAACGAAAGGATTGAATGTTACCGCACCGAAAAAAACAAATAAATGGTTGGATCATCTGGCCTTTGGAAGTTTTAGCAAACAGTTTCCAGAAAGTGGTCGTTTTAATTGGTTAAGTAAAAATCAAGAAAACGTCAAAAATTATGAAACTGATTCGTTAACGGGTTTTACATTTACAAATAATGGGTTTTATACGTTATTTCGTTTAGTTGATGGCGCAAATCAAAATGGTTGGGCCCAAAACATTGATCAGGATTTACCGATTTTGGTTATTAGTGGTGAACAAGATCCAGTAGGCGATTTTGGTATAGGACCACGGAAAGTCGCAAAAGAACTAGATGAAGCTGGAATCAAGGATGTATCACTCGTTTTATTTGCTGACTTACGCCATGAAATTTTGTTTGAAAATGAAAAAATCGAGGTTTATAAAGCAATCAGCAATTGGCTGAAAAAAAGACTAGATTCTGGAGTGAAAAGCTAGAAGTCTGTTTGCTATTTGGTCTGTTTTTCTATAAACTACAAAGTAAGGTTAAAAAGCGATCAGATGTTAAGAAATAGTAGCATTTTTTCTGATTAAGGAGGCGTGAATGTGGAAAAAGTACGGTTAAGAAAATTAGGTTTAGCAAACCTGAAATGGCTTCATGATCATCCTGTGCTGAAAGAGCAAAAAGAGACAGAAATTAGTCAAGCATTATTCAACGATCCAGCTTGGCAAAAAGCCCAGACGATTGCGATTACGAAACCACTTGATTTTGAATTTGATACCCATATTCTGCTCAATAGAGGTTGGCAGGAAGAAAAACAAATCCTAATGCCAATTGCAGGAACGGCACGACAGTTGACATTTCATTCTGTAACCCCTAAAACACGTTTTGAAAAATCCGCATTTGGTGTGGACGAACCGGTAGCTGCGCCAGAAGTAATGGCTGAAATAATTGATTTAGTGGTGGTGCCAGGGATCGTGTTTACCCATGAAGGCTTTCGAATTGGTTTTGGCGGGGGATTTTATGATCGCTTCTTGCAGCATTATCAAGGGGAAACATGCAGTTTGGTATTCAGTGAACAGATTCAGGAAAATTGGCAGGCGGAATCCTTTGATTTACCTGTAAAACGATTATTTATCAGCTAGGAGGAACATATGAATTATCAAACGCAAATGAAAATCAAGAGATTATTAAAGCAACCGTTGGTGACATACCTTTTACTTGGAATTACCACGATTGTCTTTCTAGGTATGGAATTGACGGGTGGATCAGAAAATAGTTTAGTTTTGATTCGCTGGGGAGCGATGTCTCGAGGAGAGATTCTGTATTTACACGAATATTGGCGTTTCTTTACACCGATGTTTTTACATATCGGCTGGCTACATTTTGCAGTAAATATGGTGACCCTATACTATGTAGGTTCACAGGTAGAAAATATCTATGGTCACTGGCGTTACTTGTTGATTTATTTATTAAGTGGTATTGCTGGAAATGTCGTTAGTTTTACTTTTGGATCACCAAACAGTATTTCTGCTGGAGCAAGTACCGCATTATTTGGACTATTTGGCGCTTTTGTTATTTTAGGTCGTCATTTTAGGAACAACCCTGCAATTTCATTTATGGTACAACGGTATGCGACGTTTATCGGGATCAATTTAATTTTTAACTTGTTTAGTAGCTCAGTTGATATTATGGGACATATTGGTGGATTGCTTGGCGGACTGCTAGTTGCCTCAGCTTTAGCTGTTCCAGATCGTTCAGAAGAGTTTAATATCCATGAACGGATCATTGCCGGAATTATTTTCGTATTTTTATTAGGCGTTTGTTTAGTCTTGGGTTTGAAAAAATTCGGTTTACTTGTATAATAAGGAAGTGCTTAAATGGAAACGTTATACGATGTCCAGCAGTTATTCAAACAATTCGGAATTTACATCTATGTAGGTGCCAGAATTTATGATATTGAGTTGATGATGATTGAATTGAAAAATATTTATGAAGGTCACTTGATTGATCGAGACACGTATCTTCATGCGAGAAGTGTCTTGCAAAGAGAACATCGAATTGAAGAAAGCAGAGCGACTGAGAAAGGAACCGAGTAAATGGACAAGAAATTGATTGGGATTGATTTAGGCGGTACAACAATTAAGTTTGCGATTTTAACAACTAATGGAGATGTTCAGCAAAAGTGGAGTATTGAAACCAATATTCTAGATGAAGGCAGTCATATTGTGCCGGATATCATTGAGTCGATCAACCACCGAATCGCTCTTTATGACATGAAACATGAGGATTTTATTGGGATTGGCATGGGTACTCCTGGTAGTGTAGACATCAAAAAAGGAACAGTAGTGGGTGCTTATAATCTGAACTGGACCAAAAAACAAAGTGTCAAAACGCAAATTGAAACAGCGACTGGAATCCCTTTTGTATTAGACAATGATGCCAATGTAGCCGCTTTAGGTGAACGTTGGAAAGGTGCTGGAGAAAATAATCCAGATGTTGTTTTCATCACACTCGGTACAGGTGTTGGCGGCGGTATTATTGCAGAAGGCAACTTGTTACACGGCGTTAATGGTTGTGCTGGAGAAATTGGGCACGTAACTGTGGATCCTGGCGGTTTTGAATGTACTTGCGGTAAACGCGGCTGTCTAGAAACTGTTTCAAGTGCAACGGGTGTCGTGCGAGTTGCTCGTCATATGTCTGAAGAATATGCAGGCGATTCTGAGTTGAAACAAGCAATCGATGACGGTCAAGATGTTTCAAGTAAAGATGTCTTTGATTATGCTCAAGCAGATGATCCATTTGCTTTAATGGTGGTTGATAAAGTGTGTTATTTCTTAGGTCTAGCAATCGGTAATGTGGGAAATACACTAAATCCATCAAGTGTGGTTATTGGCGGTGGTGTTTCTGCGGCGGGTGAATTTTTACGTAGCCGTGTTCAAACCTATTTTGAAGAATTTACTTTCCCAGAAGTTCGTAACAGTACGCAAGTCAAACTAGCACAGCTTGGTAATGAAGCAGGTGTGATTGGTGCTGCGTCACTAGCCTTACAATTTATGGAGAAAGAGTAAGAAAGGGATTTTAGAATGAACGTTTTATGGATTATCAACGGAGTTTTATTAGCAATTTTATTAGCAATGGGAATCAATGAGTTATATCTTCGAATCATGGCAAAACGCTCTGCCAAAATAATCACCGAAGAAGAGTTTAGAGAAGGTATGAGAAAAGCGCAAATCATCGATGTTCGTGAAAAAGACTCATTTGATGCCGGCCATATTCTTGGCGCACGCAGCATGCCTTATACAACGATCAAAACAACGTTGAACTCCATTCGTAAAGATCAACCTGTCTATATTTATGATCAAAAAAAATCATTGAGTATTCGTACAGCAAATCAATTACGTAAAAATGGCTATAAAGATCTTTACATTTTAAAAGGCGGCTATGAAGGCTGGACTGGCAAAACGAAAAAGAAAAATGCTTGATTAATTAAACACAGAGAAAAACGAGGGTTCGAATGTTGAACAACGTTTGCTTCTCTGTGTTTTTATTTCCAAATCAAAATCGTAAGCCGTTTCTTTTTTGTGTGATTACGTTAAAATAAAGAAGAGGTGACAACGATGATCCAGTTAAAAAGAGCATATGAACAAGTCAGTCCCACAGATGGTTACCGAATATTGGTCGATCGTTTGTGGCCAAGAGGAATGTCGAAAGAAAAAGAAGCGTTAGATTTGTGGCTAAAAGAAATCGCGCCTAGCACCGAACTTAGAAAATGGTTTGATCATGATCCAGTTAAATTTCCTGAATTTAAAACAAAGTATTTGCTTGAGTTACAGTCTGGCAAGGCGCAAGCGGCTTTTCAAGAGCTAGTACAACTTACCAATGAACAGCCTATCATCACATTGATTTATAGTGCTAAAGATGAAAAAAATAACAACGCTGTTATTTTAAAAGAAGCAATTACAAAGACTGCTTGATCTATTAGACAAATCAAAAAGGGCTGAAAGGAGTAAACAGATGAAGATTGCGATTGTTGGTGGTGGGCCTCGAGGGCTTTCAATTTTAGAACGAATCGTTGAATGGTCAAGAGAAGAGCAAGTTATTCAAATTACGATGTTTGATCCCTATGGTCCAGGAGGGAAAGTTTGGCGAACAAATCAGCCATTGTCATTGTTGATGAATTCAGTGGCAGCACATGTCACTTTATTTACAGATGAGACGCTAAGCACAAACGGACCAGTCGCGAAAGGGCCAAATTTGTATGAATGGGCACATGGCGAAGCAGTGGATTTTATAAAAAGACAACAGCTTGAAAATGGAATGATACTATTAGAAGAATGCGAAAAACTAGGACCAAATGATCATTGCTCACGTGTTTTTTATGGGTTATATCAAAAATGGTTTTATGAATATATTCAAACACGAATGACGGATCAGACCTCTGTTAAATTTTTTAAAGATACGGTGCGAGCTGTGAAAAGGCAAGACGATAAGTTTCTCGTCTATACGAAAGCAGTAGAAACAACGGTTGATACAGTTGTTTTAGCATTAGGTCATCAAGAGAATCAGCTGATTGGTCATGAACAAGCCTTGGCCGCATACGCTAATGAGCACCGCTTGTTTTATTGCTCACCTAAAAATGCGGCAGATGCCTATCTTGAAGCAATCACTGAGGATACGCCAGTTTTGATCAGAGGATTAGGTTTGGTTTTTTATGATTATTTAACCTTACTGACGAGTGATCGAGGTGGAACTTTTAAAGAGAAAAATGGTGAATTAGTTTATTTACCTTCGGGGAAAGAACCTAAAATCATTGCAGGATCTGGTCGTGGTATTCCTTATCATGCCAGAGGTGCTAACCAAAAAGGTTACGGAATAGAGTATCAGCCACGTTTTCTCAAAGAAAAGAGTTTAAATAAGTTTAAAAGAAAAGGTCGATTTTCTGCTGAGCAATTTTTTGAGCTTTTAAAAAAAGAAATAGAATTTGCTTATTATTCAGCACTGCTTAAAGCTAACTATCCTCATGTGAATCAAACTCGTTTTAGTGAGGAGTTTATTCGAACTAGAGGCACTGTAGCGACTTTAAAAAAATACGGTATTGCTCAAAAGGATTTTTGGGATTGGGCAGTCATTCAACATCCGGAGCAAACAACGAAAGAGCAAGAGTCTTTTCAAACATTTATTATTGATTATTTGACTTGGGACTTTGAGCAAGCAAAGAAAGGGACAGTAGCAGGACCGTTTGCGGCAGCTTTGGATAGTTTAAAGGATCTACGAGATGAGGTTCGTTTTATGCTGGATCAGGAGCTTTTTTCAAATGATGAGACTAAGAAGTGGTTATGGGATTGGTTTGCTCCTTTGAATTCTTTTTTATCAATCGGGCCGCCTTTAGAGCGAACAGCTGAACTGAAGGCTTTGATCAAAGCAGGAATTGTGACACTGGTCGGACCGAAAATGGAAATTATGACGGATGCAGGAAGATTTATTGGATTTTCAAAGAATAGTCCGACCGAAAAATATAAAACTCATTTCCTAATTGAAGCCAGATTGCCGAAAACGACCAATCAATTTAGTTTAAATCCATTAATCCACCAACTTTTAAAAGATGGCATAGCGAGTTTACATGAGTTGACTCTAACGACAGGAGAAGTCTATAAAACAGGTGCGCTGCTAGTAGAGCGGACAACGAATCAACTACAGTCAAAAGAAGGAGAACGAATCCTTGGCCTGTTTTGTTATGGTATTCCTACGGAGGGAATTCATTGGTTGACAGCTGCAACATCCAGACCGGGAACAGATCCGTGGAATTTAAGAGAAGCTGATGTGATTGCCAGTACAATTTTTACAGCTTTGCTGACTAAAAAAATGTGAAAAAGAAAAATCCTGTTTGTGATAAAAACATCACGAATAGGATTTTTCTTTGATCTAGCTACACACGTTAGATTCCTCGGCGATAACGAGAATTAATTCACAGGGAAAAGCACCCTGCTAAAATTACTTCTCTTATATCGCTCAGAATCTGAGCAAACGTGTTTCGCTTTTCTTATTATCGAGAGATGCGTTTGCGCATTGCTTTTTTACGGTTTTCCTCGATCATATCTTCTTTTTCTTCGATTGGATCAAGAACTGTTTTCTTGATTGTGGCTGCAAAGCCAACAACAGCGGCGCATGTTACAGCTGTTCCTACAAGCATACCTGAAATAAATTTTTTCATATACATTCTCCTCTCACTTAGTTAGACAATTCTATTATGAACTAAAGTAAGAAAAAAATCCAATAGATAGAATAAAAAGGCAGTGATCTTGTCTTCTTCTTAACATTAGTTAAATAAATGTAATCGTTTTATGAAATAGCTTGTAAAAGTTTAGTAAATGTTTTACAATTAATTTACTAAAATGTATCAAGAGGTGATCACTGTGGAAAATGACTTACAAGAACTATTCTATTCTACATTTGGAATAGAGACCAATGAACTATTTTTTGCTCCGGGAAGAATCAACTTGATTGGAGAGCATACTGATTATAATGGCGGCCACGTTTTTCCAGCGGCAATTACGATTGGAACATATGGTGCTGTTAGGAAGCGGACAGATCAAGTTATTCGTTTTTATTCAGAGAATTTTTCAGAATTAGGGATTATCGAAGTATCATTAACGGATCTAACCTACAAAAAAGCCGATGATTGGACAAATTATCCAAAAGGAATGATCCAATATTTAATAGAAGCAGGACACACTATCGATCAAGGTATGGATCTTCTTTTTTGGGGTACGATTCCAAATGGTGCGGGACTTTCATCATCCGCTTCAATTGAATTGTTAATGGGTGTTATATTAAATGATCTATTTGATCTAGGGCTTAGTATGATGGATCTTGTGAAGACAGGAAAACGAGTGGAAAATCAATTCATCGGTGTCAACTCTGGAATCATGGATCAATTTGCGATTGGTATGGGGAAACGAGACCAAGCAATTTTATTAGATACAAACACGCTTGATTATGAATTAGTACCAGCAGAGTTTGGTGACTATGTGATTGTGATCATGAATACGAATAAACGCAGAGAATTAGCAGATTCAAAATATAATGAGCGACGGGCGGAATGTGAATTAGCTTTGAGCCATCTACAAACTGCGTTACCAATTAATACTTTGGGGGAACTGACAGAGGATTTGTTTGAAAAAAATAAAGAAATGATTGCAGATGAGGTGTTGATCAAGCGAGCAAAACATGCGGTGACTGAAAACCAGCGTACGATCAAAGCGAAGAATGCCTTATCGGATAATGATTTAACCTACTTTGGACAACTAGTGAATGCTTCTCACGCATCTTTAAAAGATGATTATGAAGTAACGGGTATTGAACTTGATACATTAGTTATGGCAGCACAAAAACAGCCAGGAGTCTTAGGTGCACGCATGACTGGAGCTGGTTTTGGTGGTTGTGCGATTGCTTTAGTTAAGGAAACTGAACTAGAGCCTTTTATTGAACAAGTCGGAAAAGTTTACAAGGAGAAAATTGGCTACTCAGCAGATTTTTATATTGCAAACGTTGATGATGGAGCGAGAAAGCTGTAAAATAAGGAATACAAAAAATAATTTTAATCTTTGTTGTATTTAATTAGGAGGTAATGATATGTCAATTTTAGTTTTAGGTGGGGCAGGTTATATTGGCTCACACGCAGTAGACCAACTGATCAATAAAGGATACGAAGTGATTGTGATCGACAATCTACAAACAGGTCATAGACAATCAATTCATGAAAAAGCTAAATTTTATCAAGGTGATATTCGCGATAAAAAATTTATGCAAGATGTCTTTACAAAAGAAACAATCGATGGTGTGATTCATTTTGCTGCAAGTTCATTAGTTGGTGAGTCGGTAGAAAAGCCATTAGTCTATTTTAATAACAATGTTCATGGTACGCAAATTACGTTAGAAGTAATGGAAGAATTCGGCGTAAAACATATTGTATTTTCTTCAACCGCTGCAACATATGGAGAACCAAAGGAAATGCCGATCGTCGAAACAATGCCAACAAATCCAGAAAATCCCTATGGTGAAAGTAAATTAATGATGGAAAAAATGATGAAATGGTGTGATAAAGCCTATGGGATTCGTTACGTAGCTCTTCGTTATTTTAATGTAGCCGGGGCAAAATCTGATGCTTCGATTGGTGAAGATCATGATCCAGAGACGCATTTGATTCCGATTATTTTACAAACGGCTTTAGGACAAAGAGAATATCTAGGTATTTATGGTGAGGATTATGATACCCCAGATGGCACGTGTATTCGTGATTATGTTTATATTGAAGACTTGATTGCAGCCCATATCGCAGCTTTAGATTATTTACAAAAAGGAAATGAAAGTAACATTTTTAACTTAGGTAGCAATACAGGCTATTCCGTTAAAGAGATGTTGGAAGCAGCACGTGCTGTAACTGGCAAAGAAATACCAGCAAAAGTCTTGCCTCGCCGTCTAGGCGATCCAAGTAAACTAGTTGCTTCAAGTGAAAAAGCTAAGATGGTTCTGGGCTGGGAACCTCAAGTTACGGATATCAAACAGATCATCAAAACTGCTTGGGAATGGCATGTTAGTCATCCTAAAGGGTATGAATAAGAAGTATTTTGCATTGAAACATGCCAAGAAACACAAAGAAGAAATGAGTTGATGTTGAATGCTCCTGCGATTACTCGTCGCACGAAAAGACTTGGTACAAGGTAACTGAAAGGAACGTTACTTCCTTCTGTTATTAAGATGTTGAAAAGTACAAGGTGAAGCAAAGCGGAACGTTGTTACCATATGTTATCTAGCTTCAAGAGCTAGTCACTACGCTCTACTTCGATCTCATCAATTCCTAAGAGCTAAAGCTCTAAGGATTGAAGGTCTCGGGAAAAAGATAAAAATGGAAAGAGGCAAAGAGCGCCTCAGTCAATTTTTCCTATTTTCGAGTCGAGACTGAACGAGCTTTTTCAGCTTTTAACAGTATCTAGCTTTACAGGCTAGCCTTTCGGGAAAAAGATAAAAATTGAATGAGACAAAGAACGTCTCAGTCAATTTTTCCTATTTTCCTGTCATGGCTGAACGAGCCTGCTAGGCTTTTGCTTTGAAACACAGTGAATAAAATGAACTGATGTTTCAAAGTACAAGGTGCAGCGAAGCGGAACGTTGTTACCATGTATTATCTAGCTTCACAGGCTAGCTCTTCGGAAAAAAGATAAAATCTAAATGAGGTAAAAAGCACCTCATTTAGATTTTCCTATTTTTCTGTCAGAGCTGAACGAGCCTGCTACGCTTTTAAATTTAGGAGGAATCGTTGTGTCAATTAGTCAAACTGTTACTGATTTTGTCACGTTAGCTATTCAAGCTGGTGGTTGGATGGAGTTGGATCGTCTTTATTTACAAAATCGGGTACTTGCAATGATTGGTGAAGAGTCATTAGATCCTGTTTTTCCAGTGGTCGTGACTAAAACATCCTTGGAATTATTAGATGAGTTGGTCGAACAAGCTTTAAAAAATGGGATTGTTCAAGAGGAATCAGCGGATTTAGAGATTTTTGAAGCACAATTGATGGATTTTTTAACACCACCACCTTCAGTTGTGAATGCATTTTTTGCCCAACATTATGAAAAAGACCCGGTCGATGCAACGGATTATTTCTATAAATTAAGTAAAGAAAATGATTATATTAAGACACGTGCTATTGCTAAAAATATTGTTTTTCCAGCTGAAACAGAGTATGGTCAATTAGAAATTACCATCAATTTATCTAGACCCGAAAAAGACCCAAAGCAAATTGCGGCTGCACGTCAAGCCACACAGGTAAATTATCCTAAGTGTGTTTTATGTATGGAAAATGAAGGGTATAAAGGTCGGACAAATTATCCGGCTAGAACGAATCATCGGATCATTCGGATGAATTTAGATGGAGAAAGTTGGGGATTTCAGTATTCACCGTATGCTTACTATAATGAACATTCAATTATTCTGTCAGAAGAACATCGCCCTATGGTCATCTCAAAGGAAACATTTCATCGCTTGACTAGAATTATTGAAGTGTTGCCACATTATTTTGTTGGCTCTAATGCAGATTTACCAATTGTGGGTGGTTCGATTTTGACCCATGATCATTATCAAGCAGGACGACATATATTTCCGATGGAGAAAGCTCCGATCGAACAATATTTTGAGCTAAGTGATTTTCCATTGATGAATGCTGGGATCGTCAAATGGCCGATGTCTGTGATTCGCTTGCAAAGTCCTAATTCAGAAGACTTGGTTGAAGCAGCTGCCTTGATTTTAGATAAATGGCAACACTATTCTGATGAGAAAGTCTCGATTCGAGCTTTTTCGGAGGATGGAACGCCGCATCATACGATTACACCAATTGCACGTCGCAAAGGCTCGTTATTTGAGATGGACTTGGTACTACGTGATAATAATGTTTCTGATGAACATCCAGATGGTATTTTTCATCCTCATCAAGAAGTTCAGCATATCAAAAAGGAAAATATCGGGTTGATCGAAGTGATGGGCTTAGCCGTATTACCGCCTCGTTTAAATGATGAACTTCAAGAAGTGGAAAAATATGTTTTAGAAAAAGAACATCATATTGCCGAGTATCATAAAGCTTGGGCAGATCAGATGAAGGAAAATTATTCTTTTAATGAAGCCAATGCTAAAGAACTAATTCAAAAAGAGGTGGGGCAAATTTTTGCTCAGGTTTTAGCCGATGCTGGTGTTTATAAACGTACGCTAGAAGGTCAAGCTGCCTTTAAACGTTTTATCGATAGTCTATAAAGAAAGGCTGGTGAAAACATGGCAACGATCAAAGACATCGCATCATTAGCAGGTGTTTCACCTGCAACAGTTTCTAGAGTGCTGAATTATGATCCGGATCTTTCTGTTGGAATCCAGACAAAGCAAAAAGTCTTTGAAGCGGCAGAAGAGTTAAACTATACAAAGCATAAAAAAGGTCCAAAGACGGCTAAAGCAAAGATCCTATTCGTTCAGTGGTATGACGAAGTAGAAGAATTAGAAGACATTTACTATCTATCGATTCGTTTAGGGATTGAAAAAAAAGCAGAAGAAATGCGTATTGAGTTGGTCAAACGTTCTATGGAAGAATTAGATCATGAAACTGCAGATGGGATTTTGGCTTTAGGAAAATTTGACAAAGCTGAAGCAGATTTTCTTTTTGATAAAAATCCTAATTTGCTGTTTGTTGACTTTGATGCGCTTGATTTAGGGTATAATTCTCTAGTCATCGATTTTCAACAAAGTATGTCTGCTGTTTTGACTTACTTAGCTCAACATGGACATCAAGAAATCGGTATACTTGCTGGAGAAGAATATACTCGAGGAAGTCATGAATTACTTGAAGATAAACGATTGACAATTTTTAAAGAGATTCTAGAACAAAAGGACTTGTTGCATGAAGAGTATATTTTAAAGGCGCCGTTCACTGTTAATAGTGGCTATGATGTGATGAAACAGTTTTTAAGTAGACAGCCTCAAACATTTCCAACGGCCTTTTTTGCATCTAGTGACGCACTTGCTGTGGGTGCCTTAAAAGCGATTCAAGAAGTTGGATTAAAAGTACCGGAAGATATTTCGGTGATTGGGTTCAATGATATCAGCGTAGCCAAATATGTTAGTCCACCGTTGACTACAATTAAAATCCATACAGAATGGATGGGTGAGCTAGCGATTGAAACGATATTGTCGATTATTTATGAACAAGCACCGATTGCAAGAAAAATCACGATTGCAACAGAATTGATCGAGAGAGCATCAACGAGGTGATTATCGTTGATGCTCTTTCTTTTATTTATAGGCAATAACAAACAAATTGATATTATCATTGACACAGCTTTGAAGTGTAACTCGCTCACCACCGCCTGTACCTACAGTGAGATCCCAATAGTCGGTTCCAGTTCCAACTTCAATGCCATAATCATCCAATTGAAGTAAAGTGCGTACCGTATACGTTGTGGGAGTGCCGTTTGCATCTGTCACAACAATTTGACTACCTGAGCCTAATGAAAAGACTGTTGAAAAAGCACCAGGATTGTGACCAATAAAATGAGTGTTTTGCCCATCATCACCTGATTGAACAGCCGCACCTCCCCAGGTAGAAGCAACACCACCAGGATTAGAATCGATTACGCTTTGACCACTCCCTTGACCGCCGTTTTGATAAGGAATCGTTTGGCCGTTCATCGTGATTGTCATTGGTGAAGAACTCGCCGCTACAGGTGCCACAGGTGTGGTTGCTACTTCGGTTTGCGCTGGTTCAGCAGGTGCTGCTGGTTGTTCTGTCACCTGAGGTTCAGCTTGTGGTGTAGCCGCAACCACAACAGGTTCACTTTTTGGAATAATCGTAAATGTTCTGTCAGCCCCACCAGAATTGCCACTTGCATCAGTTACTGAATAATGGATTATTTGGGTGCCTAAAACAGAGGTATCTAGTGTTTTATCTGCAGATAATTTAACAGTAAGGTCTCCATCTTTATTATCAGTTGCTGTGACTTCTTCATAGATGTTTACTTGGCTATTTTGTTCAACCGTTTCTTCTGGAGCGGAAATAGTTGGCGCAATAGTATCTTTGGTCGTATTTACAGCAACTATTTTGTCCTTATTTTGCTTTTTCTTAGGTGTGACGTTCTGTTTACTTAATTCTTTGTCAGTTGGAACGTTTTTGACTAAGGTAATGTTTGTTTTTTTCGGTTTAGCATTCAGGCTGTTTGCACGACTGTAGGCATCGGTGAAAATATAACCACCAATAAGTAAAAAAATGCTTAAAATACTGATGAAACCAATAATGATTGTGTGTTTAATTGTGTTTTTTTTCATGTAGAATCCCTCCAAAAGTGTGGTGAGATTTTCCATTTATCGATAAATTTTAAATCCGCGTTTTTATATTTTTATAATAAGACCCAGGTTAAAATAAACCAATTGAGTTGCGCTTTAGATTAATTCAAAAACCATGATAAAGATGTTATAATTGTTGTTAAATAAGGATTTCTTCAAAAAAATCTTAACTACTGGAAATTTTTGAAGAATTTAATAGAAAATAAGAAAGAGGAGATAAAATGGAACGATTGTTATCGCCATCTATGCATCGTAGAGTGTTGTTGTTGAATTTATTAAATGGTCCAAATAGTTGGATTACATCCGATTATTTAGCTGAAAGTATCGATTGTTCAAAAAAAACAATCATGTTGGATTGTCAGTACATAGAAGATCGCTGGCCCGATTATCTGACGATCGAGACCTCTAGAAAACATGGAATCCGACTGATTGCTTCACCACACAGGTCGATCCATGATATTTACATTGAAATCATTCAAGAATCAAATGCATTCTCTTTGTTAGAATCGATCTTTTTTGAACCAATGCAGCCAGCTGTTTATTGGGAAAAAAAATTATTTTTAAGTAATTCTAGTTTATACCGTCTTTCAAATATAATCAGTTCGGCACTCAAAGATCGTAATATTCAGATGAGCCGATCTCCTTACTTTGTTCATGGGAAAGACGAGCGGCAGATTCGCTACTTTTTTACTTGCTATTTTATTGAAGTATATGGAATCCGAGAATGGCCATTTCATCTAGATCGTACAAAAGTTTTTAAGCTGTCTAATAAGATCAATCAGAAATTTGCTCTAGAACTAAATGATAGCCAAATCGTTCATTTAGCTTATTCAATTGCGGTCACGATCATTCGCGAACGGCAAGGATTTTTGATTCAGGATAGAAAAGATCCAATCAATAGTTTTGTTAAAACGACGATCGATGTCAGAAAATATCAAGCGGATGTTGAAGAAATCGCGGAACCTTTAAATGTGGTATTGCCTGATAATTGGTATGAAGATTTTTGTTATTCTATTTTTTGGTGGGATTTTGGTTGGGATAATGAACAAGAGAAAGTAAATGTTATCTATCAAGCAGAGAATCTAGTCAAAACGATAAAAGAGGCGCTGTCTATTTCTATCTCAGAACAAAGTAAAATAAGCATTGTCCGTTTGATTGAGTATCTCTATGCCAAACACAAGATGTTTCCTTATAAAAAGTTTATGGTATATGATCGTTACTTATATTCAAGCCGGGCAATCAAACAAAATTTCATCGTTTTTACAGCTGTCGTTACGAAAGCTTTAGGAGTATTGGAAGCAAAAATGAAATTTCCTTGGCAATCAATGTACCTAGATAGTATTCTTCATGAAATGGCGATTCGTTGGCAGGATCTTAGTAAATTGACAGATGAGATGAGACATCAATTATCTGTTTTGGTGTTAAGCGATTTAGGCAAAGAACATGCGCAGTTGCTAAGCTCTGTTTTAAAAGAAAATTTCCGGAACAAGGTCAACCTATCTGTTCAAGAAAACCATTTTTATGATCAATTGGTGAATAGTGTTGATCAACAATATGACCTATATGTATCAAATTATGCACTTGAAACGATAGATGAAAAAATCAACATGATCGTTGAAGATATTCCGTCATTCAAGAACATAACGGATCTACGAAAATATATTGATAAAAGACGACTGGTCTTACCTAAAGATATTGCCTATTTAAATACCTAAATCGTTATTTTTTGTTAGTTATTAAGGTCTATTATTTTTTTAAAATTAAAATAAAGAGTGTCATTTAATAAATAGTAATGTTATACTGAAAAAGTATTATTAATTTTAAAGGAGAGAATTATGAAAAAGAAAGCTTACAGAAACACACCTGCATTTGTCTTTCTAAGTTGGGGATCATTTGCCTTTTTCGTGGCATTGATGTTGATTGGTTTGTACACCTTAAAAGAACCTTTGATGGTTAAAGGGTATTATTTGATGGGATCAGTTGGCTTGATTTCTTCGTCATTTACACTTTCAAAAGTGATCAGAGATAATCAAGAAGATGAAGAACGTTATAATCAAATGTTCCGTGCGATGGACGGACCAACTAAAAATGAAGAAACAGATACACATATCTAATATGTTTTAGAAAGTTCTGACGAGAGTCAGGGCTTTTTTTTAAACTATTTTTTAATGAGTTTGCTTTTTTTAATGCCTTATCCATAAAAATCACGTATAATAGAAGATAGTGAAATTTCGAGGGAGGGGTAAATTATGGCTTATCAAGCTTTGTATCGTGTCTGGCGTTCACAGCGTTTTGATGACGTTGTTGGACAAAAAGCAATTACGCAGACATTAAAAAATGCGATCATACAAAAGAAAACCTCGCATGCCTATCTGTTTACCGGCCCAAGAGGAACCGGGAAAACCAGTGCGGCGAAAATTTTTGCTAAAGCAATCAACTGTAAACATAGTGTAGATGGGGAACCATGTAATGAATGTGAGACGTGTATTGCGATCACTGAAGGACGCTTGAACGATGTCATTGAGATCGATGCAGCCAGTAATAATGGTGTTGAAGAAATTCGTGATATTCGCGATAAAGCCAAATATGCACCCACACAAGCTGAATATAAAGTCTATATCATCGATGAAGTACATATGTTGTCGACGGGTGCGTTTAACGCATTACTAAAAACATTAGAAGAGCCGCCGCAAAATGTTATTTTTATCTTAGCGACGACTGAACCGCATAAGATTCCATTGACGATTATTTCAAGAACGCAACGGTTTGATTTTAAACGCATCAGCACACAAGATATTGTTGATCATTTAGGGTATATTTTAAAGCAAATTGATGTTGAGTTTGAAGAACAAGCTTTATATGTGATTGGCCGAGCAGCTGAAGGTGGGATGCGGGATGCTTTGAGTATCCTAGATCAAACGATTTCATTTAGTGATGAAAAAGTTACTCTGACAGACGCAATGCAAGTTACTGGTAGTCTAACTTACGAAATGATGGATCAGTATATTTCGAGCTGTGTAACAGGTGATGTGGAGCAAGCCTTAGAAATATTAGAATCGATTCTTAGTTCGGGTAAAGAAGCTAGACGCTTTTTAGAAGATTTGTTGTTATATTGCCGTGATTTACTGATGTTTCAACAGGCGCCAAATTTATTAGCGGAAAAAGTTGGAAATTTGACTGAGAATTTCAAAAGCTTAGCGGGACAGACTGCTGCTGAAAAAATTTATCAAATGATCCAAATTTTAAGTGATACTCAAAATGATATTCGTTTTACCAATAATGCTAATATTTATCTTGAAGTAGCAACTGTTAAGTTGGCAAAATCTGTTAAAAAACCGGTAGAGATTTCCAATGAGGCACAACCAATTGCGACAGCTGAGATCACTACTTTACAACAACAAATCGAACAGCTACAAAAAGAATTAACTGAATTGAAGAAAAATGGTGTCACGGATAAAGAAGCTGAACCGGTTAAACCAACACGAGCAACTAGTAGTAAAAACGCCCTAAGGATTCCGACAGAGTTAGTTTACAAAGTACTGAATGAAGCGACGAAAGATCATTTACTGAATGTCAAAAACGTCTGGGAAGATTTATTGCAAATGATGTCTGTGACTCAACGAGCGATGTTAAAAGCGAGTGAACCAGTAGCCGCTAGTCCTAAGGGAATAGTAATTGCTTTTGAGTATGAAATCGTCTGTGGTCGTGCCATGGAAGATGAAGAAATGCAGTTGGCTGTTCACAATAATTTAAGCCGTTTGGTCAATAATTATGCACCAGATATGGTTTGTATCACGAAGGAAAGCTGGCCAAAATTACGTCAGTCCTTTATTAGCCAAAACAAAGATACTCAAGGAGATCCAACAACTGCTGAACACCCCATCAATAATGAAGAGAATCATTTATTAGAAGATGAAGAACCAGCACAAGAAGTCAATAACCAAGTAGTAGACGAAGCAATCGCGATGTTTGGCGAAGCGCTTGTTGAAGTAATAAACGATTAAGAGGAGACGATAGTTATGATGCGAGGCATGGGAAATATGCAAGGGATGATGAAACAAGTCCAAAAAATGCAAAAAGATATGGAAAAGGCGCAAGCGGAATTAAATGTGCGTGAGTTTGTTGGTGAAGCAACAAACCAATTAATAACAGCCACTTTTACTGGTGATCGTAAAATGAAAGACATCTCTATCAAAGAAGATGTTGTGGACCCAGAAGATGTAGAAATGCTGCAAGATTTAGTGATCATGGCGGTCAATGATGCATTGACGAAAGTGGAAAAAGAAACTGAAGCAACTATGGGGAAATATGCTAAAGGAATGCCAGGATTTTAGGACAGAAAATAGCGGTAAATGAAGTCGAGATAAATGCTGTTCAAGCATTTGTCTCGGCTTTTTTTGACTTTAGAATAAAAACTAATCAGCTTCTTTTAAGTAGTTAGAAATTTTCTTTAGATGATCGATTAATTTATTGAACGGTTCGTCTCCATCTTGTTGGATTAAATAGTCTTCAGTAGTTTTAATAGATTCACGCATTTCTTTCACCAATTTTTCACCATATTTACTGATATATAAGTTATAAGAACGTTTCTTTTGTGTACGCTGCTTTTAACGATATAGCCTTTTTCACTATATTTTTTTACAATGAAAGCTTTATCAATCATTCTTTTTCAGTAAAAAAATTTTGAGTGCATCTAGGATACTATTTTATTGTGAGAAAGTAATTTTAATCGGCTGGACTAATGTCAAATTGTGTTTATGTTTAATAGCTATCGATAAACACGATCGATCCACTTGCCGAGCACAACATCAATATTCATTAAAATGCTCAGACGATTTCCTTTTACTTTTCAAGTTGTTTAAAAGCATCTTCTACACCAAAAATAACCTCTTTCATTTTGAAATAACTTTCAGTATATGGGTCAGCATCGCGTATTTCTTTTTACATGAAATGATATGCAGCTGACTCTCTTGTTTCACAGATAGAAAAATAGGTGTAACCACCATCTGAAAAAGCTTCTGCGTCAAAGAAACGAACTGATAAAACTATAAATGAGTGGTTTTTAAATTCCTCTATTTTATTTTAAACTATTAAATAAAAATATATACATTTTTGGTTGTATTAGATATAATTATGTTATATAAAATAAAGGAGAGTTAAAATATGATTAGAAAAAGTGTGAGTAAGTTAATGATGTTGTTGGGAGGAATTTTTATTTTAAGTATGTTTGGTGGGACTGTTGAGGCAGCAGAACTCAATATTGACAATTTGAATAGTGATTCAATGGTTAAAGTTGCAAAAATGATTAACGAGAATTATGATACATCAATAATGACTAATGAAGAATTAGATAATCTTACAATTGAACTTTTAAACCAGTTTCCTAAACAATCAACTAGAAGCGGGGTTGCTTCTCCAGGAAAAATTCTAAATTCAAAAGAAAAAGAATTGGCTAAAAAATATCCTTCTGAATCAGTAAATTGCTTTTTTTATGCTGATATAGCTAGTAATGCAGCTAGAAAAACTTTTAGTAATGCTACTACGGACGGAACGGATGGGAATGCATTCCAGCATTTTTATTGGAATATCTTGATGACTAATAGATATGGAGCTGGGGTTGCTGAGAGGTGGGGGAGTGCTCATGAATATGGTACAAGTGGACCTTATACACAAATGGATTTAGCAAATAATGCAGCTGGGAGAAACACGTATAATGATTGTGCTAATTTTACAATAGGTATGAAAGGAAGAAGACCTGTAGCCAAAGACATGGCTGAGTGGACTGTAAAGATGATATTTAACAGACGTTTGTATAAATTGAATAGTTCTCGTACAGGATTAATCGCAACAACAGGAGCAGGATTTACGGGAACCGTTTATCATCAGTAGAAAGGTGATAGGATGAAGGGATTTAAATCAAAAAAAAATTTATTCGTAATGGTTATAGTAATAGTATTCTCAATATTTTTATACAAGTATCTACGTCTCTTTCATGCAGAAATCTTCCCAGTTGATAATAAATTTATTATCATAAATGAGTCGTCACATGAAATCAAAGATGTAATGATATATCAAAGTTTAACAGTATCTGAATCCAACTTGACAATTACTTCAAATGATACACTTCTTGCAAGTTGTCCTAAGTTAAAAGTTGGGGATAAAAAAACGTTGTATTATGATAAGGCAATACCTAGTGATGGAAATCTTGTTCTAGTATATAAAACAAGTGAAGGAAAGCAGAAGTATAAATTTAGTAGTGAATATCTTCCTTATGGTACAAGATGGAGTAAAACGGAGTTTATCACTACTGAGCATGATAATTTTTTCGAGTAAATAGTATTATTTAGATAGTCTTTTCAAAAAAGGAAAGGCTATTTTTATTATTGCTCATGGAAATTGGAGGGATCGGCTAAAAAAAATAGTTGAAATGGTCTATAGTAGCAAATTATTTTTTGTCTTAGTTCGTAACATATTAATGTGATGCTTAATGATTTTTAATGGTGTTGAAAATACCGACAATATCGAACAAGGATAATAATTATTTTTTATAGAAAGAAAAGCTATCTTAGAAATGAGCCGACCCCCAAAAGTTAGACCAAAAAATCTAACTTTTGGAGGTCTTTTTATATGGCAAAATATAGTTTTGAGTTTAAGTTAAAAATAGTACATGATTATCTAGCTGGAAAAGGTGGCACTTCCTCCCTAGCGAAAAAATATGGTTTTAAAAGTAATAATCAAATAAGAAAATGGCTTAATGTATATAAAGAATTTGGAGAAGAGGGACTACTTCGTAGTCGAAAAAATAGAAGTTACTCTGTTCAATTTAAGTTAGATGCGATAGAGTTGTATTTAACAACAGAGATGTCTTTTCAAGAAGTTGCAAATCAATTGGAGATTAACAATTTTTCTTTAATTGCTAATTGGCTTAGAAACTATCGTAAAAATGGCTTGAAGGGATTTTTAAAAATGAAAGGACGCCCTTCCAAAATGCCTAAGAAGATAAGTGAAGAAACTGAACCAATAAAAACCGGTGATACCGAACGAATAAAGGAGTTAGAAAAGCAGCTACGGATGGCTCAAATTGAGAATGCCTATTTAAAAGAATTGAGGAGGTTGCGTTTGAAGGAACGTCACAAAAAAATGAAGCTTGTGCGCAAATCATCCACAGCCTCCGAGAACATTTTAGATTAAAAGATATTCTGGAAACCTTAAGGTTTCCAAGATCAACTTATATGTATTGGCAGAAAAGGTTCAATCGTAAGAACCCAACTGAAGAGATTGAACAACTCATGAAAGAAATCCGAAAACAACATAAGGATTATGGGTATCGTCGAATGAATCAAGAACTTAGAAAACGAGGTTGCATTGTAAATAAGAAAAAAGTACAAAGGTTAATGCAAAAGTTGGCGTTACAAGTTCGCTCATTTACACGTAAGTCACGCAAGTATAGTTCGTACAGAAGAACTATCGGAAAAATAGCTCAAAATCTTCTTAACAGGCACTTTTATACCAGTGTTATGCATCAAAAAATTACAACTGATACAACTGAGTTCAAATACTATGAAAAGGATTCCTCTAATGTTTTACAGATTAAGAAACTTTACTTAGACCCTTTCATGGATCTATACAATAGTGAAATTATTTCTTATCGCATATCAAAAAGGCCAAATGCGGAAACGATTATGGAAGCTTTAGAAGAAGCTATTGAACGGACTAAAGACTGTCCATTTCGTCGTACCTTCCACTCTGACCAAGGTTGGGCTCATCAAATGAAAGCGTATAGTCATACATTAAAAGAAAAACAAATTTATCAGAGCATGTCTCGTAAAGGAAACTGCTTAGACAATTCTCCTATGGAGAATTTCTTCGGTATTCTCAAACAAGAAATGTATCACGGTAAAATATATAAAAGTTACGATGAGTTAAAACAAACAATAGAAAAATATATTTATTATAATCATTCACGTATGAAAGAAAAATTAGGTTGGAAAAGCCCAATTGAATTTAGAAAAGAAATTATCTGTATAAAAATAGAGTGGAAAAATCCACTCTATAAAAAGTCTAACTTTTTGGGGTCACTACAGTCACGAATTTAAAAAGAAGTTAGCTTTTTTTATTTTTAAGTGAAAGATGTGGTAAAATGAAACGAATGTACTTGAATTATAGTCATTGTCTTGTTACCCTTTTTGTTACCTTAACAAAAAGTCATTCTTTGAATGCTTGATATGAAAGGAATTGTTAGAAAATATGCATTACCCAGAACCCATCGCTAAATTAGTTGAAAGCTATATGAAATTACCAGGGATTGGTCAAAAAACGGCCGTTCGTTTAGCTTTTTATACTCTAGATATGAAAGAAGAGGACGTTAATGCTTTTGCTAAGGCATTGATCAGTGTGAAACGCGATTTACATTTTTGTAGTATTTGTGGCAACATTACTGAGGAAGATCCTTGCGAAATTTGCCAAGATACAACGAGGGATCGTAGTATTATTTTAGTAGTTGAAGAACCTAAAGATGTTATGGCAATGGAGAAGATGCGCGAATATCATGGATTGTATCATGTCCTTCATGGCGTATTATCACCGATGGAAGGGACTGGCCCAGAAGATATCAATATTGCTTCGCTAATTCAACGTTTGCATGATGATGAGGTCAAAGAAGTGATTATTGCAACAAACGCCACGACAGAAGGTGAAGCGACTGCTATGTATTTATCTCGCTTGATCAAACCAGCAGGTATTGTAGTAACTAGATTAGCACACGGTTTATCTGTCGGAAGCGATATTGAATATGCAGATGAAGTGACGTTACTTAAAGCCGTAGAAGGACGTCGAGAACTTTAAAAGAATAGAAATCAGCTTCAGTTATGTGGACGGCGCGTAACTGAAGCTGATTTTTTATTCTTTATTTTTCAACAATACTGATCGTAAATCCATCGTAGCCTTTTACACCAACGGTTTCGATTGCAGTTGAAGTTAATGTTGGACAATCGGATAGGTCATCTACAAAAGATCGAACACCAATAACTCGTCCATCAGCACTATTTGGATCAATAACAGCGCCATCACGTACAACGTTATCGCCAATAATAATAGTGCCGGGACAAGCGAGTTGTAGTGCGTATTTCAAGTAAACAGAATTATTTTCTTTATCAGCATCAATAAAAATTAAATCGAAAGCAGGTTCTGGACTGGTTACCATTTTCTCTAAGCTATCAGAAGCTGCACCAATTAAAATGGTTGCTTTATCCGCTACACCAGCGAGAGCCAAGTTTTCTTTCGCAACTTCAGCGTGTTTTTTATCAAATTCCAGTGAGACTACTTTTCCATCGTGATCTAATGCTTTCGCAAACCAAAGTGTACTGTATCCACCAAGTGTACCAATTTCTAAAATCCGCTTGGCCCCTTTAATTTTTGCGAGAAGATATAAAAATTTCCCTTGGGAAGGGGACACATCGTGAGGAGGTAACTGGTGCTTTTGATTATTAACCAAAATTTGATCAAAAATAGGATCATTTTCAACCAGTTTTTCAATAAAATAATCATCAACTGCTGCAAATAAGTTGTCCAAATAAATCACTCCCAGTTTTTATTGGTCTTTATACAGTGATTATAGCACGTTTAAAATAGTAGGAATATAATGTTTTACGCCTAAACCAAATAAGAAAGGTATAGTCTAATATAGATGTTTTTATAATTTGTTTTTTTTATAAAATAAATACATTGTATACTTTTTATTGTTTTATAATTAATATTATAGGTGAAATCTGTTTTCATTTGATTTAAAACAGGAAAATGAATATTTTTTTAAATGGAAACGATAAAAATTAGATGATAGGGAGATATAAAATGGAACGAAAATATAATAAAATAGGGATGGATTTTATTTTTATTGTCACTTTATTTTTTGCTTTGATTAGTTCGGTTTTGTTTTTCGAATCAAACGCTCAAGGAAAAGAACTAAATGATGTGATTCAAAATGTGAAAATTACCAATGAAAAGGGAGAAGATCAGACCTCGTTTAAATCATGGGATATTATTCAGGTTCATATGGACTGGAGTATTCCAAATGGAAGTGCCAAAGCAGGGGATACAACATTGATCGAGCTGCCTGATGCGTTAGATTTGGTGAATAGTTTGAGTTTTGATATGTTAGATGAAAATGGTTCCGTTGTAGCTACAGCCGTTGCGGACAAAGGCTCAAAAACCGTTTTATTAACCTATACTGATTTTGTTGAGACTCATTCCAATGTTAAAGGAACCTTGCAATTTTTAACCCGTTTCGATAAACAGATGATCGATGAATATGGTACGATCAAACTTGTTTTTCCTATCAACAAAACAACTGAAGTGTCTACTGAAGTAGAAGTGGAAGAAGCAACTGATGATCCAAATGAAGTCATCAATAAATGGTCTTGGTTCTCATCAGATTCGCGTACACTATATTGGGAAGTTCGAGTAAACGCTAGTGGGCAGGAATTTCCTAACGCTGTAGTTACAGATACATTTCAAACGGATAACTATACGTTAGTTCCGGGATCGATCAAAGTAACGTCAGCAGAATTTCCAGATGCTGACAAGGGCATTTTTGATAATCCAGTAAATAAAACGGATATTACAGATCAAGTAACAATCAAGTATCTGTCAAATGGTTTCACGGTCGATTTTGGTGATATGCCTAAAGGAATCGGTTATCTTATTTCTTACGATACATCGATCGATCATCAGGTACAAGATCAAGAAGAATTTTCTAATCTTGCTACTTTAGAAAGTAATCAAGTAACGATCGATTCAAAAGAGTCTAAAACACAGTATTCTGATGGGAGTGGGACTGGAACAGGAGAAGTATTCACTATTCAACTGTTGAAAACATCAGAAGAAGGTGCTGTTTTGGCGGGGGCTGAATTTGATGTCTATAAAGATTCAACTAATGAGAAAATGGGTCAAATCATCACGAATGAACAAGGTGTGGGTGAAATCACTAATTTACTACAAGAAGACTATACTTTGATAGAGACGAAAGCACCTATTGGTTTTATAATTGACACTACGCCAATTCATATTTCTTCAAGTGATTTTCAAAATAAAATAGCTTTTAAACAAGTGACCAATAAAGCTGAACCAGTCCGAGGGAGTGTCCAATTGCTAAAAATCGATCAAATGACGAAAGAAGTTTTGGCAGGTGTTATTTTTGAGCTTCAAGATCATAATGGCAATACACTTCAAACAGGACTTACCACAGATAAAAATGGTCAGCTGATTGTTCAAGATCTAGTACTTGGGACGTATCAATTTGTTGAAACAAAGGCTTTAGCAGGCTATATTTTAACAAAAGAACCAATTCCCTTTGAAATTACGTTGGAACAAATGGGACCATTAGAAGTCATCGTCGAAAATAAAAAAGCAGAAGCAACCAAACCTCCACAAGATAGTAGTGAGAATAATCCTGTAGATGAAAATAGTAACAGTGTGCCAAAAAACAAGACCTTACCTAAAGCCGGGGAAACCACTATGAATTATTTATTCTTCCTTGGCAGTCTTTGTTTGAGTGCTATAGTTGTTATTCTTTTTGGAAAAAGTAAAAGGGCGTAAGTAAGGCAAATAAATAAAATAAAACTGAGCTAAAATCTATTGGATTTTAGCTCAGTCTTATTTTTCATCAGGAATTTTTTAATAATAAGGAATTCAATTAGACTGATTGTGACAGATAAAGTATAATAGATAAAAGGAATCAAAGTAAGTTAGGGGATTAGTAAAGTGCAAGGTATTTTTATAACAATCGAAGGACCAGATGGCGCAGGAAAAACAAGTGTATTGAATGAATTATATCCAAGGCTGGATCTGGCAGCAGAAAGAAGTATCATTAAGACAAGAGAACCTGGCGGGATTCCCATTGCTGAGAAGATTCGTCAAATCATTTTAGATCCGAGAAATCAGGAAATGGATGAGCGGACCGAAGCGTTGCTTTATGCAGCGGCTAGACGTCAGCATTTGATGGAGAAGGTGTTACCTGCATTGGAGGCAGGTAATATTGTTTTATGTGATCGTTTTGTAGATAGTTCGCTAGCCTATCAAGGAGCAGGGCGACGAATCGGTGTTGAAGCAATCGCTACGATCAATGAATTTGCGATCGAAGGAACTGTACCAGATTTTACGATCTACTTGGATGTAGACTCTGATACTGGATTGAATCGCATCAAAAATCATCGTCAACAACAAATCGACCGATTGGATTCAGAAGGACTTGAGTTTCATCAACGAGTTCGCCATGAATATCTAAAATTAGTAGAAGAAAACCCAGAAAGAATCACAAAAATTGATGCCAGAATGAGTTTGGAAAATGTTGTCGAAGCAACGTTTCAAGCAATCGTAAATCGTTATCCAGAATATTTTAGAAATTAGGAAGGTGACCGAATATGAAAATTATTTTAGCAATTGTCCAAGATAAAGATAGTAACCGTTTAGCCAATGAATTTATTGATGCCAATATCCGTGCGACAAAACTTTCATCAACGGGCGGCTTTTTAAAAGCTGGAAATAGCACCTTTATTGTTGGGATCGACGATGACCGTGTCGAAGAAGCATTGGAATTGATTAAAAAAACCTGTCAATCTCGTAAACAATATGTGTCAACTCCTGTAACACTAGATATTACGATGGATGGACAAGTGCCTTATCCTGTCGAGGTCGAGGTCGGTGGAGCAACAGTGTTTGTTCTTCCGGTTGAAGGGTTCCATCAATATTAAAATGAATGAAGCAGCTGTTTTAAATGAACAACAACCGTTGCTTTACCAGCAACTTCAAAAAAGTTTTGAGCATGGTCGTCTTGCCCATGCTTATCTTTTTGAAGGCGATACAGGAACTGGTAAAAAAGAATTTGGCTTGTGGATGGCAAAACATATTTTTTGTACAAATCTGACGGATAATAATCCTTGTAATCAATGCAATAATTGTTTACGGATCAATGACAATGAACACCCAGACGTGATGCGGGTCACACCCGATGGTCAAACGATCAAAGTTGATCAAATCAGAGCGTTGAAAGCTGAATTTAGCAAAAGTGGTGTAGAGACTGCGCAAAAAGTTTTCCTAATTGAACAAGCAGATAAAATGAGTATTGGCGCCGCAAATAGCTTGTTAAAATTCTTAGAAGAACCCGAGGGCAAAGTACTGGCGATTTTAGAGACAACCTCTTTAGCAAAAATTTTACCAACAATCCAATCAAGATGCCAAGTTCTTCATTTTCAACCTTTAGTAAAGGAAAAATTGATCCATGCTTTAGTAGAGTCTGGAATCAATAAAAATACCGCCAGTCTTTTGACAGAACTGACAAATAGTTTTGACAAAGCAGTTGAAATCTCTCAAGATGAATGGTTTAATGAAGCTAGGGAAATTACTCAACAATGGTTTGACTATCTGATAAAAGATGATCTACAAGCTTTTGTCTATGTCCAAAAAAAGATGGTCAAAGTCTTTAAAGAAAAAGACCAGCAAGCGTTGAGTTTTGATTTATTACTTGCTTATTATCGCAAACAACTAACTGAAAGTGTGGCTCAAAAGCAGCTTAAACGAGTTCTGGAACAACAAGCTGGGCGAGTGGAACTGATTTTACAAGCTCGTCAAAAGTGGGAAGCCAATGTCAGTTGGCAAAGTGTTTGTGAACAATTAGTGATAAGAATGATCCACCCTAAAACATAAATAGGAGGATGAAAATGGTAGAAGTAGTAGGAGTTCGCTTCCGCGAAGCAGGTCATATCTATTATTTTGCTCCTGGAAAATCAGAGTATTTTTATAATGAGAAAGTACTTGTGGAATCACAGCAGTCTAAACAGCTGGCCACAGTTGCGATACCTAAAAAAACAGTGGATCCGGAAGACTTACCAGAAGAACTAAAACCCATTTTAAATAAAGCATCAGAAACCGATTTAGAAAAAGAACAAAAAAACGTAGACGATGCTCAAGCTGCACTAAGCGTGGCCAAAGAAAAAATTAGAGCACATGAATTAGAAATGAAATTGATTCGTGTTGAATATACATTTGACCGCAGTAAAATGGTTTTCTATTTTACCGCAGATGGTCGCATCGACTTCCGTGAATTGGTCAAAGATTTGGCAGCCATTTTCCGTACAAGAATTGAATTACGCCAAATCGGCGTACGAGATGAAGCGAAAATTTTAGGTGGGATCGGTCCTTGTGGCAGACAATTATGCTGTTCAACTTTTCTAGGTGACTTTATGCCTGTTTCAATCAAAATGGCAAAAGATCAAGGTCTATCACTTAATCCTGTAAAAATTTCTGGTTTGTGCGGGCGCTTGATGTGCTGTTTGAAATATGAAAATGATGAATACGAAGCAGCGAAAAAGGAATTACCTGACTATGGTAAAGACGTGATCACGCCAGATGGTAAAGGTCGAGTTGTCGGATTGAACTTATTGAGCCGTATCATCAAAGTTCGTTTAGTTGGACGTGAAACCGCAGTAGAATATGATTACGAAGAAATCAAAGAAGCAACAGAAAAAGCTCAAGCCGAAAAAGGTGATCACAATGGATAAACGTTCTTTATACGATGGTCTGAGTTCATTAGAGACGGATCTACAAGGAACTTTGGGACAATTATCAGAGATTAAAGAAGCTCTTCATGAGCTAGTCGAAAAAAATACAACACTTGAAATCGAAAATCAACGCTTACGCGAACATTTGCAGGAGCTGACTAAATTAGCTAGCGACCCAAATGATCCAGCTAAGCAAGAGCTTTCTAAATCTCGTATGAATTTGGAAAAGCTATATGAAGAAGGATTTCATGTCTGCAATATTTTATATGGCTCACGCCGTGAAAATGATGAAGAATGTGCATTTTGTTTAGATGTTATTTATGGTGAACGATACAAATAAGTAGGAATCAAATTTAGAGGCTGTGACAAAATTTGTCTCAGCCTTTTTACAATAACTCAAAGTATGAAGTTAGAAGGAGCCCTTATGCAAAAACAGAAAAGTTTTGATTCATCTAGCACAGGTCAACTGTATTTAGTGCCGACACCAATCGGAAACTTGGAAGATATGAGTTTTCGCTGTATTAATTGTTTAAAAGAGGCGACGATCATTGCCAGTGAAGATACGCGAAACACGCAAAAATTGCTGAATCATTTTGAAATAACGACTCCTCAAATTAGTTTTCATGAACATAATTATAAAGAGCGTATACCGCAATTTATAGCACGATTAGAGGTGGGAGAAATGATTGCACAAGTTAGCGATGCGGGGATGCCGTCGATTAGTGATCCAGGTCATGAGTTAGTTGAAGCGTGTATCGAAGCGGGCATCAAAGTAGTTGCTTTGCCTGGACCCACAGCTGGAATCACCGCATTGATTGCTTCAGGTCTAGTTCCACAACCTTTTACATTCTATGGTTTTTTACCAAGAAAGAAAAAAGAGCAGATTGAGGTTTTGGAACAATTAAAATCCGCAACCCCAACCCAAATTTTTTATGAATCACCTCATCGAATTGCAACTACTGTAAAGCATTTTTCGGAAGTCTTTGGTGAAGAGCGAAAGGCTGTGGTGTGTCGAGAATTAACGAAACTTCATGAAGAATATCTTCGTGGTACGTTAGCTGAATTACGAGAGTATTTGGCTGAACATACGTTAAAAGGGGAGTGCTGCCTTTTAGTAGAAGGAGCTAGCGAATCAGCGCTACCTGATAATGAAGATTTAGAACTGTCTATTAAAGAGCATATTGAAGTTGTGATGAATGCTGGAAGTTCGTCAAAAGAAGCTATCAAAGAAGTAGCAAAGCTACGTGGATTGAAGAAACAGGATGTATACAAAGAGTATCATGTAGATTAAAGTGAGAATAAGCTGACTAAAAAGGGTCAGCTTATTTTTTGTGAAATTGGTAGTGTAAAAAAAACGGATAATTACAAAGAAAACGCTTTATTGGTATAGATGTTATTTTTTATAACGTGAATTGTCAGAAAAATGAAATTATTTTTCAGATTTGAGAGATTTTTACTAGGAGAATTAAAAAAACGATGCTAAAATAACCGACAAAGCTAAAGTGAAGGTTGGCTTAACTTGGGAATTGGAGGGATTTTATGGAAACAGGAAATATCGCGTTTATTCTGATTTGCTCCGCAATGGTCTTTTTGATGACTCCAGCACTGGCATTTTTTTACGGTGGATTGGAGCGTAGGAAAAATATTCTCAATACAATGATGATGGTGATTTGCGTAATGGGGCTTGCATCAGTTCTTTGGGTCATGATTGGTTATTCAATGTCGTTTAGTGGAGAGAATTTATTTGTTGGCAACTTGGATAAACTATTTTTTGAGCATGTTTCAATGACGAAAGGAGAAAAGATTCCAGAAGGCTTATTTGCTGGGTTTCAAATGATGTTCGCCTTGATTACAACGGCGATCATTACAGGCGCTGTTGTTGGACGAATGCGATTTTCAGCAATCTTTTTATTTATTGGTATTTGGTCGATCATTGTTTATTACCCAATGGCTCACATGGTTTGGGGCGGAGGCTTTTTAGATGAAATAGGATCGATCGATTTTGCCGGCGGAAATGTTGTCCATATTAGCTCAGGGATTTCAGGTCTGGTATTGGCAATCGTTTTAGGACAACGTCGAGAATATCGGCAAACGGAATATCGTCCGCATAACATTCCATTTGTGGTGTTAGGAGCGGGGCTACTTTGGTTCGGATGGTTCGGATTTAATGCAGGCTCAGCTCTGGCAGCGGATGGTTTGGCGATCCATGCAATGCTGACGACTAATACGGCCGCCGCCAGCGGGATGCTTTCCTGGATGTTGATCGAAAAGTTAGCAATCGGTAAGCCAACGGTCGTAGGGGCCTGTACAGGAGCTGTGGTAGGTTTAGTAGCCATTACTCCGGGAGCCGGATTCGTTTCTCTGTGGAGTTCATTTGTTCTGGGTGCTTTAGTCAGCCCATTTTGTTATTATTTTATTTCGTTTGTTAAACATAAATTTGGCTACGATGATGCGTTAGATGCTTTTGGTTGTCATGGTGTTGGCGGGATTTTTGGAGGAATTATGACGGGGATTTTTGCTGATCCAGCAGTTGGCGGAAAAACTGGCTTACTTTATGGCGGTACTGAATTGTTTGCGGCACAGGTAGCCAGTATTGCTTTTACCATCGTATTTGCTGGAGTTGCCAGCTTTTTGATCATCAAAGGGATTCAATTGTTTATGCCGATTCGAGTTTCCGCCAAAGAAGAAGCATTAGGCTTAGATCGCATTGAACATGATGAAACAGCCTATCCAACATTTATGGGATTGGATTCTTAGGAGGAAAATAGATGAAAAAAGTAGAAGCAATCATACA
This sequence comes from Enterococcus rotai, assembly GCF_001465345.1. Taxonomy (NCBI): domain Bacteria; kingdom Bacillati; phylum Bacillota; class Bacilli; order Lactobacillales; family Enterococcaceae; genus Enterococcus; species Enterococcus rotai. The sequence continues at coordinate 195,982 of NZ_CP013655.1, read as the reverse complement.
ACAGGAAAAATTAGAAGAGCTAAAAGTAATGGTGGATGATCGTTTTGAAGCGTTAGGGATGACGGTCAGTCAAGTACTAGGTTTTGGTAACCAAAAAGGCTTGAAAGAATACGTGCGGGGACAAGAAATCATTACGACATTATTACCTAAAGTTAAAGTTAGTTTCGTTGTTTTAGATGAAAATGTCGAAAAAATTATCTCTTTGATTTTGGCTATTTGTCAGACAGGCGAGGTCGGCGACGGCAAAATCTTTGTTTATAACGTAGAAGAGGCGATCCGAATTAGAACGGGGGAAAGGGGAGTAAAAGCAATATAGATACTGTCTATAAAGGAGTTGAGCTTAAAACAGCTTGACTTCCTTTTTTTTGAATAAAATCAGTTGTAAATGAACAAATGTTCGTATATAATATTTGTACAAGGCAGAAGAATTTTAAAGGAGAAATAAATGATTGTTGAGGATATTCTATATGGTTCATTTGAAGTAGAAGACGTTCTGGCTGCATTGATCTTGTCAGAAGAGATTCAGCGTTTAAAAGATGTTCATATGGCAGGTCCGGCTTTTTTAATCAATCCAGTTTGGAATGAAACAAGGTACGAACATTCTATCGGTGTTATGTTGTTGATTAGAAAATTGGGTGGAACTGTAGCAGAGCAAATTGCGGGGTTACTCCATGATGTGTCACACACTGCTTTTTCTCATGTGATCGATTTAGCTTTGTCTAATAAAACGGATGATTATCATGAACAAATCAAAGCAGCGTTGATTGAACAATCAACAATTCCCACGTTACTAAATCAGTATGGATTTGATCATCGGCAGATTTTATTTGATGATGAACAATGGGGATTATTGGAGCAACAAGCACCATTGCTATGTTGTGATCGAATTGATTACACATTACGAGAAGTGTACCGCTACTTTTCTGTACCACTTAAAGAAATTCAGGAATTTTTAGGTTCAATCATTATCGTAGAAAATCAGATCGTTTTGAATACAGTTGATCAAGCCTTATGGTTTATAGATCAATATCAAAAAGTAGTGATCGACTTTTTTTACGATCCTCGTAATATATGTAGTTATGAATGGCTGGCAAAAGCAATTCAGCTTGGTCTAGAGAGTCAAGAAATTACGCGGGATGATTTGCTGATGACTGATTCGGCGTTTCTTAAAAAGTTAAAATCAAGTAATAGTCTTCAAATTCAACAGTTATTGGATAAAATGAATCACCCACTAAAATTCAGTGTTTGCTCTAGTGAGGATAACTATGATATCTATCAAAAGAAGAAGATAAGGTTCGTAGATCCTCTAGTAAAAATAGCTGACCAAGTGGTGTCAACGTCCAGTATCTCACAGGTTGCTCAAACAAAGATTGAAAAAATGCTAGAAGATAGCGAAAAGGGAATTTTTCTTAAACTTGGTTAAAGATAGAAGGCGAAGGTAAGCCTATTTTAAAGGAGGATGGCGATTATGATCAGTGAACTACGTTTCCCTTTAAAGAAGGATATTTCCCGTAAGATTATTCATATCGATATGGATGCTTTTTTTGCCTCTGTTGAAGAACGGGATCATCCAGAGTTAGTAGGGCATCCGTTAGTGATTGCACGCCATCCTAGTGATACAGGAGGGAAAGGAGTAGTAACTACTGCAAACTATGAAGCCCGTAAATTCGGTATCCATTCAGCCATGAGCGCTCAAAAAGCCTATGAATTATGTCCAGATGCTATTTTTAAACCAGGCAACTATGAGAAATATTCTGAAATTTCTCAGCAAATTAGAGAGATTTTTCGCCGTTATACTGATATTATCGAGCCAGTATCAATAGATGAGGCCTATTTGGATGTTACGGAAAATAAGATCAACAGTAAATCAGCGATTAAAATCGCTAAATTGATTCAATATGATATTTGGAACGAGTTACATTTAACTTGTTCTGCTGGTGTCAGTTATAATAAATTTTTAGCAAAATTAGCCTCGGATTTTCAAAAGCCTAAAGGGTTAACGGTTGTAATGCCCGATGAGGCTGAAGCTTTTTTAAAGGCATTGCCAATCGAAGCATTTCATGGAGTTGGGAAAAAAACAGTACCTAAGATGCATGATTTAGGTATTTATACTGGAGAGGATCTGTACAAACAAGATGAGATGATGCTGATCCGTAATTTTGGTAAAATGGGCTATTCTCTTTATCGAAAAGTTCGCGGGATCCACGATTCTCCTGTAAATATCACAAGAGACCGTAAATCAGTAGGGAAAGAGCATACATATGGCACACCACTAACGACTGAAGCGCAAGTAACTGCTCAATTAAGACAATTAGCAGAACGAGTGGAAGAATCGTTAGAGCGAGTCCAAAAGCATGGGAAAACAGTTGTGTTGAAAGTTCGTTACACAGATTATACAACAGTGACAAAGCGTCAGACTTTACCAGAGTATATCTCAAAAAAAGAAGAATTGTATTACCAGGCCAACCTGATTTGGGAAGAGGTACTGGGACTTGAACAAGGGATTCGGCTATTAGGGATAACCTTGACGAACCTCGATCCAATGGCTTACGAAAATATGGTATTGCCCCTATGGGAAAAAACAAAAACGGATGAAAATGAAGCATTGAAGTAACAGCAAATCAAGGCTTAATTTTAGTGATAATTTAGTATCTATGCTACTATCTACGTATTCATAAACCTGAAAGGAAAGAGGCAATGGGCAAAACGATTATGTGGTTTCGCAAAGACCTTCGTTTAGAGGATAATACAGCGTTTAGTAAGATGGTAGAAGATAGTGAATTTGCAGATGAACTTATTTGTGTTTTTCAATTGAATCCACTGCAATTTATAGAAAATAGCTATAATCATGCTGCTTTTTTCTATAGCTTAAATAGTTTTTATGAGCATGCGAAAGCGAACGGTGTTCCAATCCATTTCTTATATGGAAACCTAAAAGAAAATTTTACCAATTTAAAAAAGGGCTATCCAGATTGGAGTAAAATCTATTTTAATTTAGATGAACGTGGTTTCGGAAAAGAACGGGATCAAAAAATGATTGAATTTTTTGAGAATAACCAGATTCAAGTATATTCTTATCAAGACAGTCATCTACATGGTGTGCAGGAAATTAAAAAGCCAACTGGAGAAAGTTACAAGGTTTTCACACCTTACTTTAAAAAATGGCTGACAATGCCAAAACGCTCATATCAAAGAACCGTGGCTCCTTTAGATTCATTAAAAGAAAGTTCACATCCATTATTTATAGAGGGAGAAAAAAAGTTTAAGCAAATCATTAAAGACATTTATTTACCTTTTGAATATGAATGTGGGGAAGTTGTAGCGGAGAATTATTTAAAAGAGTTTGTAAAGAATCACTTACATGAATATCAAGATGGTCGAGACTACCCTTATTCAGATCAAACGAGTAAGTTATCACGTTTTCTAAGAACAGGTGAATTATCTATTCGCAAAGTTTGGCATGCTCTTAATGCTGAACCAGATTCCAATGGACGTCAAACTTTTATTTCTGAACTGTGTTGGCGAGACTTTTATAATATGATTTATTCTGAGAATCCCAAACAAAAAACACAAGAAATCAAAGAACAATATCGACAACTGCAATGGAGCTATAATCAAGATTTTTTTGAAAGATGGAAAAAAGGACAGACAGGTTTTCCAATCGTAGATGCTGGAATGAGGCAGTTAAACCAGACTGGCTGGATGCATAACCGTTTACGAATGATTGTGGCATCGTTTTTAACGAAAGATTTATTGATCGACTGGAGATTGGGAGAAGAGTATTTCCAACAAAAACTGATTGACTATGATGCAGCGAGTAATATAGGAGGTTGGCAATGGGCAGCTTCTACCGGAACAGATGCCGTTCCTTATTTTCGGATATTTAATCCTACGACACAAAGTGAAAAATTTGATCGATACGGTGATTTTATTCGCCAGTTTATTCCCGAGTTAAAAGATGTATCAAATGAATTTATTCATGAGCCGAGTAAGATGTCAGAAGAGCTTCAAAAAAAGAGTGGTGTAGTTATTGGAAAAGATTACCCCGAGCCGATTGTTGATCACCGTAAGATTCGTGAAGAGGTTCTTACCTTTTTCAAAACAAGCGCTCATTAGAACAAACAAGAGCCCGAAACAAAACTAAAAAAGTTTTGTCTCGGGCTCTTATTTCTTGTTTAAATTAAAGCAAAGATTCTGCTCCATCAACATAAAGCTCTGTACCTGAAATATTAGCTGAAGCATCGGTGGCTAAAAATAGCACAGATTGAGCAACTTGCTCACTGGTTCCAGTCTCATTTTTCAACGGACGATTCCCTTCTGGAAATTCTACCTTGATTTCAACTTCATCCAGATCAGCTGAGTATTTTGTTTTTCCATTGATCGCCGTATCGATAGCACCAGGACAGATAGCATTTACACGAATGTTATAACGAGCAAGTTCTAAAGCAGCCATTTTTGTAAAAGCCACTTGCCCAGCCTTTGAAGAACTGTAGGCTGAAGCACCGAAGTTATTAAAAATTCGAGTTCCATTAATAGAACTTGTTATAATGATCGATCCACCGTTTTCCTTCATATGTGGAATCGCAAATTTTGTACATAAAAATGTACTGCGCAAGTTGGTGTTTATCGTTTGATCCCAATCACTGATCGTTAAGGTTTCAATCGGCGCCCAAGTTCCATTGATTCCAGCATTACTGAAAAATACGTCCAAGCCTTCTAAACTTTCCGTTAATTCATCGATTGCTTTTTTCAAATTAATTTCATCAGTTACATCTACACTTCGGTAATAACAGTCGTAACCATCCTGTTTGAATTCTTTAGAAATAGATTCCAAGCGATTTTTATCAGCATCAATCAAGCCAACGACAAAGCCTTTTTCAATAAATAATTTTGCAGTAGCATAGCCAATTCCAGAAGCAGCTCCTGTGATAATCGCCTTTTTAGTAGCAAACGAATTAGTAGTCATAATCTTTTTTCCTCCTAATCAACTTTGATGAGTTCTATTTTATTGTAATATAGCACTAAAAGATGAGCTAATGATTTGATTAAATAAATAGATAGAAACAAAACCCAACGTAGTAATCAGAAAGTTTCTGTTACTACGTTGGGTTAAATACTAGATAAAAAGTCCTTTTTTTATTTGTTCGTATGCTTGTTGTGCATCATGACATTTCTCCCAAATTACGGCTTGACCACTAGCTAAAGATTTTTTGACATCAAGAATCCGTTGATTACTGCTGCCTCTAAATTGGAGATTTAGGTTCTTTTTGGACAGTTCAAACCGTCCATCCACTAAAATATCGATTTTCCTCAATAGCTCCAGTTTATCATCGGACTCTAGCAATAATTCTTCAAATGTATAGCCAGACCAAGACCAAATATCTTTTTTAGTCCCAAATTCTTGATGCACTCGATCAACAACAGTCAAACAAACTTCAGTATTTAAAAAGGGTTCTCCACCTAGCAAGGTCAGCCCTTGTACATAATCATGAGATAAATCTTCAATGATTTTCTCTTCTAATTCTTTTGTAAATGGTTTACCATAGCGAAAATTTTGAACTGCCTGATTGAAGCAACCTTCACAAGCAAACAAACAGCCACTGACATAAAGACTATTTCGTACACCTTCGCCATCTACAAAATTAAATGCCTTATAATCACCAATATAATTTTGGCTGAGCTCTTCTGCTAGCCACTCTTGTGGTTTAGGATTTCTCATTTTTAGTCATCCTTTCAAATAAAAACGATGTCTGCAACTTAATGCAATGCACATCGCTTTTTTTCTGTGTTTGGAATCAGCGGATTGTTCCGCTTTTTATTTAATCTAGCTACACGAACCAAGTCTTCAGAAAAAAGACAAATATTGCTAGTGACAAAAAGCGTCACGATCAATATTTCCTATTTTTCAGTCAGAGCTAATCGGTTCATTCCGCTTTTTGTCTAATCTAGCTACACGAACCAGACCTCTCAACAAATAGATAAAGTGCTGCAAAGATAAAGAGCATCTTTGCAGCATTTTCCTAATTGCCTTGACACACAAAGAATGTAATGAGTTGATGTAGAAAGGTACCTACTCGGTTGTTCGAGGTCTAGATGGTTCGTTCCGCTTTTTATTTCATATGTTTCACTCGTGAAGAGATTTCTTTATGTCTTCCATGTACCATTGGGCGGGCTTGGGGATTGCCTAGGTAGCCACAGGTACGTTTAACAACATCACATGATTTTGGATCGTGATTGCCGCATTGTGGGCATTCGAATCCGCGTTCTGTTGGGTGGAAATCTCCTTCGAAATTACATTCATAACAATGGTCGATCGGTGTATTAGTTCCTAGATAGCCAACACGATCATAGGCGTAATCCCAAACAGATTCCAAAGCTTTAGGATTTTGTTGTAAGACTGGGTATTCGCAATAGTGGATGAAACCGCCAGAGCAATATTGTGGATAATCTTTTTCAAAATCTAGTTTTTCGAATGGTGTTGGATTTTTACGTACATCATAATGGAAACTGTTGGTGTAATAGTCTTTATCTGTGATATTTTCGACGATACCAAATTTTTCGGTATCTAGGCGGCAGAAACGGTCAGTTAAGCTTTCACTTGGTGTTGAATAGACACTAAAATGATAGCCATATTCATTGCCCCAGTCATCTGCATGGGCTTTTAAATCTTTTAAGATCGCAAGTGTAAAGTCTTTCGCTTCAGGATTCGTTTCCCAGTCTCCGCCGTAAAAAGCAGAAGCGACTTCATATAAACCAATATAGCCTAGTGAAACAGTAGCCCGTTTGTTTTTAAATAATTCATTGACAGATTCTTTTCGAGACAAACGTTTGCCAAATGCGCCATACATATAAAGAATCGGTGCATTAGCCGGTGTTGCTTCTTTACAACGTTCAACACGATATACTAAAGCATCTTTCATTGTATTTAAACGCTCAGCTAAAAGTGTCCAGAATCTACCAACATTGCCTTGTGCTTCCATTGCAATTCTAGGCAGATTTAAAGTGACTACTCCTAAATTCATACGGCCGACATTGATTTCTTCGCCATTTTCATCTTTCCATCCTTGCAAGAAAGAACGACAACCCATTGGGACTTTGAAACTACCTGTCAAATCGACTAATTTATCATAATTTAAAATATCAGGATACATTCTTTTGGTTGCACATTCTAATGCAAGTTGTTTCACGTCATAGTTTGGGTCTGAGTCGTTTAAATTAACACCACGTTTTAAAGTGAAAATCAATTTAGGAAAAATTGCTGTTCTATGTTCACTACCTAAACCTTTGATACGGATTTGTAAAATTGCTTTTTGAATCTCGCGTTCAAACCAATTTAGACCTAATCCAAATCCCAAAGAAGTGAATGGAGTCTGTCCATTTGAAGTGAATAAGGTATTGATCTCATATTCTAAGCTTTGCATGGCATCATAAATGTCCTTTTGGGTTTTACTTTTAGCATAAGCATCTTGACGATCAGCACCATCGATCCATTCTTTAGCATCTACTAAATGTTTTTGATAATTTAATTCAGCAAATGGTGCTAATAGTTCATCCACACGATCAGCAGAACAACCGCCATATTGACTAGAGGCGACATTGGCTATGATTTGTGAGATTTGAGCAGTTGCTGTTTGGATCGATTTAGGTGACTCAACTTCAGCATTACCAATTTTGAATCCATCGTTCAACATTCCTTTAAAGTCAATCAAACAACAGTTGGTCATCGGTGTATATGGATGGTAGTCTAAGTCATGATAGTGGATATCACCTTTTTGATGGGCATTGGCAACATGAGGAGGCAACATTTTAAGTCCAATTGACTTTCCAACGATCCCAGCCGTTAAATCACGTTGCGTGTTGAAAACATCGCTATCTTTATTGGCATTCTCGTTAACGACTGATTGGTCTTTGTTGATTAATTTACTGATTGTAAAATTGATATCTGTAGCTTTACTACGTTCAAAATCTCGACGAGTGCGGTAGTTGATATATTCTTCTGCCAATTCATATTCATTTTTTGCCAGTAAAATATGTTCAACGATATTTTGGATTTCATAAATTTTGACATCTTCTGCAAAACGATCTGAAATTTCTTGATCGATTCTTTCAACGATTTCTTGAATACGTTCATGGGCAAGCGGGTCTAAAGAACCACGAATTTTTTGTTCAGCTTTGATCAAAGCGTCATAAATTTTTCGATCATCAAAATCTACTAGCCGACCATCTCTTTTAACGATTTTAATCGTATGTAAGGCTGAACCAGTAGAACTCACTTCATTATTAGCTTGCTTAATATCCATCATTACTGCACATCTCCTCATAGATTTATTTCTTCCTTATAATAAAACAATTCATAGAATCTTTCAACTATATATAGTGTGAAATTTAATTTTTAATGCCTTTGTATAACTACATATAGTGTTTATGAGAAATGAAAAAAACTGTGAAAACAACTCCCTAAAAGGTTTGTGGAAATTGTCACAACGTTTTGACTTGGAAAAATAAATGATTGATGAATCTTTTTTTATTATTACTTAATTGTAAGAGGAAACGATGTTCAGTTACGCAAAATATTGGTAGAATAAGGATAATGAATAAACTGGAGCGAAATCTATGACAAAAATTTTAGAAGTAAATCATTTAAGTAAATCATATGGGTACCGAAGCAATAAGGTCCAAGTTTTGAATAATATATCTTTTTCTGTAGAACAAGGAGAGTTTGTCGGGATCATGGGACCTAGTGGTGCTGGTAAGTCGACATTACTCAATACGATTTCCACGATTGCGTTGCCTACGACTGGAACGGTTCGAATAGATGGTCAAGATATATTGAAGATGCGCGATGGTCAAATCAGCGATTTTCGACGTAAGAAACTAGGGTTTATTTTCCAAAATTTCAATTTAATGGATACATTAAATGTAAAAGATAATATTTTATTGCCATTGGCTGTTGATCGTATGCCTCTATCTGAAATGGAGCAACGGTTGGCGCATGTTGCTGATATTTTAGGGATTGACCAATTGTTAAGTAGTTTCCCTAATGCAATCTCAGTTGGACAAAAACAGCGAGTAGCAGCAGCACGTGCACTGATCACTAAACCTAAAATTATTTTTGCAGATGAACCAACGGGCTCTTTGGATTCTAAATCAGCTGCAGAATTACTTCAATATATGACGAATATGAATATACAAGACGATGCTACGATCATGATGGTTACCCATGATCCTTATACTGCAAGTTACTGTAATCGGATTTTGTTTATTAAAGATGGTGTCTTTTTTTCAGAGGTAGTTCGTCAAGGCTCTAGAAAAGAGTTTTTCAATCGGGTGATTGATATGCAGGCAACCATTGGCGGAGGTGGCCGAGCGAATGATTTTTAATTTGTCTTGGAAAAATTTTAAAGGACAATTTCTTAATTACCTTGTTTATTTTGTTAGTATGACATTTGCTGTTGTTGTCTATTATTGCTTTAATGCGATTACCTATAATAGAAATCTAACGAATAGAGTTGGGCAAGAGATTCATATCGATAGTGCGATGAATTTAGGTGGTATTCTAGTCGTGGTCATGATTTTAGGATTCATGTTTGCTGCGAACCATTTTTTTCTTTTAAAAAGAGGAAAAGAAATTGGTTTGTATCACTTAATCGGTATGCGCAAAGAACAAATATCTTTTCTATTTTTTATTGAAACATTGATTTTGGGCGCGATTTCACTAGTTTCTGGTCTGATTCTTGGCGTTATTTTTTCTAAACTATTTTCGATGATTTTGGCCAAAGCCATGTTTTTGCAAGTAGAAAGTCTGTTCTATGCTTCGATCCCATCCATGGTACAAACAGGGATTGTTTTTGTTTTTATGCTGTTGGCGGTGTCCTTTCGAAGTAGCTGGTTGATTTATCGCTATCAAGTCTCAGATTTACTTAGTAAAAGGAAGAAAAGAGCGGCCAATTCAACTAAATTGTCTGTTCTTGAGATTGTCTTAAGTGTTTTAGGGATCGTGTTTATCCTGACGGGCTATATTTTATCGTATAATGTGATTCGTTTTGCAACCTTTTTGATGAAAGCAGCGTTTGGTTTTGCAGGTTTCTTGATTGCACCAGTAGCGATTATGTTGATTTGTATGGTAGGAACGTATTTATTTTTTAACTATACAATGAACCTAGTTGTCTATCTATTTGGAAAAGATAAGTTCAACTATTATCGAAACTTAAACATGTTAGCCTTAGGTAACACCAAAAAACATGTTAGAAGAAGTGGCAATACGTTATCGTTTGTGACGATTTTTATTGCAATTGCCTTAGGGATGATTGGTGGTGCGGCTTCTTTTTATACAATTGGGATGAATTCTGTAAATATTACAGCACCAACAGATTTTATTGTTGCACAAGATGATTTTGAGAAAGTAGCGCAAGTAATCGAAAATAAAACGGATACAAAAATAGATTCTTTAGTCAAATTGAATTATAAGTTGACGGGTAGCCGATTTCATCTTAAAATTGGACAGGACGCTGAAGAAAATAACCTAAGCCCAATAAACATTTTAGCTCTTTCAAACTATCGAGAATTTCAAAAAATAAATCCATATTTAAAAAAAATTGAGCTACATAATAAACAGGACATTGTTATTTTGGATAGTATTCAAAATATTTTAGGCGGATTTATTCGCTATGGGTCTGATTTTACATTGTCAGATGGAATCAAGCTTCATGTTTCAGATGTACGCGCGGATTTTTTGGGACAAGATTTATTGAGGTATACTTTTCCCACAGTGGTTGTATCGGATGAGCAGTTCAAGGAGATAAATTCAGGAATCTCCTATACATTAAATGCGTTTAATGTTCATACGAATGATGAAGAAGAGTTGGTCAATAAGATATCTGAGGAGGTAAAACCTAAGTGGATTGCCCCTGTATACTATAAATATCAGTGGGTCGATAATCAGCTGCTAGGTTATACTGCTAAAACAAGTCAGAAGGCAGAAAATGAGCAATCTAAAGAGTATTCTGAGGATGATGAACAGGAATATTGGCAGTTAAATTACACAAATCGCTTTTCAGAATTGAGGTATAACAGAAGAGCGATGGGGTTATTCATCTACGTGGCGATGTTTTTAGGTGTGTTGGCATTGATCATTACAGGGAGTATTTTGATGCTACAGCAATTTTCTGAAGCCGAAAAAGAGAAAGAAAATTATGATTTATTAAAGAATATTGGGATTCCTAAAAAAGAAATCACAAAACTTGTTTACCAGCAAAACAGCATTATCTTCTTTCCACCAATGATTATTGGAGTATTGCATGCAACATTTGCGATTTATGTATTTAGTAAATTTATTTCCAGTTCAGGCTATTGGTTGGCTTATCTGTCATGTGGACTATTGATCTTGATTTATCTAGCGTATTATTTTTTAACATCAGCGATCTATTCTCGTATTATCCATGGGAAATATCGCCAATAACTTAATTTTTTTTAAAGTAACTAGTGATTACTCTAAAAATGAGTAAACTAAAAAAGCGTTGAAAACAGTTAGTTCTTATGCATGAAAGTGGGGAGAACAAAACCTTTACCCTTTTGTTCTGCCCTTTTTTTGTTGGAAGTGACAAAACTGTTAGTGGCAAAGTGTACTTTATTTGCGAATTTAGTTTCTTTTATTAGTGGTTTTGATTACAATAACAGTACAAAAATGATGAATTTGGAAAAAATTTGGAGGCTTAAAATAGAATGAAAGCATTTTTTAATCAACCTAATGTACAATATTGGGGGAAATTTATTGGAAAGACCGTGTTTTATTTTGGGATTCTCTTAATGTTGATTTATTTATATCATTATAAAAATATTGACGGCGGTACATTTATTTATAACGAGTTTTAGGGAGGAAATACTTCATGACGATTTTAAATATTATTGAAGCAATCGATCGTTGGGGGATGAAGGAGCCAAACCGTCCCGTTTATATTGAAACCAATCGAACGTATACTTATGGTGAGTTGAAGCAAGACTCAGATGCAATTGCCGGATATTTGCAAAAGAACATAGGACGAGGTCGTCCAGTCGTGGTTTATGGCGAATTAGAATTTGAAATGTTAGCTTGTTTTTTAGGTGCCTCCAAAGCTGGTCACGCTTATATACCAATCGAGGCTCATACACCAAAAGAACGAGTTGAGATGATTTTAGAAGTTGCTGAGCCGGCAATGATTTTTGCAGTTAAGGATTGGCCAGAAATTGAAACGGATGCTGAAATTATTTCAATAGATAAACTTAACAATATATGCGCAGAATTAGAGACTGTAGGTAGTTTGGAACCAGTAGTTGGGCCAGAAACCTACTATATTATTTTTACCTCTGGAACAACAGGTGTACCAAAAGGGGTTCAAATCAGTCATAATAATCTTTTAAGTTTTGTGAATTGGGAATTGACAGACTTTGGGATCACTGAAGGCATGCGCTTTTTATCTCAAGCCCCATATTCATTTGACTTGTCAGTGATGGATTTATATCCAGCTTTGACCTCAGGGGGTTCATTAACACCGATGGCCAAAGAGGTTATTAATGATTTTAAACAACTATTTACGTTATTGCCGACATTAGCCATTGAAGTTTGGGTTTCAACACCATCCTTTATGGATATTTGTTTGATGGAACCGACCTTTGACGGAGAGCATGTTGATAGCTTAAAGGTTTTTCTATTTTGTGGTGAAGAACTGCCTAAAGCAACGGCACAAAAATTAGTAGACCGTTTCCCTCAAGCACGTATTTTTAATACATATGGGCCGACAGAAGCAACTGTAGCGATATCTGGTGTGGAAGTCACCCAAGCGCTCTTGGATGAATACAGTCGTGTACCGATCGGTCGTGTAAAAAAGGATACAACAGTTTACATCATGACGAATGATCAGGAAGTTTCAACTGGAGAAGTGGGAGAAATCGTAATTGCAGGGCCAAGTGTTTCTAAAGGCTATCTGCATAATCCAGAAAAAACAGCTGCCGCCTTCTTTGAGTACAATGGTCAACCAGCGTATCGCACAGGAGATGCTGGTAAGCTCGTCGATGGTATGTTGCTTTATGATGGGCGAATTGATTTTCAAGTAAAACTTCATGGCTATCGAATCGAGCTTGAAGATATTGATCATCATTTGGCGGGTGTTTCTTATGTTAAACAGGCTGCTGTCGTACCGAAATACCAAAATCATAAGGTTCAACAGCTAGTAGCCTTTGTGGTAGCGAATCCTCATGATTTTGAAAAAGAATTTAAATTAACGAAAGCAATTAAAGAAGAACTCAGTTTATCGGTGATGGATTATATGATTCCTCAAAAATTTATCTATGTTGAACAATTGCCGTTGACAGCGAATGGAAAGATCGACCGTAAAGGGTTGATGAATGAGGTGAATGCAACATGATCGACTTTCCTCACATGATTCCTTATGCGAATCCGATTTATTTTATTTACCTATTGATTGCTCTGCTACCAATGATCCTTACCTTATTGATCAAAGGGAAGCGTTGGGCTTGGTATCAAGTTTTAGTTACATTATTGTTCTTATACATGAGCTTTGGTGGGGAGGATTGGAAACAAGGTGTAGCTTTGATTGGTTATGTTATCTGGCAGACAATCTTAGTCTGGTTTTATTTTCATTACCGTCAAAAGAAAAATGCTAGTCAAGTTTTTTACCTTGCTGTATTTTTAGCTATTTTGCCATTGGTTTTAGTTAAAGTTGTTCCTTTTGTTTCAGGACATGCTTCCTTATTGGGCTTTTTAGGAATTTCCTACTTGACCTTTAAGTCAGTACAAATCATCATGGAAATACGCGATGGTTCGATCAAAGAATATAATATTTTTCGATATATCGAATTTCTGTTATTTTTTCCAACGATTTCGTCTGGACCAATTGATCGTTATCGTCGTTTTGAAAAAGATGTAGAGAATCCGCCAGCACCAGAAAAATATGTCGACTTTCTAGGAAAAGGGATCCATAATTTCTTTTTGGGTTTTTTATATAAATTTATTATTGGCTATTATTTTGGTCAAGTGTTGATGCCTGTTGTGGCTAAGATGGCTGTGAAAACGGGTGGCTTTTCTTGGGAGCTTGTAGCGTACATGTATATATATAGTATGTATCTATTCTTTGACTTTGCCGGTTATAGTTTGTTTGCAGTTGGAACAAGCTATTTGATGGGCTATGATACGCCAGTCAACTTTAATAAGCCTTTCTTAAGTTGGAACATCAAGGAATTTTGGAATCGTTGGCATATGACATTGTCTTTTTGGTTCCGTGATTATATTTATATGCGATTAATGTTTACCTTGATCAAGAAAAAAGTGTTTAAGAGCCGGATCGTCGCTTCCAATGTTGGTTACTTTGCGTTATTCTTACTGATGGGTGTGTGGCATGGCTTAACATGGTATTACCTAGTGTATGGATTCTATCATGCTGCCTTGATTTGTTTGACCGATGCTTGGCTACGTTTTAAGAAAAAAAATAAAGAAAAAATTCCATCTAATAAATTGACGCATGCTTTTGCGGTTTTCTTAACATTTAATGCCGTTTGTTTTAGTTTCTTGATTTTTTCAGGATTTTTAGATACATTGTTCTTTAAATAAAAAATAGTTATTGCTTAAAAATAAAATAACCTACAGCTGAAAACTGTACAAGATAGAGGAGAATGACATATGAACTTAGAAGAAACAGTTTTAGATATTTTAGAAGAAATTGCAGGGACAGATGAAGTCAAAGAAAATAGAGATGTAGATTTATTTGAAGAAGGATTGATGGATTCATTAGCAACAGTTCAATTATTAGTTGAACTTGAGGGCCAACTTAATGTACAGGTACCTGTTTCAGAATTTGACCGCGATTTATGGAACACACCAAATAAAGTTATTGAACAAGTGAAAGCACTACAATAATGAGTATGAAGAAAAAAATCTTTGCCATCTTTGGACCGATCTTGATTTCTGCGGTTCTACTTATCGCTTTCTTCTTTGCACCATTTAAAATAGATTTAGATAGCAAACGTGTTTTAGCAGATGCTTCTACGTCTATGGCAAC
This sequence comes from Enterococcus rotai, assembly GCF_001465345.1. Taxonomy (NCBI): domain Bacteria; kingdom Bacillati; phylum Bacillota; class Bacilli; order Lactobacillales; family Enterococcaceae; genus Enterococcus; species Enterococcus rotai. The sequence goes on along the minus strand of NZ_CP013655.1, from coordinate 180,932 downwards.
AAATGTATTAAGAGGAAATGCGATCAAAAATAAAGCAATCGGTTCAAAGGAATATGTTCCATTTTTTGGGTCATCTGAACTGAGTCGAATCAGTCCATTTCATCCAACAGTTTTAGCCGAGAAATACGATCGAAATTACCGCCCGTTTTTATTGGGAGCACCAGGTACTCAATCGTTAACACAAGCATTAATGATGCAGTCGATGGGGAAAAATCTTGCGCATAAAAAAGTTGTTTTTATCATTTCCCCACAGTGGTTTGTTAAAGATGGCGTGACCAATGACTATTTCAATGCCTATTACTCTGAATTGCAAACCTATCAATGGGTTAGTGACTTAGAAAAAGTAACAGATGACGATCGGTATCTTGCCGAACGTTTAATGGATTTCCCAAAGGTAAAAGAAGATAAACGGTTAGATCGTGCTTTAAAAGCGATTATCTCTGGAGAACTGCCAAGTAGTTCAGATAAGCAGTATATCAATCTAATGCTTAACATGTTTTCCCGTGAAGATGAATTGTTTGGGAAAATCGGGATGGTTAATAAAGATAAGGCGATTAGAAAAGCTGAGAAGCGTTTGCCAGCTACGTATAATGTAAGTGCCTTAGATCAATTAGCGACTGAAATTGGTCAAAAATCGACTAATAACAATCCGTTTGAAATATCTAATCCATTTTATGACAAACGAGTGAAAAAGAAATTGAAATCCTTGGAAAATTCACAAACGAATTGGGATTATCGTTTTTCTCCTGAGTTTTCTGACTTACAATTGGTCCTTAGTCAGTTGGCACAAGACAATGCTGAGGTCTTGTTTATTATTCCACCAGTGAATAAACATTGGACCGATTTTACAGGACTCTCTCAAGAGATGCTACAAGGTTTTGCTAAAAAGGTGAAATACCAATTAACAACGCAAGGATTTAATAATATTGCAGATTTTACCAAAGATTGTGATACCCAGTACTTTATGGCTGATACAATCCATTTAGGTTGGCGTGGTTGGCTAGCAGCTGATCAGCGAATTCAACCATTTTTGGAAACAAGTTCAACTAAGGTGCCAAGTTATCATCTTGATGGATCCTTTTATTCAAAAGAGTGGCAACAAAAAGCACCAGCTGACTTGAAATAAGAAATAAAAATAAAAAACATGATTGTTTTTTTAAAACAATTATGCTTTTTATTTTACAATTATATTATAAAATATCATGATTTTATCTATTAAAATGAAAAATATATGGTAAAATACTAATAGTTATATGTTTTTTTTAATAAAATGAAAAGAGGGAAATGATGAAAAGACAGAAATTTTGGATAGTAATGGTGTTACTATTAATGATTGCTAATTCTTTGATTCCTGTTGTTAGTTTTGCTGAAACATTTTTATCTGAAAACACTTCGGAGATTTCGACAAGTACATCAACAAGTGAAGCATTGAACACAGTAATTTCTTCAGAAAGTTCAGAAAGCGCTGTTATAAATGAGACTTCGACAGAGGATACAGTGGCTAAGCAGATCGAAGAATCAGTTGTTGCTTCAACGGAAGTACCAGAAAAATCAGCCGAAACTTCAACTAGTGAAGTGAAATTGGAGTCGAGGCAAGCAAAAGCACAACAAACTGAGAATTTAATAACGAATGTTACTTTAACTGATCCTAAAGGCGTAGAATACGATACAACAACCAATCGTCCACAAAGACAAGCACCATTAAAGTTGTCTCTTCAGGTTGGAACAGAAAATCAAACAATTCAGGCTGGAACTTATGAATATCAACTACCAGCAGATATTGCAATCTCAAACAACATATCAGGAAGATTAGAGACCGTTGGAAGTTGGACTCTAGATACGACTGGAAAGCTTACTATTATATTTAATGAAACAGTAGTCAATGGAAAATATCAAATCGACATTGAAACTAGTTTTATTCCATATAGCGATGATAGTGATTTACTTAAAACGATTACCTTCTCGTTAGCTAATAACCAAGAAAAAAAATATGAGCTATTATTTAAGCTCTCAGGTGAAGGAAGTATCAACCTGAAAAAAAATAAAAATTTTAATACCGATATCGTTTCAACTGAGATCAAAACGAATATCAACCGACAAACGATTCAGCCAAACGAAACAATCGTCGTAAAATCAAAAATTAATAAAAATGGAGCAACAGGTACTGAGAATGCATCAGCCTATGTGACTGTAAAAAATGTGAAAGTTTTTGCGCAAGATGTTTCTATGGGGGGCAGCCTAATCGGTGAACCCACTTTATTAGGAAGCGAAGAGTACACGCTTCAACAAAATAATACAGATTTAACAGTGACTTTAAAAAAAGAAACGAATAAAGCCATCATCATGACGTATGATTCTGTTATCAAAGAAGAATCAATTGTCAATGAGGAATTATACAATTTAAGCACAGAAGCGACGATCTATGGTACGTCACTTTCAAACTATGTTTATTTCCAATACAATCATAATCCTCATATGACTAAAAAAGGCGAATACAATGTAAAAACAAATACGATCGTTTGGACGATTGATTATAATTTGGACAGCACGGAACTAGCTTTAGGGACTAAACTTACAGATATTTTAACGGATGAAGTTCCAAATGACCTAACTTTTTCAAATTTAAAAATTTATAATCTCTATGTTTATGGTACTGGATCGATTAGTTTAGGCGGTCTAGCACCAAGTAATCATTGGGATACGAGTGGATTTGGACAGTATACGACCGATTATATTTATACGAATAATCAAAGCCCTACTTCGACAGCAGCTTATCGTTTTGTCTATGAAACAGCCATTCAAAATCCTAGCCCACGTGAAATAGAAAATAAGGTATCTGATTCATTAGGAAGTGATGATGCAAAGGTCAATTTAGCACCATCAAATATTTCTAAGATTTTAGAAGAAGATTCCTTAGATATGACATCAGGAACAGTGGATTGGTCGATCATTGTCAATAATAAACACTGGGGTATGCAGTTCAGTCAAATGATCGATCAATTTGGTGAACGAGTGAACGAGCTGGTTGACGGATCTGAGGACTTTTATTATTACGCTAAAGGTGATGACAAAACTAAACATCCTTTAGTTGCTGGCCAAGATTATACTATTAGTAAAACGAGCTCTGGTTTTACCGTAAATATGTTAGGCATTCACCAAGGAATCACAACAAATAAATATGTTCTGACCTATACAAGTAAATTTGATAATACAGACATTAAGGTAGGCGATGAGTTAAGCAATAAAGTGTCCCTTACTGGTAATGGAAATATTCCGATGGAAGCTTCTGCAACATTTAACATTCCTAGCTTTTTAGTCGAAGGCGGCAAGAAAAATGTTAGCTACAATAGCAATGAAGGTGTTTTGACCTGGACGATCGGAATCAACGAAGAACGACATAAGTATAAAAACTTAATTTTAAATGATGATATTGAGTCGATTCAAAAATTAGATAAAAACTCTATCGAAATCGTAGAACTAGATAAGATTGTCAACGATAATGGCAATGTCACTGTAATGACTGGTGCAAAAATTCAGCCAGGTGATGATCGTTATCCAACTGTTATGGAGATTAAAGACAATCAAATCCATTTAGAATTTTCTACAATCGGCAATAAAAAAGTAGCGGTAAGATATAAGACCGCACCAAGCACTGCACCTGTTTCTGACTACTATACTAAATTTTCGAATATAGCTAAGGTTAGTGACGAAGGAAGTTACACACATGAGTTGAAAGCTGAATTAACAGTTCCATTAGGAATCAATACGTATAAAATAGGACGAGTATCAACAGTAGATAATAAGCTGGCTAATTGGACTATTAGAACGAATATTATGCCAGCTAACCGTCCCTATAAACAATTAGTTCTGGAAGATACTTTCACACTAAGTGACCTATCTAAAGCAGAAAATACCAATTTTGTAATCGGAACAGATGCTTTTGTCGTAAGAGACCAGTTGACGAATAATATTTTACGATTAGGTGAGGACTATGATATTACCTTTACTTATGACCAAGATCAAAGCCCAGCAGGCTCTGCTATAAAAAGTTACGATACAAATTACTTTAAGATCACGTTTAAAAAAGAAACAAGAGGGGTCACTGTCGAATATCAAACTGTTACGACCAAATCTGCAAATATCCGCAATACAGCAGTTTTTACAAATGACAAGGCAATCAAAGCGGATTGGGCAACTGTCAATCATACTGTAACCAGTGGCTCTGGCTCTGGGAAAGGTGTAGGGCAGATTCCACTGAAGAAAGTTGATGCACAAACGCAACAACCGTTATCAGGTGCAGTTTTTGAACTGTTTGATAAAGAGAGTCAACAATCACTAGGATTGAAGATTACGTCAGATCAAGACGGAAATGCTGCTTTTCAGTCAGTTGCTGAAGGTGAATATTTAGTCAAAGAGATTACAGCACCGGATGGGTATAAGCTATCTGAAGACTATGAAAAAGGTGTACTATTATCCACTAAATCAGATGATGACATAAATGATCCAAATTATGTCACAACCATTGAAAATGAACGGATCATTACAACTGGAGACATAGAATTGAAGAAAGTCGATACTGATGGACAAGCTCTATCAGGAGCAGAATTCATCTTATCTCATAGTGAGCAAGGTCAGACAACATTTTACCAAGAAAATGAACAAGGCCAACCTAATTGGACAGCCAATCAAAACGAAGCGAAAGTATTTACCTCGAATGATGAAGGCTTAATCTTAGTTTCTGGAATGAGTGCGGGAACCTATTCATTTATAGAGACAAAAGCTCCAGCAGGTTATCAATTAGATTCAACACCAGTTTCGTTGGAATTAACAAAAGAAAAAATTGAATCTAAAACAAAGGTAACAGAGCGCAAAGAGAATCAATTACTACTAGGATCGCTCCGCGTAAACAAAATCGATTTGGAAACAAAGCAAGCACTTAGCGGTGCAGAATTTACACTAGTTTCCCAAGCTGATCCAGATAAAAAAATCACTAAGACCACCAATAAAGCTGGAATTGCAGAGTTCAAAGACTTACCACAAGCAACATATACACTTATTGAAACCAAAGCACCTGTTGGCTATCTATTGAAAGAAATTGGAGAAATTATTGAAATTAATCCAGAACATTTGAATCGTGAAACAACGATAGAAAATGCGCCTATAGCTGGAGAAATTAAATTCCACCATATAGATACTAACGGCAAAGAAATTGCGGATGATGATATAATAAAAGGAAAAGTTGGAACGACACAAAAGGTTCAGCCAAAAGAAATCAAAGGCTATCGTTTCAAAGAAAAACAACAATCAGCATCTCGACTAAGAGTTAATCTGGATCAATTTTTAAGTACAGATGACGTTATGTTCACTGAGGCACCCCAAACAATCGTTTATGTCTATGAACAAGTATCAGTGCCGCCGATTGTTGACCCAACGATACCAAAAGAAACAGATGTAACAAAAATTAAAAGTAAGACAACAAAAACAACTTCACTTGCTAAGAAAAAATTACCAAGAACAAATGAACAAACAGAATATTGGTACAGCGTCTTAGGGAATAGCGTACTTGTTAGTTTGCTTGGTTACTGCGTTATTTATTACTATAGAAAAAAACAACTAGATTAAAGCAAACGTTTTTTAAGACAGGAGAAAGCGATAGAAATTGTCCTCTTAGAGGATGTTTCTATCGCTTTCAGTTTAAAAATGGATGAGATGTCATTAGTTTTTCCATTGATGAAAAGAAATGATATAATACCAATAATGATAAATGCAGAGCTGGAGCGTTGTTATTGTGTTTTATTTAGATACATGGGCTAGCACTACGCTCTGCTCCGATCTCATCAATTCCTATGAGCTAAAGCTCCAAGGATTGAAGGTCTTCGGGAAAAAGATAAAAATAGTTTGTGGTAAAAAGCACCATAATCGATTTTTCCTATTTTCCTGTCAGAGCTGAACGAGTCCGTTACGCTTTTGCTTTGAAACACAGTGAAAGAAATGAACTGATGTTGAAAAGTACAAGGTGAAGCGAAGCGGAACGTTGTTACCATATGTTATCTAGCTACACGGACTAGCTCTTCGGGAAAAAGATAAAAATAGTTTGTGGTAAAAAGCACCACAATCGATTTTTCCTATTTTCCTGTCAGAGCTGAACGAGTCCGTTACGCTTTTATATTTAGGAGGGAATATTTTGGAAAAAAATGAAGAACAGTTATTGATAGACTTAACGAATGCAAAGGGCGTTCCTGGTAATGAAGGGGAAGTTCGGGAAGTCTTTAAGAAGTATGCGGAACCTTTTGCGGATAAAATTATGTATGATGGTTTGGGCAGTATTATTGCGAAGCGTGTTGGCGATAAAGAAGGTCCAAAAATCTATTTTTCAGGACATCTGGATGAAGTTGGGTTTATGGTTACTCAGATTACTGAAAAAGGGTTTATTAAATTCCAAACACTTGGTGGCTGGTGGGGGCAAGTTATGCTAGCTCAACAAGTACAAATTAAAACAGGTAAAGGTGATTTGTATCATGGTGTGATTGGATCAAAACCTCCTCACGTCTTGACTGCAGAAGCCAGAAAGCAACCATATGATGTAGCGGATATGTTTATCGATATTGGTGCATCTAGTGATAAACAAGTGGCTGAATGGGGCATCAAACCTGGTGATATGATCACGCCTTATATTGAATATCGCCGAATGAATGATACGAAATTTATTCTAGCTAAAGCATGGGATAACCGTATTGGTACAGCTGTTTCGCTAAGAGTTTTAGAAAATTTGGCAACTGAAGGGCATCCTAATATTTTATTTGCGGGAAGTGACGTACAAGAAGAAGTTGGGTTGCGTGGTGCTCAAACAAGTACACATCTTGTTGATCCAGATATTGCATTTGCCCTAGATACGGGAACTGCTGGAGATACTCCTGGCATGACACCTAAAGAAGCAGATTCTGAATTAGGGAAAGGACCACAAATCCTGATTTTTGATGCTTCAATGATCCCGCATAAAAAATTACGTGATTTCGTCATCCAAGTTGCTGAAGAGAATAATATTCCGTTTCAATATACCGTGATTACGGGTGGGGGAACGGATGCGGGTAGAATGCATTTGACTCGAAATGGTATACCATCATTAGCAATCACAGTCCCAGTTCGTTATCTACATTCTCATACATCAATGATTCACGAGGATGATTATTTAAATACAGTAAAATTAGTGACAGAAGTTGTGAAGCGATTAGATAAAGAAACGGTAGGAAAGCTTCGCAGTTATTAAAAAAGAGGTGATAGTTTAAATGAAAAGTCAAATAACAAATGCAATGCATCGAGAACAAGCTCGAACAGCTCTAATAAATCAATGGGGAACCATGGCGTGGATTACATTTTTAGCTGTATTTATCCGCTTTATGATTAGCTCTGTGGTAGGCAGTGTAGCGAATCTACCAAAGGACAGCGCAAGTACAAATATAATGTCTTTTTTACTATATAACTTTCTGTTTTTTGCAATTACTTATGGCACTTACTATTGTGCTTTACAAGTGCTGCGGGGCAAAAGAGTTCAAGCAGGCATGTTAACAACTATTTTTCAAGGTAAGCTTTATCTGCCAATGTTATTGATCAACCTGATTCAATATCTTGTTGAATTAGTTTTAAATTTAGTGGTATTGTTACCAGTACTTTTATCTTATGGAACTGCTTTATATTTTGGATTGATGTTTAATACTGTATCTGTGGATCAATTTCAAACGCAAATGGGTGGAGATACCCTGTTAGCATTATTATTACTGATATTTGCATTTTTAATGATTTTGGTCGGCGTTTTTGTCAGTGGCGTGTTCCAATTTGCAGTATGGGTAAAACTTGATGATCCTGAATTATCAGTAGGAGATGCACTGAAATACGCACTTTTCTTGATGAAAGGACGCTTTGGACAATATTTGCTTCTGCAAATTTCATTTATTGGCTGGTTTATTGTAGGGGCATTAGTTTTCGGAATTGGTTTATTATGGGTGATTCCTTATCATGATGTGGCCGTTGCCAGTTTTTATGATACAGCTCGTGAAGAAAAAGGTGCACCAGTAGTAATAGAATAAAATTAAAAAAGCAGAGTGATCTTTCAGTAGATTGTTCTGTTTTTTTTATTGTACAAGTACAAATAATTGTCTGGATTCTCCTTTTTTATGTTACCATTAAGTGAAGAATGATCAAGGAGGTCGAAGTAGGTGAAAATAACCGTTTTAGGCTGTTTAGGTGCTTATCCTTATAAAGGCGAAGGGACTAGTTCTTATTTGTTGGAATCAGATGGATTTCAGCTGTTATTAGATGCTGGAAGTACAACGTTAGTTAATTTGGAAGAACATCTGGATCCGTTAAATTTAGATGCAGTGATTTTATCCCATTATCATTATGATCATATTGCTGACCTAGGTGTTTTACAGTATTATCGTCAATTGTACCCAGTCATGGAGCCAACCCCTGTTTTGCCAATTTATGGACATACAGATGACCGTGTCCATTTTGAAGCGTTGAATATGTCTGGTGTGTCAAAAGCGATTCCTTATTTTGAAGCGGAAGAGTTAAAATTAGGACCTTTTCTGGTGACGTTTATGAAAACGATCCATCCTGTTCCTTGCTATGCTATGCGTTTTGTTGAAGAAAAAACGGGAAAAGTTTTTGTTTTTACTGGTGATTCTGGTTACTTGGAAAGCTTTGTCGATTTTGCTCAAGATGCGGATGTTTTTTTAGCAGATACTTATTTGTTTGAAGGAAATGAAAAACATCATGCTCATTTTACCTCAAAAGAATCAGGAGAAATTGCCAGGGCAGCAAATGTCAAAAAGTTGATTTTGACTCATTTACCTCAACATGGCTCATTAGATGAGCTAAAGAAACAAGCCCAAAAAGCAGCAGGAAGTCAAGTGTCTGTTTGTTTAGCAGAGAAAAATTTAGTTATTGAAATTTAAGGAGTGGTGAACTGTGATTTTTGTTCCAAATGAAAACAATGACCCAAGAGTAAATTTAGCAATTGAAACCTATTTATTGAAAGAAAAACCATTAGATGAGCCAATTCTATTATTTTATATCAACGATCCATCAATTATTATTGGGCGCAATCAAAATACGATTGAAGAAATCAATAAAGAATATGTAGATGAACATGGGATTCATGTGGTTCGCCGTTTAAGTGGTGGTGGTGCTGTCTATCATGATCACGGGAATTTGAATTTTAGCTTTATTATGCCAGATGATGGCAATTCTTTTCGCGACTTTGCTAAGGTAACACAGCCAATCATTCAAGCTTTGCATGAATTGGGCGTGTCCGGCGCGGAGTTAAAAGGTCGTAACGATTTAGTGATCGATGACATGAAGTTTTCAGGAAATGCGATGTATGCGACGGCAGGAAGAATGTTTGCGCATGGCACATTGATGTTTGATAGCGATATTGATGAAGTTGTGAATACATTAAAAGTGCGTAAAGACAAAATCGAATCTAAAGGAATCAAATCCGTTCGTTCACGAGTAACGAATATCAAACCGTTCTTACCAGCAGATAAACAAGGAATGACGACAGAAGAATTTCGTGAAGATATCTTATTGAAAATTTTTGGTGTAGACTCTGTTGATCAAGTAAAGACGTATGAGCTAACAGATGAAGATTGGCAAAAAATCAACAAAATTTCTGATGAATATTATCGTAACTGGGATTGGAATTATGGGAAATCGCCAGCTTTCAACTTAGAACGCCATCAACGCTTCCCAATCGGTTCAATCGATGCACAAATGAATGTGGAAGACGGTGAAATCAAAGAAATCAAAATTTTTGGTGACTTCTTTGGATTAGGTGAAATCAAAGATGTAGAAGAAATTTTGACTGGTACAAAATACGAGAAATCAGCAATCGAAGCAGCAGTTGATCAGATTGATATCAAAAAATATTTTGGGAACATTGAAAAAGAAGATTTGGTCGGCTTATTATACTAAGCTAAGCAATAGAAAAAAATACACAATGATTGTTTTTTATCTAAAAAAATCATTGTGTATTTTTATTTTTTTCTAAAAAATCTAAATAATTTACATTATCAATTGATAAGGATATACTTAAAAAAACGAGTTGGTGGTGTATAATAGTGAAAAAAGTCATAGTAATTGGTGCAGGAGCTGCAGGATTAGCAGCAGCTATTCGTCTGCAACACGAAGGGTATAATGTTCATTTGTACGAGAAAAATGAACAAGTCGGTGGTAAAATGTACCAAATAAAAGAACAAGGATTTACCTTTGACGTAGGTCCGACCATCGTGATGATGCCTGAAATTTATCGTGAAGTTTTTGAACAATGTGGGAAAGACCCAGATCAATATATACCGATGAAAAAAGTTGATCCCATGTTATCCTTGAACTTTCCAAATGAAGAAACGTTAAACATGTCTTCGGATCTAGTGTCTTTAACGTCACTTTTAGAAGGTATTTCAGAAGAGGATATGCAAGGATATCTAGAATATTTAGCAAGTATTTATAAACGGTATCAAATAGCGAAAAAGGCTTTCATCATGAAATCATTTCGTTCTTTTTGGGATTTTTATAATCCGAGATCATTGATTGATGGGTTTAGATTACACACATTTAATGATGCCTATAGTTCTATTTCAAAATTTGTAAAAGACGAAAGATTACGGAAAGCATTAGCCTTCCAAACTCTTTACATAGGGGTTTCTCCTTATAATGGTCCTTCTCTTTATACAATTATTCCTATGATTGAACTAATTTATGGCATCTGGTTTATTGAAGGTGGGATGTATACCTTGGCTACAGGAATGGCCAAAGCTTTTGAAGAGCTTGGTGGTACGATTCACCTTAATACACCTGTGAAAGAAATCATCATAGAAAATAAACAAGCAACAGGAATCAGGACAGAAGAGGGCATTATCCCGAGTGATTACGTCGTGTGTAATGCTGATTTTCCTTATGCAATGAAGTCATTGTTACCAGATGAAAAGACTAGAGGAAAATATACCGATAAAAAAATTGATAAGTTGGATTATTCCTGTTCATGTTTCATTCTTTATCTTGGTCTGGATAAAAAATATCCAGTGGATTCACTTCATACGATTCGATTTGCTGAAGATTTTGAAAAAAATATTAATGATATTTTTGAAGATGGAAAATTACCAGATGACCCTTCATTTTATATTTATGTTCCGTCTTCAATCGATGAAAGTTTAGCGCCAGAAGGGCATGAAGGAGTTTATATTTTGGTGCCTGTTCCTGAACTCTCACAAGGAGTGGATTGGAACGAATCAACAACGCAGGCATTTCGACAAAACGTTCTCGATTTAGTCAAAAAAGAAACTATTTTCTCTGATATAGAAGAACATATCGTTTATGAATCTCTCTATACACCTAAAGAGTTCAAGCAAAATTTTAATGCTTATAATGGTGCAACATTCGGACTGAAACCTACCTTAAAACAAAGTAACTATTATCGTCCTCATAATAAATTCGATTATGCAGATAACCTTTATTTTTGCGGTAGTAGTACACATCCAGGGGCGGGAGTTCCGATTGTTTTAACAAGCGCTAAGTTAGCTGCGGAGGAGTTGTTGAAAGATGATAAAAAGAAAAGATGACGTAACAAAACTATTTTCAATGTATGAATCAGATTTCGCTTTGTGTGAGGAAACGATTCGCAATCATTCAAAAAGTTTTTATAAAGCCTTTTCTAAACTTCCAAAGCAAAAAGCACTAAGTATTTTTGCTATTTATTCTTTTTGTCGTGAAGCAGATGATAGCATTGATGTATACCGTGATGTGGATCGTTTAAACAAATTAAAACGTGAATTAGATGACTTTTTAGCAGGGAAAATTCCAGATCGTTATTTTTGGAGAGCCTTAGTGCCAGTATTCGAAACCTATGAAATGAATCAACAGTCTTTTTATGATATGTTATTGGGGCAAGAGATGGATTGGGCGTTTCAACAACCTGAAACACAGACTGAATTAGAAGAATATTCTTACTATGTCGCAGGATCAGTCGGATTGATGTTGTTGCCAATTCTTTCTGATCGTCCTGATGAAATAAGAAGCCAAGCAATCCAATTAGGTGAAGCCATGCAGATCACGAATATTTTAAGAGATATCGGAGAAGACTACAATAATCAGCGAATCTATCTTCCAAAGGAAATCATGGAAAGATTTGATGTTTCACTTGATTCGTTGGAAAAAGGTACCATCAATGATTCTTTTATAGAATTATGGGAATACGAGGCAACAAGAGCTGAGCAACTATACTCAAAAGCCCAAACAATGCTAGCTTCTATCCACAAAGATTGTCAAGAAGCGCTGTTACTATCTATCTATTTTTACAAAGGAATTTTAAATTCAGTTAGGCAAAGCAACTATCAATGTTTTAATAAGAGAAACTTCGTGAAGAAAAGTCAGCAACTTGAATTGTACCAAAAAGCAAAAAACTATTTGAAAACATTATAGGATAATGGATACTCTTTAAATGTTTCATGATTGTTTTTAGTTTAAGTCTAGTAAAATCGTAGTAGATTAAAAAGAATGCATCGTTGTTAAAAGACATGAACGAAACTATTTTCTCAAAACAGCTAAAAAAGGCTATTAACCGAAAATGATTTCTGCTATATTACTAGTAGTGAAAACTAGAAATGATTGACTTTTGGAAGGATGAATAACGTGCGCAACGAAATGATGCATCGACCAGTTGTGAAACCAGAACTTGTTGAATTTATGCGAAATAAACAAAAAAAAATCCAAGGTGAACTTGGCGTAATCGAAGAAGAAGCTCACGAAGCGGGAGTACCAATCATTCCCCATGAAACAGTAGTGTTCTTACAATTTTTCTTAGATCAAATCAAACCCAAGAACATTTTAGAAATAGGGACAGCAATCGGCTTTTCTTCTAGCCTTATGGCGCAATGTGTCGGGGAAGACGGACATGTTACGACGATCGATCGATTTGATGTAATGATCAGAAAAGCGAAAGTAACCTATGAACGTTTAGGTCTAACGGACAAAGTAACTTTATTAGAAGGACAAGCGGCGGAAATTTTGCCGACACTAAGTGGTCCTTATGACTTTATTTTTATGGACAGTGCAAAATCTAAATATATCGAATTTTTACCAGAATGCTTACGCTTATTACGTGTTGGTGGTGTGCTGATGGTGGATGATGTCTTTCAAGCAGGCACGATTTTAGACCCAATCGAAGAAATTCCTCGTAGCCAAAGAACGATTCATAGAAAATTGAATCAATTTTTAGAGACAGTTATGACCCATCCAGATTTGACTTCAACATTATTGCCGTTAGGTGATGGCGTGATCATGATCACAAAAGAAAGAGAACTAACTGAATAACGAATAGACAACTTGGGTCAGGATTTAATTATTTTGATCTGAGTTTTTTTATGTGACGATAAAGGAGTAGATAAAGTTGAAATCAGATAAAGAAAAGCTTCAAGTGTTAAATAATTTGGTCTTACATTACGGTTTTCAATATTGGTGGGAAGATGAGAATCGGATTTCTGATTGGGTTTCGATGATCTTGATCCAGCAGACGACTGAAAAAAATGCGCATAAAGCATTGGCTAATTTGGAACCTTATCTAACAGTAGAAAGTCTTCATGAAATGGAATTAGAAACACTTCAAGAACTGATCCGTCCAGCAGGATTTTTCACTCAAAAAAGTAACTATATCAAAGCATTGATCAGTTGGTTTATTTCCCATGATAGTGATTTTGATAAATTTCGTGCTTACTCTACTGAAGCGTTAAGAAAAGAGCTGTTAATGATCAAAGGTGTTGGCTCAGAAACAGCAGATGCGATGCTCCTTTATATCTTTGAACGAAATGTTTTTATCGCGGATCAATATGCCATTCGTTTGTTTAATCGATTGGGGTTTGGTCCCTATAAGACGTACGAAGAAATGCGGAAAGACTTCAATCATTTGACGGATGGAATTCCTCATGATTTATGTAAAGAATGGCATGCAGCAATTGATGTTCATGGTAAGCATTTTGGCAAAGACAAGAATATGGATGAATCATTTTTAATCTCTTAAGCTTAGTATCCTTCTTTCGATTGTGTTTAATGTTCGTTTAAGTTTCAAGGCGTACACTTTCTCTATCAGAGGAGGGAAACGTCATGAATACTACTAAAAACATAAAAAGAAAGATTCCTAAAATACTTTTGATTGTAGGTGTTATTCTAATGCTCTTTCTTCTATTTCAAAAAAGCCTAACGGCATTCGCCGAAAAATTTACATCAACAAGCGACCCCGTGGCAATTCAAACGCCAACGATTTTTGTTCCAGGCACAAATGGGACAGTGAATCGATTCAATGGCTTGATCAAAGCCTTAGATTCAAAAGCTGACGTGTTAAAAGTGACCGTAGCAACAGACGGAACGGTTTCCTCTAAAGGAAAATTAACAAGTACCGCAGAACATCCTATCATCGTGATCGCGTTTGAAGACAGTAGTGATGAGACACTACCCGTTCAAGGAAAATGGTATCAATTAGCATTACATTATATCCAAGAAAAATACTCATTTGAAACATACAATTACTTAGGGCACTCCAATGGCGGATTAGTCATTACCTCTTATCTGGAAGAATTTCAACAAACTGGTGACCCTGAATTAGCCAAACTAATCACACTAGGAACGCCTTATAATGATACGTCAAAAAAATATAATGAAGCGGTGACTTCATTTACCCAACTAAAAGAAACTAGCGACCTACTTGAAGGCTATTTAACGAATCTAGAAAATATCCCTGATACAATTGAGATGTTGAATATTGCTGGAGAGGTTGATGATACGGCATCTGATAATACCGTTCCTGTGCAAAGCGTCTTTTCTGGAAGGTACATTTATCAGGATCAAGTAGCGGAATATCAGGAAGTGTTGATCGAAGGAGAAAATACAAGTCACAGCGAGTTAGTTGAAAATCAGAAAGTCGTTCAATTATTGAAAGATTTTTTTTGGTAGAATAGAATGAAAATGAAATAGGATAAAGACTCTTGTCTTTGTTCTGTTTTCATTTTATGATGTAAGTATAATCAGACAAGTAAAAACGATTGTTTTTTTGCTTAATGAGAATGAAAGAGCTATTTTCTCAAAGAAAAGCCGAAAATAGCAAAAATAAAATAACTAAACTATAATAATTCTATTGACATAATAATTTTAAATTGATACGCTAAGAGTGTAGAAAAATGTCTAGCTACACAGGCTAGCTTTTAAAAATTAGGAGGAATATGTAGATGAACTTAATTAACACAAAACTATTAGATTTCGAATGTGACGCCTATCAAGATGGAGACTTCATCAAAGTATCAACAGCAGACGTATTAGGTAAATGGAGTATTTTCTTCTTCTATCCAGCTGACTTTTCATTTGTTTGTCCAACAGAACTTGGCGACATGCAAGATCATTATGACCACCTAAAAGAGTTGAACTGTGAAGTATACTCAGTATCAGAAGATAGCCATTTTGTTCATAAAGCTTGGGCGGATGCGACAGATACGATTGGTAAAATCAAGTACCCAATGTTAGCTGATCCAAATGGTAAAATTGCTCGTTTCTTTGGCGTTTTAAATGAAGATTTAGGTCAAGCATACCGTGGAACATTTATCGTTAGCCCAGAAGGCGAAATTAAATCTTACGAAATCAATGACATGGGAATCGGCCGTAACGCTGATGAGTTAGTTCGTAAATTAGAAGCCTCTCAATTTGTAGCAGAACACGGCGATAAAGTTTGTCCAGCAAACTGGAAACCAGGCGAAGAAACAATCGCACCAAGTTTAGACTTAGTTGGTAAAATCTAAACCATTAAATAGACTACTGTAAGACTTCCTTTTTTAGGGGAGTCTTTCTTAAAATTTATAGATCAAAATAATAGATGTACAAAAGGAGAACATACATGAGTCAAGAAATTTATGATTTGATCGTAATTGGCGGCGGGTCAGCTGCTTTATCAGCGGGAATTTATGCAGGTCGTGCAATGTTAGATACATTGATCATCGAAAAAGACAAGATCGGCGGACAAGTAACGACGACTTCTGAAATCGTGAACTATCCAGCGATTCGAGCAACAACTGGTCCTGAATTGATGGAAGACATGCGTTTACAAGCCCTGGATTTTGGTGTTGAATTTACAACAGATGAAATCATCGATGTTGATTTAAGCCAAACAGTTAAAACGGTCAAGTCTGCGACTAAAACCTATCAAGCTTATGCTGTGATCATTGCAACAGGAGCTTCTGCACGCAAAATTGGTTTCCCTGGTGAAGTTGAATTTACAGGCCGCGGCATTGCCTATTGTTCAACCTGTGATGGTGAATTCTTCCAAGGATTAGATATTTTCGTACTTGGCGGTGGTTATGCAGCAGCTGAAGAAGCAGTTTATTTAACTCGTTATGGTAAATCAGTCACAATGATCATTCGTGAACCAGATTTTACTTGTGCCAAATTAACAGCAGAAGCAGCCAAACAGCATCCAGATATCAAGATCATCTACAATACAGAAGTCAAAGAAATTACAGGTGATGACTTTGTTCGTAAAGCGGTCTTTGTCAACAATGAAACAGGCGAAGAAACGACTTACGAAGCACCAGCTGACAGTACTTTTGGGATGTTTGTTTTTGCAGGAAATAAACCAAGTACTGAGATTTTTGAAGGCAAAGTCGAATTAGATCGTGGCTATGTCCCTACGAATGAAAATATGGAAACCAATGTACCTGGAGTATATGCAGCTGGGGACTTACGAATCAAAGAACTCCGTCAAATCGTTACAGCTGTAGCAGATGGCGCAATTGCTGCGACGAATGCACAAAAATATATCACAGAAGAAAAAACAAAAGCTGGTTTGCCAATCGTCAATGAGCGTATGGAAAAACGTTTAGCGAAGCAACATGCTGAAAATAAAGAAGCTCAACCAAAAGCAGAGAAGAAACCTGCTAAAGCGACAAGCGGCAATAACACTTGGTTCCCTGACGCAATGAGAGAACAATTAGGTGGTATTTTTGGTAAATTAACGAAGAATGTTACCTTATTACAAGTTATGGATAGCAGCGAAGAAAAATCGCTAGAATTGAATTCTTTTCTAACAGAGTTTGCGTCATTGAGTGAGAAGATTTTATTGGAAACCGTTCAAAAAGGTACAGACGTAGAAGCAAAATATGGTATTGATAAATTACCAAGTGTAGTTGTCTTAAATGATCAAGGTGAATACACTGGAATCAAGTTTAGCGGAATTCCGAGTGGTCATGAAGTCAACTCAATTGTTTTAGCGGTCTACAATGTGGGAGGCGCTGGACAGCCAATAGAAGAGCCTGTCGTAAATAAAATCAAAGCATTACCTAAAAAGAAAGTACAGATTTTCGTGTCATTGACCTGTCACTATTGCCCAGATGTGGTAGCGGCCTGTCAACGGATTGCTTCAATCAATCATAATGTTGAAGCTGAAATGATCGATATCGGTGTTTTCCCAGAACTGAAAACAGAGAAGAAAATCATGAGCGTTCCTGCGATGATCATTGATGATCAGGAAATTGTCTTTGGTTCTAAAAATATGGATGAAATTGTTGAAATTTTAGAGAAATAAAGAAAAGTCTTCCGTATTGAAAGTTAATACGAAAGACTTTTTAGTGATTATTTGATAAAGTAGTTTAATTACTTAACAAGTCTAGTATAATACATTAAAGTATATATTTTTTAAAAAATAGGGGAGTTAGGTATAGGATATATGAAAGTTAGAAAATCAAATTTTGAATTTTTTCGGATATTAAGTGCATTTGTGATTATAATGCATCATTATGTTCTTCATTCAGACTGGAATTTTGGAGAAAAATTAGGTATGAAGCCAATTTTTCTTGATATTATTGAATCGGCAGGGAAATTTGGAGTAAATTGTTTTTTATTGATTAGTGGATACTTTTTAGTGAATAAAGTATTTAAACCAAAAAAATTACTACATTTATGGTTACAAGTGTTTTTTTACTCAATAAGTATTTTTTTGATTTTTGCTTTTTTTGGAAAAGATCATTCTATCTTGAACGTTAAAAATACTATTTTAGCAAGTTTTCCCATTGTGTTTCAACAATATTGGTTCATTAGTTCTTATGTGCTATTATACTGCTTGTCACCATTCTTAAATATCTTAGTGGAGAATATGAACAAGAAGCAACATTTGTCTCTTTTAATAGTTTTTTTTGTATTTCTATCAATTAAGCCAGTTATATCATTGTTAGTAGCTAATTACGGTGCTGTTGAAAGTGGTATGTGGTTTTTGTTTATTTATTTTATTGCTGCCTATATAAAGATATATCCTGAATCATTTACTAAGAGTGCTAAAAGTTATTTTATAAAAGGTGCTGTTGTTTTTCTGATTATAGTTTTTCTGATTATATTACTTGCTGTTTACAATCATCAAAGTGAAAATGCACTTTCTAAAGGTCTAATAATGGACATGCAAAGTCCTCTTTATCTTCTTTTGGCAATCTTGCTTTTTTGTGGAGTCAAGAATTGGGATATTGGTTCTATACCTGTGGTGAACTTATTGGGTTCTGCAACATTAGGAGTTTACCTGATACATGATAATAGTTATGTTCGCCATTTTCTATGGAAAGAGTTAACAGTATTCAAAGCTCCATACTATGGGATAAATTTAGTTTGGACTTCTGCGCTAATTATTATTTCAGTATATGTTGTCTGCTCGGTAATTGATATTTTGAGACAAAAGTTATTTATTTTGCTACACATTGTAGAATAAGAGAACACATCAGTATGTATAGATGAATAGAAAAAATACGAAGGTATCTATCCAAATTTAAAAGACCGTGAGAAAACTGTTGATCAGGTTTTTCGCGGTCTCATTTTGTTAATAGTAGGGTTAAATTTTTTGCTTTTTCGAACAATAGATCCGCCGCGCTTTTTCTTATTAATATATTTACAAAAAACGCTATCTGAAATGATGCAAAGCTGCAGATAGCGTCTGTAATAATTAAATCCTAACTATTTTATCGTGACAAGTTTCTTCAGTGGTTCTACTCCAAAATGTTTTTCTTGATACAATAAAATTTCAGCACATGCCCGACTATCTTCCAAAGCATCATGGTGATTGTCTAATTGGATATTTAGATTTTCACAAATAGTATTTAACTTGTGGTTAGGGAGTTCTGGAAATAATTTACGGCTAGTTTTCACTGTACATAACGAAAGGTAATTCGGCTGAGCGATACCATAATAATCCAAACAACCTGCTAAAACACCACAGTCAAAGGGGGCGTTATGAGCAACCACTAAACTATTTGGTTTGAAACAAGATTGGATTTGACGCCAAACATCAGGAAACTTTGGCGCATCAACGACATCTTCTGGCTTGATACCATGGATTTGAATATTTTTCCAGAAAAAATCTGTTTCTGGTTTAATTAGAGAATAATATTCATCAACGATTTTATTATTTTCTACCTTTACTAATGCGACAGAACAAGCGCTATGCTTGGCATAACTAGCTGTTTCAAAGTCTATGGAATAAAAATTCATGTTCATTATCCCTTTCAGTTCTAAATTAATTCATACATGCAGTATATCAAAATAAATGGCAGATAGTAAGCCTAATTCTAAAATGTTAACAGAAATTAAATGAAAAACGAGAGAAACATCCTCTCTCGTTAAGCAATCGTTAAATCAACCTCAACCGGACAATGATCACTACCAGTAATCTCAGTATGGATCTTCGCACTGGTTAAAGCCTCTTTCAAAACATCAGAAACGACAAAATAATCGATTCTCCATCCAGCATTATTCTTCCGAGCATTAAAACGATAGCTCCACCAAGAATAAACGCCTTCTTGATCAGGATAAAAATGGCGATAGGTATCAATAAAACCACTATCCAATAATTCTGTGAACTTCGCCCGTTCTTCTGGTGTGAATCCGGCATTTTTTTGATTCGTTTTCCAATTTTTTAAATCAATATTTTGATGGGCAACATTTAGGTCACCACATAGAATCACTGGTTTTTCTTTACTTAATTCGTTTAAATACGCACGAAAAGCGTCTTCCCAAGTCATGCGGTAATCCAAACGTTTTAGTTCATTTTGTGAATTAGGCGTATAACAGGTGATCATAAAGAAGTTAGGATATTCTAATGTGATCAGACGGCCTTCTTGATCATGTTCCTCAAGATCCATACCATATCGAACACTAATCGCTTCTTCTTTAGCAAAAATTGCAGTACCCGAGTAGCCCTTTTTCTCAGCATAGTTCCAATATTGATAGTAGCCAGGTAAATCTAAATCAATTTGTCCTTCTTGTAATTTGGTTTCTTGTAAGCAGAAAAAATCTGCATCTAATTCATTAAATACTTCCATAAAATTTTTCTTAACAACAGCACGTAAGCCGTTAACATTCCACGAGATACATTTCATAATGATAACCCTCTTTCAACTTTTATACGATTACTGGTTTTGTCAAACAGTCTTTAGAATAGTTTAACATAAATAGTTTCAATTTTTAGGATTCTTCTCTTATTTTCTGTGGGAGTGGATCAGTCTTTTTTATTGTGTAGATTGACAAGTTTCTGTTTCTAATCACGGATCATCATAAATGTGTTCAGGTATTTAGATTTATGATAAAGTTATAGGGAAGAACCGAAAATATCAATGATTTTCTAGAATGGAATGAACGAATTTATGAAGCTAAATGTAAAAGAATTAAGCTTGTTGATTTATGGTATTGTATTGAGTAGCATTATTGGGCTGATCTCCTTTATTTTTTTAAGATTGGAAGGAATAGGCTCTGAATTGCTTTGGGACTTGGTTGCACCAGATAACCATTTCCGCGTTTTTTATATTTTAGGAATTACTTTCGTTGGCGGCTGTCTGCTAGGAATTTCCCGAAAAAAATGGGGAAATTTACCTCATACTGTTCATGATTCAATGACAGAGTTAAAGCAAAATAAAACACTGGATTATAGTACTGTCTTTCAAAGTTTAGGGATTGCATTGATTGTATTAGTTTTTGGTGCAGGTGTAGGACCAGAAGCGGGCTTATTAAGTGCAGTGATTTACTTTTCGGTCTGGCAAGCAGATAAACTGCGTTATTATTACTTTCACTATGACGAGTTGAAAGGATTATCTGTGCGAAATCGTGCAGCACGCTTGTTGAGTCCTCATAAACATTTACTGACCTATGATGAAAAAAGAGTTATAAGTGAACGTCAGAAGTTGAAAAAAAAGATTTTTTATTTATTGTTTATCGTGAATGGTTTAGTCTCTTTTTTTCTATTAATGAAAATGACAGGGCAACCCTCTTTTATTTCTAAAATGGGGGAGTCTCATTGGACTTGGTCAGAGTTGTGGATAGGCTTACCATTAGTTGTATTTGGGTTGTTATTTGGGAAAGGCTATAGTCTTTTTACTGAATTCTTAAAAAAACACTTAGATTTTTGGCATGAGTTTCCGGTTCGTAAAGCATTAATAGGCTCGCTCTCAATCTTTTTAATTGGTGTTTTTGTCCCCAATTTACTTTTTTCAGGGCAACTATCACTGTCACTTGCACCATTTGTAGGGAGCCAAGCTTCATTTCTGGTACTGACACTGATTGCGTTGCTTAAATTATTGTTCTTGCAAATATGTCTCAATACAGGCTGGATCGGAGGCGATATCTTTCCAATTGTCTTTTCAGCGATCATTCAAGGGTTTGCTGTATCGCAGTTATTCCCTCAAACAGACCGCTTATTGATTGTTGCTATCGTGAGTACTAGTATTGCTATCGCAATTATAAAGTCACCATTGCCAGTTGGCATATTTATGATGCTGTTTTTCCCACTAAACCTCAGTCCGATTATTCTAGTGACGGCCGCAATTTTATTAGGAGTAAAAAAGGTATCTAGTGGTTTAATGGAAAAAAGTTAATTAAAGATTGTAATAAAAAATAATGTATTGAACGAGGAGAATTCTTATGAAAATCGGTGTTATCGGCCTTGGAAATATCGCACAAAAAGCCTATTTACCTGTATATTCTCAACTAAGAGATCAAGCAACCTTTATTTTATCTACCAGAAATGAACAAACCCGCAAAGAAATCAGTGAAAAATACGGATTCAATGAAATGGTGTCTTCTACAGAAGAATTGATTCAAGCTGGAATATCTGCTTGCTTTGTTCATGCTGCAACTAACGTTCACGGGCAACTTGTCAAACAATTACTTGAAGCTGGTATCCATGTTTTTGTCGATAAACCTCTAAGTGAAAACTTAGCTGAAGTCAAAGAAATTCAAACACTAGCAGCAGAAAAAAAACTACTTTTAATGGTCGGTTTTAATCGTCGCTTTGCACCATTTGTGGCAGAATTAAAAGCTGTTGAAAATAAAAATATGCTATTGATCCAAAAAAATCGAGTAGCTTCAGAGTCTTCAGCTAATTTTGTGATCTATGATTTATTTTTACATGTTGCTGATACACTTGTTTATCTACTCGATGATGATATTCGACATGTCCAAACAAAAATCATCGAGGAAAATAATCTGTTAAAAAGAGCGTTTCTCCAAGTTGAAACAGCAACAACAACAGCGATTGCTTCTATGAACCTTTACGCTGGCGCAAACACTGAGACATATCAGTTAACAAGTCCAGATGGAACCTTTGTTTTAGAGAATCTGACTGATTTCGCGCTCCAAAATCAATTTGGAACCCAACTAAAAAACTTCGGTGATTGGGCAACGACTTTAGAGAAACGAGGCTTTGAACAAATGGTGGTGGAATTTATCACAGCAGTTCAAACAAATGATGGGACACAGTTAAAACAAGAAAAAATCTTTACTAGTCATGAGCTTTGCGCGCAAATGTTGCGCAAGCATCAAGAACATATTTTATAGACTCAGACTAGAAAGTTTCTCTTTGACATGCTAGAATAAATAGGATGTTTGAAAGAAAGGAACGACTTTCGATGAATAAAATTGAAATGATGAATGACTTAACCGAGATAACTTTACTATTTGATGAACCTTTGATGAATTTTACGTTTACTAAAACTGGCGGGCCTGTTGATGTCTTGGCTTTTCCAAAATCAAAAGCTGAAGTAACGGCCTTAGTTGAATATTGCCGTGGACACGATATTCCTTGGCTTGTTTTGGGGAATGCGAGTAATTTAATCGTACGTGATGGCGGTATTCGCGGTATGGTGATTATGTTAGAGAACATGAAACAAATTACCGTTCAAGAAAATCAAATCATTGTTGAAGCTGGAGCAAAATTGATTGATACAACGTATGTTGCACTAGATCATGATTTGACTGGTTTTGAATTTGCTTGTGGTATCCCAGGCAGTATCGGTGGAGCAGTCTATATGAACGCTGGAGCTTATGGCGGAGAAATCAAAGATGTCTTCACAAGTGTAGATGTTTTGTTAGAAGATGGAACCATCAAAACATTGAAGAATGAAGAGATGTACTTTTCATATCGTCACAGTACAATTCAAAAAATGCACTGTATTGTTTTAGAAGCAACTTTTTCTTTAGAAAAAGGCGAGTCCAGTGTAATCAAGAGCCAAATGGACGAATTGACTGAACTTAGAGAATCGAAACAACCATTAGAATACCCGTCTTGTGGTAGCGTCTTTAAACGTCCAGAAGGACATTTTACTGGGAAATTAATTCAGGATGCTGGGTTACAAGGATTGAAATGGGGCGGTGCTCAAATTTCAGAAAAACATGCCGGTTTTATCGTGAATATCGATCATGCTACGGCGACTGATTATGTGGAATTGATTGCCCATATTCAACAAGTGATCAAAGAAAAATTTGATGTTGTCTTGGAAACGGAAGTTCGGATCATTGGAGAAGAACGGTAATAGAAAAAAGAAGCCTTTCACTCGAAAGACTTCTTTTTTTTTTATTATTCAGCGTTCGCTTGTAAATCTTCGATTTCAACAACTTTAAGATTTTTACGCTCTAAATTCTCAACAATCACTGCACAGGTTTCTTCAGATGTCTCAGCAGGTAAAGTAATCAAGGTACGGCGGATAAATTCATCTTCACCGATATCAAGTGTGATACAGCTGGCGATACTACTATGTTTCGCAATGATTTTTGTCATAGCTGCAAGATCGCCTTGTTTACCTGTTGTAGCAATTGTTAAAACATAACTACCACGTTCAATATTCCAAGATTGAGCGAGAATATTCAATAACGTACTGTGCGTTAAAATGCCATAAAAATAGTTGTTTTCATCTAACACTGCGATGTAAGGTAATTCTTTGATTGTAAAGAAAACTTTGAAAAAGGATGTGTTGACAAAAATAAATTTAGTTGCATTTTTTAATAAATAAGTCACTGGTAAAGTCATATCTCCACCGTTTGCTTTATGGCGGTAGATGTGCATTTTATAGATATTTCCTCTAAAAATCTTTTCCGATTCATCTAAGATCGGCACACAACGATAACCTGAATCTTCAAGGATGGTTAATGCTTCTTCCAAAGTACAAGATTCATTGACTGTTGTAAGATTTTTCTTTTTGATAACAACGGATTTTAATAACATAGTTTGACCTCCCGTAGGTTAAATTCATCTAACAAAGTAATGATAACATAATTTGTTAGAAAACCATAGTTTATTGAGTATCCATTGACATTTTACTGAAAGAGTGATAATGTTATTGAGTAAATTTGTGAATAGAGGAGGTTGAACAATGGCAACAAAAAAATCAGCACTTGCTTGTTCAGATTGTGGCTCCAGAAACTATTCTAAAGCCGTCAGTGAAGGAAAACGTGGAGAACGGTTAGAAATCAAAAAATTCTGTAAATACTGTCAAAAATACACGTTACATAAAGAGACGAAATAGATATAGGAGGAGTTCAAATGAAATTTTTACGTAGTGTTAAAGATGAGATGAAGCAAGTGACTTGGCCATCTAAAAAACAATTACGCAAGGATACGTTGGTTGTTATCGAAACATCAATCATTTTTGCTGCATTATTCTTTGTAATGGACACAGTGATCCAAACAGCATTTGGTTGGATTCTTAAGTAATTCAAACTAGTATTTCAGCACGGATAGTGCTATAATTACAAGTGAGAAAAAACTTCGGGGAACTGAGGTTTTTTTATTTTCACATGAAAAAAAAGCAAATGAGTGGCAAGGCTTAACTTGTTACTCTTGAAGTATTATTTCAACCAACTAATAAACCAAAGGAGCCGAATCAAAAATGGAATCATTTGAAAAGAATTGGTATGTATTACATACATACTCTGGCTATGAAAACAAAGTAAAAGCAAACATTGAATCACGTGCACAAAGCATGGGCATGGGAGATTTTATTTTCCGCGTCGTTGTTCCAGAAGAAACTGAAACAGAAGTAAAAAATGGTAAATCAAAAGAGATCGTTCATAAAACTTTCCCAGGTTATGTTTTGGTGGAAATGACGATGACAGATGATTCTTGGTATGTAGTCCGTAATACACCAGGTGTTACTGGGTTTGTCGGCTCACATGGAGCCGGAAGTAAACCAGCTCCTTTATTACAAGAAGAAATCAATCATATCTTGCGTTCAATCGGTATGAGCACGCGTCAATCTGATTTGGATGTTGCACTAGGCGACACAGTCCGCATCATCGAAGGGGCCTTTTCTGGTCTTGAAGGTGAAGTAACTGAGGTAGACGAAGAACGCCAAAAATTAAAAGTGAATATCGACATGTTCGGTCGTGAAACAAGTACAGAATTAGACTTTGAACAAGTAGATTCAATCTAAAAAAATAGAACGCTAAGACATGTCTGTTTTGGCATATAGAGAGTGGAGCAAAACTAAACACTAGTTTTGACCTGCTCTCTTATACTATAGCGAAGCTTGAAAAGGTGGTAAAATGAAGAAAAAGCAGCATTATTTATTCGTAATTATCTGTCTCTTGCTAGTGTTTGTTGGTTGCACTGGTAAAAAAGGAGCTCAAAATGAAAAGCAACAAGATCATAAAAAGTCAACAACAAGTGAAACCATTCAAAAAACAGCTGTACCAACATTATTTATTCATGGATATAGCGGTGGTAATAATTCCTTTGGCCGTATGATCAAACGGATAGAAAAGAATGATCGTACGAAAAAAGAATTAGTCTTGACTGTTAGCGCTGAAGGCTCCATTCAAGCAAAAGGGAAACTAACGGGTAAAAAAGATAATCCCAGCATTCAAGTTCTGTTTGAAGACAATAAAAATAATGAATGGAATCAGGCTGAGTGGATCAAAAATTGTTTAATCTATCTTCGTGAGACTTATAAGGTAACGCAAGTCAATCTTGTGGGACATTCCATGGGAGGAGCCAGTTCGTTACGATTTTTATCAACTTATGGTGATGACCCGAGCCTACCTAAAATCAATAAATTTGTTGGGATAGCAGCGCCATTCAATAACTTTGTGGAATTATCAAATGGAGAGACACTTGAAGCGGTCATCACGAATGGACCAGCAATTCAAAGTGAAAGATACGCTGATTATGTCAGCGGCATCGACAAAGTACCAGTTACAATGGACGTATTGCTTATCGCAGGAGACGTGCAAGATGGTAGTTTAAGTGATGAAGCTGTTCCAGTAGCAGATGCGTTAAGTGTTGTTTCATTGTTTAAGGCTCATGGCAATCAAGTAGAAGAGAAGATTTTTTACGGAAAATCAGCGCAGCACAGCGCATTACATGAAAATACCGAAGTTGATCAGCTTGTTACAGATTTTTTGTGGAACTAAGAAATAGAACGGTCAGATAAAAGTGGCTCTTAACGGAATCTGCTTTTACCTTGGCCGGATTGAAAAGGAGAGAGTCATGAAAGTTAGAATGAAAGATATTGCAAAAATGGCTAATGTATCTGAAGCTGCGGTTTCTTTAGTTTTAAATGATAAGCCTTCTAGAATTTCTGAAAAAAAGAAACAAGAAATCAAAACAATCGCTAAGGAATTGAACTATGTTCCGAATATAGCTGCGCAAAGTCTAGCAAAAAATGCTTCTCAAACCATAGGCGTTGTTATTCCAGATATTGAAAATCCGTTCTTTTCTAAACTATGTAAACAATTAGAAGAACAATTTAGAGCATTGGGTTATTTAACGATTATTGTCAATTCAAATGATGATTTTGCCGTAGAAAAAAATTTGATACAAATGTTGTTAAATCGCGGTGTTGACGGATTGATCATTGCTTTATCAAATGAGTCTTTTTCATCCAAAGAGGAACAAGAACGATTCTTGAAAGAGATCGATGCGCCATTTATTTTAGTAGATAGGCATGTCTCTTTCACTGGGATCAATCAAGTTTATTTTGACAGCCTAGCAGGCGGTAAGCTTGCAACGGAATATCTTCTTGAAAGTGGTCATCAAAATATTGCCTTTATGACAGGAGATTTTAAAGTTCCCAGTACACTTGATCGTATTGAAGGCTATCGAGAAGCACTCCAAAGTTATGGTTTAGAAGTGAGAGAAGAGTATATTATTGAAACAGGCTATCGCTTTAAATATGGTATGGAAAAAGCCCAAGAACTGTTTTTATTGTCAGATGTGACGGCTGTACTTACAGCGAATGATATGGTTGCCTTTGGTGTATTAAAGCAGGCCTTGGTCAGTGGTAAAGCAATTCCAGCAGATCTTTCGATCATTGGCTATGACCGCTTAGAAATGGCAGATATTTTAGGCCTTTCCTTAGCAACAGTGGAGCAAAATATCTTTGCGTTAACAGAACAAGCAGTTACTCTATTGAAAGAGAGGCTGACAAAACACAAGAAAAGAACTGAGACGATTATTTTGAAGCCAAGCCTATTTAAAGGTGAAAGTGTTAAAAAAATAAAATAGTAGTTGACTAACTAAAAATAAAACGCTATCATAATAGACAGATAGGTTAAGCGATTAATCTAAAAAATGCTTTTTTGATTATTGAAAAGGTATTTTTTTATATTATTTTGGTAATGCGCTTAACCTAAGAAGGAGGAAGGCTTTATGGTGAAAGAAAAACGACCGATCATTATTGACACAGACCCAGGAATAGACGACGCAGTAGCGTTATCAATCGCTCTTAATCACCCAGAATTAGACGTTAAGTTGCTTACAACCGTTGCTGGAAATGTAAACGTACACAAAACAACTGAGAACACATTGAAATTAGTAACATTTTTTGGAAAACAAGTGCCTGTTGCTAAAGGGTGTGATAAACCCTTGTTGATTCAACTTGAAGATTCTGCTGAAATTCATGGTGAAAGTGGGATGGATGGCTATGATTTCCCACAAGCTACAGTAAATGCGCTTGATATCCATGCAGTAGAGGCAATGAAAGAATGCATACTTTCTAGTGCAGAGCCGATCACGTTGGTTCCTATCGCAGCATTAACCAATATCGCATTACTGCTAAGTATGTATCCAGAAACGAAACAAAATATCAAAGAAATCGTTATGATGGGCGGTTCATTATCTAGAGGAAATACCAATACAAGTGCAGAATTTAACACATACGTAGATCCCCATGCTGCTCAAATCGTTTTTCAATCAGATATCCCGATCGTGATGGTTGGTCTAGACGTTACAAGTACAGCGGTGCTAACAAAAAATGAAACTGAAAAAATCAAAGAATTTGGCAAAGTCGGCAATATGTTTTACTCACTGTTCCAGCATTATCGTGGAGGGAGTTTACAGACAGGATTAAAAATGCACGACGTTTGCGCCATTGCCTATTTAACTGATCCTACTTTATTTACTGTTCAAGAAACCTTTGTTGAAATCGCTTTAGAAGGTCCAGCAGCTGGTGCTACGGTTGCCGACTTGAAAATGAAATATCACAATACAACAAATGCAACAGTCTGTTTAGATATTGACATTCCAGCATTTCAAAAGTGGGTTGTTTCAAATTTAGAAAAAATAAATTAAAAAGGGAGACATACTATGATTGAGTCATTATTAGTATTAGTTGTTTTAGCTCTTGTTGCCTATTTGATTATCAAAAATTATCATCCTGCTCTAAGTTTGATCAGCGGAGCATTGATTTTGTTATTGTTTGCTGTTTTATTAGGTCATCCGTTGTATCCAGCGGGAGAAGGAACTGGCTTAGCTTTTTTTGATATCTTTTTAAAATTTAAAGATACGATCATTGCTCAAGTTAGCTCAGCCGGAATTGTGATCATGATTTTATTTGGTTACTCTGGTTATATGAACGTGATCGGAGCCAATCAGGTAGCGGTCAATATTTTAGTGAAGCCGCTACAAAAAATCAAATCAAAAGCGTTGTTTGTTCCTCTTGTATTTTTAGTTGGCAATTTAATGTCCTTAGTAGTGCCAAGCGCATCTAGTTTAGCGATTATTTTGATGGCGATATTGTATCCAATGTTAGCTAGTATGGGGATTTCCTCATTGACAGCTGCAGGTGTGATCGCAATGACAGCAACAATTATGCCGACACCACTTGGAGCAGATAACGTGATTGCTGCTGAAACGTTAGGGTACGATCTATTGACTTATGTTGCGTGGAATGCACGAATCTCGATCCCAACATTATTGATTATGGCGTTAACTCATTACTTCTGGCAAAAATATTGTGATAAAAAAGAAGGCGCTTCAGCTTTTGTTGCAATCGAAGATGATGGCTTAGTAAAACAAGAAGAATCAGATACACCAAAAATTTATGCTCTATTGCCATTGTTGCCGCTGATCTTGATTCTAGTAGTTGGAATCACAAGTATGTTTGTTAAAGGAATCCAAATGGATATCTTTGTTTTAACATTTATTTCGTTTTTCATTGCTGTTGCGTTTGAAACAATTAGACATCGTTCTTATAAAAAAATTCAAGATTCTGCTGCGGAAATGTTTAAAGGAATGGGACAAGGGTTTAGTCAAGTTGTTATGTTAGTGGTTGGTGGTTCATTATTTACAACTGCTGTGCAGTCCCTAGGAATCATTGACAATTTGATGGCATCTGTGGAATCATCAGCTTCCGCTGGATTAGTCACAACATTGATCTTTAGCGGTGCTACTACGCTGTTCGGAATTTTAAGCGGCGGCGGTTTAGCGATGTTTTATGCAGTAATCGAATTGATTCCTGATATTGCAGCCAAAGCGGGAATTGACGGGATTTTGATTTCTTTACCAATGCAAATGATTGCAAATTTAGCAAGAACAATCTCACCGGTAGCAGCAGTTGTGATGATAGTTGCATCAACTGTTGGAGTAAGTCCAGTTCGTATTTTAAAAAGGACTAGTGTGCCTACCATTATCGGGATCATTTCTGTGATTGTATTATCGATTCTGTTACTACCGTATTAATGTGAATTGTAGGAGCTGAACTGCACTTTTTCGGAGATGAGTCTAAATGAAAATAATGTTAGCTGAAGCAATCGACTGTCTAGAAATCAATGATTTGTATGAAGCAGCAAAACAATATATGCATCAAACAGAGGTTTACCAGTGGACGAACGATTATCCTAATGAACAAATTGTTCAACAGGATATCGCTGTGCAATGTTTGTACAAACTAGTTGATGATGGTCAGATAGTGGCGGTGGCTACCGTAGATATTTTGGATCAAGATACCTATATTTTAAGACGTATCGCCACCGATCCTAACTATTTATCTAATGGTTATGCATCAAACTTACTGAATGATATAATAAATAGTATAAAAGAAAAAAATGGGAAACATATTTATTCAAGTACAAATCACTCCAATCTCAACATGCAACATTTTTTTAAAAAGCATGGTTTTGAAAAAATTTCAGCATACACTGAAGTTGAAAGAGAGCATCTGGGTTCTTTCTATAAGTATTTGAAGAAAATATAAGTAAGGAGAGTCCGCGATGAAAAAAGTAATAGTTTTAGGCAGTATCAATATGGATATGGTCATGGAAACAGATCGGTTACCAAAGGTTGGAGAAACACTGCTAGGAGAGACCATCGATTATTATGTTGGTGGCAAAGGCGCTAATCAAGCAGTTGCAGCTTCCAGAGTAGGAGCTGAGGTTTCCTTGATTGGGAAAATCGGTGATGATACATTTGGCTCAAAGGTGTACAAGCACTTAGAAAAAGAGCACATTGATGTGAATGCAGTAACGTTTGAAAAAAACATATTTACAGGTGTAGCATCGATTTTCAAGTTAAAAGAAGACAATGCAATTGTTGTTTTACCAGGTGCTAATATGCTTTTGACTGATGTCACGAATGAATTAAACAAAAAAGTAAATGCGCAAGATGTTCTTTTAACACAGTTGGAAATTCCAGTAACGACTGTGAAAAATGGTTTGAAGTATGCCAAAAACAAAGGAGCAATCACGATTTTAAATCCTGCTCCGTATAATGAAAAAGTTGTTGAGATGCTACCGTTTGTGGATATTATTACGCCAAATGAAACAGAATTTGAAGGGCTATTAGGGCATTCGATCGCGCATGCTGATCAATTTGAACAGGAAATGTTGAACTGGTCACAAGCGAATCACACACAGCTGATTGTCACTCGCGGCGGTGATGGAATTTCCTATACAACTGAGAGTAACGTTGTGACTATTCCAGCAGAAAAAGTTGCGATTGTGGATACAACGGGGGCTGGGGATACTTTTAATGGGATTTTAGCTGCCTGTCTAGCCAAGGGAATGGAAATTTCAGAGGCAATCAAACTCTCTGGCAAAGGTGCTACTCTCTCAATCACTAAGTTGGGCGCCCAAACTGGAATGCCAACATTAGCTGAAATTGAAGCATTTTAAGATCAACTAAAAATACCATTTCTTTCACTACTGAAGGAGATGGTATTTTTTTAGTATTTCTTTCAACATTGTATTGAATCACAATCCCAACTATAATAAGGTACAAGTTGTATGTACAAAACAATGATTACTTGAAATGAGGAAGTCCAATAATGGATGAAGCTATTTTGATTTTTGAAAAATTCAATATTTTACTCTATTCAATTGCTTATCAAATCTGCCACTCTAAAGAAGAAGCAGAAGATATTTTACAAGAAGTTCAGTTGAAGTGGTTGGAACAGGATCTTACGTTGATAAAAAATCCCCAAGCTTTTTTATCCAAGCTAGTTGTTAATCGCTCAATCAATTACCTGAACTCTGCCCAAGTTCAGCGTGTGGATTATTACGGACCATGGATTCCGGAACCAGAAATAGAACATTCAGAAGATCCTTTGATTGGCAAAGAAAAAATCACTTATGCTTTATTAGTTGTTTTAGAACAATTGACTCCGCAAGAACGTGTGGTTTTTCTGATGAAAGAAGTGTTTGCCTATTCTCATAAGGAAATTGGAGAATTGTTGGATATTACAGCTGAAAATAGTCGCAAGCTATTAAGTCGAGCTAAGAATGCTGTTAAGGATAACGATATTTCTGTGGACAATACTAGCCAAGCTGAAAACCAAAAATTTATTGATCTGTTCAACTTCAGTATCGAAAGTGGGGATTTAGCACCGTTGTTGGGTTATTTAACCACTGAAGCGAAAATGTCGATTGATGGTGGTCAAAAACGTCGTGCACCGCTAAGAACTTTGATCAAAGCAACTCGGATCCTTACTTTTTTAAATGGTGTTATGCCACACGATTTTTTTGGCGATGAACGTGTTATCGGTGAG
The DNA here is from genome assembly GCF_001465345.1 of Enterococcus rotai. Classification (NCBI taxonomy): domain Bacteria; kingdom Bacillati; phylum Bacillota; class Bacilli; order Lactobacillales; family Enterococcaceae; genus Enterococcus; species Enterococcus rotai. Next base: position 148,344 of record NZ_CP013655.1, on the reverse strand, counting down.
ATTTATCAACAACCTTGTCTCTTTATTAAAGAGCAAAACCAATTGAAAAGTATCTTATTTTTAGGACTAAACCAAGAGAAAACGAAAATCCAACATATTTTTATTATTAACAATCCTGATAAGTTGAAAAATATTTTATAAATGCTGTCACGTTTTATACTACTGATTGGTCTTATAAGTGTAACAACAAATATAGATCAAAGGGGATCATAAAATGAGCAAAACAAGATTTTTATTACCAAAAGAAAATAGTACAGCTTATCAAAAAATTGCTGAACTAGATCAAATTGGAAAAACTGGCAGTATCAGTGAAAGCCTACAGGAACTGATCAAAATCTATGCTTCTCAATTAAACGGCTGTGTCTTTTGTATTGATATGCATTCAAAAGATGCCTTGTCAAAAGGAGAGACATTACAAAGAGTCATTGGATTAGTGGCCTGGGAAGAAGCCGTTTTTTATACAGCAGAAGAACGTGTAGTTCTAGCTTTTACGAAGGAAATCACGCTGATCCATCATGGTGGTGTAAGTGATAAGACCTATCAAGAACTACAGCAATATTACAATGAAAAAGAAATTGGTGAATTGTTGGTATTGATTGGGACGATCAATCTATATAATCGAATTGGCATCACCACATTATTGCAACCAAAAATAGATTAAAAAAGAACGGCCGCTAAAATATCAGAATTTTAGTGGCTGTTCTTTTTCTTATTTCGTTGAATTCTCAGTTTGATTATTCAAGATTTCTTTTGCTAATCGTTGAGCAGTTGGTGTTACGGCTAAGCCACCTTCAGCTGTTTCTTTAAAAATCTGCGGCATTTGACGACCAACTTGATACATTGCAGCGACAACTTCATCTGGTGGTATCACACTACGGATGCCAGCCAAGGCCATGTCTGCTGAAATAAAAGCTTGCGATGATCCTAATGCATTTCGTTTTACACAGGGAACTTCAACAAGTCCTGCCACAGGATCACAAATCAACCCCATCATATTTTTTAAAGTAATCGCAATTGCTTGAGCCGCTTGATCAGCAGTACCACCAGCTGCACAAACTAAAGCAGCACTTGCCATTGCACTAGCTGAACCTACTTCGGCTTGGCAGCCGCCTTCAGCTCCACTGATTGAGGAATTATTTGCAATGACCAGACCAAAAGCGCCCGCTGTAAACAAGAAATCTAATTGCTGTTCATGAGTCAGCTGTAACTTTTCAATTGCTGCCATCAACACACCAGGGACGACTCCAGCACTTCCAGCAGTGGGCGTTGCACAGATCAAGCCCATGTTTGCATTGACTTCATTGACTGCAACCGCATTTCTGACCGCGATTAAAATTGTTTCACCGCTTAAAAAATTTCCTGCTTGAATATAGTCATTCATGCGCACTGCATCGCCACCAGTAATACCCGTGACTGAAGTTACGCCATCCACACCTTCTTCGATCGATTGCTTCATAACAGCCAGATTTCGTTCCATGGTTTCAATGATTCGTTCTCTACTATGGCCATGGTTTTCAATCTCAGTTGCGATCATCAATTCAGCAACTGATGGAAAATTTGCCGCTTGTTGCACTAATTCTTCTATAGATAGAAACATAACTAGTTTGCTCCTTTAATTTAAATTAATCAAAATAATTTACACTATAAATATGAGGAATCTGTACTAACTTCATCGTGATATCACCAATATCCGCATGGTCGATCTCGATGATCATGATAGCTTTTTCCCCTTTTGATTCACGGGTCACAGTCATAGTACCAATATTGATATCTGTATCAGAGAGCAGATTAGTGACTTTGGCGATCATTCCTGGGACATCTTGGTGTACGATAATAAAGGTTGGGGTTCCCATCGTCAGTGAAATCTTAAAACCGTTTAACTCCGAAATTTGAATATTTCCGCCGCCAATCGAAATACCAGTGACAGAAAGTTTTCGATCTCCTTTAGAAACCAGCAATTTGACTGAATTTGGATGCTCAGCCTTTTCTTTAAGAGGCACAAATAGGACTTCCATATCCCGTTCATGGGCGATTTTTAAAGAATCAGCAAGGCGCTCATCATCAGGCTCCATATCGAGAAGACCACCAACTAAGGCGATGTCTGTACCGTGACCTCGATAGGTTTTTGCAAAAGATTCATATAAATAAATATCTACTGTTTCTGGTTGTTCGCCAAAAATACTACGGACAATCTTACCAATTCGGGCAGCACCAGCAGTATGAGAACTACTTGGTCCAATCATAACGGGACCGATAATGTCAAAAACACTTCTATAACGTAAATTTTCCATTGGTTATTTCACCTGTCCTTTGATTTAAAATCAGGATTTTTCTAACGAAAGTCTATCATAATTATGGAGAAGAAACTAGAAGCGTAATAAAAATGCGAGAAAAACTTATCTTTTTCTCATTTCAATTGCAAAAACAAAGGATAAAAAGAGTGAAAGGGTATTGAAATTTAATCAGAAGCAGAGTATACTATTCAAGTGTGCATTTTTGTGCACAGGTTTTCTTTGATTCGTCAAAGAATGACGTGGGAGGAGAAATCTTCATCTCCAATTAACCACATCACGGACTCAAGGAGGTATGTCTCGTGGCAAAAAAAGTAGAAAAATTAGTTAAATTGCAAATTCCTGCAGGTAAAGCAACACCAGCTCCACCAGTAGGTCCAGCATTAGGTCAAGCGGGTATCAACATTATGGGATTCACTAAAGAATTCAACGCTCGTACAGCTGATCAAGCTGGTTTGATCATTCCAGTAGTAATCTCTGTATATGAAGATCGTTCATTTACATTCATTACTAAAACACCACCAGCCGCAGTATTATTGAAAAAAGCTGCAAAAATCGAAAAAGGTTCTGGTGAGCCAAACAAAACTAAAGTAGCGAATGTTACGAAAGATCAAGTAAAAGAAATCGCTGAACTTAAAATGGCAGACCTAAACGCAGCAGACGTTGAAGCGGCTATGCGCATGGTTGAAGGAACTGCAAGAAGCATGGGAATCACTGTAGGATAATTTTTATTCTAATAGAACCCAAAGAAGTAGCTTCTCAGTTTATTTCATATTCAAAGATATGAATTACGTGGGAGGTTCGACCGTTATAACCACAATCAAGGAGGAAACAAAATGGCTAAAAAAAGCAAAAAAATGCAAGATGCATTAAAAAAAGTTGAAGCAACAAAAGTTTACCCTGTAGCAGAAGCAATCGCTTTGGCTAAAGAGACAAATATTGCAAAATTCGACGCAACTGTTGAAGTTGCTTACCGTTTAAATGTAGACCCTAAAAAAGCAGACCAACAAATCCGTGGTGCAGTAGTATTACCTAACGGAACTGGTAAAACACAAAGCGTTTTAGTTTTCGCTAAAGGCGAAAAAGCGAAAGAAGCAGAAGCTGCTGGCGCTGATTACGTAGGCGATGCAGACATGGTTCAAAAAATCCAAGGCGGCTGGTTTGGCTTTGACGTAGTTGTAGCAACTCCAGACATGATGGCTGAAGTTGGTAAATTAGGTCGTGTCTTAGGTCCTAAAGGTCTTATGCCTAACCCTAAAACTGGTACTGTAACAATGGACGTAACAAAAGCTGTTAACGAAGTAAAAGCTGGTAAAGTAACGTACCGTGTTGACAAAGCTGGAAACATCCACGTACCAATCGGTAAAGTTTCATTTGATAATGAAAAATTACTAGAAAACTTCAATACAATCAACGATGTATTGTTGAAAGCTAAACCATCAGCAGCAAAAGGTCAATATATTAAAAATATTTCAGTAACAACAACATTTGGACCTGGAATCCACGTTGACCAAGCTTCTTTCTAATTATAAAAGTGTAATAGACCGGTTAGATTGTGAGCAAATTAAGTTTATCTATTTGCCGAGCAGTCAGGTCTATGGAACTAGATCAAAAGAAAAGTAGCTCAAGTTGCTTAAAGTAATGGAAATAAGTAAAAAAATTATTGACTCAACTACCTTTCTCATGGTAAGGTAGTTGAGGTTAATAATTAACTGTACCGAAGACAGTAGGTGACGCAAGTCTTAATTTCCTACCGAGGACAATTGTTGATACATACAATTAAGTCCCTCTATGTCAACGGTGGCATGGAGTTTTTGCTGTGAAACACAATTTTTATAAAAAATTGATGTTGAACAGTACTAGAGGAGCAAAGCGACTGTAGAATCATTACGAGCAGAGCGAGCCTGTACTTATCTTTAATCACAACAATAAGCTCTACCCATCAATCATCAGGAGGTGAAAATAAATGAGTGAAGCAGCAATCGCTAAAAAAGAAACCCTAGTCGAAGAAGCAACAGCTAAGTTCCAAGCAGCAGCTTCTGTAGTCATCGTTGACTACCGTGGTTTAACTGTAGAAGAAGTGACTAACTTACGTAAACAATTGCGTGATGCAAATGTTGAAATGAAAGTTATCAAAAACTCTATTCTTTCACGTGCAGCTAAAAAAGCTGGATTAGAAGGGATGGACGAAGTATTTACAGGCCCTACAGCAGTCGCTTTCAGTAACGACGATGTAGTAGCACCTGCTAAAATCATCGACGAATTTGCAAGTACTGCCAAAGCATTGGAAATCAAAGGTGGCGTTATTGAAGGTAAAGTATCTTCAGTAGAAGAAATGACATCTTTAGCAAAACTTCCAAGTCGCGATGGACTACTTTCTATGCTATTATCTGTATTACAAGCGCCAGTCAGACAAGTGGCTTACGCTGTCAAAGCAGTGGCAGAAAAAGAAGAAGAAGTTGCATAATTGCAGCTTAGCAATAAACTAAACTAAAAATAATGAATTATTAAAACGGAGGAAACCATAATGGCATTGAACATTGAAAACATTGTTGCAGAATTAGAAGGCGCAACTATTTTAGAATTAAACGACTTAGTAAAAGCTATTGAAGAAAAATTTGACGTATCTGCAGCAGCTCCTGTAGCAGCAGCAGGCCCTGCAGCAGCAGCTGGCGAAGAACAAACTGAATTCACTGTAGAATTAACTGCAGCTGGAGATCAAAAAGTTAAAGTTATCAAAGCAGTTCGTGAAGCAACTGGTCTTGGCTTGAAAGAAGCTAAAGCTGTAGTTGATGGCGCTCCTGCACCAGTTAAAGAAGGCGTTTCTAAAGATGAAGCAGAAGCTTTAAAAGCTGCTTTAGAAGAAGTTGGCGCTTCAGTAACAGTAAAATAATCTTTTTAAGATTAAATTTCAAGCTAGAATCCATTTGGATTCTAGCTTTTTTTGTTTTATAAAATAATACAAAAAAGTATAGTAGTGAAGACAGGAATAGATGGAATGAAGATAAAGTGATAAAAAAATGATATAAAGCAAATGTAAAATGCATTTCTTTCGCAAGAAAGTCGATAATCTGTTAGCATAATAAAGTAATCATTTTTGTAGTTATTCTATTTAAAAGTACGTGTTCGTTGCCCTAGAGGTTATCTAGTTTCGCAAGGTCGCTGCACTTTTAAAAATAAGGAGGTCACATTATGCATTGGTTATGGGTTTTAATCGTAGGTGGTGTTATCGGTGCAATTGCCGGGGCAATCACGAGTAAAGGTAAATCGATGGGCTGGATTTTCAATATTATTGCGGGTCTTGTCGGTTCATCAATCGGTCAATCACTTCTAGGAAGTTGGGGACCACAAGTTGCCGGTATGGCATTATTTCCATCAATTATCGGTGCTGTAATTTTAGTTGCAGTCGTTTCCTTTTTTGTAGGTAAAAAGTAAGCTGCACAAGTAGAAAACCGCTAGGAGATCAAATTCTCCTGGCGGTTTTCTTATTTGCTAAATTCTTAAAGGGGCCTATTTAAATAATAATTAATTGAACAATTCATCAATAAATTCTTCATAATCTTCAACCTTTAAAAGGGTTTCCAATTTTTTCTGATTTGAAAATGTATCAATCATAAAATCAAATAATTGCCTAAATTTTTTCATATCATTCTGATTCATAACGATCATGATGATGACTTGCACGTAGTGGGTTCCCCATTTGACAGGTCGATCGTTTAAAATAATCGAGATCCCCGTTTTATTTGCACTCATTTCAATGGCATGAGGTAAAGCTACTGAATTATTGAATGAGGTGGCTGACATTTTTTCGCGCTCGTTGATTAATTCAATAAAGTGAGTATCTATATAGTTATGTTCAACCAATTGAGTACCCAAATGATCAATATATTCAGTAGGATTTTTTAAATAAATATTTCGTTGAAATCGTTCAGGTGTTAAGTAAGTTTGAATGCTTTCTTTTAATGAGTTCAGTAATTTCTCCTGTTTCACTATTTGTATGGATTGCTGGATTTTTTCAGTATCTTTTCCTGAGAAAAATGGTGAAATTTGGACGACATGCTTCAGCTCCTTCAATTCAATAGTTGCTAGAGTTAAATCTGCTTGCTTTATTTTTGCTAAACTTTCAGTGTCCAATCGATAAAAAGTTCCTAAAATATTTAAACTAGATTTGAATGTATCACTGATCTTATAAATCAAACGTTGGTGCATATCATAGTATTCCGGTGTATAAATCACACAAGTTAATTTATTCTCAGTCTCGAATTTTTCCTCAAAATAAGAACCAATATGGAGCGCAATAAACGTGATTTCATCATCTGAAATTGGAATATTGATATGCTTTTGAATTTGTTTGGCTATAAAAACAGCCACCTCATAAATGAAAGCATAAGATTGTTTGATTTCTTCAGATAATGGATTCCGAACTTGTTTTCCGTTTTTTGCTCGTGAGATCAAGTTGGAAACGTGGATTGCTAAGTTCAAAACTAATTCATCTGAGATATGTGTAATAAAATATTTTTCTGCAACGGTTTCCATCATAGTTGAAATAAATGTATAAACTGAAGTTTCCATGTAATTTTTCAAAAAGGCATCATTAGCTGGAGAGATTTTAGTCATTAATAAGAGAGTTAGATTGTTGATTTCATAAAGGTCCATTTCGACAGCAAAAGCTTGATCGAGATCTTGTCCAATCTGAGTAGCAAGTAAATATTCAAGTTGATCCTTCGTGAATAGTTCAGGAATAAGATCTGTCTCAAAGCGTTGATGATTGAGCTGACGATTGATAGCGATCGCAATGTGTAGTAATAAACTGTTGATTGCATAACCATTAATATAAAGGTGCTGGCTACTTAAGCGGTCGATCACGATTTTTTGGATCGTCTCAATAGAAATCTCTGGAAAGATCGTCTGAATATGGTCCAAAGATTGAAAGTTTTGTAAAGCTTCATCTTGTAACATATCGCCAGCAAGCTTTCTAAAGTTTGATTCATCACCTTCCATACTTAGAAAATGCCCATGTTTGATGATTTTCAAATGATATTTAGACATTTTTTTACGTAAGCGGAGGGTATCTTTTTCAATAGTTGGAATGCTGACAAATAAGGTTTCTGCTACATCAAAGTAATCGACATTTTTATGCTTGATCAATAGGTTCATCAAGTAATTTATACGCTCAATAGGCGTATTTAGATCTTGCTCAGTTCGAGAAATAAAATCTTCGATTCTAAGTGTATTGTCGATTTTATAACCTTGCCTAGAAGACTGGATCATTTCAAGCTTCGCACTTTGATTGATTCGCGATACATAATTGCGAATCGTTCGTGTCGATGTAGATAGCGCTTCTGCTAGATATGTTGCAGATAACCAATTGTGATGTTGGATTAATAGCTTTACTAGGGCTGCTTCTTTCTTGTTTAAGGACACAATGTCTGCTCCTCTCTTTTTTATAACCTCTATTATTCGTGCTTTTAAATAACAAATCAAGTACAGTTGTTTCCGCTAAACTGAGAAGATGAGGAAAAAATCATATTTGATAGAGAAGTGTAAATCATAGATGATAAGAATATAGTAACGAGCTGAGTTTGCTTTATTCGAAAAAAGCGGTAGCTTCTTTTTTCCAGTCGGAGTTGAACGAGCCTGCTACACTTTTACTTTGAAACGTGCCAAGAGACACAACGAAGAACTGAGATGATGTTGAATGGTATAAGGTGACTATAAGAAACGTTGCGTCCTTCTGTTATTAAAATGTTGAAAAGTACAAGTTGAAGTGAAGTGGAACATTGTTATCATATGTTATCTAGCTATGCGGGCTAGTCTCTCGGAAAAAAGATAAAATCTGCCTGTGACAGAAAGCGACACAAACAGATTTTCCTATTTTTCAGTCGAGACTGGACGAGCCCGCTACGCTTTTAAATTAGGAGGAGAAAACATGAGTGATTTAAACGTATTATTAGTCTGTGGGTCAGGTGCCAGTAGTGGGTTTATGGCAGCGAATATGCGCAAGGCGGCCAAGGTGAAAAATTTAGATATGAGTATTGTTGCAAGAAGTGAATCGGAGATCGAGAATTATATTGAGGAGATCGATGCTTTAATGGTCGGACCGCATCTTGAATATATCATTGATGAAATCGATGAGATTATTCACGGATTTCCAGTTAAAGTGATTTTGATGAAAAAAGAGTACTATGCAACGCTAGATGGGGATGCTGCAGTTGAACACTTGCTACGTTCGTTAAAAGAAGACGAACAGTGAAGAAAAAGGAGACGTAAATATGAATAAGTTGATCTTTTGGTTGGAAAATAGTTTCTCACCTAAAATGAACAAAGTAAACAATAATCCTTGGATTGTCAGTATTAAAGATTCAATCATGCAGACGTTGCCTTTTATTTTCTTAGGGTCGATTTTTTCAATGTTGGCTATTTTGAATGACTATTTTCCAGCTCTACCAAGTTTTTGGGTGCCGTTTGGCTGGACGATGGGCAAAATTTCATTGTTTGTGGCCTTCTTGATTCCATTTAACTTAATGGAGAAAAAAAGATTGCGCAAACAAAGAATTGTAGCTGGGATGAGCGGTTTAGTGCTGTTCTTGATGATTATTTCACCACAAATCGAAAAAGATGGTGTGGTCGGTTTTGGACATGATGCACTAGGTGCTGGCGGGATGTTTGTGGCAATTGTTGCGGGCTTGATTGCTGGATTTGTTTTAGTTACGCTAGGAAAATTTACGTTCTTTAAAGAAGAATCCGTGATTCCAGATTTTGTTAGAGCATGGTTTGATTCAATGTTACCGATCGGGATTATTATTCTTTTTGGCTGGGTCGTTGTTTTGATCATGAAAGTGGATTTATATAATATTGTTTTAAGTATTTTCATGCCGCTATCTAGTTTTATGGAATCACCTGGAGGTTTTGTGGGAATGATGTTTTTGATTTGCTTCCTTTATTCAATGGGGATTTCTACTTGGGTGCTAACGCCAGTGGTACAGCCCGTTTTATTGAAAGCAATCGCAGAAAATATTGCCCTTGTTCAAAATGGTACGGCTTCTGTTGAAACCTTAAATTTGGTGACAAGCAGTACTTTATACTCAGCTTATCTATGGATTGGAGGAATTGGTTGTACGATGCCGCTGGTATTAATGATGATGCGGGCTCGCTCTAAGAAAATCAGTGCATTAGGCAAAGCTTGTATCGTACCGTCGATTTTTAATATCAATGAACCCGTGATTTTTGGAGCAGTCGCTTGGAATCCGTTATTGATGATTCCGATGTGGCTACAGGGAATTGTTTTGCCAATTGTGATTTATATTTTTACAAAAGTCATTCCCTTTGCGCCAATTCCTAAAGTTCAATTTGAATTATGGTATTGTCCATTTCCATTTGCTACGTGGTTTACGACCGGGACAATCACTGGAATTATTTTAATGCTGGTCATTTTTGCGATATCCACGGCCATTTGGTATCCATTTTTTAAAGCATACGATGATCAAGAAACCAAAGCAGAAAATCAAACGTTGAAGGAGACTTAATAGATGGACGATTTATTGTCACAACAAGCCATGAAAATTATTTTATTTGCTGGAGATGCCAGAGTTAATTGTAAAAATGCCCTTATGGCAACTGAGAAAAACGATTTTGAAACAGCAGCTGAAGAAATGAAAGTCGCTAAAACCAATATAACAGCGGCACATAAAGTTCAGACACAAGCAATTCAAAGTGAAATGAGTGAAGAAATCAACGTACATGAGCATTCACTATTGTTTACACATGCTCAGGATACTTTAATGACGATTTATAGTGAAATCAACATGGCTAATCACTTGATTAAAATAGCGAAACAAATCGATGAACGCTTATCATCACTTGAAAAAAAATAAAGAAAAGAGGCCAAAGCTATGTATCAGGTACCAACTGGATTTCCAAAAGATTTTTTATGGGGCGGAGCTGTTGCAGCTAATCAATGTGAAGGCGCTTATGAATATGAAGGCAAAGGCACAAGCGTTGCGGATATCAATGAATTTAGAGCGGATCTACCACTAGAAAAAAGATCGAATGCTGAGATTTCTACAACCTATATTGAAGAAGCTCTTCATAGTAAAACGGGAATTTTTCCGAAAAGATGGGGGATCAATTTTAAAGAAACATATCCAGCCGATTTAAAGTTACTAGGAGAGATGGGGCTAAAGTTATTTAGAACATCAATCGATTGGTCACGGATTTTCCCAAATGGTGATGAACTGGAACCAAATGAAGCAGGGCTACTTTTTTATGATAAATTGATTGATGAAATGATTGCTAATGGGATGGAACCGATGATCACTCTTTCTCATTATGAAATGCCACTGAACCTTACATTGAATTATCAAGGTTGGTATTCAAGAGAAGTAGTTGATTTCTTTGTTCGCTATTGTAAAGTTATTTTTGACCGCTATCAAGGCAAAGTAAAATATTGGATTGTTATCAATCAAATCAATTTGATTGGTCATGAATCGTTCAACCATTTAGGCATTGCAGAGGATCAAGTGGAAAATTTACAGCAAGCGAAATATCAAGGCGTTCACCATATGATGGTAGCAACAGCTTTGGCTACTGAATACGCTCATCAAGTCGATGAAAATTATCAAGTTGGCATGATGCTTTGTGGCGGGCCAGAATATGCGGCTACTTGTAATCCAGAAGATGTGCTAGCAACCTTGAAAATCAACCAAATGCAGTATTTCTTTGCCGATGTATTACTACGAGGATATTATCCAGGTTATGCGTTTCGTTATTTTGAAGAACGTGGTATTAAGCTTGAATTTGCTGAAGAAGATGAAACAATTTTAAAAAATACAGCCGATTATCTATCATTTTCTTATTACTATACTCAAATTTGCGATGCTAAACACGATGAGCCTTATCGAAATAAATCACTTCCTGCAAATCCTTGGGGGTGGACGATTGATCCACTTGGGTTAAGAACGTTATTAAATTCCTTCTATGATCGTTATCAATGTCCAATTTATATCACTGAAAATGGTATTGGTTGTTATGATCAGTTAGAAGAAGATGGTAGTGTTCACGATGACTATCGCATCGATTATTACCGAGCACATATCGAGCAAATGAAAGAAGCGATCAAAGACGGCGTTGACCTTAGGGGATATTGTGCTTGGGGACCAATCGATATTATTAGCTGCTCTTCTTCGGAAATGAGTAAACGCTACGGGTTTATTTATGTAGATCAAGATGATTATGGAAAGGGGAGTCAAAAACGTTTTTTAAAGGATAGTTACGCTTGGATGAAGCAAGTGATTGCAAGTAATGGGGAAGAGCTGTAGTAGTCTTTTGGAAAGTTAACTCTAAGCTTGTAAAATTTGAAATCAAGCAAAAACTAATTCCTATTTTTAAAATGCTGATGGATGGCTGTATTTAATAGAATGAGAAAAAAATCAGGCTGCTTATCCTTTTTTGATGTAGAAGGATAGCAGCCTAATTAAATAGTAAAGTTTAGTAACTCAAATGCTTATTACTTTGTTTGATGTTATTTTGTATACGGCACTGAAACAGTACCATTGAAATATATATATCCGTATTCAGCAAGTGAGTTTTCAGAAAAGGTAAATGTTGTTTTACCTAGTGAACCTGGTAGTTGCCAAGTAATTTGTTGGTTTTCATAAACACCCTCATCACTAATTGAATCAGGTTCAATTACTTTTCCAGAAATTCCTTTGATTGGTATAGGTAAAGTCAAAGTGCCTTTGTTAGAAAGGGATTGTTTTTCTAATGTGATTTCTTGATTGCTAAAACTCCAGAATACAGAACTACTTATTTGACTTGGATTCAAAGAGGAAATGTCTTTAATATTATTACGTCGAGCCTCAATGTACGTTAATTTTTTTAGACTAGCTAAAGGGCTGACATCAGAGATACTGTTATCAAGAATACTAATTTTCTCTAAACTAAGTAGGTTACTGGCAAATTGTAAATTAGTAAGGTTGCATTCCTCGAGACTTAAATTTTTTAAATTCGTTAATTTTCCAAGATTTTCTAAAGAAGTCTCATTAAGATTTGATTCGCCTATAAAAAGGCTTTCTAATTCTTTGAAATCACTCAGAATAATCAAAGCTCTGTTCAAATCTGACTCCAAATTTAAAAAATTCATACGCAAAGTCTTTAGATTTCGCAAATAGCTTAATCCTTTAGAAGAAGGGACTCCATACCAAGCGTTTTCATCAATAGTTTCCACCCTTAATAAATCTTCTTGACTCACAGGATAGTTAATTTCACAAGATAATTGTTCAGCAACTAATCGAGACAATTCATAATCTTCAAACCAATCCTGTAAAGGTCTTTTTTCAGTGCTTGAGGTTTCTTCATTACCTGTTTCGTTCCCACCATCTTCGCCATTTTCACTACCACTTCCAGTATCGTTGCCCTCTTCATCAAGTTTAAAAGTTACTTGATAGCGGCCGATTTCGATATCTTTTTGATTCAAAATAGCCACCTTCACGTCATCTTTTTCATTTGTTATATAACGAGATACCTTGATTTCAAAACTACCATCTGCTTGGATATCAACAATAGCATAGCGCTTACGATTGACATAAAGCTGGGCTTTTCTAGCATTTTTCGCCGCTTTTCCTGTGATTTTTCCGCGGACTACTTGATCTGTTCCAAAATCAAACTCCTGTAGCTCAGCTTGGAGGTCAATTGGATTTACGGGAACAGTAATTCTGGCTAGTTCTTTACCAGAGAGAGAACCAACGATTTCGACAATGTCTTCTTCATCAAAAATATCGTCCTCTTCAACCGGGAGTGCAAACGAATCATCATGAGCAACTTCCACCGAACGAATCCATTCATTGTTGATTATTAAACTGACTAAATCCATTTTATTACCAGCAAGGCCTTTGATCTCTTCATCATAAAGAGAAAAATCTTCTGCAGAGAGATTAATATATTCACTTTCGAGTGAGACTCTTTGTCGATCAATCTCGTGACCGCTCTTATTCAAGGCAACAATTTCTACATGATCGAAAAGGCTGTGAATCACGTCATTAGCCTTGACTTCAAAGGTTTGATCTTTAAAGATTTTACCCGTTCGAATCTGTGAACCATTAACATAGAGAATGATTTTTCGTACAGTTTTGTCTAACAGTCCAGTTACATAATCATCAACCCCTAATTTAAATGAGTCGGGAGTAACTGGTGAAGCTTTCTGTGTTCTTAATATCTGGGGAACTAATTGATCTGTACTTTTTTCAACAGCGTAAACCTGAAATGGAACTGTAGAAAGCAATAAAACTGACAACAAACAACCTGTAATTATTTTTTTCATCTAAAATCCTCCTTTTATTAATTTTATTATAACATATAGAGTGTTTTAATGTTTCTATTGTTTTTTTAAATGAACATTATACTTTAGCTGATTTCATCATTATTTATTTGAATGTAACTATTTCAAAAGTACAAGTTTTTCTATAAAGATATTGAACAAAAAAATAAAAGGGTAGGGATACACTCCGTGAGTCATATCCCTACCCTTATTTATCTATTTTTTAGTCAATTTCACAACAACTTCACAACGAGCTGTTTGTGGAAACATATCTACAGATTGTAAATAGTGCACATCAAAGACTTTAGCTAAATCAACTAAGTCTTTTGCAAGTGTGGACACATTACAAGAGATATAAACCATCTTCTTCGGAGGTTGCTTTAAGATTGCTTTTAGTAGCTTTTGATCCAATCCAGTTCTTGGTGGATCAACAATGATCGCATCAGGTTTAAAACCATTCTGAAGCCATTTTGGTAGCAACTCTTCGGCTGTTCCTACTTCATAATGGGTATTTGTGACACCTAAGCGTTCAGCATTCATTTTAGCATCTTCGATCGCAGCTGGAATAATATCCATTCCACGAACTTCTTTCGCTTGTTTGGCAATACTTAAACCAATTGTTCCAACACCACAGTAAGCATCTACAACTGTTTCGTTGGGCTGTAAATCCAACGCTTTCACAGCTTCGCTGTATAACACTTCAGTTTGTTCAGGATTTAACTGGAAAAATGCTCTAGGAGATAAATCGAAGGTTACTTCATTGATCTTCTCTTCAATACTTTCTTTGCCCCAAACATGGATTGTCTCATCACCCATGACGATTGAAGTTCTTTTGTTTTGAACGTTTTGCATGATCGATACCACTTCTGGCAAGTGCTGTGTAATTTCATCGATCAAGGCTTTTTTTTGTGGGAATTTTACGGATTGTGTGATAAAAACGACCTGAACTTCATTCGTTTTAATACCGACACGCACCATGAGTGTTCGGAAAATACCACTGTTTTTCCGTTCGTTATAGATCGGTAACTGGTATTTGTTCAGCAATTCTACCAAGGCGTTCATAACTTTAGTTGTCGCAGGTTGTTGAACTAGACAATCATCGATAGGAACTAGGCGATGAGAATCAGCTTGGTAAAGACCAGCTTCCACTTCACCATCGATTTTCCGTAGTTGAAATTGCGCTTTATTACGATAATTCCAAGGATTTTTCATTCCCAGCGTTTTAGGTGTTGAATAGTTTTCAAAATTTCTTGGTCTGAATTTATTTAATGATTGCTTCAATAAATCTTGTTTGAAAAGTAGCTGGGCTGGATAAGCTAAATGCTGCAGCTGACAGCCACCGCATGTTTCATAAACAGGACAGGGTGGTACGACCCGTTCAGGTGCTGCCTTTACTATTTTTTTTAATTGCCCTTCCACAAAACGCGGAGCTATTTTAGTGATTTCTACTGAGACATCTTCTTTTGGTAAAGCGCCTGGAACAAAAACAATCGTCTTTTTATAATAGCCAATACCTTCTCCGTTGATCCCTAAACGTTTTATTTTTAAAGGGATCGTTTGTCCCTCTTTTAAAAGTTGTGTGGTCATAATTCCATCCTTTTGATCCGAAGATCTGTTAATCAAATATAACGATATTTCTTATTTTAGCACAATTTGCCTAGTTTAGCTTCTAGCAAATGTATGTTATAGTAGAATATATGTTCTCACTAGAAAGGCGGAGAAAGATGGAAACAATTACAAAAATCACCAAAGACAAAGGTCAGTTTTATCTTATCTGGCTGTCTTCAGGAGAAAAATTACGGGTCTCAGAGGATACCTTAGTTCGCCAGCGCCTATTAAAAGGCCAAGAATTGACAGAATCCGAGATCGAACAAATAAAAAAATCAGGTTCTTATGATGTTGGTTTACAAATGTCATTAAATTACTTGAGTTATCAATTACGCTCAAAAAAAGAAATTTTAGATTATTTAAAGGAAAAAGAAATCTTGCCAGAAGATCGCAAAACAATTGTGATTCGCCTGGAAGAAATGAACCTCTTAGACGATAAAATTTTTAGTGAAAGTTATGTCCGTACCTTAATGCGAACAAGCGATAAAGGACCCAAAATGATCGAACAACAACTAAAACGAAAAGGCTTGAATGAAGAAGACATTCAACATGGGTTAACTTTTTATACTATGGATGATCAAGTAGAAGTAGCAAAAGCAACAGCGGAAAAAGCGATGAGACGTTATCGAACAAAGAGTTTTAAAGATGCTGTACAAAAAGTTCAAATGCACCTGATGCAAAAAGGGTTCAATCGGGAAGTGATCGATTTAGCGCTTGAAGAGCTATCCTTTGAAAAAGATGAAGAACAAGAATTAGATGTGATCAGAAAAGAAGGCGATAAATTATGGGAAAAACACCGTAAATTGGATCCTTATAAACGTGTGATGAAAGTTAAACAAGGACTATTTCAAAAACGTTTTGACTCAGATTTGATTCAGCAATATTTTGATGAAAAGGAATTAGAGAATGAAGAATGAGAAGTATTGGGAAACTTGGAGTGCTACTGAACTGCAGGCTTTTCAGGAAGAGTTTATTAATTGGTATGAAAAAGAAAAGCGAAATTTACCTTGGCGTGTTAATTTAGATCCATATCGTATTTGGATTTCAGAAATCATGTTACAACAGACTCGTGTGGATACGGTAATTGATTATTATTATCGTTTTATGGAGTGGTTTCCAACGATCAAAGACTTAGCTGAGGCGCCGGATGATCGTTTATTGAAAGCGTGGGAGGGTTTAGGCTACTATTCTAGAGCCAGAAATTTAAAAGTTGCAGCGCAGCAGATCATGACTGAGTTTGATGGTCAGATGCCTCAAACCATTGAAGAAATTCGCCAACTAAAAGGAATCGGACCATACACAGCAGGTGCAATCGGCAGTATTGCCTTTCAAATTCCAGAGCCTGCGATCGATGGCAATGTTATGCGAGTGGTCAGCCGTTTATTTGAGATCAGTGATGATATTGCCAAACCAAGTAGTCGCAAAGTGTTTGAAGAAGCAATGTATAGAATCATTGATCAGAAGCGGCCAGGTGATTTTAATCAAGCAATGATGGATCTAGGTTCAGGTATTTGTACTCCGACATCACCAAAGTGTGAAGAGTGCCCAATCCAATCTTATTGCTTGAGTTACAAAAATAACACGATGACAAATTTTCCAGTTAAATCAAAAAAAATGAAACCAAAAGATGTTTATTACATTGGTGGAATCATTGAAAATAATCAACAAGAATTTTTACTAGAACAGCGTGATCCCAAAGGCTTACTAGCAAATATGTGGTTGTTCCCGATCGAAGAGGTCAGTAAAGAGCACTTCGAGTTTCTACAGAAAATGTGGGTGAAAGAAGATCAGCAGTTATCACTTAATTTTGAAGAACCACTGTTAGTTGCTGAAGAAAATTCAGAAATTTTCGAAGATTATTCACAAGTTGTTTGGCAAAAGCGAACCTTAGGAGAAGTAACACATATTTTCAGTCATTTAAAATGGCATATCCTGGTTTTTTATGGGCGTCAAACAGGATTAACAGTTAAGAATGAAAACCAAGCTTGGGCAACAAAAGAAACATTCTCAAACTATGTTTTTCCAAAACCCCAGCAAAAGATGTTAGATCTGTACAAAAAAGAATTTAGAAAAAAAGAATAATTTCTTGGTGCTAACCCCAAGTGCGCATAAAAAGCCTAGGAGATTCGTACTAGAATTTTGCTGATTTTAGTAGGAAAAGAAGCTTTTTCTCATTTAAATTTAATGTTATACTAGTTTTAGTGGTGGAATGGTGAAGATATGTTATGTATTTTTGTCAATTTCACGGTCTAGCTCTGTTTAGAGCTAGTGGATTGAAATCCTTGACCAGTTGGAAAGGTTCGCCGTGTTTTGCCGTCTAGCTCTGTTTAGAGCTAGTGGATTGAAATCTCATTATAGCAACTTTGATAAAACAGCTTATAAGTCTAGCTCTGTTTAGAGCTAGTGGATTGAAATACATCACTTGACCAGCTGATGTCCGAACCGTGTTCGTCTAGCTCTGTTTAGAGCTAGTGGATTGAAATATTGCACGGTAAACATGAACACTTGGTTCAAATGTGTCTAGCTCTATTTAGAACTAGACTTTTTTAATTACCTCAATTTCAACTTCAAAAAACTAAAATAATTCTCTATATTTCAAAAGATATTCTTGATTGCTGTGAGAAAACAAACTACTTAGTATGCAAAGCTGAAAATTATGATATAATTATAATGATATCGGTGTAATGAACACCCAAACGAAGAGTAATCAGCTTTGAGAAGCGATTTTTCGTACTAGGGAAAGTTGGGGGACTATGGCAATTCCAAAAGAAGGTGAATTTGTAACGATTCAAAGTTACAAACACGATGGACATTTGCATCGAACATGGCGAGATACTATGGTATTAAAAACAAGCGAGTATTCTTTGATTGGTGTCAACGATCATACTTTGGTGACAGAGTCTGATGGTAGGCGTTGGGTTACTCGTGAACCAGCTATTGTTTATTTTCATAAAAAATACTGGTTCAACATAATAGCGATGATTAGAGAAAAGGGGGTTTCTTATTACTGCAATCTGGCGTCACCTTATCTTTTAGATGATGAAGCGTTGAAATATATTGATTACGATTTGGATATCAAAGTTTTTCCTGATGGGGAAAAACGCTTATTAGATGTCGATGAATATGAATTTCATAGCAAAATAATGGAGTATCCTGAAGATATTGATTTTATTCTAAAAGAAAATGTTAAGACGTTAGTGGATTGGATTAATAATGAAAAAGGCCCGTTTTCTGAAGCCTATGTCGATATTTGGTATAAGAGATACCAAGAGCTATCAAAGAAATAGCCAATGTAAGATGCTAAATGAAAAAAAGTAACCCAAGTAGAACTTGATTAAGTTTTACTTGGGTTACTTTTTATTTGGCTAGATAAACTAAAACTGTTTATTCATCTGATAATGTTCAATAGCGGCATCAAGAAACATTTCACCTTCTTTGATATATCGCATTTTTTCATAGAAGCCAAGTGCAGTAATTTGAGCACCCAAAGTAATCGTGTTGTAACCTTGCTCTTTTGCAAATTGCTCAGCACTTTCTACGATCACACGACCATAATCATGACCTCTAAACTCTTTTTGAACAGCCATTCGCTGTAATTTTATCATTCCCTCGGTAAGCGGCAATAAACGACAAGTAGCAATAGCCTCGTTGTTATCGCCATACAAAACAAAATGAATACAAGCTGCTTCATATTTATCGATTTCAATTTCACCAGGAACTCCTTGTTCTAACATAAACACCTGACGACGAATTTTAACTGCATCTATGTAGATATCACTCATAGTATCTTTAGTGTGAACAATTTTCATTTGGCACCTCTGTCATGAGTATTTTGTTTATTATACCTTAAACTAGAGTGGAAAAAAATACTAGTTTTTTGAGCATCTGGATGATTGAATTGCGTAATTATTACTATTACTGAAATCAAAATGGATAAAGAGTCACAAAAAATGATGAAACTCTTTATCCATTTTGATGAAATTGTGAATCGATAGTAAACTGGAACTAGTGTTTAACTGTTACGCCTGTTTTATTAATATAACCTATCCATTTATTGTTGTTATCGTATAAAGAATAATAAACTTCACCGGAAAAATGATTGTAACGTCCTTGCGCATGAAAGGTTTTCTTGTAAACAGTATTAGTAGATCCTTTTTTGGAAGAAAAATTATTGATATCTCCCCAAATAGTGTATCCTTTCTTAGCGATTGTTACCTGCTCATTATTCTTCATCCAAATGCCTCGTTTACCATCTGCTTTTTGTAAATCCTTTAGATTCACATAGCCTAACCAAGTATTTTTATTGTCGTATAAAGAGTAGTAGACATCGCCAGAGAAATGATTGTAGCGTCCCTGTGCATGATAGGTTTTTTGATAGAGACTAGCAGTCGAGCCTTTCTTAGCAGAAAAGTCATTGATATTGCCCCAAATGGTCGAGGATTTATTTGTAACAGTGACAAACTCATTGTTTTTCATCCAAATGCCTCGTTTACCATCTGCTTTTTGTAAATCTTTTAGATTCACATAGCCTAACCAAGTGTTTTTATTGTCGTATAAAGAGTAGTAGACATCACCAGAAAAATGATTGTAGCGTCCCTGCGCATGATAGGTTTTTTGATAGAGACTAGCAGTCGAGCCTTTCTTAGCAGAAAAGTCATTGATATTGCCCCAAATGGTCGAGGATTTATTTGTAACAGTGACAAACTCATTGTTTTTCATCCAAATGCCTCGTTTACCATCTGCTTTTTGCACAGCTTTAGAGTTTATATAACCTTGCCAAGCACTAGTATTGTCATATAAAGAATAGTAGGTATCACCATTTACGTGATTATATCTTATTTTTGCTTGATAAGTTTTATTTAATAGATTGTCAGAAGTATTTTTTTTAACCCAGTTAAACGAACTAAAGGTGTTATATCCTTTTTTTGTGATCGTGACATATGATCCGTCATTAATTGCCTCTCCTTGAGGCTTTGTACCTGTAAGATTCATTTTTAAGGCAAAGCTCGGTGGAAATTCTGACCACCAAATCTGAGATACTTCAACAGTAGTATCATAGTTTGGTGCGTGAATATATTGTCCATTACCAATGTAAATTGCTACATGATAAGTAGCGCCAGCATTCCCCCAAAAAAGAAGATCCCCTGGTTGTAATTGCGAAATCGTTGCTTTAGAAATAGCTACTTTTGTTCCTGATTTTTCTTGTGGTACAGTCCAATCACCAATGTTTTTTCCCGTTACTTGTAAAAATACATAGCGAGTCAGTCCAGAACAATCAAACTTGTTCGGTCCTAATCGATCAGGATGCTTTTGTGTATATGGTTTTCCTAAATGTTTTTTTGCCTCTGCTACAATTTGATCTCTTTGGGTTCCTGCACTAAAAGCGCGAGCAGCGGGCAGATCAGATTGAGTAGGAGTCAACTTTTTCAACGTTTCAATGAATGATTTATATTCTTCAAATGACATAACACTACTTCTGGAATCCGCTTCAAATTGTTTTCTTAATTCCTCTTCATTGTCAGTAGTAGGAACAGGACTGGTTTGCTCAACACTATTAACCTGATTAGCTTCATCATCGCTACTAATCACTGTTTCTTTTGTATTAGAAGAACTACTAGCTGTTTCCATGGTATTTTGTGTAGTTGAATCTTTCGGTATGGTAGTAATTTCAGAAATTTCGGTTGATGTTTGCTCAGCTGAAACATTTTCTGTGAAAATGGCTGTGCTGGTTGATAATGAGATAAAAGTGACCGCCAACATAAGATACATATTATTTTTTATAAACATAAAAAAACTCCTTTTTCGTTTGTGGAATTAATATTATTATACCATACGATCATATCAGTATGTGTTGTTCTCTTTTTAAAAAGGAACTGACAACTCTGTTATATTGATTATATCTAAAAAAAGATAGTAGGATTTTAATAGAAATTGATGTATAACTTTTGTAAAAATAATAACAGCAGTGTACAGTAGAAATAACAAAAAAAGAAAGGTTGTGGGTGTCATGAATCCAGATGAAATTGTGCAAAAAGTCAAAGAGTTGATTGGTGAAGGAAATTTTGAAAAGGCAAAGCAATTCCTTGAAGAACACAAAGATGACATTGGTGAACAATATGAAAAAATTAAAGGAATGATCCCTGATGTTGATGCAGGTGGACTAGCCGATAATGTCAAAGGCTTCTTTAAAAAATAACCAAATCAAACAATCACTAAAAACATCTGGACAGCTAATTTGACGGATTTTTTTTTATATCAGTTTAATCGATATTTTAGGAAGCAAACTAGTACAAAAAAATATTGCTATCCTATTTAGTAACAATTATGCTAAAATCTATTAACAAGCAATCATTTTTTATTGATAAAGGAGGACCCTCTTTGTTTGAAAAATTAAGACAATCAAAGTTATTTTTTTGGTCGGCGGAGTTATTAGTCATCGCCACATTGATTTTTGTCTCATCAAAGATCAATTTTATTTTTACGCCAATAGGGACGTTTTTTTCAACCTTATTCGCACCAGTTTTGGTAGCTGGATTTTTGTATTATATTTTAAATCCAATCGTCAACCTATTGATGAAAACCAAAATGAAACGAATCTTTGCGATTTTGATCGTATTTTTACTATTAATCATAGCACTTGTATTGCTTTTAGTTAGTGTGATTCCTAGTCTGATTTCCCAATTATCTAGTTTAGCTTCTAATATGCCAGATGTGTTTAAAAGCGTGGAGGCATGGGTGTATCAAATGGCGGAGTTACCGATTTTTAAAGATTTTGACTTAACGAAATATATTGAGCAGTTAGATATTTCATATGGTAACATTATTCAGCAGTTCATTAGCGGATTGTCTAGCAGTTTGGGCTCGATTGTATCAACCGTTGCATCGACCACGATCATTATTGTTACTGCGCCATTTATTCTGTTTTATATGTTAAAAGACGGGGATCGGATGGTCCCAGGAATCAAACGTTTTTTACCTAAAAAGCGTCAAAATGACATTGTTGAGTTGTTAGGAAAATTAAATAAAACATTATCAAGTTATATTAGTGGTCAGGCAATTGAATGTTTATTCGTAGCCACCTTTACTGTTATCGGTTACTCATTAATCGGTGTTCGATACGCATTTTTATTTGGTGTGATTGCTGGTATAACCAATTTGATTCCTTATTTAGGACCGTATATCGGACTGGCTCCAGCGGTTTTTGTGACCGTTTTTGATGAACCTTTTAAAGCCTTACTATGTTGTTTAGTTGTATTGATCGTCCAACAAATCGACGGGAATATTATTTATCCAAACGTAATCGGTAAATCGTTGCAAATCCATCCGTTGACAATTATTCTTATTTTACTAGTTGCTGGGAATATCGCTGGACTTTTAGGGATTTTCTTAGCGGTACCGTTTTACGCAGTGTGTAAAACAATCGTTGTCCATATTTTTCAAATGATTCGTCAAAATAAACTAGATGAACAACCGATCCTTGAGTTACCTGACGAAATAAATTCGCCAGAAAGTAAGGAAAAATAGTTGCTGAATATTGAAATCAGCTCGTGTTTGTGATACGATTTTAACGTGACTACCTCATGTAGTCACGTTTTTTTAAAACAAAGAAAGTGATCCTTTCTAGAATTGGGAATTACCAATTACACGAACTAATAGTTTAAGAAAAATAGTACGAATAAGATAACAAAAATCTATTCATTGATCCTATTTTTATGAAACAAGCTCGTATAGTCATTCCCGCAACCATTTAAGGAGAGAAAACATTATGAATAATGCTGACCCCGAGAGTCAGTCGCTTATCGCGCAAATTTTATTGTTGGTCGTTTTAACGTTGATCAACGCTTTTCTTGCAGCATCAGAAATCGCGGTAGTTTCTGTAAATAAGAATCGTGTCGAACAAAAAGCTGAAGAAGGCGATGCAAAGGCTAAGAAATTACTGAAAGTCTTACAAGATCCGACAAGCTTTTTATCAACGATCCAAGTTGGTATTACATTAGTCAATATTTTATCTGGGGCCTCGTTAGCTGACTCATTATCAGCAAAATTAGCACCAGTACTTGGTGGCGGTGCTGCTGCAAAAAATATTGCCAATATTATTATTTTAGCTTTATTGACCTATGTATCGATCGTTTTTGGTGAGTTGTATCCAAAACGAATTGCGATGAATAAATCAGAAGAAGTAGCGCAAGCTACATCAGGGTTCGTACGTGTAATCGGTGTTGTTGCTAAACCATTCGTATGGTTATTGTCAGCTTCAACAGATTTACTTTCAAAACTTACACCAATGAAATTTGACGATGCTGATTCAAAAATGACCCGTGATGAAATGCGCTATATGCTGGAATCAGAAGGTGTTTTAGATAATGATGAGTTGGAAATGCTTCAAGGAGTATTCTCTTTAGATACTAAAGTTGCCCGTGAAGTCATGGTACCACGAACAGATGCATTTATGATTGATATTGAAGATGATATTCAAAAAAATATTGATGCAGTATTATCAGAGAACTATTCAAGAATTCCTGTTTATAACGAAGATAAAGATAAAATTGTGGGTGTCCTTCACACTAAAAACTTATTAAAGTCAGCCCATAAATTTGGTTTTGACAATATTCAATTAAAAAATATTATACAAGAACCGCTCTTTGTCCCAGAAACGATTTTTATTGATGATCTATTATATGAACTAAAAAGAACCCAAAACCAAATGGCTATTTTATTAGATGAATATGGCGGCGTTGTTGGTTTGGCAACATTAGAAGATTTATTAGAAGAAATTGTTGGAGAAATCGATGATGAGACAGATGAAGTCGAAAACTTATATGCAAAAATCAATGAACATGAGTATTTAGTTCAAGGTAGAATGCTAATTGATGAGTTCAATGAAGCCTTTGGAACTGACTTGCATATGAGTGATGTGGATACAATGGCTGGTTACCTGATCACAGCTTTAGGGACGATTCCAGATGAAGGAGAAAAGCTTTCATTTGATGTAGGCAATCTTACTTTAACATCTGAAGAAATGGAAGGAACAAGAGTTTTAGCGTTAAAAGTTGTCTTCCATGATGAAGATGTTGTTGATGAAGAACCAGAAGAGAATCGTCGTTTCTTCCGTAAAGAATTAGAAGATGACGAACCAAGAAGATAAAAATAGAAGAGAAGGAACAGAAATAGCCTAGCTATTTTTGCTCCTTCTTTTTTAGTACGTTGGATCAACACCTTTTTGATTATGAACGGCTTTAATTGCTTGATAAAGACCGATGTACTGTTCATCATTATCTGCTGAAAAGCGAAAGACAAAAGTAGGTACATGACATTCTTCTGGTATTAAATAGGATGAAGTAGCCACAACAAAGTCAAACGAAGAAAACTTCCCGTGACTATAAGCGACTAATTGCACAAAAGGTAATTCCTCTATAAATTGTTTTAAAGGCTGAATAAGTAGATAATTAGATTCTGCAATCAACGCAATACGAACAATCTTATTGACTTGGTAAGATTCATAAAGAGGAACTAGTAAAGCGGCTAACGTATCTGAGAGTTGCTCAATATTCTCTTTAAGCCAACCAAAGTTCTTTCTTTTCGAGATCTTATGGAATAAAGCTTTAAAATAGGTCAATAACTGATAATAATATTCATTTTTGGAGTATGAAGAATGATTGATCAGGTGAAACAATGTTGGAAATGGTTTTTCGCTGATTGTGGTCGAAAAAATAATATTTGCTATATTTCCAAATAAGATAGGAGCATCTTCCCATGAAAAGTCACTAGGCATAAATTCCTGCTTAAATACAGCACAAAATTCTTCTAACAATTTAGTAGCAGAATTTGTTTGATTTTTTAAATAATCAGACAATAATGTTAGACGATGATCATTGTTCCTAAAAAAATTTGGTGTAGCAATCAATAAATAAGCCGCATATTGAGCTTCTGCTTCCAAGATGTCTGTCTCTTTGATCAAATCACCAAAGAAAATTTTTGCATAAGCTGGGCTCGTTGGGATATAAGGAGCGATCATCGTTTTTTCTGTCACTAGGTGACCAGATTTGACTCGTAGATAAATAATATCTAAGATCAATGTGATTTGTTTGTCCGCCGAGTAACTAAAGCTATCTGGAAAATAAGGACTGATCACTTTGGTTATTTCTATATAATCAATTGGATTATTATCTATTTTTGGTAAATTTGTTCCTTGAGATGCCAGCCAGATCAGTGTGTATAACGTAATTCGAACGATACGTTCATCCCCATAAAGAGATAATTTAGAAGTGTTGAGTTTAATGTTGAATTCTTTAAAATAGTCACTTAATAGTTTGGATTTTCGAACAACAGTAGTTCTGCTCTGATAATGTTTCTGACAAAATTGAGTAAGGTCGTCATTGGGATGAAAAAGGATAGAAATTAGTAATTGATAAGGAATGCTTTGAGTAATCAAATATTGATAATAGCTATCATATGTAATAGTTTGTTTATAACGAACACCATCTACTTGAAGAATTTTCACCTCTTCGTCAGTAATCTTAGATAGATCTTGTTGAATTAATTCCAGCAGATAAACTACTCGGCTATAAGAATAATCAAGTCTTTTTTCAAAAAAGTTAATACTATGCTGCTGATTAGAAAAAGTCGCTAACAATTTAAAAAGTGTCAGTTTCCGTTTAGCAGTATCTTCCAACATCATTGCTTCTAACATTTTTTCCTCCTTAAAATAAATTTGCCAATAAAGTAAAAAGTATGGACTTAATTTGAATAATTCGTTAAAAAAGAAATAATATAATGACGTCTATAATAATAAATAGTCTAAAATAAAAGTTTTTTGACGATAATAAATAACGATAATAAGCTGAAAATAACTGTATTAGTCTAAAATTTCAGACATTTGCACATTTGAATAGCTAACTTTATACTTAATTTAGTTAAGTGTAAAGCAATTCTTATGAAACAATGCTAGGTTTTTAGCAAAATAATTATTAAGATCAATTTCTTCCCCAATTAATAGAGATCAAGACAAAATTCGTTGAGTTTTGTTTTGGTCTCTTCGATTTTTTTTTGAAACTTAGCTAAAGACTTTGAAAACTACGGTAATTCCATGATATACTACACTAGTTGAATAATAAAGAGTAGGGAGAATTTTCCGATGTAGAGATCCTTTAAATAAATAATGACTTTTTTCTTAGAAAATAATAATAGATTGGAGCAACAAATGAATAATCCACATTTAAAAGAACAAGTAGATAGCCGCCGTACCTTTGCGATTATTTCCCATCCGGATGCTGGTAAAACAACGATCACAGAACAGCTTTTACTTTTTGGAGGAGCGATCCGTCAAGCTGGAACGGTTAAAGGGAAGAAAACAGGGAATTTTGCAAAATCCGACTGGATGGAAATTGAAAAACAAAGAGGAATTTCTGTAACAAGTTCTGTTATGCAATTTGATTATGATGGAAAACGTGTCAATATTTTAGATACACCTGGACACGAAGATTTTTCAGAAGATACGTACCGAACTTTGATGGCTGTCGATAGTGCCGTCATGGTAATAGATAGCGCCAAAGGGATTGAAGCCCAAACAAAGAAATTATTCCAAGTTGTTAAAAAACGAGGAATTCCGATTTTTACTTTTATCAATAAATTAGATAGAGATGGTCGTGAACCGTTAGAGTTACTTGAAGAATTAGAAGAATTGTTAGATATTGAATCTTACCCAATGAATTGGCCGATCGGTATGGGAAAAGGGCTGCATGGGTTATATGATATCTACAACAAACGTGTAGAAGTTTATCGACCTGAAAATAATAATGGTGAACGTTTTATTCCATTAGTGGATGGTGATATTCCAAGTGATTTGCCATTACACCAAGACAGTGTTTATAGACAAGTATTGGAAGAAGTTGAGCTATTAGTTGAAGCAGGCGATGAATTTGATACGGAGAAAATCGCACGTGGGGACCAAACTCCAGTCTTCTTTGGTTCTGCCTTAACCAATTTTGGGGTACAAACAATGTTGGAAACATTCTTACAGTTTGCTCCTTCACCATATGGTCATAAAACAGAAGAGGGACAAGAAGTTAGCCCTTATGAAGAAGAATTTTCTGGCTTTGTGTTTAAGATCCAGGCCAACATGAATCCTGCTCACCGAGATCGGATTGCTTTTGTCCGGATTTGTTCAGGCACATTTGAACGTGGCATGGACGTTATACTTGGCAGAACAGGTAAGAAAATCAAGTTAAGTAATGTAACACAATTTATGGCTGATGCCAGAGAAAATGTTGAGGAAGCCGTAGCCGGAGATATTATTGGAATTTACGATACCGGTAATTACCAAATCGGTGATACATTGTACGAAGGAAAATTAAAAGTTCAGTATGAAGAACTACCATCATTTACACCAGAACTATTTATGAAAGTCAGTGCCAAAAATGTGATGAAACAAAAATCATTCCACAAAGGCATTTACCAATTGGTTCAAGAAGGTGCGATCCAATTGTACAAAACTTATTTAACCGAAGAATATATCATCGGAGCAGTTGGACAATTACAATTTGAAGTGTTCCAACATCGTATGCTGAATGAATATAATGCAGAAGTAATCATGACACCGATGGGTTCAAAAATCGCTCGTTGGATCGATCCAGCTGATTTAGATGAACGCATGAGTTCTAGCCGAAATATCTTAGCTCGTGACCGTTTTGATCAACCGTTGTTCTTATTTGAAAATCAATTTGCTATGCGTTGGTTTGCGGATAAATATCCGGATGTTGAATTGAAGAGTTTGATGTAGGATTATTGAAAAAGCTTAAACAATAATGGAAGAGTCCCCAAAGATAGGCTAGAAGTCTATTTTTGAGGGCTTTTTTATATAAAACAATAAATGGTTGGAGGTAAAAGAAATGTACAATAAAATTGAAAAAAAGATTTTTAAGCATACAAATGGTGAGCTTACCAAAAAAGCGTTGAAAGAACAAAGATGCTGTTACTTTCCAGGATGCTCAAAAAAACCAATTAAATCTCACTCCTTTCAAAAAAGAGCAGTACTAAATAAAATATGTGATAAATCTGGTAACGTTTATTTTACTGACCTGCCTAATACATATTCTGATTATGAAACTAAACTAGAAAATACAGGTTTTTTACACAAAGGGCATATTAATGATGCCAGTACATTTTTTGGATTTTGTTCTGAACATGATACTGAAATTTTTAAACCCATTGAAGTTGAAACAGAATTGACAGATAATATTTATGAGTATTTATTTTTATATGCATACAGAGGGCTTGCTTACTCACATGTTTCAGAAAAATCAATTAAGACAATTCCTAGTTTATTGACGAAGAAAAAGGCCGCTTTGGAAAAAAATCCTAAGATAGAAAACCAAAGTATAGTTAATTATAGAGTAACACAAGAGATCGTGTTAGCAATGATTAAAGAGCGGTACAATGTTGATAAATATCAAGTGTTGAAACAACATTTTGAAAAAGTGCTGAAAAATGGAATTGAAGAAAAAGTAATAAAGCAGTTTTTTGATATAATGTATATCAAATTACCTGTGTCAATGAACTGTTTAGCATTAGGAGCTGGGGACTTATATTTTGGTGAGAGACATGAGGAGCCACCTATTTGCCAGGGGTTAATTCCAGATATAGATGGGACTGGGATGATCTATTTTTTCATATGTGTAAAAGGGCAAAAGCATTTATATCATCTGATTTTCGAAATATTACCTCAATGTACTAGCCCAATTTTTTTGAGTGATGGAAGAAGTCCATTACTTGTAATTATTCAAAATTTGTTACTAATGAATTTGGAGAATATTGTTATTAGGCCGGAGTTATATAATAAAATGAAAGAAACGGATGAAATGAAAAATATGAATCGGTTTTATACTGCAAGCATCTTAAATCAAAATATTCAGATAAGTAATTTTCAAGGATTTAATCTATTTCAGAATGTATAATGGTCTAAGAATTAGATGGACTTTTACGTTATAATCAGTTTAGAATAGTTGCTGATCATCATTTTGGTTGTAATATTAAATTTTATCAGGAGAATCAACATTATTGGAGTGATTAAATATGAGTCGTCGTTTAAGATTATTAAAAAATGTTTCAGTGGTAGTAGGCTTCTAAGTCAAAAGAAAAATCAAACTTAGAAGCGAGGAAGAAAAAATGACAAATAATCACAATTTTGAAAAGTGGTCAGACACAATGTTTTTAAAGGATTTGGTGACAAATCCATTGATTGAAGTAGGCGAATGTTCTTATTACTCTGGTTATTATGACAACCAGGAATTCGAGAATGGTTGTGTCCGTTACTTATGGGGAGATCCATTGACAATGGCAGCCTTCGATCCTATCAAAGAGATGGGCTGGCATTTAGATAAATTGATTATTGGAAATTATGTATGTATTGCAGCAGGTGCCACGATTTTGATGGGTGGCAATCACAATCACCATCCAGATTGGATCACTGTATATCCTTTTGCTAGCCATGTAGAGAAATCTTATGAACCAAAAGGGGACACAGTTATTAAGAGTGATACATGGATCGGGATGAATGCGATGATCATGCCAGGTGTTACAATTGGTGAAGGGGCCGTGATTGCAGCAAGTTCTATGGTTGTTAAAGATGTTCCGCCATATACGATTGTCGGCGGTAATCCAGCCAGAGTGATCAAAAAGAGATTTTCAGATGAGGAAATTAAATTACTTTTAGAACTGAGATGGTTTGATTGGACGTTAGAACAAGTGGAGGCAGCAAAAGATATTTTGATGAGTGATTCTATCAAAGAGCTGTATGCGTATTATAAAAAATATATTTTAAAATAGAGACCGAGAAAAAAGTGTTTAGCGCAATGGTAGTTTATTACGAAGAAGTTGCGTCTATTCTTATCTTTTACTCGAATACAAAACGTATAAGGAATAACCTCATGAGGTTATTCCTTATACGTTTTTGTGTCTCTATATTAAATTTAATTCCAGTCTAAGATAGGGCGATAGTCTTAGTGAATACAAGACTTTAGCCTGAGTGTTGTATAAAGTCAGAATGGTAAACTTAGGTATCAAGGTATTTTAGCTTGATAAATAAGGTAGATAGGGAGAAAAAATGATGGGGAAAGTGAATAAAAATATTTTGTATTTGGTATTGGGACAGGTTATATCAGTTTTCGGTGGAGCGATTTTACGATTTGCTTTATCGCTTTATGTATTGGATAAAACAGGAAGGGCGGATATATTTGCGACGATTCTCGCCATTTCCAGTATTCCAGTCTTGTTTGCTCCGATTGGTGGAGCGATCGCAGATCGATTTGATCGTCGTTTGTTAATGGTTTTAATGGATATTACGAATGCAGTGTTAGCTGTAATATTATTTTTTATTTTAGGCTTGACCGATTCAATCGTTATGATTGGTTTGCTGTTATTTTTACTATCAATTGTTGGTAGTTTTGATACACCCGTAGTAACTGCGAGTATCCCTCTATTAGTAAAAAAGGACCAATTGGAGCAAATAAATGGGTTGGTTAACGCTGTTTTATCCATGTCAAATGTAGTTGCCCCTATTATTGGCGGTATTTTATATAGTATATTAGGTGCTCAAAAATTGATTGTAGGAAGTGCTGTATTTTTTATTCTAGCGGCAATTATAGAAACTTTTTTACGGATTCCTTTTGAAAAGCGACCAATGGAGTCTGGTGTTTTAAGTACATTAACAGGTGATTTAAAGGATGGTTTTAGAGAAGTTCGTAATAATCGAATTATTTTCAATTCTATTTTGATTGCGGCACTTATCAACTTTACGTTATCGGCCTTTTTTATTGTAGGGGTTCCCATTGTATTAAGAGTTGTTTTACAAGCAAGTGATACAGTTTATGGGATTGGGTTGTCAGTAATTAGTTTATCAACAATTCTTGGAGCGATTTTTACTGGGATTTTCACAAAGAAATTACGAATAAATAATCTTTATAAAATGTTTACGCTATCTGGTCTATTATTGATTTTAATGAACGTTGGTTTAATGTTTGCAGGAAATCCTATGGGAAATATGATTGGCTTTGCAGTATTTATTATAACTGGAATTCCAATTGGAATGATGATGAGTCTTATTTCTATTTACTTGATTTCCATGGTTCAAAGAATAACACCAAAAGAAAATATTGGTAAAATAATGGCCACGATTATGGCTGTTTCACAATGTGCAGTTCCAGTTGGTCAAATCATAATTGGTTTCTTGTTTAAAACGACTACAACGAATGTGTTTTTTCAGGTGATGATCGTTGCAGTGTCAGTGTTATTAGTTTCAGGACTATGCTGGTATCTATTTAAAAATTCAACAGATGATGAAATCGGTGAGGTAAGTTACAGTAAGGAATAAAAAAGAAAGCTGAACAAAATGAATGTTCAGCTTTCTTTTTATTGATGGTATCTAACTTTCTACAAGATTCTTTTTATTGATGGTATCTAACTTTCTACAAGACTAGAAGTCATCGGAATCGAAATTTCGATAACATCTTTTAGTTCAATAATCGAAATTTGATCACGGTCATATTTTTCTTTTGGTATCCGTTTTAAAACATAAGTCAGGATTTCATTGATTTCAGTTTTACGGACAGCACGTTTTTTATTTACGATCAATATTTCAGCATGTTGAGCAGCTTCTGTATAAACGACGGTCGTGTTACCCGCTGAATAAACTTTAACAAAGTATGCATCGGTATTTTCTAGTTGTTTATTGACTAACTGTTTGTAGCTGTTGGTTACATTGACTAATTTCATTTTTTTCACCTCAGTTTCATTCTTTTTACGTTAATAATAAAAAACAGAATATTCACAGAATCAATGGAGCTGGAATAATCTTTCTTAAAATTTGATATAAATTTCACTCACTCTTATTATAAATTTTTTTAGCTCAAATAAAAAGAAATTTGTCTTGAAAAACACAAAAAAGTCAATCAGTTTGCCTGATTGACTTCACTTTTTATGCTTCTTCAGTTGTTGCTTCATTGGTATCACTAGAATCTATAGCAATTTCACCTGTTACAATGATTTTTCCATCATCATCTAGTTTAGCAACTAATTGATGTTCTTCTGGATGATCCAAGAAGTATTCAGCGATGCCATCTTCAATTTGTTCTTGAATGGTTCGACGTAATGGTCGAGCGCCCATTGAAGGATCATAGCCGAGATCAACCAATTTTTCTTTTACGTCTGTCGGCACTTCAATATGAATTTTTTGATGAGCAAGTAAGCCGTTGACTTCATCTAGCATCAAGCTGACAATATTCATCAAGTTTTCTTTACTTAGTGCTTTAAATTCAACAATACCGTCAAAACGATTCAAGAATTCTGGTGTAAAGAAATTATTCAGCTGCCCTAAAACAGATTTTGTAAGACCCTCACGAGCAGCGCCGAAGCCGACATTGGCTTCTACGTTGCCTGTTCCAGCATTACTTGTCATAATAATGATCGTATCTTTGAAACTAACAGTTCTACCTTGTGCATCTGTTAGACGTCCATCATCAAGAATTTGCAAGAACATATGCAATACATCAGGATGCGCTTTTTCGATTTCATCGAGTAAAATCAAACTGTATGGATTACGGCGAACTTTCTCCGTTAATTGTCCTGCTTCGTCATAACCAACATAACCTGGAGGGGAACCGATTAATTTAGAGACACTATGTTTTTCCATGTATTCACTCATGTCAAAACGGATCATAGAATCTTCTGAACCAAATAGTTCGTATGCTAATTGTTTGGCTAATTCTGTTTTACCAACACCAGTTGGTCCTACAAAGAGGAACGAACCGATCGGACGATTTTGTTTTCCTAAACCAACACGATTTCGACGAATGGCTTTGGATACTTTATCAACTGCATCGTCTTGTCCAACGACATGAGCTTTTAGGTCGACAGCTAGGTTTTTCAGTTGTGTTTGTTCTTTTTCTTTCAAATCACCGACAGGAATTCCTGTTTTTTGTTCAACGATGGCTTCGATATTTTTCTCACCAATTACTGGCGTTTCTTCGTCGCTGATTTGTTTTTCTTTCATTGCTTGTAATTTGTTGATTTGATCACGATAATAAGCTGCTTTTTCGAAGTCTTCTTCAGCAGATGCTTGTTGTTTTTGCGCTTCTGCATCTACGAGTTTCTTTTCGATTGTTTTAGGATCAACGATTTGAATCGTCAAGTTCATTTTAGAACCAGATTCATCTAATAAATCGATGGCTTTATCTGGTAAGAAACGATCTTGAATATAACGATTTGATAGCGTTGCAGCAGCTTTGATGGCTTCATCTGTATATTTTACATGATGGTAATCTTCATAGCGTTTTTGCAAGCCTTTAAGGATCGCAATCGTTTCGTCCACCGTTGGCTCATCCACACGGACAGGCTGCATCCGACGTTCTAGGGCAGCATCTTTTTCGATAATCCGATATTCATTTAAAGTTGTGGCGCCTACCATTTGTAGCTCACCGCGAGCGAGTGCTGGCTTTAAAATATTACCAGCATCCATGTTTCCGTCACCTGCAGCACCTGCGCCAACGATTTCATGAACTTCGTCAATGAATAAAATGACATTTTCAGCTTGTTTGATTTCTTCGATTAATTTTTGCATCCGTTCTTCAAACTGTCCGCGAATACCTGTACCTTGAACTAAAGAGACGACATCTAAACGAATGACTTCTTTGTCCAATAATTTTTGCGGTACATCGCCATCCACGATTTTTTGTGCTAAACCTTCGACAACGGCTGTTTTACCAACACCAGGTTCGCCGATCAAAACTGGGTTATTTTTGGTACGGCGATTTAAAATTTCAATCACACGTTTGATTTCTTCATCACGACCGACAACTGGGTCAACATCTCCATTTCTGGCAGCTTGGGTGATATTGATACCATACTCACCAAGTAAGCCGTTCGATTGACCAGCACCACCTCTTGGAGGCTGACCGCCGTTAAAGCCATTGCCGTCACCAAATTGGGTAGGTGGGGTTTGACCATTAGGATTCCCTTGTTGTTCCTGCATTTGACGAGATAAAGAGCGATATAGATCATCTAAGCTTCCAAAACCAAATGGATCTTGTTGAGACATTGTTGGTTGATTATCGTTTGCTTGTGCTTTTAATTTTTGATAGCAACTTTGGCAATAGTCTAATTGCTTTCTTTGACCATTAACATTTGCATATAAGTGGATCGTTGCTGGATTTTGTTGACAATTTTGACAAACCATAGGATAAAACACGTCCTTTCAAAATAAGACTAATGATAGTTCAAAGTCATTTAAATAGGTCGAATAGTCTGCTGACCATTTTTGACCTTTGAGATTATTATAGCATCTTTTGGACAAGAATCAAGCAATTGAACTCGTTTTAAAATGTTATAATTTAGTTTTATAAATAAAGTGACTTAAAAAAATCCTGGGTTCAAAAGACAAAAAAATAACCGTCAGCTATAGCTAGTTCGGTTATTTTTTGATAATTGAAATGTGACATCGTCTTAGAGGCTAAATTATTCTCAAACATCATTTCTTTTTTAGAATCAAGTAGAGTGGAATGCCTAACATTAGGGAACCACCAATAATATTTCCTACGATCGATATAAAAATATTATTTAACATTAATAGAGAAATATCTACTTGTCCTAATGTTATTCCCATCACATATAAACCAATGTTTGCAATACAGTGATCGAAACCTGCAATTACAAATGTTGAAATTACCAAGAGCATGATACTAGTTTTTGCCATTTCGTTGTCTATTTTTAAAGCAATGTAGGTGGCAATGCACACTATAAAGTTACAGAGAATTGAACGAATAAACAGCGTATCAAAACTAAAATTCAATTTTGTTTCTAGCAGTGTATTTATATATGGATTCACTATATGAGTGAAAGATTGGCTTTTAACAAACAACCACAAAAACCATGAAACTCCTACAATATTACCAATTAAGCAGATAAACCACATTTTCCCCATCTCTGTAATGCTTCTTGTTCTATTGAAAATCGGAAAACTAGTTGTTAAACAATTACCAGTAAACAGTTCTCCATTTAAAAAAACAATTAAAACGAAGGTTAAACCGAAAAACATAGAGTAACCTATTTTCGCTATATTTGCATCAAAAGTATTTAATATACTTCCTAAAAAAAGCGATAAAACCATTGCAATGCCTAAATAGCAACCTGCCATAAATGATTTTAAAAAGAACTTAAAGCTATTTTCAAAAAAATAAGTAAACTTTTTTTCCCCGGATTCTAAAATTAAATCAAAATCTTCCATAAGGAAGGGCTCCTTTCAATTATTTTACATAATTCCCGTTGGTTTCAATGACCTTTTTATACCAATCAAATGATTTTTTCTTAGAGCGATTTAGCGTTCCGTGTCCTTGGTCATCTTTATCAACATAGATAAAGCCGTAGCGCTTTCTCATTTCGCCAGTTCCTGCTGAAACAATATCGATGGGCCCCCACACTGTATAACCAATTAAATCGACGAAATCTTTTTCTACTGCGTCAACCATCGCAGAAATATGTTGTCTTAGATAATCGATTCGATAATCGTCTTCGATTGAACCATCATTTTTCACTTCGTCAAGTGCACCAATGCCATTTTCGACAATAAATAAGGGGACTTGGTAACGATCATACAAACTATTTAAAGAATTGCGTAGACCGATTGGATCGATTTGCCAACCCCATTCTGTCATATCAAGGTAAGGGTTTTTACCTCCACTAGACAGATTTCCTTCAGCCATCTCAATATCTTCTCCAACCCCTTCGATCCCTGAAAAGTAATAACTAAATGAGATGTAATCAACAGTCCCTTTAGCCAGAATTGCCTCATCACCGAGTTCAAAATCGATAGATCCGTCTAAAGAGTCAATATAGGATGAGCAAGTATTTGTATACTTTCCTCTGACTTGGACATCACCAAAATAATAAGTTGATAGGAGCTTATTGCGAACTGTAATTTGATCTTCTGGATTACATGTTGCGGCATAGGTACAAGGGTATAGCAGCATACATCCAAACTGAAAATCAGGATTAATTTTTTTCCCTTCTATCACGGTTAAAGCACTAGCAATTAATTGATGGTGAGCGGCTTGTAACATTGTATTATGTCTATTTTCGTCTTCCTTATATAAAATTCCAGCCATATGCCAAGGAGCTGATGAAATAAATAGTGCATTGATTTCATTAAAAGTAATCCAATACTTTACTTTGTTTTTATACCGTTCCATTACAGTTTTGGCATAACGAACTGATAGTTCAACAAGTTGTCTATTTCTCCAAGCTCCGTATTTTGTCACGAGATTTAAAGGCAGCTCAAAATGATGCAAGGTTACGATAGGTTCAATTCCATATTTCAAGAGTTCATCAAATACATCATCATAAAATTGTAAACCTGCTTCATTTGGAATTAAATCATCACCATTAGGGAAAATGCGTGCCCATGAAATGGATAAACGAAAACTTTTAAAGCCCATCTCCGCAAACATAGAAATATCTTCTTTGTATCGATGATAAAAATCAGTACCTTCATGGCTTGGATAATAAGCATCATTTTGAATGGAATCATGGATTTCTCGTTTTTTACCGTGTTCTGCGCCCATTTCGACATCATTGATCGTTAGACCTTTTCCGCCTTCTAAATAGCCGCCTTCATATTGATTGGCAGCAGTAGCGCCACCCCAAAGAAAGTTTTTTCTTAAATTCATTGGAACTATCTCCTTTATGTTTAATTAATTGTTACTGGACGTTTATTTGCAATGTTTACTTCTAGAGTTGGAATATCTAGACTGTTAGTAATGACCATAATGACTGTAGGATTGTATCCAGCTTCTTTAATTTTCGTACGATCAAACTGAACTAATTCTTGACCAAGCGTAATTTCTTGGCCTTCTTTAACTAACACATCAAAATATTGTCCTTTTAAATTAACGGTATCAAGACCTATATGAAGTAAGACTTCAACGTTATTTTTACTTGTTAAACCAATGGCATGCTTAGTTTCAAAAATCGTAGTTACAGTTCCTTGGATCGGAGAACGAACTGTATTATCAGTTGGAATAACAGCTAGCCCTTTGCCCATTGCTCCTGAAGCGAATACTTCGTCATTTACATCAGATAAATGAATAAGGTCTCCTTTTACAGGTAAAACACTAAAATTATCAGAATTACTGTTATTGAGGTCAACCACATTATCTTCAATAGTGCTATTCACATCACCAAAAAAATACGTCAAGATTGTTGCTAGTCCAATGGCAACGAGTAAACCTATGACCTCAAAGATAAATCCATCACCTAAATAAGTTGGAATAGCTAAAATTCCTGGAAAAGTAAATGTTGTAGCTTTTACTTCTCCAAAACCAGCAATAGCACCACCAATCGCACTTGAAGCTAAAGCAAAATACATTGGTTTTTTCAATTTTAAGTTAACGCCATAAATCGCAGGTTCTGTGATACTAAAAATGGCAGTTACAAAAGCTGAACCTGAAAGTGACTTCATTTTTTTATCTCTCGTTTTCAAAAATACGCCTAATGCAGCACCAGCTTGAGCAAAAACTGCAATACAAACAATTGGTAACCATGGATCTTGCCCGTATTCTGAAATATTATTAATCATTAACGTAATCAAGGCCCAATGAACGCCGAAGATTACGATAACTTGATGAATACCACCTAAAATAAACCCAGCAATCATTGGCGAGAAATTATATAAAGAAGCTAAGATAGTGGCCAATACTTTACTGACCACATTTCCGATAGGTCCAACAACTAATAAAGTCAGTGGTACCATAATCATGATTGATAACAAAGGTGTAAAAATATTTCTGACAGATTCAGGGAATAGCTTATCAAAGAACGGTTCAATGTATGATAATACCCAGACTGTTAGTAAAATCGGAATAACCGAAGCAGAGTATGTTGCTGCTTGGATTGGTAAGCTAAAGAAATCAATACCGCCTGTTTCAGATAATAAAGAAACTAGATTAGGATAAACTAAAGCGCCAGCAATGGTAACTGCTACAAATTGATTCACTTTTAATTGCTTTGCAGCAGTAAAACCGATAAAGAGTGGTAAAAAATAGAAAATTGCGTCAGAGGCTGCATTCCAAACTTGATAAGCGCCATCTGTTTCTGAAAAAATGTTAAAAGTTGTTGTTAAAACTAATAAGCCTTTTAAAATTCCTGAGGCTGCTAAGGCGCCTAAAAATGGTGTAAATACACTTGAAACAAAAGCAAGTAGTCTGTTGACAAGGCTTTGCTTTTCTTCTACATTTTTGTTATTCCTTTCATCATTTCCTAAATTTGAGTCTAGTGATGTAATGGCATCATAGACTTTTGTAACCGAATTGCCGATCACAACTTGATATTGACCAGCACTTTGAACCACTGTAACGACGCCATCCAAATGTTCAATTATTTTTGTGTTGGCTTTTGTTTCATCTTTTAAGTTGAAACGTAGTCTAGTCGCGCAATGCCACACGGCTAGAATATTTTGACTTCCTCCAACATTCTCCAGTATGTTTTCAGCCAACTTTACATAATCCATTTTGAAAACCCCTTTCTATATTTGCCTGTTTACAAGTCAAATTATACTTCCTATAATAATTACTTAGAATAACTTAAAGAGAAATAGAAAAAACGTTTCCATTTATTTGAGTTTTCATATGTTATTATTGAAATGACGTTTCAATGAAGGAAGGAGAGAATAAATGTCTATTATTGATTTAATCGAGGCCGCAACATTTTCGAGTGCTGAACAAGAAGCTGTTAAGTACATACTTAGACAAGGGTACGATATTAACAACTTGACTTTAAAAGAACTTTCCAAGCAAAGCTTTACCTCGCCAGCAACATTTGTTCGAGTGGCACAAAGAATAGGATTCAAGGGCTGGAACGAATTTAAAGAGAGCTTCTTAAGAGAAATAGCTTATTTTGATAGACAGGTTAATAACATTGATTTAAATATTCCTTTTGATAACAAAGATACGATCATTAGTATTGCCAATAAAGTTACGGAAATAAAGAAAGAATCGTTAGAAGATACCGTTGAATTACTATCGTATAAAACACTCAGCTCAGCAGTTGATGTTTTAGATAGTGCAGGTGAGATAAAAATATTTGCAAGCAATATCAATCTGCTGCTTGCAAGTGAATTCCAATTTAAAATGAAAAGAATCTTAAAAAATGTAACATTGAGTTCATTGGAAGGTGAACATATCTATGATGTGTTAAATATGAAAGAAGATTCTGTTGCCTTGGTGATTTCTTATAGTGGAAGTAGCAAAAAAATGGACGAAATTATGCAAACCCTTAAATCTAAGCATTTGTCAATTATTGCAATTACTAGTTTAACTGAAAATTTATTGACTCTAAATTCAGATATCGTTCTCCATATGACGACTAGAGAAAAATTGTATTCAAAAATAGGTCAATATTCAACGAATACTTCTATACTTCATATTCTTGATATTCTATATTCCGCCATATTTGCTAAGAATTTTGAATCGAATATGGCACATATTATAGAAACGTCTAAACTTGCTAATTACCGAAGAGCAACTGCCAAACCAATGGAGGAATAAAAGAAAATAGTTAAGCACGAGAAAACTAGGTATTTTTTGATTGCTCAGCTTTTATTTACAGAATTGAGAAGAACGTTTATCTTGCTTGAGGAACTAAGCGAAGAATGATTCTATTCAATTATTTATCTTGTTAGACAATTCAGTCGTTTTATCTTAAAATAGCAACAAGCCAAAAAAAGAGAGTGGTGTGAATAATGATCGAAAATCCATTTGAAGAACAAATCAATGCCTTAAAAGAAGGGACTATTTCTGAACTTATCGTAGAACCAAAAGATTTTACCACCTTTAGAGAAGTTTGGAAAAATTTACCAGATCGAATGTTATTTGTCGGGGAAGCTGGATTAAATGGACGAATTATATATCATTATATGAAGGAAGAAAATTAATTGATCATTTCAATCGATAAAAAATAGGTGAAAAGTGTTGTATCTACTCACAAAAAATGGTAATCTTAAAAATTGAAAGGGTATTTTCTCGATTCTAGTTTCACTTGAAACGTGTCAAGAAAGGAAAACCCTAACATAAAAAATTATTTTACTTACGAAGGAGACCGATTCATATGGAAAAGAAAGATTTTCACATCGTAGCAGAAACAGGGATTCACGCTCGTCCAGCTACATTATTAGTACAAACTGCAAGTAAATTCAACTCAGATATCAACTTAGAATACAAAGGTAAATCTGTTAACCTTAAATCAATCATGGGCGTTATGTCTCTAGGCGTTGGCCAAGGTTCAGACGTAACTATCTCAGTTGACGGTGTTGACGAAGCTGATGCATTAGCAGCA
This sequence comes from Enterococcus rotai, assembly GCF_001465345.1. NCBI lineage: Bacteria > Bacillati > Bacillota > Bacilli > Lactobacillales > Enterococcaceae > Enterococcus > Enterococcus rotai. The sequence goes on along the minus strand of NZ_CP013655.1, from coordinate 107,760 downwards.
ATCGTAGACACAATGAAAAAAGAAGGATTGTCAGAATAATGTCTGAAATGCTAAAAGGAATTGCCGCAAGTGATGGTGTCGCTATTGCTAAAGCTTACCTGTTAGTTCAACCTGATTTATCTTTCGACAAAAAATCTGTAGAAGATACATCTGCCGAAGAAAGCCGTTTAGATGCTGCTTTGGCAAAATCTACGACTGAGTTGCAAGCAATCAGAGAAAAAGCAGCGCAAAGCCTTGGTGAAGAAGAAGCACAAGTATTTGACGCACATTTAATGGTTTTAGCTGACCCAGAAATGATCGGTCAAATCAAACAAAACATTCAAGATAACAAAGTAAATGCTGAATCAGCGTTAAAAGAAGTGACTGATATGTATATCGGTATGTTCGAAGCGATGGATGATAATGCCTACATGCAAGAACGTGCGGCTGATATTCGTGATGTTGCAAAACGTATTTTAGCTCATTTATTAGGTGTTACTCTTCCTAATCCTTCAATGATTAACGAAGAAGTAGTCGTGGTTGCCCATGACTTAACACCAAGTGATACTGCTCAATTAGACCGCACGTATGTAAAAGCATTCGTAACGGATATTGGCGGACGTACATCACATTCAGCGATCATGGCTCGCTCTCTTGAAATTCCTGCAATCGTAGGGACAAAAGAAATCACTGCCAAAGTCAAAGAAGGCGATATTTTAGCGGTTAACGGAATCGATGGCGATGTTATCGTTCACCCAACTGATGCTGAAAAAGCTGAATTTGAAGCAAAAGGCAAAGAGTATGCTGATCTTAAAGTTGAATGGGAAAAACTAAAAAATGCTGAAACAGTAACTGCTGATGGTAAACACATCGAGCTCGCTGCTAACATTGGTACTCCTAAAGATTTAGAAGGCGTACACAACAATGGTGCTGAAGCTGTTGGTTTATATCGTACAGAATTCCTTTACATGGATTCTCCAGATTTCCCAACAGAAGATGAACAATATACAGCTTATACTGCAGTACTTGAAGGCATGAACGGCAAACCTGTCGTGGTTCGTACAATGGATATCGGTGGAGATAAAGAATTACCTTATCTTCAATTACCGCATGAAATGAACCCATTCTTAGGGTACCGTGCATTACGTATCAGCTTATCTGAACGTGGCGACGAAATGTTCCGTACACAAATGCGCGCATTATTACGTGCTTCTGTTCACGGTAACTTACGTATCATGTTCCCAATGGTTGCAACGTTAAAAGAATTCAGAGCAGCGAAGAAAATCTTTGAAGAAGAAAAAGCAAAATTAGTTTCTGAAGGAACAAAAGTTTCTGATACGATTCAAGTTGGTATCATGATCGAAATTCCTGCAGCAGCTGTAATTGCTGACAAATTCGCCAAAGAAGTTGATTTCTTCAGTATTGGAACAAATGACTTGATTCAATACACAATGGCAGCAGACCGTATGAACGAACGCGTTTCTTACTTGTACCAACCATATAACCCATCAATTCTACGTTTGATTAAAAACGTGATTGACGCATCTCATGCAGAAGGTAAATGGACTGGTATGTGTGGAGAAATGGGCGGTGATCAAATGGCTGTACCATTATTGGTAGGAATGGGCTTAGATGAGTTCTCAATGAGTGCGACATCTATTCTTCAAACTCGTAGCTTGATGAAACGTCTAGACACTAAGAAAATGGCTGAACTTGCGGATCGTGCGTTGAATGACTGCGATACAATGGAAGAAGTTATTGACTTGGTTAAGGATTATACGAAGTAAATAGTAATTAGAAGCTTTCGTTCTTCAGAATTTATTCTGAATTGCGAAAGTTTTTTTGTCAGCTCTTTTTGTTTATTTGGACCTCAAGGAAAAGTTGAAAACAAAAGATAGAATAATTTTTGCCTGTATTGTTATAATTTATTCTCTGTTCATTATACTAAAATTGCGTACATAACCATATCGATCCTCACAACTGGACTAGGTCAGTAAGTTGTAAAATCCATGCTAATAAATAGGCGGGTATATTGTTTAAATAATGGATATTAATAGAGAAACTAGAAGCTTGAGATAATGGCCTCAAGCTTCTAGTTTTTTACTATTCAATCCATTTAAAAAAGAAGTCATTCAATTCGTCATAGGAAATCGAAGGGAGCGTTTCTAATGTTAGAACATAGGACTCAAAATAAGTGATTTTTTCTTTGATAAATGCTTGGATTTCCGGAATTTGTTCTTCTAATGCTAATTCTTCGCCCGCTTTTTTCCTGATTAGTAATTGTGCTACAGCATCTAAAAAGTCAGTGGATAAACTAGGAATTGTTAATAGTTGTTCGAAAGGAACTGGTGGTTTTTCGTGATAATACTCGATCCACATACAAGCAAGTAAGGGACGCAAAACATAAAAATATTTTTTGCTTTTCACTTGTTCCTGCTTCAAATAATCTCTAAAATTCCCTTTAGCCATATGCAAATAATGATAAATCAGTCCTTTAGGCTGTTGAATTTTGTCAGAAAGTAAGCAAAGTTCGCGATAGAATGAGGTGTTTTTCTTATAAATAATGGGAGAAGCTAGCCATTCTAAAAGTGCAGGATTATTTTTCCTCAGTAATTTTAATGTTTTATCTAAATCCCAACCGCTAATATCTAAATCGCCAGATATCGGGTATTCCAGCACATCTTTTGTAGGTTGTAACTGTAAATACGATTTTTTAGGACGAGTGTAGATAAAACGAACATCGTAATCACTGTCTTTAGAAGGAAATCCCCAAGCACGGCTGCCGGATTCTACAGCATATAAAATTTGAATCTGTTCTTTTTCAGCTATTCTATCGAGTTCTTGTTTTATTGTTTGGTCCATATGGGTACCTCCTTTTAAAAATATTATAGTCGAGGATCAAGTTCTTTTTCTTTAGCTAATTCAAATAGTAAATCTGCTAAAATAGTGAGGTAAGTTTCATTGTGTTCATTAATTTCCTGAATAGGAATAGCTAAAAGCTCTTTTGCAAGTTCATGTTCTTTTAAAGAGGTTTTTAGTTTGCCACCAATTTTTTTATTTGCGATCAATTTTTTATAACGTGGCCCCCATTGATAATCATAGCCATAAATTAAAGTTAAGTAATCTTTGTTACGGACTTTAATGAAAGGTACGGTGTTTTCAGTTAAATAATTGGGTTTTAATACGATACCTTCCATTTGTTGATCCACTGTAATTGAATCGAAAAATTGTGTTGCCAGTGCTAAAGCTTCGGGTTGTTGTAAATCGATGACTTGAAATAGATCATCTGAAACAAAGTTGTAACGTTCTATGCTTGACCAATTTGGCAATTCTTCAATTCCACTCTTATAAATAATCTTTAGCAAATCAAACGGTTTGTATGATAGTTCAGATTCAACGCCGTACAATGTAAGCTGATTTTCATAGATTTTTGAGAACTGCTCTTTCTCATAAACCGGTACATAATACGGTGCAACTTCTAATAAATAGTTGTATTGACTAGCCTTAAATTCACCATATTTCTTTTTCAATTCTTTTTTACTATTGTGTTTTACATCGTAGGAATAGGTCGTGTTTAACATCCCTTTTTGTAAGTTTTCAAAGGCTTGATCAAAGTCATTTTCTTTTAGAAAGGTATTTTCTATTTCTAAACTTTTTGCAATTGGTCGATATTCTTTCTTTATTAAACCGTCACCTAAGGCAGACCATGGCAATAATTCTCCGTCTAATAATAACATGTCGATTTTGTGCTTTTGCATATAAGAGCCAAACTTTGTCAATAATTGTTGGTAGATACCAGTTAAATCTAAATGTTGGATTCTGTTACCATTTCGAGTGATAGCGTAACATTGATCAATGGTATCAAAAAGATAGATATTACAGCGAGAGCCCATGTATTTAGGCTGCAAAATCAACTCTTTAACCCCTTTTTGTTTGAAGTATTGAAGTCCTTGCTCCAGAGATTCCAAATCATTATTCTCTTGTTCTGCTGCAGCAGGTGCCATCGTTCCTGAGACAAACTGTATTTTGTTTTTGACCATGTAACGAAGTTTCCGTTTTTGTTCATCGAAAAGTAATGTCCAAGATGCTCGTTTGGGTTTCGAGAATAAAAGAGGAAGTGTTTCTTTTACTCCTTCGTTAGATGAAACTGAGTATAACATTGTTTTGTATGGGAGGATTCGAATGGCTGTTAAATGATTTTTTGAAACAGCTCCAGTATCGATACTCCGTTTGTTTTTCAAGCGGAAAGCTTCTTGATTCGCAACGTGTCCAAAAATGTGTAGTGGTAAGTTAAAATAACTTTCATCTTCAAGAAATGCTAATTGTTCTTGAAGATCAGCCTCACGATTTATACGGAAATTCCGCTGTTTCTTTTGGGAAAGAGCATCCAATTTACCTAAATATTTAGCTTTACATGGAGCGTGAGTGACAATAAACGATTGATTGTTCGTACCGATTCTACGGAAAAAGGGCTTACTTTGTTCTACTAGCTGGAAAAATTTTTCAGCCAATTCTTGGTCTTGTTGCAAGACAGGAATCGAATCAAAATAGGTTTCTAGTATCTCTTTTTGAGTGCCCTTGATCGTTTCTTTTAAGTACTTATAAACAAAGTTTTCATGATTACCCATGGTAAACAAAAACTTCTCTTGGTTATCATAGAGGAATTCAATGATTTTTCTGGTATTATTACCCTTATCGATCCAGTCGCCGCCAAGAATCGTTTTAGTTGAATCGATTGACGCATTTTTGCTTGCTGACATCTCTAATTTAGTTAATAGTTCTTTAAGTGTATCTAAACACTCATGAACATCGCCAATAACATCATAGGTTTGATTGGCTGGTAAGAGGCAAGAACAATAGTCTTCTTTGTCTGTAATTGTCACAGAAATATCTGAAAAATCATTTTTTGGCAATCGGTGAATCATATGATAATTTTCTTTTGCTAATTGGGGCAAGACTTCTCGTTTTAAACGTTGAATGTGATCACTGATTAAGCGACGTGAACGTTCACTTTGATAGTAATCGTCACGATTTTTATAGTCAAAGACAATCGTTTCAATGCGATAGTTTTGCTCTCTGGCAAGTTTGACCATTTCTTCACGGAATTCTTTAGCTAATCCAGTCGTATCCACAATGACGAATTCTGCGCTAATTGGATAGGTGGTAACTGCTTTTAGTTTTTCTTTTAAAAATGGAAAGGCAATGTTACTAGCCTCCAACATTACTCGATCGTATTTATCAAATGAATGTCCAAGCAACTCTTGGCGAATATCATCGGAAGATAAATATTGTACATTGCTGGTAAAGTTTTTTTCTGGATCTGTAATAGTTAATTGTTTCATTAAAATATCCTTTGAAAAAGTTGTTTTACCGCATTCAGTTGGTCCAACTAGTAAAAAGATAGTATGCATTTTTGTTTCAATAATCATTATGATAGTTCCTTTCTTTGGATCAAGACACCTTGTGTTGTGCTAACTTGATCAACTTGATCCCCAATCGCTAAAAATTCTATTGTGTATTGGGTTAAGTCTACTAATTCATTTATCCAAGTTCTAAATTCAGCTTCATCCATTTCCCAGTGATGGTCGTCATGACGCTTTTGTTCGTCGGTTAAATAATAGTGTTTATTAAATGAATGATTGGGTGTTGAGAGTATAAGTTTGTGAATGTTTTGTTGTAAGATTTTTTGAACAAACGTCGTAGCAATAGCTTTTTCCATATGTTCAACGACTTCCATTAATAAAACGTCGACTGCTTCTTTGGTATGCGACTGTGCTATCCATTCCTCAAGTGAAGAATAAAATTGGACATTTTCCAGTTCTTTTTTTGCAACTTTTTCTTTTGCAACAGCTAAAACTTCAGGATTACTATCAATTGCTGAGTAAGTTTTTTCGTTTATCTTTTGTGAAAAATGTGAAATATAATAGCCTTCACCACAGCCAATATCAACGATATTACGATCAAAATCGAGCAAGGATTCTGCCAGATTACGTCGTTGTAAATTGGTTTGTCCAAAAGCAAACTGGATTGTATAGCGTTCTGTTTCTTCAATTTCTTCTTTAAAACGATTAAAAAGATTTCGACGATTTAAAAAATGTCGTACAAAAAGATTTCGTAAGTAAAAGGGTGCATCGATTGCTTTTAAAGAAGTGATTTGCTTGCTGATGGATGACTCTGTTTCGTCTAAAAACTCAGGTGCAAACAATGCTTGGAAAAATAAAAAGAGTTGCGCGTAATGAAGTAAGTCATGTAAAGATCCCTCAGTTTGGATAGTTAACTTACCAATATTTTCCAATTCTTCTTCATAAGTTAGAGAAATTGAAGGGAATTGTTGTTGGAAAAAACGTAAAAAATGCATACGTCGAACGGCAATGGAAGCAAAAATCAATGTGTATGTATAGCCCTTTTCATCAAGGTCTTGCTCCTTCATGGGATAGCTAAAATATTCAGTTAATAACGATAGGTAAGCTAAAGGTGCCTGGTATTGAGAGACATTTAAATAATGTTTTTCTTCTTCTCTTGTTGGGCGAAAAGAAATGGTTGAGTCTGAATCTGAGAAATAAGCACAATAGGTGAGCTCATTCGGGTACCAGCCATATCCAAAGCCCTTTCTGATTTTTCTTAGCTGCATACCACTAGCTGGATTTTTGTATAAGAGATAGGATAATTTTGGGTTAGTAGAGTGTAATTTGATAAAAGCCATAAGAACTTCCTCCTAGAATTAAAAGTGTGATGAGCTTGGTTTGTCTCAATGAAAAATAAGAAAAATGAGTGTGTTGTTTTTATGTCACTGTCACTTTTTATTTTTTTTAGACTAGCTCAGGAAACTAGATATATTTAAGTTGCTTTTATCATAATTGATAATACATAACTTATCTTTTAAAAAAAGTTGCGCATAAGTCTTTCCTTTGTTTAAATAGGATAAAAGGGAGAAAAAAGGAGAACATATGGCAAAGAAGTTTCAGGAATTAGTCAAAAATAGTGAAATCTTGCGTAGATACGCAAGAGATTTTTATATCTACGGTTTTAAGGATCGGGAAGAATTTACATATGGGAGTAAGCGAAGCTATGATAATGAACGCCGAAGGATCGAGAGCTTTTTTTCAGAGTTTATTGAAATTGATTATAACAATGGGAAAAAAACACTGCGTCTAGCGATTGACGGTCATCGAAAAAGCGAAAATCCATTTCAGCGATTATGGAAGAGTAAATCATTTACAAAAAATGATATTTTTTTACACTTTGTTTTATTGGATATTTTTATTGATCAACAAAAATTTACGATTGCTGAATTAGTTGAACTGATTGATACGGATTATTTGAGTGTTTTTCAAGATGATTATATGCTAGATCCTTTGACCATTAGAAAAAAAGTGAAAGAATATGTTGCATTAGGTATTTTACAAGAAAGTAAGCAAGGGAAAACGCTATACTATCAACAGCAACCAAGGATGGTATTGTCAGAAAATGTATTACAAGCAATTCAATTTTATAAAGAAGTGTTTCCTGTTGGAATTATCGGAGAGCATCTTTTAGCTCGTGAGACAAAGATTCAAAGATCGCCTTATGTTTTTAAGCATACATTTTTCCACCAAACCTTTGATGCTGAGGTCACTTTATTACTGTTACAAGCCATTCATCAACATCTTGTTGGCAAATTGAAAGGCAAAAAACGCTTATACTCTATACGTTTACACACGATCAGTCATGTAAAATTAAAAGCTGTAAATCCCCAAACTGCTCTCTATCAAGAACAACTTTTAAAGCAAAAAGAGGTTGTATGGAACGCAGCAATAGCGAACCGACCGACCCAAGTGCTAAAAGTATTCTTTTCAATTGATGAAGAGAAGGAAGTATATTTGATTCGACGGTTGGAAAAAGAAAAACGTCAAGGTGACGTTACAAGGTTAGAAAAAAATCGCTATCTTTTTCAAATAAAGTTAGCTGATATGGTAGCTATTACGCCATTTTTAAGAACCTTTTTTGGACGTATCGAAAAAATTCAATGTACGAATCGCTTGTGGGAAAAACAGTTTTGGGTGGATTACCAAAAAATGTACTCACTCTATTTTGAAGAGGAGGTACAAAGATAATGCCGTTATTTCACGAAATTTATGGGCAATATTTTGCGATTGCAGAAAAAGTGCTGCAGCAATTACCAATGAATAAAAATGAAATTCAGCAAGTCATTGAGGAAAATGGCTATGGTGAGACACTCTTTCATTTTGCAGATGCTTTTTTTAATGAAGAAGATGCGTGGCATTTAGTCAAGCAAGACAAAGAGTGCTATCACTCTATTTTACATCAGTTACCGCAACGTCCAGTGACCTTATTGGAAAAGCAGTGGCTAAAAACAATGCTACAAGACGACAAAATCTCGTTATTTTTAACTGAAGCTGAACAGTTACATTTATTGAATCAATTGCAGGAAGTTTCAGTTTTATTTGGACCAGAAGATATCGATTATTATGATCAATTTCAAACTGATGATCGATTTCATAATACTGAATATCAACGAAATATTCATTTATTAGTTGCAGGCATCCAAAAGCAGCTGTATCTTGAAATAGAGTATCAAGGCTTAGATAACCAAGTGAATGTCACACATCGAATAAAACCAGATAAAATCGAGTATTCGCATAAAAATAATAAGTTTCGCTTAAAGGGAAAACGCCAAACAAAAAAAGGCAAGTGGGAAAATTGTCTGTTGAATGTATCTGAGATACAAACTGTTCGTTTATTAAAGCAGCACTTTGAAAACAACAGCGTACAGCGTATAACAGAAAAATCAATTACTTGTCTACTAAAAGATCAGCGTGATACTTTGGAGAGAGCGACATTTCATTTTTCCAATTATCGAAAAGTCACACAAAAATTAGAAGATGAGGCAATGTATCAGTTGACGATCTTTTACTTAGCTCAAGATGAAACAGAGTTATTGATTCAAGTATTGTCGTTTGGTCCCTTTTTAAAAGTGACTGCTCCGAACCGTTTTATTCAGCAAATTCAGTATCGATTGAGAAAACAGCGAGAAATGTTTTATCCTAAATATCTAGATCAATGAGAGAAAAGAAGTTAAAATACAGTAAAAATTTATAAAAATGGGATCGTCCTTAAGGAATAACTAAAAAAAGTGTTGTATAGTATGAAACAAATAGAAGTTATTTTAGGAGGATTTTTATGAAACAAAAACAAAAAAAACTAGCAGTAGCGATGAGCTTACTTTTGATTTCAACAAGTATCTATAGTGGTACGACAGCATTTGCGACAGAGCAAAGCACAACAACAAGCTCAACGAATACTGAGACAAGCAGTAGCGTTGAAGAAAATCTACAAATCAATGCGGTTGCCTTAGGTAATGCACTGACCCAAGAGCAAAAGGATTTTACGTTAAAAGAATTAGGAATTAAAGGTGAAACACCTCAATACACAACAACTGGGAAAGATTTGATGAGCTTTATCCCTGATGGTGGCTTCACATCAGAATGGGCGGTGTATAGTTCTGTTCGGATGGAAACGCAGAAAAAAGGGGATGGAATCTCTGTAGATATCGCTACACCTAAAAATATCACGAAAATCACAGAAGCTCAGTATCAAAATGCAGCGTTAACTGCTGGGATAACAGATGCCAAATTAACTGTTGCATCCGCTGTGCCAATCGATGGTTCAGGCGCTTTAGCAGGTGTCTATAAGATTGTCGAAGAATCTGGTGGGATCATCAATCGAGACCGTGTAGGTGTTGCACAGGACGAAATGGACGTACTATCTAAGATCACAGAAGAAAATAAAGACAAAGATGGGTATTCCGATGAAGCCTTGAATGCAGCACAAGAACAAGCGAAAAAAGAATTGGCAGCAAAAACGGCTGATGGTAAAAATCTGACGCAAGCAGATATTCAAAAAACTGTTGAAAATGCCTTGCAAAGTCAAGGAATCAAAGATGTAATGTCATCAGATCAGGTGAAAGAATTAACGACTTTGATGAGTGATATGAAAGACAAAAATATTTTTGAAGATTTTGTTAATCAACTAGATTTGTCTAAAACGAAAGAGCAAATTCAGGAGAAATCTAAAGGACTTTGGGAGAATATTAAAGGCTTCTTTAGCGGACTTTGGGATTCGATTACTGGGAAATAAGATAAGCAAAGATTGATGGGTTAAAACTATTGAATAGTTTTGGCTCATTTTTTTGTAAGTGTGAATAATTAAGAAATGAAACATACTTTTTATTGTATAATCAATCTATAAAGCTGTATGAAAGAAGGTTATCAAGGATGATACGGAATGCAACATTAATGGATCTAGATTTATTAGCGATACATGATACTCACATACCTCAAGAGAGACTTCGCTTAGCTATTGAGGAAAATAGAATTCTGATTATTGAAGAAAATGAAATGATCGGTTGGCTTAGATTTAGTTTCTTTTGGGAGTCTATTCCATTTGTGGATATGTTGTTTATCTTGGAACCTTTTAGACGTAAACAATATGGGACAGATTTAATGCATTTTTTTGAGCGTGAAATGATCGTTCAAGGGTTTAAAGAACTTATGCTGTCAACTTCCAGTGAAGAGTATTCTCAGCATTTATATCTTAAATTGGGTTTTAAAACAGTTGGGGGATTTTTCCCGACAAATGAGCCTTATGAAATAATGATGGTAAAAAACTTGATTGGGAAAGTTGAAAAAAGCTAATTTTAATAAATAAAATCATGGAGAAACTAAAATGACTAAAAGAATAAGAAAATCTGAGCGAATAAGAAAGCATGGTGGTACATATATCATATCTTTGCCTAATGAAGTAATTCAAGCATTATCCTTAAATGAAAGTGATCAACTAGATTTTATTGTTCGTGATGGACAAGTCTCATTAGAAAAATCTTTAGTGATTAAATCGGAAAATCTATTAGGAACATTTTCATCTGATATAGATTTTTTTATGGATAAGCATGATCAAGTTTTTAAAAAAATGGCAGAGAATAAGTAATTATATAATTTAGGGGCTGATTTATAGAGCCCCTTTTATTGTATAAGTAATTATTTTGCATTTACTTCTTGAATTTTTGATACTTGTTTTGCAGCAATTAAGTTGAGGTTTTTAAACTCTGTATTAAAAGTTTGGAAAAGTTTTGAACAAGCATAATAATCTTTCACAACCTGTTTCTTATTAATCGGCGTATTTGGATTCGTAAAATACTTCTCCAAAACCGCCAACGGTTCTTGCCATGATTGTAACCGTTCAACTGTATCTCTAAGATCAATAATTTCCTGATAAGGAACAGCTTTAATACAAAGTGCAGAATTTTTCATAAGTAAGTTCTCCTTTTTATTGTTTATTTAAGCACCAATCAACAATTGAGAAAAAGAAAAAACGATAGAGATTGCCGCCTCTATCGTTGGGATGACTAACAGACTATAGCGCGTTTCTTAGCCCAATTTGAAGAAATTTCAAAAACTGTCTAGAAATTCTTACAAAAATTAGGTACAATAAAGAAGCTAGTGCTACGGTACTAGTAATCAGGCAACTTGGATAGATAGGTTACGCTGTCTATTCAGGGCTTCATTTACTGGGTGGTACTGGTAGGTGAAGTGCCTATTTATTTTGCTCTTTTTCTCAAATTTTATAAGATAGCAACAAAAAACGACTACAGTTACACCTGCAATCGTTGACAATAGGCATATCAAAAAACAATTATTTTTACTCGTTTGTACTTGGAAGGAGAAGATTTGCGGTCTTCTAGTAAACAAAAGAATGTAAAAATAAGAATTTGACGTACACTATTGGCGATTTGTTTAAGCAGGTTACGCTGTTCAATCAAAACTTCACTAGTTTGGTTGGTAGCCAGATCAGGAAGTGCCAATTATTTAGTTTTATCGTTAGGAGAAATTACATCTAATTCACTCATTTCGTGCTAAGTGAATGATTGCTATTCCTCTTGTTAATTATTTCTATCCTATGGCTATTAGTATACCGAAAAAAACAGCTGTTCGCAATGAAAAATCTTACATTTCATGATTAAATAACACCCAAAACCCTCTCTCTTATATATAAGGAAAAATAACAAAACTTTTTTTTCTAAACCCTCCGACTTTAACTTATGTTGAAACATCATTTCGCATTATTTGTTATATAATAAATCCTAAAAGAAATTCAAGTTGTTTAAAAAGTTTTTTTAATTACCTAAAAAGTTATTTATTTTTTAATTTCTGTTCGCTATAATTGTAATATAATCACAAAAATGAAGGGTGTGTATATATGGCAATTTCAAGTAACACAAGCATTGCAGCAGGAATTTCAGCTTCTTTTAGTCAATCAGCTAGTGCATTAAATAGTATCAATGCATCAACCGTTTCATCAGGAACTAACGTCTTGGGCAACGCAAATGCCAAACAAGCAATGAATAAATATGAGCAAGGACTAAAGCTGTTATCTTCTAGTGTTGTTTCTGCGGGGAATAATATTCATTCTGTTGCGAAAGAATTTGAAAAAGTTGATCAGAATATTGCTCAACTAACCAATTTGGGAGGTTTTCGATGAATGATATAGATTACGACCAAAAAAATTACCAGTTCCGCATGCGTATCGAACAATTACAAGAGGATCAACTAGGTATCAAGAAAGAACAACGCCAAGTAGAAGAACAACAAGAAGCTTTTTTCTACTTACAGCAAAAAGAGCAACAAGCGTATGAGTTTGTTTTGAACAGTTGTGAAGCAGAAGAACGAGCTTTTTATCAAGATCGTGGAGATGAAAGTCTTCATCTAGCTAAAAAAGCGCAACGAGAACTTGAAGAGCAACAAGTTGAGCTAGAAAAAGAATATCGATTGTTGTTAGATCAGGAAGAATCAGTAAGTGCAGAACAAACTTCTTTTGGGAAGCAAAAGGAGGGAGAGTCAAATGGGACTTAATTTTTATATCGGTGAAGTTCAAGCACAAGCTAATCAAGCTTCTCAAATGAATAATCAAGCAAGTCAAGCCATTGCTTCACTGCAAACGAGTATTCAGTCATTTTTATCAGCGCCTTTATCCAGTAAGGCGTACGATTCAGCTAAAAGCTATTTTATGGTGGCATACACACCGTTGTGTCAATCTGCTATAATGACAGGAGAAGCGCTAGAAAGCGCGAATAAACGCTTGCTTAGCGACTATCAAAGCATGGTTTGTGGCATTGATACGATCGAAGATGAAATTTTAGAACAAATCGCCCGTTTTGAAGAAGTAAAACGAGATGTTGAGCAACAGATGAGTACCGCCAAAACGATGCGCCCTGATTTAGAGCGGCGTTATATCAATGCGTGTGAGACTATTGAGAAGCGTCAAGAAAAATTGAGGAAGTTTCATGAATATAATACACATTCAGCAACTATTTTTTCTGATTTCGAAGCGAGTGAAGCAGAATTTAGTACTGGCTTGAATGAAGTAGCAAACTGCAAAGCATGGAATCCAGCAACGGGAACGTTTGATATGACTCGTTTAAATATGAGTTGGGCCAAACCAATCAATGAACGCTGGCAAGCTCGAGCAAAAGAGATAGAAAATCGAGCAAAAGCTAAGAGAGACAATTGGGAAAAACAAGTAAAAGCGGACGGCTTGAAATTACAAGGCGAATTGGATAAACGCAAGTATATGCTTGTTGATATTAATGGGACGAAAAGATGGATGTGGGTCATTGATCCAACTCGTATTACACAAGAAGACTTCCAAGTGAATGAAGCCTATGATTTATGGATCAAAAACCAAATCGAACTTTATGGCAGAGAGGCGGTTTTTGGCAAAGAAGAACCAGATTATTTAACGAAATTAGCGATTGAATTACGTGATGGGAAAAATTTTGATACAGGAAAACCCTTAACAGATCTTGAAAAAGCGCAACGCTGGGCAACTATTGCAAGTATGATTGCGGCGATGGGGATTGCGGGCTATTATGCGAAACATCCGTTGACTGCAGGACAAGTTACACCTAAGAGTAAGAAAGCCAGTGGGGCTAAGTGTTTTGTTTCAGGAACACTTATTTTAACAGAACAAGGACATAAACCAATTGAATCTATTCAAATAGGTGAAAAAGTTTTTGCAAAGCATGAAAACTCTAATATTCAGTCTTATGAAAAAGTTGTTCAATTATTTGTTAGTGACACTAGCGGACTTGTTCGAATTATTGTTGGTAATGAAATAATTGAAACCACTGAAGAGCATCCGTTCTATTTGCTAAACAAAGGATGGGTAAAGGCCAAAGAATTAACGTGTAATGACAATTTGATTGATAGTTTAGGAAATACATTGCCAATCACCGATATTCAAATTATCTGTCTTAATAAACCTATTAAGGTATATAATTTTGAAGTAGAGAATGCTCATACTTATTTTGTTTCTAATTTGAGTATATTAGTTCATAACATATGTGATGATGCTCTAAATAAATGGCATAAGGGGACTTTTGCTGACTCGGAAGCTTCTTTGACAAAGCATTTTGAGAAGCATGGAGCAGAAGTTAAAGCTAACTCTCTAGAGCAATATTTGAATAAAGCGGAAGATTTTAGTCGTAAACTAAAAGGAGCACGAACAAAAAAAATAGATTATCCTACACCTAATGTAGTAAGATATTACAAAAATGGGAAGTACATTGATATTCATAAGCCAACAGGAAAAATAATATCATTTGGAAAACAATAAAAGGAGAATAAAGTTATGTGGAAAAATTTATCTTTAAAAAATGTTTCAAAAATCGAGAGATGTGTTGGTGAATATAATATATGGATGGTAGGAATTCTTCCATATGGTAAAATGAAAGTGAAAATTTATGAAGATAATTCAGGCGCTTTCTCTGGTTATACAGATATTAATATAAAATTGAGGTCTGATGATAATTATCCAGAATCTGCTGTTGGTTTTGGTAAAACTCAGCAGGAAGCGTTGAGTGAAACGATAAAGAATTTTAATGAGCTTTTAGAAAGAGAATATCCAGAAGAACAGTTTCCAGAAGGCTTATCAGGAGATTATATTGAATATACAGAACCATCAGACTTCTAGCAACATAAAAATAAGGCACTTTACTATCTGATTAGTGTTGGATAGTAAATGCAATTGCTGAATAATTTTCATGATAGCTGTATAAGAGGTTTAAAGTATACAAAAGGAATTATTTTATGAATTTATCTGATAGAGTAAATCAAGTTTTGAAAGAAAGAAGAGAAATAAGTTTAAATTATGATTATGGAGTAGAAAATAGTTGGGAAAAATTGACAGCAATATTGTCAGAAAATGAAGTAAAGACAATAAATTATTTAATGGGCTGCTCAAAAGATAATGTTTATTGGACTAGTGAAGTTTTTGAAGATATATCTGAAAGACTACAGAGTAAAATATTTATCGAATGCTTGAGAGTGTTAGACCAAAAGTTTTCTGATTTGAATTTAACGTATCATATTGATTTTGCGGAAGATTGTATAAAATATGATAAGCTAACATCTAACACGATTATTGAATTATCAAAAGAAAAATTAGTTTTGTTAAGTAAAGAAATTAGAAAGGGAAATTGCTATACTATTGAGTTAGATGGTGAGCAGATACAAAGTAAAGAACAGTTTTTTCAAAGCATGAAAGAAAAATTCGATCTTTCGGACGTTTCAGGATGGGATTCGCTTACTGACTGGATGACGGATTTAAGCTGGATCGATAGCAATTGTTTTAAACTGGTTATATACAACTATTCCGAATTTCTAAAAGATGATCTGCCTGCAAAGGAACTATTTATTGAAACCTTTCGAGAGGATATTATATTATTTTGGGAAAAAGAGGTATTGGATACTGTAGTGGATGGTAAAACGAAGAGTTTCAACGTATACTTAATTGATTAGGAATAATAAAAAAATATTAACTCTCCTATGAGATTTCTTTGATGTTAGAGTGAACATTACGAAAATGAAAATGGTTTGTCACATCAATTAAGAGAGAGCTGACCTAAAATAATAAGTGCAGTGACATAAAAAGTATATTAGGCTACTGATAATTGGTAGCCTAATTTTTGTGAATTCATTTTTTATCATAATCAATGTATGGAAAACCGAGCCAAAGCCAAACGAGATAATTGGGAAAAACAAGTAAAAGCGGACGGCTTGAAATTACAAGGCGAATTGGATAAACGCAAGTATATGCTTGTTGATATTAATGGGACGAAAAGATGGATGTGGGTCATTGATCCAACACGTATCACGCAAGAAGACTTCCAAGTGAATGAAGCCTATGATTTATGGATCAAAAACCAAATCGAACTTTATGGCAGAGAGGCGGTTTTTGGCAAAGAAGAACCTGATTATTTGACGAAATTAGCGATTGAATTACGTGATGGGAAAAATTTTGATACAGGTAAGTCATTAACAGGTCTTGAAAAAGCGCAACGCTGGGCAACTGTTGCAAGTATGATTGCGGCGATGGGGATTGTGGGCTATTATGCGAAGCATCCGTTGACTGCAGGACAAGTTACGCCTAAGGGAACACCTGTTACTGGGAATAAGAATGGAAAAAATTACACTTTAGATAGGAGTAAAAGTAAGGGGAATAGTAGTTATAAGAAGGCCAACGGGACTGGAACTGAGATTGGAAAACACTCTGTAGAAACTTTAAATAGAGATCAAACTCGATTAGTAGTTGAAAATCTTTTGGAAAATGGAGAAATAAGTTTAAAAGATTTGCAAAATATGATTCCAGAAGGCACTCCAAACACATTTAAGCCTACAGACACTATGAAAAATGGTGGGAAATATGAATTCCAATTATCTGATGGTCAGAAAGTCATTATTAGATGGCATGAACCAGACCCTGTTGCAGCAGCCAAGTTTCCAGATTCAGCATCAGGTTCAAGATGGACTGCTCAAATTAAGATAGGAAATAAACAAGTAACTGTTGATGGATTATGGACGAAAAAGCAAAACTTAAATGAAGTTCATGTTCCAATTCAAGGGAGGTAATAGAATGGAAAAAGTTATGAAAAAAGAAGATTATTCTGAAATGCCATGGCTGTCTGCAGATAAATTATACTTATTATTTGAACAAGCTATCATGGACTTTAAAAATAAAAAATTAACCAAGAAAGAATTTTTTGATATTTTAGACGAATTGATGATGAGGCAAGGAGATACTTACGAAAATTTGAAAGAACCTTTGAGAAGTGAATTAGATGATGTTTTATGTAGCTTATGGAATACAGAAAATTATGATGATGTAGATATAATTACGTCACTACTAATAAATTTAGGATTGAAAAAGACTTATGATAAAATGAAAGAATCTATTGAAGATACTACAAATATATCTTCAGAAATACTTGAAGAAATAGAGGATGCCATTGAAGATGTTGGGGATAATATTGAAGACCCTTATAATGATTACATGAAGAAAACAACAGAACCAGATTCCAAATAATAAGGCACTTTACTATCTGATTAGCGTCAGATAGTAAAGCCTTGACTAGTAAGGGATAAACTCACTAATCAAGTTGCCAATAGCTAACAAAAGCTAGCAGTATCTATTTTATAAAACTTCAAAGGACTTTTCTAGTCTTTTTGAATGTTTCTTTAAAGTATAGTCAGCTAATTGTAGACTATTTAAACGGTATTAGTGAGTAAACAATCACTGATACCGTTTTTTATGTACAACTTCACGATTTATGGATAAAAAATCAGATAGAACTTTATGGCAGAGATGCAGTTTTAGGCAAAGAAGAACCTGATTATTTGACGAAATTAGCGATTGAATTACGTGATGGAAAAATTATGATACAGGGAAACCATTAACAGATCTTGAAAAGACGCAACGCTGGGCAACTGTTGCAAGTATGATTGCGGCGATGGGGATTGTGGGCTATTATGTGAAGCATCCGTTGACTGCAGGACAAGTTACACCTGAAAGAACGCCTATTACCGGGAATAAAGATGGGAAAAATTACACTTTAGATAGGAATAAGAGTAAGGGGAATAGTAGCTATAAAAAAGCTGATGGGAGTGATATTTCTAATAATTATTCACAAATTAGGGAATATTGGAAAAAGGATATTGACTTTAAAGGAACCAAAGTTTATCAAAGAGATGGTATAATTGATGTTAATAAAGTAGATGTTAAGGGGCGTTCTAATCTTCAAAGAATGGAACAGGGGTTAGCTCCTTTAGGTCCAGATGGTAACCCAATAAACTTACATCATATGACACAAAGAGATATAAGTTCTATTGCAGAGGTGGAACAATCTTTCCATCAGAGCAACTCAAAAACAATTCATATCAATCCTAATTCAGTCCCATCTGGAATAGATAGGAAATCTTTTAATAAATGGCGTTCCGACTATTGGAAAAACAGAGCAAAAGATTTTAAATAAAGGAGATTTTGTAATGAGCACTGAGAAGTATAATCAAGCAAAAAAAATAATTGTAGAAAATGATGACTTAGTAGACGATTTTGGAGGAGCATCAGAAGAAATTATAAAAAAAGCTCAATTGGTTCTTGGTATACAATTTTCTGAAGACTATAAACTTTTTTTATCTTGTTTTGGAGCTTTAACTTTTGGTTCTATAGAAATTTACGGAGTGTTTAGAGAAGACTTTGAAAATTCTGGTGTTCCAGACGCTGTTTGGGCTACTTTAAACGAACGGAAATTGGTAAACATGCCAAAACATCTAGTTATTATATATAATAGTGGAATGGGAGAAATGTACTGTATGAACTATAAAGATTTGAATAGTAACAACGAACCTAAAATTACATCTTATTTTCCTGGTTTTTCTGAAGATGCACAAAAAAATGAAGTTTTATATGATAGTTTTGGGGAATTTCTTTTAGATATGGTAAATGAAGAAATAAACTAATTTTGAAATAAAATGGCGCTTTACTAGTAAGAATGTTCTCGCTGATTAAGTTATTATTAGCTAACGAAGGGTGGTTGTGAGAAACTCATCAAGAAAATGTGAAGTATTAAAAGCGGTATTAGTGAGTAAAAAATCACTAATGCCGTTTTTTTAGAGCTTTATATAATGGCTCAAGAAGACTTCCTAATAAATGAAGCGTATGATTTATGGATCAAAAATCAGATCGAACTTTATGGCAGAGAGGCGTTTTTTGGCAAAGAAGAACCAGATTATTTAACGAAATTAGCGATTGAATTACGTGATGGGAAAAATTTTGATACAGGTAAGTCATTAACAGATCTTGAAAAAACACAACGTTGGGCAACTGTTGCAAGTATGATTGCGGCGATGGGGATTGCGGGCTATTATGCGAAACATCCGTTGACTGCAGGGCAAGTTACGCCTAAGAGTAAGAAAGCCAGCGGACTTGGAAAGAATATTGAAAATGTTAACCCTTCGGAAATTAGGTTCAGTCAAACTTCTGTAAATGGTTCTGATGAAATTATTGCTAGTGTGAAAGCAAATGGTTGGAAAGGTGACCCAATTGATGTTGTGAGAATGCCTGATGGTAGTTTGACGACTCTTGATAACACAAGGGTTGCAGCAGCTAGAGAGGTTGGAATAGACGTTCAAGCCAATGTTAGAAGCTTTGATACACCTTTACCTGATCAAGCCACAATAGATAGATTTACGACAAAAAAAGGAGTTCCAAAAACATGGGGAGAAGCTATAGAGTTACGAGTTGGAAAACAGAAAGCTGATTTTAGAAATAACAATCCAATGGGGTCGTTTGATTTAGAAAAAATGAAATAGAAAGAATGTGCTTATAGTTATGAAAAAATTTTATATTGAAGAAGACGTATTTATATACCCTGAAGCCTATAACAAATTAATTGAATTAAACTTGGTAGATTTTGATGTGTGGTATTTAATTGAGTCAGGTCAAGCAACTAGAAGGTACCATGATTTGAAAGAAAGGTATCCTAATAGAAAGTTAATACCCTTTGCAAGAAGAGACGATAATGATGATATAGCTTGTTTTGAGATTGGAAAAGAAAATAGAGTTCAATTAATTCATGATTTTACTACAGAAGGTTTTGAACAAAGAGGTGAATTTGAGGATTTATGGGAATGGGTAGAATCTGCTGTTAAAACAATGGTCGAATATAATCGGGAGGAAGAAATTGTCTAAGGGGATAAACTATACAAAATTGAGTAAAGAAGTTTCTTATGCATTACGTCATGCTCCATGGGAATATGAGTTAGAACTAGATAAAAATGGTTGGGTGCCAATTGACCAATTATTACAAGCCATTCATCAGTCTGATGAATGGCAAAATGTAGAACTCGATGATTTAAAAATAATGATTGAGAAATCAGAAAAAAAGAGACATGAGATTAAAGAGAATAGTATTCGAGCATTGTATGGACACTCTATTCCAATGAAAATAGTAAAAGAAGAAGCTATTCCTCCTAAATTCCTTTATCATGGGACTGCACATGATTTTTTATCTGAAATTGAAAAAAATGGTTTATCTCCTATGTCTCGACAATATGTTCATTTATCCGAAGATATAGAGACAGCTATTTTAGTAGGGAAAAGAAAAGAGAAGAATCCGATTATTTTAGTGATTAACACAGAAAATGCTAGAGCGAAAGGGATAAAGTTCTATTTGGGAAATGAAAAAGTTTGGCTAGCAGATAGTATTCCCTCAGAATTTCTTGAATTATTAAAAAAGTAAAGCTATTTTTTTAATTCTGTTTTTAGATGATTAAAATAATGAAAAAAACTCCATGCTATTTTGCTAGATTCTAAGGGTGAAGTAGAGAAGGTTTGAAAGAACAAATTCAAATGCTAAAGTAAACGGTGGGCATGTTATGCTGAAAAGGTTAGAGGGATAAGCGAAGGTACTAGCTATTTTGTGAGTTCCTCGGGCACTATCAAAAACACATGCCCAATAAAGAAAGTCAATAGCGACGTTAGGAGAGCCTAGCGGTCTATTGACTTTCTTTATAGTGTTTTACGGATTAGAAGAGTTATTTTTCTCATTTTCTTTCTGTTTCCTTGAACTACTTGATGGAAAAAATTATGATACGTGTAAACTATTAACAGATCTTGAAAAAGCGCAACGCTGGGCAAATGTTGCAAGTATGATTCCGGCGATGGGGATTGCGGGCTATTATGCGAAGCATCCGTTGACTGCAGGGCAAGTTACGCCTAAGAGTAAGAAAGCCAGTGGGGCTAAGGTACCTAAAGTTGAAATTCCTGAACAAAGTTTGAAGCATGCAGATGTTGGAGATTTTACTATAAATCCTTCTACAGGAAAAGTGTCTAAAATGAAAGGTGGCGGGCATGGTCAATCTAATATTGATTTCTTAAAAGAAAATGGGTTTGAAGTGAATATTGAAAAAACTTACCCTAATGGTGTTAGAACTGGAAATGTACCACATCATAAGACACCATCTAAACGTACTGGAATAGGCCAATCATGGTTTCCTGAAAATTGGACAAGTAAAGATATAGAGACTGCAGGACAACATATTGCTAGCCAACCAAACTTTGCAAGTGCTAAAAATGGTGAAGTTATTTTTGGAGACTATAATGGTGTACGAGTTGGTGTAATAAAAACAGATGGAAAAATTGGAACCATTTTTCCAGATGGTACAAAACAACCATAAATAATTATTTAGTTGGGAGAAAAATATGAATATATCTAATCAAATTAAAGAAAATTTAGAGGAACGAAGAAGTATAAATGATGAAGATGATTTTGGACTTGAAAAAAGTTGGGTAAATTTGACTAATATTTTATCAATAAGTGAAGATGAAACTATCAATTATTTGAAGAACTGTTCTAAAGAAGATGCATTATTAATTAGTTCGGTTTTTGATGATGTTTCTGAAAAATTACAAAGTGGAAAATTTATTTCTTGTTTAAGAGAACTTGATAAAAAGTATCCTGATTTGAAATTAACATTTTTTATTGATGATGCTGAAAGTTATATTGAAAACTAAATAGTAAAGCCCTGGCTAGTAAGCATGAACTTACTAATCAAGTTTCCAATAGCTAACAAAAAAATATGAGAATAACTAACCCATCAAGCGATTAATATTCTCATATCTTTTTTAGTTGACTGCATTCATCTTAAAATTAGAATATTTATTTTTGTAATATTCAATTTATCCATTTGACACCCACCACCTCATCTGCTATCATAATGAAAAATAAATAAAAAAACACGTAGAAAAAGAAAGTAAAATTCTGTGGAATTTCTAAAAGAGAGCCTTGGTAGCTGAAAAGAGGTGGAAGAAAACGAATTTGAAAATGGCTTTTGAGTGGGCATTTCGAGAAATGATTTTAGAGATGCACGGTTGTTCCCGTTACCAAGAATCCTAATATCAAGTGTATGCGGCGTATTAGAGTAGAGGCAAAAATCTCTGATTTTTGTAAATTAAGGTGGTACCATGTAAGTTTATTACATCCTTAGAAGAGTCTTTGACTTTTCTAGGGATTTTTTTGTTTTCTATTTAAAAAATGAGGGGGAATTTAGTTATGTGTCAACATTCAGTACAGCGGTATGAAATCGTAGGGAGTTTTTTACGTCCTGAATCGTTGAAAAAGGCGCGGGAAGAGTTTGCGTCTGGCGGGATTTCAGGAGATGAATTAAAAGTAGTTGAGGATCAGGCGATACGGGATTTAGTTGCAAAACAAAAAGAAATCGGGTTGAACGTTATCAGTGATGGAGAATTTCGTCGTAGTTACTGGCATCTTGATTTTTTCTGGGGATTTAAAGGAATCGAGCATAATGTGATGGATCAAGGGTATTTATTTCACGGAGAAGAAACACGAGCAGATTCCGCACGACTAACAGGAAAAATAAGCTTCAATCCAGAACATCCAGTGTTTGAGGAGTACGAATTTTTAACAGAAATTGCTGATGGGACACCTGTTCGCCAAAGTATTCCAGCGCCAGCCCAGTTATTAGCGGAATTGGTTCGCAGTTCAAATGAAGAAAAGGTCAATGAATTTTATCCAGATCGGGAACGACTCTATCAAGATATTGCTAAGGCATATCGGGAAACGATTCTAGCTTTATATGACTTAGGTTGTCGAGATATTAAGTTGGACGATTGCACTTGGGGTATGTTAGTGGACAAGAATTTTTGGACGACGATGACCAATGGTGAATATGATACCCAAGCGTTGCAAGAGTTATATTTGCGTTTAAATAATGATGCAATCGTTGATCTACCTGAAGATTTACATGTAACAACACATGTTTGCCGGGGGAATTACCATTCAACTTGGGCAACATCTGGTGGTTATGAGCCTGTTGCAGATACGTTGTTAGGCAATCAAAATGTCGAGGCCTTTTTCTTAGAGTTTGACGATGAGCGTTCAGGAGATTTTGAGCCATTGCGTTTTGTTCCAGAAGATAAACAAGTGGTTTTAGGCTTAGTTACAAGTAAAGACGGTAAATTAGAAGAGAAGGAAACCTTAGTGAAGCGAATTAAAGAAGCAAGTAAATTTGTCCCATTGGAGCGTTTAAGTTTAAGTCCTCAATGTGGGTTTGCGTCGACAGAAGAAGGTAACATTTTGACGGAGGAAGATCAGTGGAAAAAACTATCGTTAGTGATTGATGTGGCAAATGAGGTTTGGGGCAACTAAATAATTTATTGAAAGGATGAGTTTCATGGCAGAGGTGGAAAGTTTTACATTAGATCATAATAAAGTGATTGCGCCATATGTACGAGTAATTACAACAGAGGTTGGGAAAAAAGGAGACGAAATTACGAATTACGATTTACGTTTTGCTCAACCAAATCAGGCAGAAATTCCGACGGCAGCGATTCATACGTTAGAGCATTTACTAGCTGATTTATTGCGTGATCGTTTGGCAGGGATTATCGACATTTCTCCTTTTGGCTGTCGTACAGGGTTTCATTTAATTGTTTGGGGCAACTATCCAACCAAAGAAGTTGGGCAAGCATTAAAAAACACATTGGCTCAAATCGTAGCAGAAATTCAATGGTCTGACGTTCAAGGGACGGATGCAAAAAGTTGTGGGAATTATAAAGATCATTCTCTTTTTTCAGCAAAAGAATGGGCTCAATTAGTATTAGATCAAGGAATCAGTATCTCAGCATTTGAGCGAGAAATAATCTAGGGTGAATCATAGTAAGGACTTGAAGGAGGCTGTTATGAAAAAGTGGATTGGATTTAGTATTTTAGCGGCTTTATTTTTGGTGACAGGTTGTAATAGTCAAAATAAA
Organism: Enterococcus rotai; assembly: GCF_001465345.1. Lineage (NCBI taxonomy): Bacteria > Bacillati > Bacillota > Bacilli > Lactobacillales > Enterococcaceae > Enterococcus > Enterococcus rotai. The sequence goes on along the minus strand of NZ_CP013655.1, from coordinate 83,616 downwards.
AAAGAGACAACCAAAGAGAAGGATCAAACGACAAAAATCATTTTAGGATCAGTAGACAGTGATGCTGATATTTGGCGCTTTATTGCAGAGTCAGATTTAGCTAAGAAAGCTGGTTTAACGATAGAAGTTAAAGAAATCAACGGTGGTCCTCAACTAAATAATGCAACGGTTGAAGAACAGGTAGATGTAAATGCTTTTCAATCGTTAGGCTATTTAAACAGTTTTAATCAAGACAGCGATCAAAAATTAGTACCAATCGCAACAACTTATATGGAGCCAATGGGCATTTATTCAGATAAATACAAATCTGTTACAGATATCAAAAACGGGGCTATCGTTGCAATCGCAGATAATCCAGCGAATACGGCACGTGGATTACGATTGATGGAAACAGCTGGTTTGATCAAATTAGCCAAGGATTTTGATAATGGAACAGGCACGCCATCGGATATCATTGAAAATCCTAAACAATTAGAGTTTAAAATGATTGATGATACAACAGGCCCAAGGGTGTTGCAAGATGTTGATCTAGCACTGATTAGTAATACAATTGCGTTTGAAGGTGGTTTGAATGTGTTGAAGGATGCTTTGTTTAAAGAAGAAATCGATGAAAATACTCAGCAAAGTATCAATGTTTTAGTCACAAAAGAAGAGCGCCAACAGGATCAAACGTTAAAAAAACTAGCAGCACTTTATCATAGTCAAGCAGTCACAGACTACATCCAAGAGCATTTTGGTGGTACGAAAGTTGATGTTCAAGAAGAGATTGGGAAGTTGTGGGAGGCAGAGAAATGAAAATCGTCATAGCAGCAGCGATGGAAGAAGAATTAGAACCATTTCGTGGTTCCTATCGATTACAATCAATTGTCAAACGTGGTAAAACTGTGATCGAGGAAGTTTTAGATCAGCCAAGTTATTCTTTGTTTTTAGTAGAAACGGGGATTGGCAAAGCCAATGCATCAGCTTCAGCAAGTTTGCTTTGTGAAACAATTCAACCAGATGTGATCATTAATACAGGATCGGCAGGTGGATTTTTAGGTGAGGTTGAAATTGGCGATGTTGTATACGGAACCAAACTTACCTATAGTGATGTGGATGCAACAGGCTTTGAGTATAAGCTTGGACAAGTACCGCAAATGCCAAGTGATTACGTATTAAATCAAAAATGGGTGGAAATTTTTGATTCTCTAGAAAAACCTAAAGGGTATAGTTTACACAAGGGCTTGATTGTAACTGCTGATTCTTTTATGAGTGAGCCGAGCTTTGTGACAAAGGTTAAGGAAGCTTTTCCAAAAGCGAGAGCCTCTGATATGGAAAGTACTGCCATCGCACAGATTGCTAATTTTTATGATATTCCCGTCGTAAATATTCGCGGAATTTCCGACATTGCAGGAATTAAAGCGGCCGAGTCTTTTGACAATCATTTAGATACCGCTGCGCTTCATGCTTTTCAAGAAACAAACCGTTTAATTCAGCTATTGGTGAAAGAGAATTAATCGATTAAAAAGATGTTTGAGCTTTAACTAGCTGAACATCTTTTTTGTTGCCGATGTAAGAAAGCTGTACGAATGATTTGTGCAAGGCAAAGGTAAAGAATTTAACGATTTAAAATGAAATGGCTATATTTTTGAGTATATTAATCTGTCGCCTATTCTGCAAATTGGCAGGTTTTTTTATCATATAAAGGGATACAGAGCCGAATAAATACTAATCACACCCATATGATCTAGTAAAAATGTACGGGGAATTCTCAGTATATATGTTTATCGGACAAAAACATTTAGAAAATATAAAAATTAATATGGTATACTATTGTAGTCTTTAAGTTTGTTTTTAATTTATTGTAAAAGGAGCTTAATAATTATGATAAAGGTTGCTCTTTGTGATGATGACAGAATGCAAGCAACATATTTAGAAGAAAATTTATTGAACATAATTAGCAAACATACAGAACTTAATATAGATATAGATATTTTTGAATCAGGTGAATCCTTGCTTAAAAATATTATTGCACAAGGAGACTATCAGATTCTGTTTTTAGATATTGAAATGCCAGGACGTAATGGAATAGAAATTGCCAAAGAAATACGTAAGTTAAGCAGAAAAGGATTAATTGTATATGTTACTAGTTACGATTTTTATACGTTACAAAGTTTTGAAGTTACACCGTTTAGATACCTTTTAAAACCTGTAGAGAGTGAGGTTATTGAGCAAGTGTTTTTAGCTGCTATAGATGATATTTTTATGAATCATTCGTATCTTTTTTTTAAATATAAAAATTCGCAGTATCAGGTTGATACAGAAGAGATTCTGTGTTTGTGTTCTGAAAACGGAAGACAGATTAATGTGAAATTATCTTATGAACCCGATAGTGTTCTATATTATGGCAAAATAAAAGATCTAGAAAAGCAGTTGAATCCATTAATTTTTGTGAAAATAAATAGAGGTGTATTAGTCAATTTTAAATATGTAAAAATTATTCATAAGGATGAAGTTCACATGATCAACGGGGAGCGATTTACAATTAGTCGAAGTCGAAGAAAAAAGGTGAAAGAAAGCTATAGGCAATTTGTAGAAAGGACTATGGGAATATGATCGTTACTTTACTGATGGGAATTATTCTTATTTTAATAGGGTTGCAGAGCATTTCTACTTCTATTTACTTATTGAATTTTCTCACTTGTAGAATGAAATCTAACCTATTTTTTGTTGTTAATTTTTTATTATTTCTCTTAACTAAGGTAAACATTACAGTTGGAAATGTACTGTATGAGTCTAAGTATTTATTGTTTCTAGTAATTTTATTGGAGATACTTTTATTGTTTAAAGGGAAATTTGCAAAAAAAATATTTCACTATATATATATATATCTTTTATTATTTTACTTCAAAATGACATTCTGAGCATGTACGTAGATAAATATGGAGTGTTAAATAATGAGACATCATTTTCATTTCTATTTCTGTTTCTCTTAATTATAGTTGTTACTGTGATAATAGTTACTTCTCTAAATTATTTTAAGGCAGAGAATCAGTTAGAATTAGTCGGCAATGATTACATACTGCTTTCAATTACGCCATTTGCTTCAATTATTCTGCTTCTTTTTCCATTTGAGACTTCTTTAATAAGTAGAGTTGTATTTAGCACAATGATACTAACTATTAATTTGAGTATAATATTTATTTATAATAAGTTATCTGAAAGAAAGTATGATTATTTGAAAGAGTTCTCAACAGGCATTGAAAGTCAGCGATATAAAGAGCACTCAGAAGAGTATGAAGAGATTCAATTGATAAAACATGATCTTAAAAATTTACTTATTAGCGTGGATTACTTATTATCTGAAGAAAAAATTGATTTAGCGAGAGAAAAGTTAGAGGAGATATTATCTTTTTCCAATCATTTTTATGAAAGATTAACAGGTTGCTGGGTGATTGATTCACTGTTGAATTTAAAGGTTAATCAGATGAAACAGGAACATATCCATTATAAAATGGAGTTGCAGATACCATCTGATATTAAAATCGATGACATAACATTACCCCTATTTTCTATATTGGGTAACATTCTAGACAATGCTATAGAGGAATATAAAAATCTTGATGTAGATGGATTGATAGAAATTTATTTGAAATATCATGAAGAAAAATTAATTATAAAGGTTGTAAACACTTCCCGAGAAAAAAAGATGGATTTCACTAAAAAAATTATTCAATCAGAGAAAAAAAGAGGAAGACTAGGCCTTGGAATTAATAGCATTAAAGAACATTGCGAAAAGCTTAAAGGGTACCATAACTTTTCGTATTTAGAGGGGAAATTTAGTGTATTAGTTATTATTCCTGTTACTAATTCGTAAGTGATTATCATTTGCTTAGACTAAAATTTAGAAAAAACTGTAGATAAAGTTTGAAAAACTTTACTCTACAGTTTTTTTGTAGATATAGAAAACGGTTTGTTTAATACATTAAAGTATACAGAATAGAACATACCTGGATAAAATATCTCTGGTTTTTGTTAGGATTTAGCTAACAGATTAAAGATGGGAGTGGATAATATGGAAAAAGAAATTAGATTGAATCCTTTGATTTTTTGTTTCTTGTTATCAGTCTTAAGCCTATTATTGCTGTTAATTTTAATTTTAGCCTGTAGTATTCTACCTTTTAATGTAGGAATTTTAACTTATCTAACTCTGCCTACTTTTATTGCGTTATTTTTGGTACCCAAACTTATTGAATTATTTTACAAAAGAAAAATTGAAATAGTGAAACAAAAAAAATATACGGTTAGACCAATCTTTTCAATTGGAATATTTTTATTGTTACTAACGTGTTATTGGTTTTTTCTTCAAGATAAATTTGAAAATGGTGATGATTTTTTATTATTAGTATTCCATTATTTGATTGTTAGCTTAGGAGAAGAATACATGTATAGAGATTTGATGCTCAATTCGTTAAGATCATCCTATAGTGTTTATGTAAGTGTAATCCTTAGTTCGATTTTATTTGCTTTTATTGGTCATTTAAATGAAAGTATTATGATCAATTTAGTTGTTAGATTTCCCCTAGGACTTATTTTAGGATGGATTGCAAGTAAGACAAATAGCATCACTTATCCAATTATAATACATACTCTCTATAATTTGATTGTTAGTTAAAAAGGAGGAGTCAATTATGAAAAAACGTATATGTATATTGATAGTATTACTCTTGTTATTTGCGGGTGATTTAATCTGGTTTGTTAAAAACATTGAGAATCATAATGTTTTCACAGTGTTGATAACTTTATGCGTTGTTCCTTCAGTACTGATTGGAACATCTATTGCGATAACCATCAATATGTTAAATATAAGGAGAAATTTAAAATTTTTATGTTGTAGTGTTATTTCGTTGGTTTATTCTGCGCTGTTCTATTTTTTTATCAACTCACATTTAACAGCAGATGTAGCTAAGAATATAGTAGAAAATACAAAAAAGCTAGCGGCTAATTCTAAAAATATTTCTATTACAAATATATCTATAGATAATGATTCTTCATCGAGTATTTTAAATTTTCTTATTGTTTTTGCAGTATCAGTAATTGTAACAATCATTTTTGAATCTAGGAGGAAAAATAAGGAACGGTTGAAGAGCTAATAAAAGCTAAAGGCTATTTTTATGAATTATACCATTCAGTAACGGAGGTTTAATATGAATACTTTGTTAGAAGTAAATCATCTGGAGAAAAGCTATGATGGGACAACAATACTACATGATCTTTCATTTAAAATTCAGAAAGGTGAAATAGTCGGTTTGATTGGCAAAAATGGTTCTGGAAAAACGACATTAATGAAAGCAATTTTAGGGTTGATTACTGTAGATTCTGGTGAGATTTATTATCAGAAAAAAGGGAACTATACTGAAGAAAAAGAAATAATGAATGAGATTGGTTATCTGCTTGATTGTGAATTATTTGAGTACATGAATGCCTATGACAATTTATTTATTCAAGAGAAATATAAAAACAGTGAGAAGAATAAAGATGAGATAACAAAACTGATTATAGAGAGTTTAGATTTTGTTGGCTTAGAAAATAATAAGAAAAAAGTGAAAGGTTATTCTTTTGGAATGAAGCAGCGTTTGGGATTAGCACTAGCATTAATGGGAACACCCAAACTTTTGATTTTGGATGAACCGTTTGTTGGTTTAGATCCAGTTGGGGTTGAAAAATTCAAACAATTTATTTATGAGCTTAATCAAAATAAAAATGTCACTGTTCTTATTTCTTCTCATCAATTGTCTGAAATAGAACAGATGTGTGATCGCTATTTGTTTATTTCAGATAAAAATGTAGTAGAAGTTAATCCCCAATTTAAAAACCAAGTTACTATAGTAATTAGTAAGGAAACCGCTGTACTAAAAACTAATTTAATAAATAATGTTGAATTAGAGGGGAAAACGATTAAATTTAGCTATGACATAATATTAATCAATCAAATTTTGTCTTTAATATATGAAAATGGTCTTTCGATAGAGAGTATTCAAATAGGTGATAATTATATTGAAAAACTTTTTAGGGAGGGGTTGTAAATGCTGAGTTTGTTAGAGGTAGAAATTTTTAAACTGAATAAAAAGGGAATTACACTCTTTATTATTATTTTTAACTGTTTATCACTTGTATATGCTCTGGGACTAAAATTTAATTGGTCGTTTATCTCGATTACAGGAACATTTGACTTGATAAAATTTGTTGGTGCAATGTGGCAGTTACTTTTAATGATTGGTATTCCTACAGCTCTCTTAACGTTTATTGGGGCATCCTTAATCGGGACAGAAATTGCAGAAGGGCAAATAGTATTAGAAATAACTAGAGTAGCCGATGTTTCTAAATTATTGACAGCTAAATTTATTTCATTGGCCATTATGATTGTCTTCTATTTTTTGTCTAATATTAGTTTATCTTCACTCTTTTACTTACTATTGGTAAAAGATACTAAGTACGCAACCAATAGATTAATCATTTTTGATAATGATGCAAAAGAGATGATTATAACTTGTATTGCAGGAATGCTGTTTGTTATACTTTTGGTTTTTATTTCAATGGCTGTTTCGGTAAACAAAAGTGCGATATTTTCAATGGTTATTTCGTTACTAGTAATGATATTTTTTACGTTTCTGTCACATATTGAAGCAATTGCTAAGTGGTTACCAGGGTATCTTTCTTTGAGTAAAGAAGTATCGATTAATATTATTACGGTTTTATATCATATTTTTCTGTTCGGAGTTTTATTTTGTGGATTGATTTACTTTGCAATTAAAAGGTTTCGAATGAAAGATTTCTAGTTTTGAAAAAATCTTTTATCAAGTTTGTAAACTCTCATGCACCTGAAAAATAGAGTGGTAGCTGAGTGAACCTATCTGAAAAATTTGGGACATCGTTTAAAACAAAATGGAGTCTACTCCTATTATTGTGAAATATGCCCCTATGTAAATCGATTTTATAGAAATGAATAGTAAAAAAAGACTCTTTTAAACTCTCAGGGTCATAAATTCCTTTTTATTTTCCCTTCTTCTCACCTAAAATGTTTACATTTATCCAGTGATAGTGTACTATTTAAAGGTATGCATAACATAAATTCATGTATAAAATTAAGTTATTCGGAGGGAAACAAATGTCTGCGAAATTTGAAAAAAAAGGCACCAATGATGGTGTGTTAACTTTTTCAGTTGATCAAACTCTAATTGAAAAAGGCTTGAAACAAGCGTTTGATAAAGTTAAAAAAAATCTTAACGTACCTGGATTCCGTAAAGGGAAAGTGTCACGTCAAGTATTTAACCGTATGTACGGCGAAGAAGCATTGTATGAAGATGCTTTGAACGCAGTATTACCAGAAGTATACGAAGCAGCTGTGAAAGAAGCTGGAATCGATCCTGTATCTCAACCTAAAATTGATGTTGAAAGCATGAACAAAGGTGAGGATTGGGTTGTAACTGCTGAAGTGACTGTAAAACCTGAAGTTAAATTAGGCGAATACAAAAACTTAACAGTTGAAAAACAAGACCGTGAAGTAACAGACGAAGACTTAGATGCACGCATCCAACGTGAATTAGATGCACAAGCTGAATTAGTAATCAAAGAAGACGAAGCAGCTGTTGAAGGCGACACTGTCGTAATCGATTTTGAAGGATTTAAAGATGGCGAAGCTTTTGAAGGTGGAAAAGGCGAAAACTATTCTCTTGAATTAGGTTCTAACTCTTTCATCCCAGGCTTTGAAGAGCAATTAGTTGGCAAAAAAGCTGGCGAAGAAGTTGAAGTAAAAGTAACATTCCCAGAAGATTACCAAGCAGAAGATTTAGCTGGTAAAGAAGCTGTTTTCCAAGTGAAAGTTCACGAAGTGAAAGCAAAAGAATTACCAACATTGGATGATGAATTTGCGAAAGACGTTGACGATTCAGTAGAATCATTAGACGAATTAAAAGAAAAATACCGTAAAGAATTAACAGAATCTAAAGAAGCTGCTGCAACAGAAGCAAAAGACGAAGCTGCTATCCGTCAAGCTGTTGATAATGCTGAAATCGTTGACCTTCCACATGTAATGGTGCATGACGAAGTTCACCGTTCAATGGATGAATTCTTAAACAACATGCAACGTCAAGGGATCGCTCCAGATATGTACTATCAATTAACTGGAACAACTGAAGCTGACTTGCACAAACAATTTGAAGCAGAAGCAGAAGTTCGTACGAAAACAAACCTTGTGATCGAAGCGATCGCTAAAGCAGAAGATATCGAAGTATCTCAAGAAGATATGGACAAAGAAATCAACGAATTAGCAGAACAATACAATATGCCGATCGATCAAGTGAAAAAAGTCTTAACAGAAGACATGTTAAAACACGACATCCGCATGAAACGTGCAGTAGAAGTGATTACTGAAACTGCAACTGAAAAATAAAAAGCAATTTTAAAAGACATTCCTGAGTAATTGGGAATGTCTTTTTTACTATATTTAGAAAAGAATACTTATGTTAAAATCAAATAGTATTTATTGTTTTATCAAGCCATTCAATCAGGTTTTGGTAAACTTGAAGCCCTTCAGGTTTTGAGATATCGCCATCAAAATCATGAGGTAAATTTTCAATTTCCTCATAAGTAACATTGACTAACTTAGTGCGGGCAATACGCGATGTTTCCACAGGGACATCTTGATCAGCTGAGCTGTGAGCTAAAAATGCAGGTGGAAGTTTAGCAAGCTCTGTATCTGTTAAACTAAAGGTCTCTTTTTCACTAGGAGAGTTCACAAGATAACTTAGCCAATTACCAAATTGTCGACCAGACAAATAAAGTGAAAAACGTTCATTAATAGAAACTTCTGTGATTGGTTTAGGATATATTAGTGCTTGTGCAGTTAAAGGAGCAATCTTAGGAAACTGATTATAATAGCTACTTGGCTGACTGAAAGCTGAATTTGTTAAATCATAATAACCATAAAAACTAATCAAACCTTTTTGTTCTGGTTGCGGATAACGAGCAGATAATAAATAAGTAAGAAAAGCACCAGCAGACCGTCCAAATAAGAAATAAGTCGAATTTTTCAACCCTAACGTTGTTTGATAATTTTGCAAGAACCAATCAATTGCTTCTTTTAAACAAGTAACAATAGTGGGAAGCTTGACCTCAGGGGCTAATGGATAGTCAACAGTCAACAAGTTGTAACCACTCTCAACTAAAAGCTCGCAGTATAATTCTGGCAAATCATCTCTAGTGCCGTATAAAAGTCCACCGCCATGAAAGTAGAGGAGTGTAGCTTTAGCCGAAGAGTCATTTGGGTCTGAGTAAAAGGTCATAGATAAATCTAAATCTTCTAGTGTGCTGTAAAGAAATGTTTGTTTTCTCATTAATGGTCCTCCTTGAATTATAGGTAACAACGTTCCGCTAGGCTACACCTTGTACCAATCAATATCAACTCATAACTTCGTTGTATTTCTTGGCATGTTTCAAGGCAAAAGCGTAGCGAGCTTGTTTAGCTCTGGCAGAAAAATAGAAAAAAATGGTCGAGATATTTTTTACACCATCTGCATTCTATCATTTTTCAGAGTAATCAGCCTATAAATTTAAATAATTTCACTAACTTATTTCTATTTTAACCCAAATAGCGCTAGTCTTTATGTTTAATGCGCACAAAGATAGGAGTTAATTTGTGAAATGTGGATAGTGTATGAAAACGGGCAACCGCTTACAATGGTTATGATAATAAAAGAGGGAGATGTATCAAATGGATTTAAAAAAAGTTTTACAAGAAAATATCGATCATTTATCTAGTATTGGCAACGACCCAACCGGTGGGATGACACGTTTATTGTATTCTGATTCTTGGTTGAAAGCACAAAAATCTGTAAAAGAAAAATTAGAAGCAATCGGCATGACTGCTTCATTTGATGAGATCGGTAACCTCTTTGGTAGAGTAGAAGGAACAGAACATCCAGAAGAAACTGTTCTATCAGGTTCTCATATCGATACGGTTGTGAATGGTGGGAACTTAGATGGTCAATTTGGTGTCATTGCAGCGTATGTTGCGATCCAATATTTATTAGAAACACACGGCAAACCAAAACGTTCATTAGAAGTTATTTCAATGGCCGAAGAGGAAGGTAGCCGTTTTCCTACAGTATTCTGGGGTAGTAAAAACTTTGTTGGTGAAGCGAAGAAAGAAGATGTTCTTGAGATCGCTGACTTTGAAGGATTGAAATTTGTCGAAGAAATGCGACGCCATGGCTTTGACTTTAGAGACGAAAGTAAAGCAGCTAGAGATGATATCAAAGCGTTTGTAGAAATCCATATCGAGCAAGGGACTGTGCTTGAAAAAGAGCAATTGCAAATCGGTGTGGTCAACAATATTGCAGGACAAAGACGTTATACAATTGTATTGAAAGGCGAAGCAAACCATGCTGGAACAACTCCAATGGGCTATCGTAAAGATGCGGTTTACGGATTTGCTAAAATTTGTTCACAAGCAATCGATCGTGCTTTAGAAGTAGGCGATCCACTAGTATTAACGTTTGGTAAAGTTGAACCTAAACCAAATACAGTAAACGTTGTTCCAGGAGAAGTGCTATTTACAATGGATTGCCGTCATACAGACAGCGGTGAGTTACATGCATTTACAAAAGAAATCGAGCAATTGATGAGAGATATCGCAGCAGAACATGGCTTAGAAATCGATATCGATTTATGGATGGATGAAGCGCCAGTTCCAATGAATGAAGAAATTGTAACAGCGATTGAAACAGCGGCTAAAGCTGAAAATATGAAATATAAAGTAATGCATAGTGGAGCAGGTCATGATTCTCAAATCATTGCGCCAAACTTCCCAACAGCGATGATTTTTGTTCCAAGTATTAACGGTATCAGCCATAATCCTGCAGAAGCAACAGATATTGACGATTTAGTGAATGGGGTAAAAGTACTAGCTAGCACATTATATGAATTAGCTTATAAATAAAAGAAAGTAGGAGAAATAAAAATGGGTTATAAAAATAATCAAACAGGCTATCTTGATGGTTTATTATCATCTAGAGCTGTAATCAAAAAAAATAATTACGCGTTGATCCCGCATGATGGATTAGTTAATAATGTAATTCCTGGTTTTGAAAACTGTGATTGCTCTATTTTAGGGTCAAAACAATTAGGTGCAAATTTTGTCGATTATATCATTACTATGCATAAAGATGGTAAAAATCAACGTGGTTTTGGTGGTGAAGGTGTTGAAACGATCGTTTATGTGATTGATGGAGTGTTAAACGTAAATGACGGTACTGAAACACACAAACTAACAAAAGGCGGTTATGCTTATTTACCAGCTAGTACATTGATGTATTTAGAAAATGGTCAAGAAGCTGATACTGAAATCTTCTTATACAAAAAACGTTATCAACCATTAGAAGGCTATGAAGCACACAAAGTAATTGGGAATGTAAATGATATGGAACCGATTGAATATGAAGGCATGAAAGATGTTCTTCTGTGGGACTTTTTACCTAAGGATTTAGGTTTTGATATGAACTTCCACATTCTTTCATTTGAACCTGGGGCAAGTCATGGTTATATCGAAACACACTATCAAGAACATGGTGCTTACTTACTTTCTGGACAAGGTATGTATAACTTAGATAATGAATGGATGCCTGTTGAAAAAGGGGATTATATTTTTATGAGTTCATATGTCCAACAAGCAGCGTATGCTGTCGGACGTGACGAGCCGTTAATGTATGTTTACTCAAAAGATTGCAACCGTGATCCAGAAATTTAATTTAAACGAAGAGGAAGTTTAAGAATGAATGAAACTGTTGTAGTGAAACCAGAAGAATTGCATGATTTGATCGAAAAAAAATTAACGACAGCTGGTTTAAAGCCAGAACATGCAGATGAAGTGGCGACACATTTGGTATTTGCAGATGCGTGCGGTATCCACTCACATGGAGCCGTTAGAGTAGAATATTATGCAGAACAAATCGATAAAGGCGGTGTGACGCTTGATCCAGTAATTGAATTTGAAGAAACTGGTCCAAGTTCTGGGATCGTCCACGGTAAGAACGGTGCAGGTCAATTTGTTGCTGACGTTGGCCTTGGTTATGCTATTGATATGGCAAAAAAATCAGGCGTTGCGGCTGTTGGAATCTCTAAAATCAGCCATAGCGGAGCCTTATCTTATTACGTGAAAAAAGCAGCTCAGCAAGATTTGATTGCAATCGCAATGTGTCAATCAGATCCGATGGTGGTGCCTTTTGGCGGAAAAGAAAATTATTTTGGGACTAATCCGATTGCTTTTGCAGCTCCTAGAAAAGGGCACGAGCCTGTTGTCTTTGATATGGCAACAACCGTTCAAGCTTGGGGCAAAGTCTTGGATGCTCGTTCTAAGAATAAGGATATCCCAGACACTTGGGCAGTTGATAAAGAAGGTAAACCAACAACTGATCCTCACAAAGTCAATGGCTTATTACCGATTGCTGGACCAAAAGGCTATGGTTTGATGATGATGGTAGATATTTTATCAGGTATGCTGTTAGGCTTACCATTTGGCAAACACGTTTCTTCAATGTATGACGATATAAGCAAAGGACGTAATGTTGGTCAAATGTATATTTTGATCGATCCAAAACGTTTTACTGACTTAGATATGTTCAAAGAATCAGTGGACGGCATGGTGGAAGAGCTACATGCCATTCCAGCAGCTGATGGGTTTGAGCAAGTATATTATCCTGGAGAAATCAATCAAATCAATTATGAAAAATCAATGACAGATGGTATCGACATCGTTAAAGATATTTATGATTATTTAAAGAGCGATACACTTCATTTTGATCGATATGAAAATACGAATGCTTTTGGTGAAAAAAAATAAATACAACTTAGATACTTAAAAACAGAAGGTTGCTTATTATATGTGTGTTGATTCGGGAAACATTTAAATAAAAGGAGGCGTTTTAAATGAGAGTAAAAAAAGCGGATTTACATCAACTAATCAAAGATAAAATACAAAAAGCTGGTTTATCAGAAGAACATGCAGGAATCGTAAGCGATGTTTTGACATTTGCAGATGCACGAGGAATTCATTCTCATGGTGCGATGCGCGTAGAATATTATTCAGAACGAATTGCCAAAGGTGGTATCACCAATGATCCTACTTTTTCTTTTAACCAAACAGCTCCTAGCTGTGGTATGTTTGAAGGCGATAACGGTTCTGGTTTTGTAGCAGCAGAAAAAGCAATGGATCTCGCAATCGAAATGGCGAAGAAAAATGGTGTAGCCGTTGTTGGAGTCCGCAATATCTCTCATAGTGGAGCGCTTGCCTATTATGTAGAAAGAGCTGCAGAACAAGATATGGTAGCCCTTTCTGTTTGCCAATCTGATCCAATGGTTGTACCATTTGGAGGAAGTGAACCTTACTTCGGGACGAATCCAATTGCCTTTGCTGCACCTAGTAATGACGATCGTGTGATTACATTTGATATGGCAACAACCGTTCAAGCGTGGGGGAAAATCTTGCATGCTCGTTCTAAAAAAGAAGCTATACCAGATTCTTGGGCAGTAGATGCCAAAGGGAACCCGACAACCGATTCAACAGCAGTCAATGCATTGTTGCCGATTGCTGGACCAAAAGGCTATGGTTTGATGATGATGGTAGATATTTTATCTGGTATTTTACTAGGCGTGCCATTTGGCAAACACGTTTCTTCCATGTATCATGATTTATCTAAAGGCCGCGAATTAGGTCAGCTTCACATTGTGATCAATCCAGATTTCTTCATTGGTTTAGACGTCTTTAAAAAGAATATTTCAACAATGTTGGATGAATTAAAAGAAATCAGTCCAAGCCCTGGTTTTACTGAAGTGAACTACCCAGGGGAACGAGGACGTGCCCGTGAAAAAAATTATGAAGAAAATGGAATTGAAATCGTAGATGATATTTACGAATATTTGATCAGCGATGATATTCATTATGATCGTTATGATCACAAAAATAAGTTTGCGGAATAAATTTTGCAAAGCAAAATAAATAAATGGAGGAATTTCAATGCTGCACACAATTATCAAAGCAAATAGCTATCAAGATTCAATCGTCTTGATGTTATTAACCAACAAATTAAATACAATCGATGGCGTTCATAATGTTTCTGTTATGATGGGAACACCTGCTAACAAAGATATTTTCAAAACGGGTGGTTTATACACCGATGAATTAGAAAAAGCTTCTTCCAATGACATGGTAATCGTGTTAGACATTGAAGATGACTCATTGATCGATCAAGTTTTAACGGAAATCGATGTATTTTTAGAAGAACAAACAAAAGGTGGCGGCGACGCATCAGGTGAAGAAGTCGTAAAAACGTGGGATAAAGCCTTTGAGCTTGGTAAAGATGCTGGCGTAGTTGTTTTCTCTATTCCTGGTACCCATGCAGCACTTGAAATTGAAAAAGCTTTAGATGAAGGCAAACATGTCTTCTGTTTTAGTGATAATGTTGCGATTGAAGATGAAAAACGCTTAAAAGAAAAAGCACATGATGCTGGGTTGCTATTGATGGGACCAGACTGCGGAACGGGCATTATCAACGGGATTCCTGTGGCATTCACAAATGCTGTTCGTAAAGGTAAAATCGGTGTTGTTGGGGCTTCTGGTACAGGTATTCAAGAAGTAACAACGATCATCCACAAATTAGGTGGCGGTGTAACGAACGCAATTGGAACTGGCGGGCGTGATTTAAAAGCTGAAATTGGCGGAATCACTTTAAAAGATAGCATCATGACATTAGAGAAAGACCCTAACACAGAAGTGGTGGTTGTAATCTCTAAACCACCTGCACCAGAAGTTCGTGATGAAGTCTTAAATCTTTTAAGAAGCATCTCAAAACCAGCTGTAACGATTTTCCTAGGCGAAAAACCAACGTCTCATGAAGAAAATCTATATCGTGCTTATACTTTAGAAGAAGCAGCTCAAACGGCTGTTCAATTATTGAATAAAAAAAACGTTCAAGCTGTGAAAGAAACATTAACAGTTCCTGCTCATTCTTTCAAACCTGAACAAAAATATGTTAAAGGCTTATACTCCGGCGGAACTCTTGCTTATGAAGCGGCAATGCTGATTAAAGAAGGTCTTGCTTTGACGGCTGACGAACATGCGCCAGAAGGCTTTATCTTAAAAAATCAAGGACATGAGATCATTGACTTAGGAGATGACGTTTATACGCAAGGTAAACCTCATCCAATGATCGATCCATCAAAACGTAAAGAAATGTTAGAAGAAGCTGGAAAAGACCCTGAAACAGCGATTATTTTATTAGATGTTGTATTAGGCTACGGTTCTCATGCAAATATGGCACAAGAATTAGCGCCAACCATCAAAGAAATCAAAGCAAATGCAAAGGCTGAAGGCAGAGAATTATTTGTGATCAGTACGATTGTAGGAACGGACGAAGATCCTCAAAATATTCATGAGCAAGAAACAATCATGAAAGATGCTGGCGTAATTCTTTGTGACAGTAATGCACAAGCAGTTCGTTTAGCTCTAGCGATCCTAGATCATCCACTAACTCAAACGGATAAAGCAATCGAAGCAGCACCAGCAGTAACGCCAGTTGCAATTGAGCCAACAGAAGCAATGTTAGCGTTGTTGACAAATCAAGGCTTTATCAACGTTGGTTTACGTAGTTTCTCAGAGGCCATCATCAATCATGGTGGTAAAGTCGTTCAGTATGACTGGCAACCAGTTGCAGGTGGAAATATCACCTTGCAAAAAGCACTACAGTTTTTAAATAAAGTAGAATTAGGTAAATAAGAAGGGATGACAAACATGGTATACAAAACAATCGATGAAGCAAACCAAGCAGTAGCAGCAAAAATCGTTGCTGGTTCACCTTTCTTATTAGATGTAGTTCCAGCAAAATCAGTAATCCAAGAATTAAATGAAGGGAAAGTCCTACTTCATGCAGGACCTCCAATCACTTACGATAAAATGGTTGACCCAATTCAAGGCGCTTGTGTAGGAGCAGCATTATTTGAAGAATGGTGTGAAACCGAAGAAGAAGCTAGAAAAATGCTAGAATCTGGTGAAGTGAAATTAATTCCATGTCATCATGTTAACGCTGTAGGACCAATGGGCGGAATCACTTCTGCGAACATGGCGGTTTTAGTCGTTGAAAATAAAACAGACGGTAATCGTGCTTTTTGTACAATGAACGAAGGAATTGGTGCGGTATTACGTTTTGGTGCTTATTCTGATGAAGTAATTACTCGTTTAAGATGGATGAGAGACACGTTGGCACCTGTTTTAAGTGCAGCATTAAAAACAAAAGAAGACGGCTTAAACATCAATGTGTTGGTTGCTAAAGCGATTGCTATGGGGGATGAATTCCATCAACGTAATATTGCAGCATCATTAGCTTTCTTGAAAGAAATGGCACCGATCATTGTTGGATTGACTGAAATCGATCAAACGAAACGTGAAGAAGTGGTTCAATTCTTAGCAGACACGGATCAATTTTTCTTGAACATCATGATGGCATCAGCGAAAGCTGTTATGGATGGGGCAAGACAAATTCAAGAAGGTACGATCGTTACAGCTATGTGTAGAAATGGACATGAATTTGGGATCCGTATTGCAGGGATGGGTGACGAATGGTTTACCGGTCCTGTTAACACACCTCAAGGATTATATTTCTCTGGCTTCAGTGAAGCAGATGCAGCACCAGATATGGGTGACAGCGCGATTACAGAGACATTTGGTGTTGGGGGTATGGCAATGATTGCAGCACCTGCGGTTACTCGTTTTGTGGGTTCAGGTGGCTTCTACGATGCGTTGAATACAAGTAATGAAATGACGGAGATTTGTATTGACACTAATCCAAATTTCCCAGTTCCAACATGGGACTTTAAAGGAATTTGTCTTGGAATCGATGCACGAAAAGTTGTTGAAACAGGAATTCTTCCAGTGATTAATACAGGAATCGCGAATAAGAAAGCTGGTTTAGGTCAAATTGGTGCCGGAACGGTAACACCGCCAATCGACTGTTTTGAAAAAGCCGTTTTAGCTTATGCAAAAAAATTAGGTTTTACAGAATAAAAGGTGAAGACATTGTTTGTTAATGCTCGTTTTATCGATGAAAATCTGTTAACCAATGACATTGGGGTACAAAAATGGTACGTTCACAGCAAATATAAAAGTAGTTTCAATCTTCAAGATGAGAGGAAACAACAGTTAGTGGTCATTACGACCACTAACTATCCTTTTATGCCGAATGGAATTTATTTAGATGCAACTGATTTTACCAATTTACTAGACACGGTTGAGATCAATGAACAGATAATCTGGCAGCAAAATAGTCTCCATTTTTCTAACGAACATCTATTTCTGATGCATGGGAAACCCTACTCGTCTAAAATAGAGCGAACTGAAGAAGTGTTGACAATTAGTTTAGAAAAACTGCTTTCATATACAAATACAGTAGAAAAAGAAACTGGCAGTCAAAACACATTGGCTGATTTTGTAAAAGTTGGAAATCTATTTAGTGAAGCCATTCAGTGTTTATGTTTAGAAGAGCAATCGCAGCAAGAAGCAGGTCTTGATTTTCTTATAGGTAGAGGTCCAGGCTTGACGCCATCTGGTGATGATATGGTCGTCGGTCATCTAGCTGCAAGAATTCTATTAAAAGAAGAAAATTCCACATTAATAAATTTACTTACTGAACTGTTAACAGAACAGGTTCTAACAACAGATATCAGCAAGCATTATTTGTTATGCGCATTATCAGGCCGTTTTAGTGAACCAGTAATGAATTTAGTAACGGCATTAACAACAAATAGTAATGAAGAACAAATAGAACAGGTCGTAGAAGCAGTCATGAGCGTAGGTCACACATCAGGTGTTGATTTACTGGCAGGCTTAATTAGTACAATCAAATTTTTTAGGAGCAAATGAAGGAGGATTTTTATGGCAAATCGTGTCGTAATCGCATTGGGAGGCAATGCGATTTTAAAACCAAACCAAGAAGCAACACTTGAGGTACAACTAGATAATGTTAAGGTAAGTGCTGAACTAGTTGCAAAGATAGAAGAAATCGATTATGAAATCGTTTTAACACATGGAAACGGTCCACAAGTTGGGAATATTCTGAGACAAAATGAGGAAGCAAAAGATGTAGTTCCGCCGTTTCCATTAGATGTATGTAATGCAGAATCTCAAGGGTTTATTGGCTATATGTTAGAGCAAAGTTTGAAAAATTCGTTGGAAACAAAAGGTTTGACGAGCAATGTGATCACATTATTAACTCAAACTGAAGTGTCAGCGGATGATGAAGCATTTCAAAATCCAAACAAACCGATCGGAATTTTTTATTCGGAAGAAGAAGCCAAACAAATGGAGCAAGAGAAAAATTGGGTGATGATGGAAGATGCTGGTCGTGGCTACCGTCGTGTCGTACCTTCACCACAACCAAAAGCTATCCATGGTGTAGATGCAATCGTTAATTTATTAAATCGCAACACGATTGTTATTGCAGGTGGCGGCGGAGGGATTCCTGTTGTTCGTGATCAAGATGGCTTGTTAAGAGGAATCGAAGCTGTTATCGATAAAGATCGTACAGGTAAAAAACTAGCTGAGCAAATCGATGCCAATGTCTTTATGATGTTGACAGACGTAAGTAATGTCTACATCAATTATGGTAAAGAGAATCAAGAAAAATTAGAAACGATTTCTGTAAAACAAGCGCAACAATATATGGATGAAGGTCATTTTGCAGACGGAAGTATGGGACCAAAAATGGAAGCTGCAATTGGTTTTGCTGCACAAGGTAAAACTGCTATCATCTGTTCCTTAGAAGAAGCCGACCAAGCTTTACTAGGAAGAGCTGGCACAAGAATCACAGGTTAGATAAAATTAAAATAGAAGTTGAAAGAGGAATGGCTAAACGCTTCCGTCCCAGCCTACTCTTTCAACTTCTATTTTTTTATTGATGTTGATTAGATCGTTCAGATAGCTCTAAAGCCAAACGTAAATTCAAACTATTATTTGGGTCTTGAATGCTTTTTCCAAGCAACTTTGCACAATGATCGATTCTATATTTAATCGTATTACGATGTAAATACATCTCTTTAGCAGTTTTTGAAATTTCACATTGAAAACTTAAATAGCACTGTAATGTTTTTCGAAGCTCAATGAATGAGTCTTCAATAGGATAAGCAAGCTCTTTTAAAGTTGTTTCACAGAAATAATGAATATCTTCCAGACTCATTTTCTCAAATAAACTCTTCATTCCTTTAGGATGGTAACGATGAGTTAGTGAGCCATCTGTCATCGTCAGCATTTCTTCATAAGCTGTTTTAGCCTCAATAAAAGAACTAGCAATTTGCTCGATTGTTTCATACAGATTACCTAAAGCGAATGTCAAAGTGATTGGCAGCTTTTCAGAGAGAGCCAGCGATAGTTCAGTTAAGATTTTTTCTAGATCTTCTACTCTGCTTTGAATTAAAATCGCTAAGTGATTCGTATTTTTTACTTTAAAAATACTGACATGTTTGATCCGTGGTGGTAATGTTTCTTGTAGCCATTGAAAGGCGACATCACTTTCTTCTTGTTGGTATTTAATCTTTGTAGCAGTAGCAGTAGTTTGACTACATGCAGCATAAACAACCTGATACTGTGTACTTTTCTTTAATCCATAATTGGTACCAAGATCGAGCCAATCACGTCTGGACTGATGAGGTGTTTGTTGGTATTCAACGAGTTGACCTAAAAAATCACTTTTAAGAAAATCTAGTGATTCCTGAACTTTTTGATTCTTATACAACATAAAAGACAAGACTAAACAGGCCTGTTCAACTGCAAACTCCGACATTGGATAAGGAACTTGCTGTGGGTTTAAAATCAGTAAGTGATGTGGAAAATAGCTATTTACCGTAACTGAAAATCCGGCAATCTGTAATGGTTCTTGATTTAGATCTTTGATCATAAAGGAGGCATGATTATCTTCATTCCAGTTGTCATATTTACTAACGAGTTGTTCAACATAATATTCAGCAGGCTTTGACGTCTGGGTAAAATGTTTTGAATGAGCAATCACTTTACGATAAGGACTTAATAAAATCACAGGTGTATTGATCATTTTACCAAAATCTGCGATAAAACGAGCAATACTTACATCATGAATCAGCAAATCAGAAAAGCGCTTTTGAATATCTAACGCATAACTTAACTGCTCTGTTTTAGTATCCCACAAGTAATTTAGCAATTGGTGCAACAAAGCCCCTAAAGGCTGAGTGCTAGGCACTTGAACGACAGGAAAATTGATCTCATTGGCATAATCGATAATAGCAGGATCAATTGTTTCAATAAAACGCCCAACCTTGATACCGATCCCAGCTGCTTCTTGTTCTTTTAAAGAATCAATCAAGGTAAAAAGTTCTATTTGATTATTTTTGTAAACCATCGCGGTCGTTAAAAGAAAAATTTTCTTCGGAATAAAATTGGCCACATCAGGTGTCTCAGAAATTTCAATACTTTCAACGATGGTATTGGCATTTGTAGGGTTAGTTAATAATTTTAGATCAGAAAATCTTGGTATTTTTAACAAATCTTCTAAAGTGGTCAATGGATTCCCTCCTAATATTAAAAGCGAAGCGGGCTCGCTCAGCTCCGACAGAAAAATAGGAAAATATGAGGGTGGCGCTCTTTGCCACAATCAGATTTTATCTTTTTTCCGAGGAGCTAGTCCGCGTAGCTAGATAAATTTAAAAGCATAATGTGCTCGTTCAGCTCCGACAGAAATATAGGAAAATATAACTGAGGTGCTTTTTGCCACAATCAGATTTTATCTTTTTTCCGAGGAGCTAGCCCGCATAACTAGATAAATTTAAAAGCATAATGTGCTCGTTCAGCTCCGACAGAAATATAGGAAAATATAACTGAGGTGCTTTTTGCCACAATCAGATTTTATCTTTTTTCCGAGGAGCTAGCCCGAGTAGCTAGATAACATTTAAAGCTGAAAGAGCTCATTTAGCCTTGACAGGAAAATAGGAAAAAATGCCTGAGGTGCTTTTTATCTCATCTATTTTTTATCTTTTTCCCGAAAGGCTAGCTCTTGAAGCTAGATAATAAATTATTTTAGTATGTATCTTAATCAAGTTACACCAATCATTTCAGCATGATGCTTGGGGGTAAAAATAATCAAGATTACTAATTTAAATAGCTGTATTTCTCATCATATCTCCTATTCTAAATGATAGCGCATGCAGATTCAAGAAGGGTTTGTACATAATAACCGAAAATTCATATTTTTTATTCAAAAGTGACAATGACTTTTTCAGATATAAGGGTAGGATGAAACTAAAACGGAAAAGAGGGAATCGTTATGTTTTCAGAAATATCAGTACCAAGTAGAACTATTATGACGCCAGGACCTGTTGAGGCTCATCCTGTAGCATTGAGAGCAATGTCTGCTTCAATTTTAGGTCAATTTGATCCAGCCTTTTTACAAATTATGGATGAAGTAAAAGAAATGATCAAGATTCCTTTTGGAACAAAGAATGAGCAAGCTTTTGCTGTCGATGGAACATCTCGTTCTGGCTTAGAAGCTGCTTTGATTGCTTTGATTGAACCTGGTGATAAAGTTTTGATTCCAGTCTATGGTCGTTTTGCTTATCTTTTAGGCGAAATCTGTGAGCGTGCACAAGCTGAAATTCATTATCTTGAAAAAGAATGGGATGCGCCATTTGAACAAGAAACAGTCATTGAGGAAATCAAAAAATATCAACCAAAAATCGTTGCTATGGTCCATGGTGAAACTGCTAATGGACAAATGCAAGCAATGGAAAAAATTGGGCAACATTGTCAAGCTAACGATATTTTCTTCGTTGTAGATATGGTTGCAACATATGGTGGTGTGCCGCTTGAAGTCGATGCTTGGGGCGTAGATATCGCGATTGCAGGAACACAAAAATGTGTGAGTGTACCATCAGGTTTATCATTGATTACTTATAATGACCGAGTAGAAAAAGTGTTAACAAGTCGTTATCAAAAAGAATTGGGTTTAAGTAAAGATATCCGTAATGACAATCACATCAGTAGTAATTATCTTGATTTAAGCCAGTTACAGCGTTATTGGAGTGAAGAGCGAATCAATCATCATACAGAAGCTACAAGCATGATCTACGGCCTGCATGAGGGCTTACGCATGATGATTAAAGAAGGTATGGACAATGTTTATGCTCGCCATGCTCAAAATGATCAAGCAATCGTTGCTGGGATAAAAGCAATGGGCTTAGGTTTTTATGGAGATCTATCAACTAAGATGCCCACTGTTACACCAATTATGATTCCAGATGGCATTGATGGCGAACAAGTCCGAGCATTAATGTTAGACGAATTTGGCGTAGAAATTGCCTCTTCTTTTGGTGCGCTTCAAGGAAAAGTCTGGCGTATTGGCAATATGGGTTACAGCAGTAGAAAATCAAATGTACTGCATGTATTATCAGCTTTGGAAGGTGCACTTAATTATTATGGTGCCCAAATCAACAAAGGTGAAGCTGTCAAAGCGGCATTAAATATCTATAAAAAATAGAATTGATGTTAAATTGTTTGTGTGAAAGAACAAGTGATTGTTCGCTTTGCACAAACTTTTTGACAAGTTTGTGAAAAATAATGATGCGTGAAAGTTTGCTACCGCTTACAATTATTAGTGAATAAGAAGTTATTCTTTTATAAGTTTGAAGTGAAATTGCACAAACATTTTTATTATCAGACATATAAAAAAATAACATATGGAGGAAAAGACATGGATGCAAAAAGTAAGGGTTCAGGAATGGATTATTGGAAAAAAATTGTTATTTTGTTATGTGCTGGTTGGGTAACAATCTGGGTTTATCGTTCAGCTTTATCACCTGCATATCCGCAGATTAATGCATCATTAGGCGGAAATATCACGGATACAGCGTTAGGCTTTATCTCTACTTGTTACTTTTTTGGATATGTAGCAATGCAGATTCCAGCAGGTTTTTTAGTAGATAAAATTGGAAAGAAAAAAGTATTGATTCCAGGTTTTATTGTTTTCGGTTTAGCAGCGTTACTGATTTCTCAAGCAACAAGCATTTCAATGATTTATATCGGAAGTGTTTTAGCTGGTTTAGGTTGTGGATCATTTTATGGTTCAGCGTATTCTCTAACATCTCAAAATATTCCTAAAGAAAAAAGAAGTTTCTCTACTGCTATCGTGAATAGTGGATCAGCCGTTGGTTCAGGTTTAGGGTTGATTTTATCAAGTTTCTTAGTTGTTCAGTTACAATTCCCATGGCAAACAATGATGTATATTTCTGTAGCATTGATTGTTGTAATGTTAATCGCATTTGTAGCAATTATTCGTAATAATAAAGAAGATGCTGAATTTTTAGCACAATCAGAAGTTGCAGAAGCAGAAGCGGCAGCTGTTGCGAAAGACGCTCCAGTTGTAGAAAAAGAACATGTATCAGTTAAAAAATTATTTGCACCAAAAATGTTATTCGCTTATATTTTATACTTTGCAACATGTTACGGCTATTATATGACAGTTACTTGGTTACCAAACTTCTTGGGTACTGAAAGAGGTTTTGAAGGTGCAGCAATTGGTTTCTCTGCATCATTGGTTGCATTTGCTTCAATTCCAGGAGCGTTGTTCTTTAGTCGTTTAGCAGATAAATATATGCATAAAAAAGTTCAATTTATCGTGATTTTAGAACTTCTAGCTGCGGCAATGCTGTTGTTTACAGTTCAAGCAACTAATTCAACATTTTTATTGATTAGCTTGATCATGTATGGATTTTTAGGAAAACTTGCAGTGGAGCCAATCATTATTTCATGGCTTGGCGAAAATGCGCCTAAAGTTGGAATTGGTACAACACTTGGTGTATTTAACTTTTTCGGAATGATGTCTTCAGTTATCGCTCCAACATTAACAGGATCGATTTCAGATGCTACTGGTTCAAAAGTAATGGGCTTTTATATTTCAGTTATTCTATTAGTGGTTGGAACCATTTTATTCTTGTTAGCGAATCTTAACAAAAAACAAAAAGCTTAATAAAGACTAGATTTCTAATAACTTGTGATTATATAAATCATCCAATGATATCTTAAAAGTGAGGAAACCAGTCATGAAAAAAATTCGTAACATGAGTATGACCAATCAGGTAATGTTAGCCACTATATTAGGCGTCCTAGTGGGAATCATTTTCCAAGACAAAGTGGAATCATTTAAAGTCATAGGAGATTTATTCTTACGACTGATTCAGATGTCTGTAGTCGTATTGATTATGGGGGCAGTCATCGAAGCAGTCGGAAGTTTAGAAGCAAAAGAACTTGGAAAAATCGGCTTAAAAGTTTTTGTATGGTTCATGGGTTCAACCATTTTAGCTGCTATTATTGGTGTTGTGTTTGGTTTATTGATTCAACCGGGGAAAGGGTTAGAAACTTCTAACATTGAAATGGGGACAATAAGTGCCAGCACAGAAAGTTTACAAGAAATCATCATTGATTTTATTCCTAAAAATATTATTGAAGCAATGGCACAAGCTAATATGATTCAAGTTATCATCTTTTCGTTATTGTTTGGTTTAGCGTTAAGCTTGATCAAAGACAAAGATAAAAACTCGATTTTACTAGATGTTGTGTCAGCGTTTAATAACGTGATCTTAAAAATGGTAACATTGATCATGAAACTTGCGCCAATCGGTATATTTTGTCTAATTGCTCCTGTTATAGGAACAATCGGTACAGGTGTTTTACTAACATTAATGAAGTTTTTACTCACACTTGCAATCAGCGCCTTACTATTTTTAGTTGTTTGGTTATTGATAACTGCGTTGTACTGTAAAGTAAGTGTAAAAAAACTAGCTCAAAATATGTGGAGAATGTCCATTGTTGCATTTACTACGACATCTTCAGCTATTACGTTACCAATTCAGATAGAAGATGGTCGTGATAAATTAGGAATCAGCGACCGTATTTCAAAATTGGTGATGCCACTAGGAATGACATTAAACAGTAATGGCTTAGCGATGTTTTTATCGCTAGCGATCGTAACATTTGCCCAGTTTTACAATATTCAGATGGGTGTTGGCGAGTTGATCAAAGCTGTTTTATTATCAACATTAGCTTGTTTAGGGACAGTTGTTGTGCCAGGCGGTGGTTTAGTAGCACTTGCGACAGTTATGCCTATGTTAGGTTTACCAACAGAAAGTATTGCATTATTGGCTGGAATCGATTGGTTTTCTGGGATGTTCAGAACCTTACTGAATGTTGATGCAGATACAACCGTAGCGTTAATTATTGCAGCTGATGAAAAAGAGTTAAATTATGATGTGTTTAATTCATAAATATTAATAATAATGGAATAAACCCTTGAAAATTGGATTTACTTGCTAATTTTCAAGGGTTATTTTATAGTAAAATTATTTTAGTCAAGTTTTTCTTTAGGATTTTTTTAGATAGGCTTACTATTATTTAGCGAAAAAAATTTTCGTAATAAAAACATTTAAAAAGGAGGCGAATTAATGGAAAACCAAGATTATCAAATCACGGAAGAAGAACTTCAATGTTATCGAGAGCGTGGCTATAATGAAGATCTACTTCCCAAGTCGTTATCAAAGAGAATGATGGGGAAATTGAATTATTTTACCTTATGGATGGGATCCGTTCATAATATCCCCAACTACACAGCGGTCGGAGGATTTTTATTTTTAGGCCTTTCTCCTATCAACATTATGCTGGCTTTGATAATTAGTGCGCTAGCAGTTGCTTTGTTTATGACATTAAATGGTCGAGCAGGATCAAAGTATGGCATTCCTTTTGCCATTCACTTGCGGTCAACTTATGGAGATGTAGGAGCGAAGCTTCCAGGATTTCTTAGAGGTTGTGTGGCAGCAATCGCTTGGTTTGGATTACAGAATTATACAGGTTCGTTGGCGTTGTTGATTTTGATTGGTAAAATTTGGCCGGGATTTTTGACTCTTGGAGGAGACACGATGATCTTAGGGATTTCGGTTCCTGGATTGATTGCTTTCACGTTATTTTGGGTTGTGAATATGCTGATTGGTTTTGGCGGGGGGAAGATTCTTAATAAGTTTACAGCAATTTTAAGTCCGCTGATCTATATTGTTTTTGGTGGCATGGCTATTTGGGCGATTGGTGCGGCCGGCGGACTTGGTCCAATTTTATCTTATGATGTTCCCGGTGCAGCTCATAATATTTCGCCAGTATTTGTTTATCTGATGATCATCAATTCTGTTTTAGCTGTTTGGGCAGCACCAGGGGCTAGCGTTTCAGATTTTACTCAAAATGCAAAATCAACCAAAGATCAAACAATCGGTCAAACAGCTAGTTTTTTAGTTGGTTATGGGATATTTGCTTTTTCAAGTGTAGTGATTTTGATTGGTGGATCAATCCGTTATGGTATTCAAGAATGGAATATTCTAAATATCGTTGACCGTTGGGATAATTCATTTGCAATTATTGTAGCAATGCTAGTATTCTTATTAACGACTGTCTCTACTAATGCTACAGGAAATATTATTCCAGCTGCCTATCAGCTGTGTGCCTTATTCCCTAAGAAAATTGATTATAAAAAAGGGGTCTTACTTGCTAGTGTGATTAGCTTTCTAATTATGCCGTGGAAATTGATGGAAAATGCAGCAAGTATCTTTATCTTCTTGAATACGATTGGTGCAGTTTTAGGACCAGTTGCAGGAGTAATGATTGCAAATTACTATTTTGTTCAAAAACAAAAGATCGACTTGAATCAGTTATATATGGATCCAAAGGCAGATAATAGTCAAAATAGTTATAAAGGTCTGAATAAACCTGCTTATGTGGCAACTATTGTGGCTTTAGTTATTTGTTTAAGTGGTAATTTTATCCCGGCATTGAAGGTGATTTCTGACATTTCTTGGATCTCAGGTTTTGTATCAGCTTTTGTTTTATATTTGGTATTAAGAAAATTCTTTGATAAAAAATAATAGTTGTATGGGGTACGCTCTCACTAATCTGAAAAAGGTGAAATATGAATGAGGCAAAAAACACCTCAGTTAGATTTTCCTATTTTTTTGTCAGAGATGAACGAGCCCGCTACGCTTTTAACAGTATCTAGCTTCACAGGCTAGTCTCTATGAAAAAAGATAAAATATGCTGGTGACAAAAAGCGTCACAATCATATTTTCCTATTTTTCTACGAGCCTAAACGAGCCTGTTCAGCTTTTAATATTATCTAGCTGCACAAATCAATCCTTAGGAAAATAGATAAATTAACAGTGAAACAAAGAACGTTTCCATGTTAATTTCCTAATTTTCTACAGGATTAACCGATTTGTTCTGCTTTTAAATTTAGGAGGAAAGTATATGAGTTATGATTTAGTAATCAAAAATGGTTTAGTTATTTTGGATTCTGGTGAAGTTAAAATAGATGTTGCCGTAAAAGATGGTTTGATTGCAGCAATTGGGAATGACCTTGGAGAAGCGGATAAAGTCATTGATGCGGTAGGCTTAGTGGTCAGTCCTGGTATGGTAGATGCTCATGTGCATATTACTGATCCTGGTGGTGGTTATCGTGATCAATGGGAAGGCTATATCACAGGAACAGCTTCTTGTGCCAAAGGTGGCGTTACCTCATTTATGGAAATGCCTTTAAACCAAGTACCAGCCACTGTTGATGGTAAGTCTCTGGAAATCAAATATGAGGCGGGAAAAGGAAAGTTAAAATCAGATGTAGGCTCATTTGGTGGTTTAGTACCATTCAATTTAAAAGGCGGAATCCAAGAATTAGATGATGGAGGAGTAGCAGCGTATAAATGTTTTATGGCAACTTGCGGTGATCGTAGCATCGATGGTGATTTTATGAATGTTGATGATTACTCTCTTTACGAAGGGATGAAACAAGTTGCTAAAACAGGTAAAGTTTTGGCGATTCATGCTGAAAATGCAGCAATTACCGATAAATTAGGTGAAATTGCGTATAAAAATGGTGAAACAACGCTGAAAGCTTATGTAGCCAGCCGTCCAGTTTTCACAGAAGTAGAACCAATTCGCCGAGCAATTTTGTTTGCCAAAGAAACGGGATGTCGTATTCATATTTGTCATATTGCTTGTCCAGAAGGTGTAGAGGAAGTAACGAAGGCTAGAGAAGCAGGTGTTGATGTTACGTGTGAAACTTGTACGCACTATCTATATTTTGATACAGATGAGTTGGATGCAATTGGACCAGTTGTAAAATGTTCACCGCCAATCCGTGATAAAGAAAATCAAAATGGCATGTGGGAAAAAGTTTTATCTGGAGAAATCGATTTTGTAACATCTGATCATTCTCCATGTACACCGGATTTAAAGGACAAAGATAATGCATTTGAAGCGTGGGGCGGTATTTCTGGCGTTCAAAATAATGTAGATGTTCTTTTTGATGAAGGGGTTCAAAAAAGAGGAATGTCGCTAAAACAATTTGCTGATATCATTGCTACAAATCCAGCAGACCGTTATGACTTAGACCAAAAAGGTCGGATCAGTATTGGCAAAGACGCTGACTTTGTATTGATCAAACCTAACGCGCCATATACGCTAAAAGCAGAAGATTTGGAATATCGTAATAAAATCAGTCCTTATATTGGGCGTGAAATTGGTGCTCAAGTTGTGCAAACAATTCTAAGAGGTCATGTTATCTATTCGCAAGAATTAGGAGTTGCTACTGATTTTGTGGGTACCTTTATCAAGAAGTAATTAAGTTAATAGAGTGGTTGGGAAGATCAGACATAAAAATAATTATTTTTATTGTCTGGTTTTTCTTATTTTGGAGGGAAAATAGAAATACAACTTAGTTAGTGATTTAACTGAAAAAGGAGACCAGATTATGGATGAACTCAAAACTAGAAATAGACAAACTCCTTATTGGAAACAAATTATCTATATATTAACTGTCGGTTGGATCGTCATATGGATTTATCGAACGGTATTGACCCCTATTTATCCAATCATTAGTGAATATTTTGGTGGGGCAACGGATGCGCAGCTAGGCCATATTTCAAGTTTTTATTTTCTAGGTTATGTGTGTATGCAAATTCCATCAGGACTGCTTGTAGATAGATTGGGGAAAAAACAGATCTTGATTCCTGGTTTTTTATTGTTTGGACTTGGTGCGTTGATTGTTGGGTTGTCTCAAACTATTGGGATCGTGTTTATTGGAAGTATTTTAGCGGGGCTAGGGTGTGGTACATACTATGGAGTAGCTTATTCATTGACTGCAGAATATGTACCAGTCTCTAAACGAAGCTTGTCGACTGCCATTGTCAATAGCGGAACTGCAATTGGTAGCGGTCTTGGGCTAATTTCTTCGAGTTATTTAGTTGGAACAGGAATATTGCCGTGGCAAGCCTTGATTTTTGCGACAATCGTGTTGATTCTAATGGCTATAGTCATGTTTTTACGTTATATCCATTTAGAAAAACCGAAAAAGGCATCAAGTGTTAGTAAATATTCCGAAGAGAAAAAGCAAGTTTCGATCAAGGCGTTGTTTAAACCTCGAATGATTTCAGCTTATATTTTATATTTTTCAACGTTATACACATATTATCTGATCGATACATGGTTGCCCAATTTTTTAGAAACCGAAAAAGGGTTTTCTGGAACGTCAGTGGGGTTAGCATCCTCGCTCGTATTTTTTACTGCGATACCTGGTGCGTTGATTTTTAGCCGGATTGCAGATGGAATTCCCATGAAAAAGGTACAATTGATCATCATCCTTGAAATTTTAGCTGCTAGTGTGTTGTTTCTGACTGTCACGACAACGAATCAAACGATTTTAGTAATTGGTATTATGGCATATGGTTTTTTTGGAAAGTTAGCGGTCGAACCGATCATCATTTCTTGGCTAGGAGAATCAGCACCTAAAGGCAGCGTTGCAACAATGTACGGAGTGTTTAACTTTTTTGGAATGTCCGCTTCAGTAATTGTTCCATCGTTAACTGGGAAAATTTCAGATATTACTGGCTCAAAACTCTATGCGTTTTATTTGGCAATTGTAATTATCGGCTTCGGGACACTCTTGTTTTATATAATTAATCGTATTGTGGATCAAAAAAGTAAACAGATAAATTAAAATGGCTAAATAAAAAGATACTTTATTTCTCTCAAATTATTATGATTTGTAAGAAATAAGGTGTTTTTTTAGTTTGACTGAAATCATTATTTTTATCCTATTTTTAGTAAAATTAATTTTTTAAATGGACTTTCTTTGATAATAACTCTAAAAAACCTCTCTTATATAATTTCATAAGTATATTAGATGAAGTCTCTCTTTTTTTTCGTTATACTTAACGTAAGGAACGAGGTGGAGCAAAATGAAAAAAACAAAGAAAATCTATATGGTTATGACTCGGGTGAATGTTTCGTTAAATGAATTGAAACAAGATGTTTTTGATTGGTTGAGTTTGTTACGAATAGTAACGATTCCCGAAACTTATCGTTTTGGTGATGAAGAAGTGCGGCAATTTAGCTTACAAGCCATCTCAAGTCAAATTCAACATCTTACCGAAGAAGAAAATCTATGGATCAAAGTAAACGCTGAAAACGGCGAATTTCAGCTCCATATCTCAAAGTTAACGCTTCGCGAACAAACAATTATAGCTGGCAGTACTTTTTCAGCTTATCAAACAATGATTGAGGATTATTATGATACTCGAATGGTTAGAAATGGTATGTATGGATATATTCGTTCGTTAGATGACTATTTATATAATAATGTTGAAAATATTGAAAAAAGAACCTTTGAAACAGACAGTGAAATCAAACAATTGCCGAAACGATATGATCATAAAAAAGCAGTGATCATTGATTGTAATCAGCTAGCGGGTTACGATGTTTATTTCAAAGGGTTGTGTTTGACCTCTTGTTGGAAGATGTATTATTCAAGTTTATATACTCAGATTATTCCTAAACCGATTTTTATGGAAGTGCAACAAGTTCAAGCAATTGAAGAGTTGGGAAGTCAAGTCTTCAAGATAACCTTATTCAATGATCCGTTCAACTGGGATTTGCCAGTCAATCAAAAGTACCAACGCTTATTTAGAGATCAGATGGGTTATGATCAATTGGCTTGGAATAATGGCACAGGGGTCCTAAGACCACCGTTTATCGAGTATGCTTTTGTTGAAGAGGTTATTCAAACAGTACAATATCAAAATAATTACTATCAACCAGTTGAAAAGAAAAATGCTACCTATTTTGTTACAAGAAGCTATGACAATAGGCGGCAAAAATATGTAGTGAATCGTACGAAAGGAATCTTAAATGCGCAAGCTTATTTTCCTTGGATCGATGAAAAGAGCCGCAAGATGATGAATTATCGGGTATTGGATCCTAAGATGGCTATCGATGATGGTCTGTCAGCGTATGAATTTTATATTCGGCAATTTCTGGAAATTAATGTGTTGGATAAAAAATATGAAGATTTTGTTTCGGTCTTACGTTTTTATTTACCAAAAGAAGCGATTCAACAGCTTCCTTTAGATGCATTGTGGGATAAATTGTTTGATGTGAATATCAGTAATTTAAAGCAAAAGGAATCTTCTACAAGATTTGATTTGGAAAAAGCGAAGAATCATCTGCGTGTTGTATTTCTAGATTCTAGTTATTTGGAGACGATCAATCAGACGATCGATATTAGTGAATAGGAAAAGTGGAACAAATTAAATCCGACGATCAATTTAAAAAAAACCACACAATGACTTCTGCATTGTGTGGTTTTTTGAATTGCTGAAACAGCCTTTAGATAATGGTTTATAAAGCAACTCTATCTCCATTGATCACAAGTTCTGCCCCTGTAACGAAACTAGCTTCATCGCAAGCTAAATAAATAATTCCATTGGCGATATCTTCTGATTTTCCTAAATAAGGGAATTGGACACTTTTTTTATAGTATGGACTGATAGTCGGAAAGGTTGTTTCTATCAAAGGCGTTTCGATCGTACCTGGACAAATTGAATTTACCCGAATATTATGCTCAGCATATTCAAATGCAGCATCAAGTGATAGTGAACGGATCACATCTTTGGCTGCAACATAAGGATTGCTGTCTGAAAGACCGACTAACCCTTGAAGAGATGAAACATTGATGATCGATCCACCATTATTTTTTATCATAAGAGGAATCACTTCTTTTAAACCATATGTAAGACTATTTAAGTCGATTTCTTGAATTTTTTCCCAGTCTTTTACGGATAGATCCAAAATTATTTTTGGTGAAGAGATACCGGCATTATTAACTAAAATATCGATTTTCCCATATTTTTTTACGGTTTCGGCGAGGACTTTACGCCAACTAAGGACTGAACGGACATCGTGTTTAAAGGCGGTTGCAATACCACCTGTTTCGATGATAGTAGAAATGATAGTGGCCATTTTCTCCACATATTTGCCTGTACAAACAACGATTGCTCCTTCTTTGGCCGCTAATTTAGCTGTTGCAGCACCGAGACTGCTTGGGCCGTCTGTGATTAACATTACTTTACCTGATAATCTATTCATAATAAAAAAACCGCTATAATGAACGCTCATTATAGTTATCCTTTCTAAGTATTCTAAACAATGATCATCTTGCTAGTGACATAATTTAATGTGTAAAGAATGCGCATTTCTTATGTATAAGTTTAATATAGATATTTTTTTAAAGCGAATGATATAAACCAAAAATAGTATTTTTTATAAAAAGAAGCCCCCAAAGTAACAGAAGGGAAGAGTCTGTTACTTTGGAGACCGTCATTTTACTTATTGTGGAACTGGTTTTTTCACGATACCTAAAACAAGGGCAGAGACAACTGCGCCAATTGCGATAAAGACTAAATATAAAAGTGGGTGACTCAATAAAAGTGCTACGAAGATACCACCATGAGGAGCTAATAAGCGGATACCGAATCCACCAACTAACCCGCCAGCTAAGGCTGATCCAACAACAAAACTTGGAATCGTCCGTAAAGGATCAGCGGCTGCAAAAGGAATTGCTCCTTCAGTAACGAATGACAAGCCCATCACCAAGTTTGTTAATCCTGCATCTTTTTGGTCTTTCGTAAATTTATTTTTAAAGATCAATGTTGCAATGAAAATAGCTAATGGAGGAACCATACCACCGGCCATAACAGAAGCCATAATAATACTGCCGCCTTCTGTAACAGTTGCAGCGATTGAAGCAGTACCGAATACGTAAGCCGCTTTATTGATCGGACCACCTAAGTCAATGGCCATCATACCACCAAGTAATGCCCCTAAAAGTGCTGCGTTTGTACCATCTAAACCTAATAAGAAATTATTCAATCCATCATTGATGACTTTCATTGGAATATTGATCAAAAGCATCAGACCACCAGTGATTAACAAACCAAAGACTGGATAAAATAAAATCGTTTTGATGCCGTCTAGTGACTTAGGCAATCCTTTGAATACTTTTTTCAAGAAAATAATGACATAACCTGCTAGGAAACCACCGACTAAAGCACCTAAGAAACCAGCTCCACCAGTATTGGCTAAAGCACCAGCAGCAAAACCAGCCACAAGTCCTGGTCTATCAGCAATACTTGAAGCAATAAATCCAGCTAAGACTGGTAACATAAAGCCAAAAGCAGCACCACCGATTTGGTTAAACCAAGAAGCTGCTTCATTATAATTCCCAAGCATGCTTAGTTGATCTTGAGGAACACCAATAAATTGATCGATCATAAATGAGAGTGCAATCGCAATTCCGCCACCAATCACAAAGGGAAGCATATGTGAGACACCGTTCATCAAGTCTTTATAAATTCTAGAACCAATCGAACCCTCTGCTGAGTCATCTTCTTCGCTAGAATCAGATTCAGAACTATGGAAAATAGGTGCTGAACCGTTTGTTGCGATCGTGATCAGTTCTTCTGTTTTACGAATACCGTCGCTCACCGGACGATTGACAAGTTCTTTACCATCAAAGCGATTCATTTCTACTTTTTTATCGGCTGCAACGATCACACCATCAGCTCGGGCAATGTCTTCAGCTGTTAAACGGTTTTTGATTCCTTCAGAACCATTTGTTTCAACTTTGATCTCAATACCCATTTCTTTGGCTTTTTTCTTCAAGGCATCTTCAGCCATATACGTATGCGCAATTCCAGTTGGACAAGCCGTAACTGCTACAACAAATTTACGAGCTGAATCATCTGTGTTTACGTTTTGTTCTTGCTGTTCTTGTTTTTCTTCAGCTTCTTTTGCTTCCTCGGCTGATTGAAACAAGTTTTGGACTGCTTCAGGGGTTTTCGTTTCTTTTAATTGTGCGACAAAATCTGGATCGATCAATAATCGAGACAAAGCAGCTAAGGCTTGAAGATGAGTGTCGTTAGCGCCTTCTGGAGCTGCAATCATAAAGAATAAATAAGTTGGCTGACCATCTAACGCTTCATAATCTACCCCTTTATTACTTTTGGCAAATAGGACAGTTGCTTCTTTAACCGCACTATTTTTAGCATGTGGCATGGCGATTCCGTCACCAAGACCCGTTGAAGTCTGCGCTTCTCTAGCTAAAATGCCTTCTTTATACGTTTCAATATCTGAAATACGTCCGCCATCGTACATTTTTTGAACCATTTCATCGATTGCGCCTTTTTTATCAGTCGCTTGCAAATCCATGATCATTACGTCTTTGACTAATAAGTCTTTAATGTTCATTACTTTTCCTCCTAATTTTAAAAGCGCAGCGGGCTCGTCCAGCTCCGACAGAAAAATAGGAAAATATGAGGGTGGCGCTCTTTGCCACAATCAGATTTTATCTTTTTTCCGAGGAGCTAGCCCGCGTAGCTAGATAACAATAAAAGCGTAGTGGGCTCGTTCAGTTCTGACAGAAAAATAGGAAAATATGAGGGTGGCGCTCTTTGCCACAATCAGATTTTATCTTTTTTCCGAGGAGCTAGCCCGCGTAGCTAGATAGTTTTAAAAGCTGAAAGAGCTTGATCAGCCTTGACAGGAAAATAGTAAGATCAGAGGGTGGCGATTTTTTGCCACAATCGGATTTTGTCTTTTTCCCGAAAGGCTAGCTCTTGAAGCTAGATATGGTAACAACGTTCCGCTTCGCTGTACCTTGTACTTTTCAACAGAAAAATCTATCTAATTTTTTCAATTACCACTTCTGCAATCAATTCATTAATTAGCTCAGCTGAAGCCAAATCATCTGAAAATGCAGTCGCGCTACCACAAGCAACGCCCCATTTAAATGCTTCAATAGGATCATTATGCTTAGCGAAGCTTCCCACAAAACCTGCGATCATAGAATCTCCAGCACCAACTGAATTTTTCAAAGGTCGCTTCAACACATTTGAGCGATAGATACCATCGTTAGTAAATAACAAAGCACCATCCCCAGCCATTGAGATGATCACATGTTGAGCACCGTCTCCCAATAAACGTTCGCCAAATGGTAAAATATCCGCCATCGTTTGAAATTCAACATCAAATAATTCAGCTAATTCATGGTTGTTTGGTTTGATTAATAAAGGCTTTTGTGGTAGTGCATTGAGTAAATCTTTACCTGTGGTGTCAATGACAAATTCAGCCTGTTTATCTTTGATGATTTGTATTAATTCTTCATAAAAACCGTCACGCAATGTTGCAGGTGTGCTGCCCGATAAAACGACAATATCACCAGCAGAAATCATGCTTAATGATTGTTTTAGTTCTTGCATTTCTTCGTTGCAGATTGCAGGACCTAAACCGTTGATTTCTGTTTCTGCTTCAGATTTCAATTTGATATTGATTCGTGTATCTTCAAGAACCGATGTAAATTTTGTTGTAATTTCTTCTTTCGCTAGCCAGTCAGAAATGAATGTCCCGGTAAAACCACCTAAAAATCCTAGCGCTGTTGATTCTGCTTGGATTCGTTTCAAAATCCTAGAAACATTGATGCCTTTTCCACCAGGTAATTTTAAGTCATTGGTCATCCGGTTTAATTCGCCTAATTTTAACTCTTCAACATGAACAATGTAGTCTATTGAAGGATTTAAAGTGACTGTATAAATCATTGTGCTGCCTCCTTGATCGTTGTTTTTTTCTGGAATTGTTCCAGTAACTCAGGGGAACAATGGTTGATAAGCAAGATCACCTTATCAAGGTCCGTTACTTTTGTGAAAGTGACTTTGTTTAATTTTGTCTGATCGATTAAAATATAAGCTTCATCTGCTTGTTCAATCGCTAAGCGTTTTAAGGCAGCTTCTTCAGGATCAGGTGTTGTCAAACCAAATTCAAGATGAGCACCGTTCATTCCCATGAATGCTTTATTAAAACGAAAATGACTAAGTTGTTCCATGCCAACTGCTCCAATGATCGCTTTTGTAGAAAGTTTTAGTGAGCCGCCTAAGATAATAGTCTTGATATTCAAATCCCCCAGTTTTGCAGCGTGATGAACAGAATTGGTCACAACAGTGATATCTTTACCGACTAAAAACGGGAGCATTTCTAAAGTGGTAGATCCTGCATCCAGATAAATAACATCGCCGTCATGAACAAATGTAGCCGCTAATGCAGCGATTCTTTGTTTCTCTTGCGTGTTTTTGGTTGATTTTTCAATCATGTCTTGTTCAAAGCCTAAATTTAAAATACGTTTAGCACCGCCATGAACTCGTTCTAATAATCCAGCATTTTCTAGTTCTTGTAAATCACGTCTGATCGTTGATTCTGATGCGTTTAAAAGAGTAGACAATTCATGTGATTTCACAACGGATTGTTGATCTAATAAACGTAAAATTGCTTGATGTCTTTCTTCTGTAAGCATTTTCACACCTCTTTTCACTGATTATAATAGCATATTCAAATTAATGATGCAATTAAAAACGGTCAAAAACATTCATTTTTAGTTAAAAACGTTCAAGGCGGGCACTTATTATGTAGGATTCTATCATTTGACAAAGATGTTTGACCTTTGGCTTAATGAAGGTAGGAAAAATCGGAGGGATCAGGATGAAGAATCGTACAATATTGCAAGGATTTGAATGGTATTTACCAGCTGACGGCAAACATTGGCAACGATTGACTGAATTAGCTGAGAAATTACAGAAAATTGGAATTAATAGTGTTTGGTTACCCCCAGCTTATAAAGGCGCCAATGGAATAGAAGATGTTGGCTATGCACCTTATGATTTGTATGATTTAGGAGAATTTGATCAAAAAGGAACGATTACCACAAAATATGGCACAAAAAATGAGTATTTAGAATGTGTACAAGCTTTAAAAAAAGTTGGAATGGAAGTGTACTGTGATATTGTCTTTGACCATTTTATGGGAGCGGATGAGGAGGAAACTGTGTCTGCAATAAAATATCGACCAGATAATCGAACTATCCCAACAAGTGGTGAGGAAGAAATTTCAGCTTGGACAAAATTTACTTTTCCTGGAAGAAACCATCAATATAATGACTATATTTGGACGTGGAGAAATTTTTCTGGGGTTGATTATGATGATCGGCGGCAGGATCATGGTATTTTCAACTTTAGTGGCAAAGGTTGGGAGCCGGAAGTGGATCAGGAAAATGGTAACTTTGATTATTTGATGGGCTGTAATCTGGATATGGAATACCCTGAAACAGTTCAACAGCTAGACAAATGGGGAGAATGGCATCAACGTTTGACAGATATTGATGGCTATCGTTTAGATGCGGTCAAACATATTCGATTCAACTATTTTGTCGAGTGGTTATTAAATAGAAGAAAAGAAAAAGGCAAAGAACTGTTTGTAGTCGGTGAGTATTGGCATGGTGATTGTAAGAAATTAATGAATTATATTGATAGTTCTGGAACGTTGATTTCATTATTTGATGTTCCATTACATTATCGTTTCTATGAGGCGGCAAATTCGGATGGTCGCTTTGATATGCGGAATATTTTTGCAGGAACACTAATCAAAGAACGTTCAGAATGGGCTGTTACGTTTGTAGATAATCATGATACTCAACAAGGACAAAGTTTAGAATCATGGATCGCAGGTTGGTTTAAAGTTCACGCATATGCACTGATTTTGCTACGAAAAGCTGGAACTCCAGTTGTTTTTTGGGGAGATCTATTTGGAATTCCAACTCAAAACGTGAATCCAGTAGGTAAAAATTTAGAACTACTGTTAAAAATTCGAGAAAAACTAGCTTATGGGAGTGAAATGGATTACTTTGATGATCCCGATGTGGTCGGTTGGATAAGAACAGGGACATTTGACCGTGAAACATCTGGTTATGCGGTTGTCATGACCAACGCAAAGGCTGGGGCAAAAAATATGACGATCAGTGCGCTCCATGCTGGGAAAGTCTTTGTTGACATATTGGGGAACAATTCAACAAAAGTAATGTTGGATGAATCGGGTAGTGGAACGTTTCCTGTAAATGACGGAGCGATTTCTGTCTATGTAAATGAAGAAATTGTAGAAAAATTAAGTAAAGGAGTTACGGAGACTTTTGCTGGAAAATAAATAGTGCGTGACTTTTTTTGGTAGAGTAACTATACTAAATGTAATAGATAAAAGGATGAAGGCTGTAATTTTGGTGCGAACCCCAAGTGCACATGAAAACACTAGGGGATTCGTACCAATTTTTGAGGGAAATTAGGAGTAAAGTTCCTGTTTTTCTCATTGAATTCACACTTTTTTGAATGATTAGTGTGGGAAGGTAGTAAAAGTGTAATGTTTTTATTGCTTTTTCACGGTCTCACTCTTTATTGAGTGAGTGGATTGAAATGTTGTTCTTGATCCATGCGTCCTCGCGCCTCCAAGTCTCACTCTTTATTGAGTGAGTGGATTGAAATATATTATCCCATCCTTAAACTAGTGTTGTGTAATCTAAGTCTCACTCTTTATTGAGTGAGTGGATTGAAATCGCACGTTTAAACTCCGCTATCTGTTCGGCAGTGGTCTCACTCTTTAACGAAGACAAAAATCATTTCTATGATTTTTTTGTCTTCGTTTTTTTATGTTTGACGTATGTTCAAACTTGTTATCATGAAACCAATAACTAAAATAAATTGTTGTAGAAAAATAGCAGGTTGATCAAAAGAAAAGATTGTCCTATAAAACAGTAACATTATTGAAGAATTTTCCTACTATCATCTAGCTTTACAGATTAAACCTTTCGGTAATATTCTAAAAAAAATTCATGGTGGCAAGCACCAATAAATTTTTTTATATGTTATTACTCAAGGTTTGGTCAATCTGTTCAGCTTTTGTGTTTTTTTTGGTATAATGTATAAGATTGAAAAAAGAGAGAGGACGTTGATGATGGCACAAGAAAACGCCTTGATCCAAGGTATGAACCCGAGACAAAAAGAAGCCGTTCTACATACTGAAGGGCCTTTATTAGTGATGGCGGGAGCAGGCAGTGGGAAAACGAGAGTGTTAACACATCGTATTGCCTATTTAATTGAAGAAAAAGACGTGAATCCCTGGAATATTTTAGCCATCACGTTTACCAATAAAGCCGCAAAAGAAATGCGAGAGCGGGTTGGTAAGTTATTAGAAGTTGGCGGAAACGATGTCTGGGTTTCCACATTCCATTCAATGTGCGTGCGGATATTACGTAGAGATGTCGATCATATCGGCTATAATCGTAATTTCACGATCATTGATACTTCTGAACAGCGTACATTGATGAAACGAATTTTAAATGAATTGAATATCGATGTGAAAAAATATGATCCTCGCTCGATTTTAGGGACGATCAGCAATGCTAAAAATGAGTTGCAAACACCCGCAAAAGTAGAGGAATTACAAGGGACACCTTACGAAGAAGTAGTGGCAAAATGTTATAAAATGTACCAAAAAGAATTAAGAAACAATCAATGTATGGATTTTGATGATCTGATTATGAATACAATTCGGTTATTTAATGAACATCCAGATTCATTAAACTATTATCAAAATAAATTCCACTATATCCATGTTGATGAGTATCAAGATACCAACCATGCGCAGTATACTTTAGTCAATATGCTGGCTGCACGCTTTAAAAATCTATGTGTTGTGGGAGATGCGGACCAAAGTATTTACGGTTGGCGTGGAGCGGATATGCAGAATATTTTAGATTTTGAAAAAGATTATCCCGATGCATCTGTGATCACGCTAGAACAAAATTACCGCTCGACGAAAAAAATCCTTGATGCAGCCAACAATGTTATTAAAAATAACCGTAATCGTCGCGATAAACAATTATGGACGGAAAATACGGATGGTGAAAAAATTGTTTATTATCGTGGTGATAATGAGCGGGATGAAACGCAATTTATCGTAGGACAAATTCAAAAAGAAATGCGCGAAAGAGACCGTATTTATGGCGATTTTGCTGTGTTGTATCGTACCAATGCCCAATCGCGGGTAATGGAAGAAATGCTGTTGAAATCAAATATTCCGTATACGATGGTCGGCGGCCATAAATTCTACGATCGTAAAGAAATCAAGGATATTTTAGGCTACTTAAATATTATTTCCAACCCAATGGATTCTCTAAGCTTTGAACGAGTTGTCAACGAACCAAAACGAGGAATCGGTAAAAGTTCAGTTGAAAAATTAAGAAGTTTTGCTCAGATGCATGATTGGTCATTACTAGAAGCGTCGCAGAATGTCGATCTAGCGAATATTTCAGGAAAAGCTGGTAAAGAGCTAGGTAGCTTTGGCATGATGATCCAAGACTTAACGCAAATGATTCCTTATTTAACAATTACGGAATTAGTAAAAGAAGTCTTAGAACGTAGCGGGTATCGCGAAGAATTAGTCAGACAAAATAATTTAGAATCCCAAGCTCGTTTAGAAAACTTGGATGAATTTTTAACCGTTACCCAAGAATTTGATAAACGTTATGAGCGTCAAGACGAAGAAGAGGCAGATGCACCAGAAGAAAAATTAGCTGTCTTCCTAAATGATTTAGCGCTTGTTTCTGATTTAGATAATCTAGAGGAAAGTACCTCTCAAGTAACCTTGATGACGCTTCATGCAGCTAAAGGACTTGAGTTTCCAGTTGTCTTTTTGATTGGATTAGAAGAAGGGGTCTTCCCATTATCTCGTGCGATGCTAGAAGAGAGCGAACTAGAGGAAGAACGTCGTCTGGCCTATGTAGGAATTACTAGAGCTGAGGAAACGCTGTTTATCACCAATGCATTCTCTAGAACCTTATACGGAAAAACACAATATAATCGTCCGAGTCGTTTCTTAGATGAAATTGATGAAGAATTATTAGATTTACAAGGCTCGATTGCAGCACCAAAAGCACCAGCTAGAACGTTTGAACCAAAAGTGTTTAAACCAGCTTATGCTCAGCCGACTAAACAGCCAGTGACAGATAAAGTTGCCAGTGGCGGTGAATCAATGGCCTGGCAAGCAGGAGATAAAGTCAGACATAAAGCATGGGGAACAGGTACAGTGGTTCGAGTTGGTGGTACCGCTAAGGACTTGGAATTAGATGTTGCGTTCCCAGAAAAAGGAATCAAACGTTTATTAGCAGCATTTGCTCCGATTGAAAAAATATAACATACGAGCGAGCTCTTTCAACTTTAAATTTAGGAGGGGTATCATGGTGGAATTTCCATTAACATTAGCCGAAGCGACAGACAAAGCAAAAGAGTTACGGGCGCAGCTTAATCAATATTCTCATGAGTATTATGTAGCGGATAAGCCGACCGTAGAAGATTATGTGTATGATCGCTTGTATAAAGAATTAGTCGACATAGAAACTGAATATCCAGACTTGATCACTTCTGATTCACCAACGCAACGAGTTGGCGGTAAGATTTTACAAGGTTTTGAAAAAGTTACCCATGAAGTTCAGATGTATAGTTTGAATGATGGTTTTAGTAAAGAAGATATTTATGATTTTGATGAGCGTGTCCAAAAGTTAGCAGGGAAGCAAGTTGGTTACTGCTGTGAGCTGAAAATAGATGGACTAGCGATTTCATTAAAATATGAAAACGGAAAGTTCGTTCAAGGGGCAACCCGTGGCGATGGCACAGTTGGTGAGAATATCACGGAAAATTTAAAAACAGTTAAGTCAATTCCTTTAGAATTGAAAAAGCCAATTTCAGTGGAAGTCCGTGGCGAATGTTACATGCCAAAACAATCATTTGTTAATTTAAATAAAGAACGTGAAGAAGCTGGACAAGATGTTTTTGCTAATCCAAGAAATGCCGCTGCTGGTAGTTTACGTCAATTGGATACAAGCATGGTGGCTAAACGAAATCTCAGCACTTTTTTATATACAGTGGCCGATTTTGGACCTATGACGGCACAAACTCAATTTGACGCATTAAATGAATTGTCAGAAATCGGATTTAGAACCAATCCTGAGAAAAAATTATGTCAAACAATCGATGACGTTTGGGCTTATATTGAAGAATACCATGAAAAACGGATGGAATTACCTTATGAGATCGACGGAATCGTGATCAAGGCCAATGAATTTACGATTCAAGATGAATTAGGTTTCACTGTAAAAGCTCCTCGTTGGGCGATCGCCTATAAGTTTCCACCAGAAGAAGCACAAACAGTAGTGGAAGAAATTGAATGGACGATTGGTCGGACTGGGGTTGTAACGCCAACGGCTGTGATGCAACCAGTTCGAGTAGCAGGAACGACTGTGAGTCGTGCAAGCTTGCATAATGCTGATTTTATTGCGATGAAAGATATTCGTTTGAATGACACTGTGATTATTTACAAGGCAGGCGATATTATTCCAGAAGTTGCTCAAGTCTTGACCGAAAAACGGGATGATAGTAGTCAACCTTATCAAATTCCAACGCATTGTCCTGTTTGTGATAGCGAGTTAGTTCATTTAGACGAAGAAGTAGCCTTGCGTTGTATCAATCCTAAGTGCCCAGCTCAGATCAAAGAAGGCTTGAATCATTTTGTTTCTAGAAACGCAATGAACATTGATGGATTAGGTCCACGCGTATTAGAACAAATGTATGATACGAACTTAGTTGCTGATGTAGCAGATCTGTACTTTTTAACGGAAGAACAATTAATGACGTTGGAAAAAATCAAAGAAAAATCAGCAAATAACATTTACAAAGCAATTGCCGCAAGTCGTGACAATTCAGTTGAACGCTTGATTTTTGGTTTAGGCATTCGTCATGTAGGTTCGAAGGCGGCTAAGGTGTTAGCAGAACATTTTGGGGATCTTTGGGCGATTAGTAAAGCGACAAAAGAAGAAGTTGTAGCACTAGATTCGATGGGCGAAATCATAGCTGATAGTTTAGTCACGTATTTTGCCAATGAAGAAGTGCATGAATTGATGGATGAGTTGGCTAAAGCTGGTGTGAATTTTGACTATAAAGGGATTCGTACAGCCCAACTTGAAGCCGTAGAGTCACCATTTAAAGATAAGACAGTCGTTTTAACAGGAAAATTGACGCATTACAACCGAGAAGAAGCGAAAGAAAAGATCGAAAATTTGGGCGGTAAAGTGACAGGCAGTGTCTCTAAAAAAACAGATGTTGTGGTTGCAGGTGAAGATGCCGGTAGTAAATTGACGAAGGCACAAGACTTTGGAATCGAAGTCTGGGATGAACAACAAATGGTCACAGCAATCGATAATAGCTACACAAAAGAAGAGAATGAGTAGCTTGAAAGTGAAATAAAGTAAGTTTTCAGCTGTATTTTTACATTTACAGTGTATTTTCTTTCATCTCTTTCAAAAATTCTTAGAATTTTATGATAGAATAAGAAAAAAGCTGTTTTCTTAACGTGAAACATCGTTCAACAGTACAAAAAATGAACTAGTGAGCTCTTAATTGAGTTTTTCTAATGGAAAGAAGGGTACCCATGGCAATCAGTGAAGAACAAGCAAAACATGTAGCCAAGTTGTCTAAATTGTCTTTTTCCGATGGAGAATTAAAAGACTTTACCGATCAACTAGGTAAAATTATCGACATGGTAGAATTATTGGAAGAAGTAGATACAGAAGGTGTTCCATTTACCTCTAATGTAGCGCAATCGATCAATGTGATGAGAGAAGATGTCGTTACACCTGGTATGGATCGCAATGAATTAATGAAAAACGTACCTGAATCAGAAAATGGCTATATCAAAGTGCCAGCAATTATCGACAATGGGGAGGCTGGTGCATAATGGAAAAATTATATGATAAGTCACTAACAGAATTGCATGATTTACTTGTTTCTAAAGAGATCACTGCAACAGATTTAACACATGCTACGTTAAATCGTATCAATGAGACAGAAAAAGACGTGGATTCGTTTATTACGATCAGCGATGAAAAAGCTTTAGAATTAGCGAAAGCTATCGACCTTAAAGGCATCACAGAATCAAAT
Source organism: Enterococcus rotai (assembly GCF_001465345.1). Lineage (NCBI taxonomy): Bacteria > Bacillati > Bacillota > Bacilli > Lactobacillales > Enterococcaceae > Enterococcus > Enterococcus rotai. The sequence continues at coordinate 39,291 of NZ_CP013655.1, read as the reverse complement.
CCTTTAGCGGGTATTCCGATCGGGATCAAAGATAATATCGTAACCAAAGATATTTTAACAACAGCAGCGTCAAAAATGCTGCACAACTTTAATCCAATCTATGATGCAACAGTAATGGATAAAGTCTATCAAGCAGATATGATCCCTGTTGGAAAATTAAACATGGATGAATTTGCGATGGGCGCAAGTACAGAAACATCATACTTTAAGAAAACGAAAAACGCTTGGGATCATTCCAAAGTTCCCGGTGGTTCTTCTGGTGGTTCAGCAGCAGCTGTTGCAGCAGGACAAATCCCAGTTTCTTTAGGAAGTGATACTGGCGGAAGTATTCGTCAACCTGCTTCATTCAACGGCATCGTTGGGATGAAACCGACTTATGGACGTGTTTCACGTTTTGGTTTGATTGCATTTTCTTCAAGTTTAGATCAAATTGGTCCAATGACAAGAAACGTTCAAGACAATGCTTTAGCTTTAAATGCTATTAGCGGTTTTGATGAAAAAGATGGTACATCTGCTGGCGCGTCTGTTCCTGACTTTACAGCTGGTTTAACAGGTGATATCAAAGGCATGAAAGTGGCTTTACCTAAAGAATATCTTGGTGAAGGTGTGGATGCTGGCGTTCGTGAAGCGGTTCTGAAAGCAGCAGAAACATTTAAAGCATTAGGTGCAACAGTAGAAGAAGTTAGCTTACCGCATTCTAAATATGGGGTTGCTGTGTATTATATTATCGCTTCATCAGAAGCAAGTTCAAACTTACAACGTTTCGATGGTATTCGTTATGGTTACCGTTCAGAAAACGTAAAAAATCTTGAAGATGTTTATGTAAATTCTCGATCTGAAGGATTCGGTATCGAAGTAAAACGTCGTATTATGTTAGGTACTTTCTCATTAAGTGCTGGCTATTACGATGCCTACTTCAAAAAGGCTGGACAAGTTAGAACCTTGATCAAACAAGATTTCGATAATGTTTTTGAAAAATACGATATCATTATTGGTCCTGCTTCACCGACTGTAGCATTTGGTTTAGGAGAAAATATCAATGATCCAATTACCATGTACATGAATGACTTATTGACAATTCCAGTGAACTTAGCTGGACTACCTGGTATGTCAGTACCAGCAGGATTTTCAGAAGGCTTGCCAGTCGGCTTACAAATTATTGGGAAACCATTCGATGAAAGTACGATGTATAAAGCAGCGTATGCATTTGAACAAGCAACGGATTTCCATACGAAAAAACCTGTGATCTTAGGGGGGAATGACTAATGAATTTTGAAACTGTCATTGGACTTGAGGTCCATGTAGAATTAAAGACAAATTCTAAAATCTTTTCACCTGCGCCAGCTCATTTTGGTGCAGAACCAAATAGCAATACTAATGTGATCGACTGGGGTTACCCAGGCGTATTACCTGTTATGAATAAACAAGCACTTGAGTTTGGGATGAAAGCAGCGCTTGCGTTAAATTGTGAGATTTCAAAAGACACTCATTTTGACCGTAAAAACTATTTCTACCCAGATAATCCCAAAGCTTACCAAATTTCTCAATTCGATCAACCAATCGGTCACGATGGCTGGATCGATATCGAAGTGGAAGGCAAAACAAAACGTATTCGTATTGAACGTGTCCATTTAGAAGAAGATGCTGGTAAAAATATTCACGGTGATGGCGGTTATTCTTATGTTGATTTAAACCGTCAAGGTACACCACTGATCGAAATCGTTTCAGAAGCAGATATGCGTTCACCAGAAGAAGCCTATGCGTATTTAGAAGCTATTCGTTCAATCATTCTATTTACAGGCGTTTCTGATGTGAAAATGGAAGAAGGCTCAATGCGTTGTGATGCCAATATCTCTTTACGTCCTTATGGCCAAGAAGAATTCGGTACAAAAGCAGAGCTTAAAAACTTAAACTCAATGAGTTTCGTTAAAAAAGGTCTTGCCTTTGAAGAAAAACGCCAAGCAAAAGTGTTGCTATCTGGTGGAGAAATCCAACAAGAAACACGTCGCTTTGATGAAACAACCAATAAAACATTATTGATGCGTGTTAAAGAAGGATCAAGTGATTACCGTTACTTCCCAGAACCAGATGTGCCACGTTTTGCAATCGATGATGAATGGATTGAAAAAGTTCGTCATAGCTTACCAGAAATGCCGGCCTCTCGTCGTGCTCGTTATATTAAAGAATTAGGCTTACCAGAATACGATGCAATGGTTCTAACACTAACTAAAGAAATGTCTGATTTCTTTGAAGAAGCATTAAACGAAGGTGCTGATGCGAAACAAGTGTCTAACTGGTTGATGGGTGAAGTATCAGCGTATCTAAACAGCGAGAAAATCGAATTACCAGACACTAAATTAACACCTGCTAATTTAGCTGGTATGATCACCTTGATCGAAGATGGAACAATTAGTTCGAAAATCGCTAAAAAAGTCTTTAAAGAGTTGATTGAAAACGGTGGCGATGCCAAAGAAGTGGTTGAAGCCAAAGGGTTAGTTCAATTATCTGATCCATCACAATTATTGCCGATCATCAATGAGGTGCTGGATAATAACCAACAATCTGTCGATGATTTCAAAAATGGGAAAGATCGTGCGGTTGGCTTTTTAGTTGGTCAAATTATGAAAGCTACCAAAGGACAAGCCAATCCGGGCGTTGTGAACAAATTGCTCCAAGAAGAATTAGCAAAACGCTAGAAAGCAGCGAAAGATGATGAAAAAAGCAAGAGTGATTTATAATCCAACTTCAGGCAAAGAGTTAGTGAAGAAAAACCTAGCTGATATTCTTTCTGTAGTGGAAGAATGCGGATATGAAACCAGTGCTTTTGCTACAACTCCAGAAGAGAATTCTGCAAAAAACGAAGCTCGCCGCGTAGCAGAGTTAGGCTTTGACCTAATTGTTGCAGCCGGCGGTGACGGAACGATCAATGAAGTTGTAAATGGGATTGCTCCTTTAGAAAAAAGACCGACAATGGCGATCATTCCTGCTGGAACAACCAATGATTATGCAAGAGCATTAAAAATCCCTAGAGATAATATTCTTAAAGCCGCAGAAGTCATTAAAAAAAATCAAACCGTCAAAATGGATATTGGTAAAGCGCAAGATAGCTACTTTATCAATATTGCAGCCGGTGGTCATTTAACGGAATTGACCTATGAAGTTCCTTCAGAACTGAAAAGTATTTTTGGTTACTTAGCTTATTTAGCTAAAGGAGCCGAAATGTTACCTCGTGTCAAACCAATCAAAATGCGGATGGAGTATGACGAAGGTGTTTATGAGGGGAATGCTTCGATGTTTTTCCTAGGATTGACTAATTCAGTGGGTGGTTTTGAACAAATTGCACCTGATGCAAAACTCGATGATGGTAAATTTTCACTGATCATTGTAAAAACGGCTAACGTGTTTGAAATTTTACATTTAGCAGCACTGATGTTAAACGGTGGCAAACACATTGAAGATAACCGTCTGATCTATACAAAAACTAGCCATTTACATGCTGAAACACTGGAGCCAAACAGCCGTATGATGATCAATTTAGATGGAGAATACGGCGGTGATGCACCGATGGAATTTACGAATTTACATCAGCATATCGAGATGTTTGCCAATGCAGATGCTATTCCCTCTAACGCAATCATGGGAACTGTTTTAGATGATTACGATGATGATTCAGATGAAGAAGATGAATATCTGGAAACAAGTAAAGAGTTTGTAAAAGAAGTAGAACGTTTGACAGAAGAAGATATTGATAATAATGGAAAAATTGGTTAAGCGTTCAAAAAAATATCTAAGACAAATTTGTCTTAGATATTTTTTGTTTTGCTAGATATAACTGGAAAATGAAAAATAAGCGATGCACAATATATAGATATTGAAAATTAAAAAACACAATATGTTGTATAAAAAAAGTCTCATAATCAATAATTGAGAAGGATTCTCATTGACTTGTGTTTGAAACAGAGGTAAATTAAATAAGTCGTCATCTCTGCAGAAAATGATAAATAGGACAAGTGAGAGGTTTGTTTGGAATGAGTTCAAATTTTATTATAAATGATTTTAAAGGATGGGAGCGAAAGAATTATCTTTTTTTACTTACGATGATTGGTGCACAATTAGTTGCGTTTTCGTTTAACCCTTCTAACTGGATCACTTTAGTAGGCGGATTATCTGGTATTATTTGTGTTAACCTAATTGCTCAAGGCAAGGCGAGCAATTATATTTTTGGGTTTATAAGTGCATTGATCATAGGATATTTTGGATTTAAAACGCGAGTATATGCTGAAGTTTTGCTTCAAAGCTTTTATATTATAATGGATATTACCGGGTTGTATGCATGGCTAAAAGCTAGTGAAGATGGATCTGGCAATGTGACTGATGTAAAAACGTTGAGAGGGATTCAATGGTTATATGCTGGACTTGTGTGGCTGGCAATCGGTATGATCGCCTATTTTCTTTTAGGCTTTGTCAATGACGCCCAGCAAACGTTAGATGCCATAACATTCAGTGTTTCGGCAACTGGAATGCTATTGATGATCAAAAGATACCAGTCACAATTTGTATTTTGGTTACTAGGAAATATCTTTTCTTTACTCTTATGGTTTAGAGCAGGAACACATGCTGGTGGAGACTATGCTTTGTTTGTTATGTATTGTATGTATACATTTAATTCTATTTACGGTATGATTCATTGGTTAAAATTAAAAAAAATAAACAATAATAGGTAGGGAGTTCGATGGCAGTGATCGTTTTAGCAGGTACAATTGGTGCAGGGAAATCTAGTTTAACAGAAATTATTTCAGAACATTTAGGTTCGGAGGCTTTTTATGAATCAGTGGATGATAATGAAGTCTTGCCTTTATTTTATGCAGATCCTAAAAAATACGCATTTTTACTACAAATTTATTTCTTGAATAAGCGTTTTGACAGTATTAAACAAGCCCTCTCTCATGAAAATAATGTCTTGGATCGCTCGATCTATGAAGATTCTTTATTATTTCATTTAAATGCCGATTTAGGGAGAGCAAATGAAACAGAAGTAAAAGTTTATGATTCACTATTAGAGAATATGTTACAAGAGTTACCTTATGCAGCTCAAAAAAAGCGTCCTGATCTATTAGTGCATATTAAAATATCTTTCCCTAAGATGTTAGAACGAATTCAAAAACGAGGTCGAGCTTATGAACAAGTAGAGCAAGATCCAGCATTATATGATTACTATAAGGAATTAAATGAACGTTATGAGAGATGGTTTGAGGAATATAATGAAAGTCCCAAAATCCAAATTGATGGGGATAAGTATGATTTTATCGAAAGTGAAGTAGCCAAAAAACAAGTAGTTCAAATGATCGAAAACAAGCTAGCTGAAATCGATTAAACAGACTGCCCAAAATTCTAACAAAATAATTGCTTCTTTTAGCTGGAGAAACAAACTCTCTATTGCTTTTCTAGCATTTTTTCATTAGAATGGGAGAAGCGCATTAAAGAAGGAGCGACTTATGAATAATTTTCCAGTAAACAAAAATGAAACAATCGAAGTTGATATTATTGATTTGACACATGAAGGAATGGGTGTTGCCAAAGTGGATGGCTACCCGCTTTTTATAGAAAATGCTTTGCCTGGTGAAAAAGTTGAAATCAAAGTGCTGAAAGTCGGAAAAAGTTTTGGCTATGGAAAAGTGATGACGATTTTAAAATCAAGTGAAGACCGTGTTCCAGTTAAGGATGCAAATTTCACAAAAGTTGGTATTAGTCCGTTACAGCATTTAGCTTATGGCGCACAACTAAGATTTAAAACAGATCAAGTAAAAAATGTGATGCAACGCGTAGCCAAGTTACCAGATGTTCCTGTTTTAGATGCATTAGGCATGAACAATCCTTGGGGTTACCGTAATAAAGCACAGATTCCTGTTCGGAAAATTGAAGATAAACTACAAACTGGTTTCTTCAGAAAAAATAGTCATGATCTAATTCCTTTAGAACATTTCTATATTCAAGATCCAAAAATCGATGAAGCAGTGATTAAGATCCGTGATATCATGAGACGTTACAGCATCAAACCTTATAACGAATCAGATAACACAGGAAACTTACGTCATATTGTTGTTCGTCGTGGCTACCACACGGGTGAGATGATGGTTGTGTTGATTACAAGAACACCAAAATTATTCCCAACAAGTAAAATTATTCCTGATATTTTAGAAGCTTTACCAGAAGTAGTCAGTATTGTGCAAAACGTCAATCCGAAGAAAACCAACGTGATTTTTGGGGACGAAACGATTTTATTACATGGTGAAGATAAAATGATCGATACGATTTTTGATTTGAAATTTGAAATCTCTTCTCGTTCGTTCTATCAAGTAAATCCGCAACAAACAGAAGTAATGTACAATAAAGTGAAAGAATACGCTGCTTTAACGGGCGATGAAATCGTTGTAGACGCATATTGTGGAATCGGTACGATTGGTTTAACCTTAGCCAAAGATGCCAAACACGTTTATGGTGTGGAAGTCATTGAAGAAGCAGTGAAAAATGCAGAAAGCAATGCCAAATTGAACGAGATCACAAACGCAACCTTTACTGCTGGTTTAGCGGAAGAAGCATTACCAAGAATGATCGAAAATGACATCAAGCCTGATGTTGTCATCGTTGATCCACCACGTAAAGGGTTAGAAGCAAGTTTAGTTGAGACCTTGATTGAAACGAAACCAGCACGAATCGTTTATGTGAGCTGTAATCCAGCAACCTTGGCACGTGATTTGGCTTTACTTGTTGAAGGCGGCTTTGAAGTCAAAGAAGTCCAACCAGTTGATAACTTCCCGCAAACAACACATATCGAGTCAGTGACTCTATTGACAAGGGCGGTGCAATAATGGATACGAAAAAGAAAATGCTTGAATTAATCAAAAAGAAACAAAGTGGTGGTCGTTCAAAACAAATGGAAACACCTAAAAACGACCGTAAAAACATGCGTAAAGGGCCAAAAATCTACAATAAGTAGTAACGGGTCAGATGAAACCGATGACGTCTAGTCTGTTATCAGTTATCAAAATAACAGAAGACTAAGGTAAACCCCTAGAGGGATACCTTAGTCTTTTTAGTGAATAGTCTAAAATAGAGTAATTTATTTAAACTATTCCCTTTAAACGCTATAATAAATAGTGTTTAAAGGGAAAAAAAACAACAAAGGAGAAAAATTACTCAACTCAATTATTCTGTTCTTTTGATTTACTTGCTTAGTCTACTAGGACTAGGAATATGGTCAAAAAAGAAAGAGAAACCGTTCTTTGAACCATTGCTTTTTATCTGGACAGGAGCTTATTTTATGCTCTATACTGCCTTTCTGGAATTGAAAGTAGGCATCTATTATTTCTTCATTCCATTAGGATTTTTAGGATTATTCTTACTCGTCTATTTTTAGAAAAGCGATTGCTGATCAATGGGGCATTGTTCAATCTATTTTTACTAAGTTTAGGAATCGTTACGGCAGTCGTCTATGCTGAAACTCGTGATCAATTACTCCTATTCATTTTAGAAATTGTTGCAGCAGCTCTTACGGTATTGGTCTTTTTTGGTAGTTATGCATTGATTACTTTTTTATATGGGAACGCTATTGTACTTTCAAGAAAAGAATCCCGCTCACTTTCTAACATGCTTACTTTGGTGATGGCAGTTGGTTTAACGGCGATTCTAGCGTTTTATTCTTATTTCTCATTATCATTACCGCTGTGGGGGGCAGCCCTTTTCAGTAGTGTGTTACTCGTGATTGCCTATTTCTTTGTGGTATTTTATAATTTTGTGACGATTTCAATTCTTTATCAGTTTAACCAACCAAAATACGAACAAGATTTTATTGTTGTGCTAGGTGCAGGTCTAATAAATGGTGAACAAGTCTCTCCTCTCTTAGGAAAAAGAATTGAAAGAGCGATTCAATTTTATCATGAACAGGCCAAATGGACATCTAAGCGTCCAATTCTCGTGATGTCTGGCGGACAAGGTTCAGATGAAGCTTTACCAGAAAGTGAAGCGATGAAAGCATATGCTATGGCACAAGGAATCCCAGAAGAAATGATTTTGGTTGAAACAAAATCTAGAAATACGTTGGAAAATATGATGTTTTCCAAAAAAATCATGGATAAACAGTCAGACAATCAGAGCTATCAAGCCATTTTTTCAACGAATAACTATCATCTATTTCGTGCTGGCATATTTGCACGAAAAGCACATTTAAAAGCAGATGGGATTGGAGCTAAGACCGCTTTTTACTTTTTACCAACTGCCTTTTTAAGAGAATTTATTGCCATTGTGATGATGAAGAAAAAAAGACATCTCATTATAAGTTTACTCATTATGATTGTGATGATGATTGTAGCTTACTTTTTATATAAGTATATGTAGAGAAAAAACGTACAATAAGACAAAAGATTCATTTTTGTTTTATTGTACGCTTTTTTATTTTTTTATAGGACTGTTTTTCACTCGTTCGGTATACACACCTATTTTATAATCTAACATGTCAATTCCTTCTTGAATTTGTTTCATTTCTTCAAGGGCAATCTGCTTTTGTTTTTTTAAGAGATCTAATCGATTTTGATTCGTGGCTTCTCCTTCATGCCACCAAATTAAGTATTGTTTTAAATCTTCGATCGTCATACCTGTTTTTTTCAAATGCATAAAAAAATCGATCCATTCTTTATTTCGATCATCGTAAATCCGAATATTATTCAAATCTCTTTTAACGGTGATTAGTCCTTCTTTTTCATAAAAACGTAGAGTATAGGGTGTAAGACCAGTCATTTTTGAAAATTCATGAATTTTATAAGCCAATGAACATTCCTCCCTTAGTATCACTATGTCTAGTGTACCACTTAGAGTTAACTCTAGGTCAAATAGAATTAAAAGTATTTTGGGTTAAGAATAATCAAAGCGTTGAGTTTTTTTCTTTAAAGTAATGTTTAAAAGAGAGAGTTTGTTGTGAAAAATAAAAAAATTCTGAATACTCAACAAGTATAGACCAAAAGTATTCCCCACTTTATCGTTTTATGTTAACATTAAGGTGTCAATTTTAGGATAAATGACAAAAAATACATACTTATAAACGAGAAAAAAGAAAGGAGAGTATAATGGTCAAAAGTAAAATAACCAGTGTGCATGTAGGTACTTACCGATCAGAGACCGAAATGTCTCAAAACGACCTTGCAATGAAAGTGGGGGTTGCAAGACAAACGATTATTAATTTAGAAAAAAATAAGCATAACCCATCTTTACTATTGATGTACGCTATTTCAGAAGAATTGGGAACGACAATTGAGGAACTGGTTAGTTTTGAAAAACTAGAGGATAATGAGTAGAAAAAAGAACGATAATTCTAATCAATTCTATCAAATATAAGTTAGAATTGATTAGAGTTATGGCTATGTAATCTAAATAGAATGAAGAGGTTATAGGTAAATATATACAAAAATAAGGGGAATTGCATTGATAGAAACAAAACGATTGATCATTCGGACCGTTGAAAAAACAGAAATAGATCTGAATGCGTTATACACCCTATTATCTGATGAAGAGGTAAATAAGTATCTTCCTTGGTACCCTATAAAGGATAAAGACGAAGCGAAGCAGTTTTATGAATCTCAGATTGAATCGAATTACCAAAAACAAGGGGGTTATTATTTTGTCATTTGCCTGAAAGAAAATCCACACCCAGTTGGCTATATTGCAGTAAGTGGCGCAAAAAGCCATGATTTTGGTTATGGTTTATTGAAAGAGTATTGGGGCTTAGGACTGGTGACAGAGGCTAGTGAGGCAATTATCGATTTTTTAAGAATCCAGGGGTGGCTCTATATTACAGCTACGCATGATATCCATAATATTGGTAGCGGTAAGGTCATGCAAAAAATTGGTATGAGCTACAAATATTCTTACAAAGAGCTGTGGCAACCTAAGAATGTAGAAGTGACGTTTAGATTGTATCAATTGAATTTAGATAATAATCAAGAAAGAATCTACACGGAATATTGGGATAGATATTCAGAGCATTTTATAGAAGATTTATAGAACGGGGGTAAGAAACGAAACGATTGTGCCATTTTAGATTAATTTGTAAAATTGAAAAGAAAATAGAATTAAAAACAAACAGCTGTCTACCCTTATGTTGGTAAAATGGTTGGGTTGGTAGTTTACAAAAAAGGAATAGCATTTGGATAAACAGCTGCTTGAACGAACAGGCTCTGCTAACCTGCTTGTTTTGAAAGTTAGAATCACTAATCCGCCAGATTAATTCTAACTATTACTTGTGAACATAGAATTGTTCGTTACTTTTCATTACTTAGCCTTGTAGATCTCGGAAATTATTTGTTTGCATGTTATTTTTTCGATTGGTTCTCGTTGTACGCATTGACTCGGCAACCTTTTTCAGACTAAGTAAAAAGTATGGTAGCGATCGATTCTAGGAACACAAGCTCGTAAACACCGAGAGATTACTTTAAGAAAGTAATGAGAAAAAGGAGAACTTGGTGTTTACTATTTATAAAAAGAGCGAAAAAAAACAGTATTTGCCACCAACCAATACCGTGCAAAAGTTCAATGAATAACCATCGACTATCCAAAATATTAAAAGTTTGCAAAAAATACTAGTATTTCTTACAAAAATTAGGTAAAATGAATAAGTCAATGCATTGACTGGGCAACTTGTATTGTCAGTTTGTGCTGACGATACAGGGCTCTGTAAGAGGATTTGCGGTCTTCTTGCAGAGTGCCTGTTTATTTTGTTTTTCGCTCTAATTATCTAAATAAGCAAGACAAAACTAAAAAAATGGTATCAGTCAGCAACTAATACCATGAAGCGTTCGCTAAATAAAGTGTCAACTAAACACACTGAATTTGTAAAAAAGACTAGTAATCTTTTCTTACTTTTAGTACAATGAGAATAGTCAATAAACACTATTGACGGAGGCAACTTGTATTATTAGTTTGTGCTGATAATACAGGGCTCTGCGGGATGATTTGCGGTCCTCCAGCAGAGCGCCTTTTTTTATTTAATATTGTAACACTATATTAACTTAAAGATGAGAATATAGTCAATATAATTTCGTTAAATAGTAAAAAAATAAGTCGATAGAGTAAAAAATATGCTTGTGTTATCAGCATTGCTATTTTTCCTCTAAAGAAATTCTTAACATTTTGTTCGGTCTGGACACCAGACACTAGAGAGAGAAAGTCTTTTGTTAATTTTTCCGCTTTATATTTTACTGAGGGGAAAGTGAGGTCAAAAAAAATCCTATCTCAGCCAAGATAGGATCGGTTCTTATTTTATCTTTGGGGAAGATAATTAAGTAACTCTCTATGTCTAAATAATAATAGATGTACGCTGATTTTGCTACTTCAATAATTTCTTATCGATAAAACTTTTTTGAATAAAGGTCGTTTTATAGAAGTTATTCACGCCAAAATTTCGTGTAATCGATTTTTTCTTGAACGTTAAAATCGATTATTTTTTTTAGTAATGAATAGTCAATTGGCTGCTCCCACGTGATTTTGATGATATTATCTGTGTGTTGATAGCCTGATTTCTCAATGTCCTCTTTAAATGTAGAAATCGTCACAGTTTCTGGTGCAATGGAAAGATGTTTTTTTGAAGTACTATACGCAATGATAAAAGTACCATGATCCGTAAACATTGGCTGATTCCATTTGATTACAACACTAAATTGCGGATAAGTTTTCATCGTCCATTCAAATAATTCTTCTAAACGCTCACGATGTTCCGGTTCATTAATGCTTGAAAAAAATTCATTGATATCTTTCATGATACGCCCTCTTTTCTTTCTAGTTATTGTTTTCTCTATTATAATATAGGGACAATATTGAAGAAACTATTTGCTTTAGTGAGGATGAATTATTAAGGTGAAGGGAGTTACATATGACAACTTATATTGCTTTATTACGTGGCGTTAATGTGGGTGGGAAAAATCGTGTGGTCATGGCAACGTTGAAAGAACGGTTTGAACAGCATGGATTTACAAATGTTAGTACGTTTTTAAATAGTGGCAATGTTCTTTTTTCTAGTGAAGAAACGAATAGTTTACAACTCACAGAAGATTGTGAAAAACTAATTGAATCTGAGTTTGGGCTTAAAATCATTGTGACGATTGTGTCTGCCAAAATGTTACTGGAAGCATTAGAGCAGATGCCAGAATGGTGGAATACAGATAAAGAATCAAAGCACAATGTGATTTTTGTGATCCCGCCAACAACAACCGAGGAAGTAATCGAATCTGTCGGCGAGGCTAAAGCGGAGTACGAAAAAGTTGCTTATCACGAACGAGTCATTTTCTGGTCGGCACCGATCAAAACCTTCTCAAGAAGCCGTTGGTCAAAAATCGTTGGAACAAAGATGTACAGTCGAATTACAATCAGAAATGCAAACACTGTAAATAAGCTTGCGGAGCTAGTGCAAAAAAATAATTAAAAAAGAACTTGTCTTGGAGGTACCTCCAAGGTTTATACTTTCCTTGTTGATCGATCAAACAACAAAAAGAGAGGAAGTATAGAGATGAGTAAAAAGGTCTGGTTCGTAACAGGAGGTTCAAAAGGGTTAGGATTAATTTTAACAAAAGCGTTGCTAAATAATGGGCATCAAGTTATCACAACAAGTCGTGACAAAGAAAGTTTAATTCAAAAGGTGGGAGCTGAAAGTCCCTCTTTTTTACCTGTTAGCTTGTCGCTTACAGATGAGACAGATATCAAACGTGTAATTGCGTTAGCCGTTGAAAAATTCGGTAGGATCGATGTCTTAGTAAATAATGCAGGGTTTATGGTAGCAGGAGCTGCAGAGGATTTAACAGATGAGGAAGTTCGTGCCTGTTTTGATGTCAATGTGTTCGGGACATTGAATATGATGAGAGCTATTATACCGATCATGCGAAGTCAAAAATCGGGTTATATCATCAATACATCCTCGATTTCTGGCCTTTATGCAGGCGCATTTGAATCAACCTATGCAGGAACGAAATTTGCAATCAATGGAATTTGCCAAGCTGTTGCAGAAGAAGTTAAACCAGTTGGAATCCACGTCATCAATGCAGCACCAGGGTATTTACGAACAGAATTTTTATCAGAAAATTCCTATGCGATGTCTCATACAATCAGCGAGCCATACAAAAAATCAGTAGAAGAACGTTTAGGTTTTGTTACTGCGATGAATGGGAATCAAGCAGGAGACCCTGAAAAAGTTGCTGCACTTTATATGGATGTCGTTGAAATGACACAACCACCTTTAGAGTTAATGGTAGGTAGTGATGCATACGAGTTAGCTTTAAATATGGCAAATCAGAAAATACAAATGACTGAGCAATATAAAGAATTGTCAGAGTCAATTGATTTTATACAAAAGGAGAAATAGATGACGATCAAAGAAATGGCAGAGCTAGTAGGCATTTCTGCGGATACATTAAGGTATTACGAAAGAATTGGCGTAATCCCATCTGTTACAAGAACAGTTCATGGCGTTCGCGATTATGATGAGATTCACCTTGAGTGGATTCAGTCGATCTTAAAATTAAAAGCGTCTGGCATGACATTGGAAATGATCATTGAATATGTTCGTTTAGCGAATGTAGGTGACTCTACGATTGAAGCAAGAAAACAATTGCTGGAAGAAGAACAGGAACGGATTACAGCGAAAATCGAAGAGCTACAGGATAGATTAGCGACAATAAATTTTAAAATTGCTGATTATTATGAAGATTTATTACCTAAGACGACTGCGATGATCAATAAGATGAAACCTAAGATAGACTAAGTGACATAAAAAATAAGAAAAGTGGAAAGCCCTGTGAAAAGGTCTTTCTGCTTTTTTATCCTATATTGAAACTAACTCATTTTACGCTTATAATAAATATTACGTTAAAAAGATGGAAATGTGTTGGGGGATAAGAAGAATGTGGCAGTTTATAAAAGATAATCTATTTATGATCAAAAGAGCTGGGTTGTTGTACAACATGAAACCTAGAAATACGTTTTTACTTACTTTAATACTTGGGGCAACTGGGATTCCAAGGATTTTAAATAGAAATTTTATTTCAGGTGGTATTTTACTCTTTGTATTTATCGTTACAAGTGATTGGGATAACGACATACTTATTTGGATTGGGGTGTTTGATGCTGTTACGAGCCTTTTTTATCGAGAACCAGAACCAAAAAAGCAAACGGTTGAAGATAGACATAAGGTAACGAGAGCTGCAGTAACAAAGGATGTCTCAAAAGAAAAGTCTAACGAAACCCAAAAAGAGCGTATTAAGATAAGAGCTGATCAGGAAAACACGATCAAAGTAGGAAACAAAATCTGTCATTTTTGCGGTGCACCGATGCCTTCAAACGAAAGTGTTTGTTCTTATTGTAGAATGGAAAGTACACAGTAGAAAGTTGAGAAAATCATGAATTTAAAGAAAAGTATCAAAATATTTTTAAGTGTTCTATCCATTTTTATCGCCATCATTCTAGTTTATGTCAGCTATGTTTTTTTTAGTTATGGAAGAATTGCGGATAACAAGCCTGTTGAAATCACTCAAAAGGCTAAAATGAACCAAGCAACAACAAATAAAGAATACAAAATCACAACGTTTAACATAGGCTACGGTTCTTACACGCCAGATTACACCTTTTTCATGGATGGCGGTAAACAATCTAAAGCAGTCAGTGAAGCAAGTGTTGTTAAAAATATCTCTGGCGTAATCAATACGACTAAAAAAATCAATCCAGATTTTGCTTTATTTCAAGAGGTTGATGAACAAGCCACCCGTAGTCGTGGTGTAGATGAAGTGACACAAATCAATCAGCAATTTTCCGATTACTCTAGTGTGTTTGCTACGAATTATGATTCAGCTTTTCTGATGTACCCTGTATTAGATCCAATTGGTAAATCGAAATCAGGCATCTTAACATTGAGCAATCATGAGATTGAAACAAGTATCCGTTATAGTTTGCCAATCGAAACGAATTTCAATAAATTCTTTGATTTAGATCGTGCCTTTACGGTCTCAAAAATTCCAGTTGAAAATGGCAAATATTTGATGCTGTATAATGTTCATCTATCGGCCTATATCAAGGATCAAAAAATCCAAAAAGAACAAGTGCATAAATTATTCGATCATATGGAAAATGAATACAAAAAAGGCAATTATGTCGTTGGTGGTGGTGATTTTAATCATGATTTACTCGATTCTTCGACTAAGACTTTTAAAAACGACACAACAGAAGAGTACACATGGTTACAGCCTTTTCCAAAAGAAGAGCTACCGAAAAATTTACAAGTTGCAGCTTTAAGTGAAACGAAAATGCCAGTTCCTTCAGTGCGTAATTTAGATAAACCATATACAAAAGGGGAGTCCTTTGTAGCGTTGATTGATGGATTTATCGTTTCAGATAATGTTGAGAATGTTAGTGGAAAAGTGATTGATGCTGAGTTTGAAAATTCAGATCATAATCCAGTTGAAATGACGTTTAAGTTGAGACAATAGAAGTGGATTATATGTAATAGTGAAAAAGATTCAGGTAGCAATCGAGAATGATTGGTATCTGAATCTTTTTTTTAGAACTAAGTTGTACTTGCTAGAATAAAAATAACTAGAAGGAATAGAAACAGAAACATCTAATGCTATAACTGGAGACCTTCAAACGAACGTTCAGATTCAAGTGTAGCTAAGCAAACATATTGACAGCGATACAAGCAAATGTTTATTAAGTGATCAAGAGATTACTGTAAAAATGATTAAAATCAATAATAATGTCAATTCCTTTTTTAATGGAGTACTATTTCTCTTGGTAAATGGTCTATAGATAAAGTACTTAATTGTTTTATTTAAATTTAGTGTACAGAAAATGACTTTTTTGGGAAAAGAAATTATTTATGAAAACAGGATTTTATGTATTGTATTTACATGAGTACAAGGGGATTTTTTTGATACAGTAAAAAGAGAACAATCAAAGATAACAAGGGTTCATCCAAAGGTATACAAGATACGTGGTAGCACAAAAAAAGGTATATCGTTAATTACGAATAATCACTTCTCCACAAAAGAAAATGATGTAGAAATCACTGAACTAAATGCCTCGGATATTGATGTGATGGGTTATATGATCTAGCAATATAAAATAGACTATTTTCGGGAAGGATAGAATGATTATTTTAGTTTATTCTTAAAATGTAACTTTTGAGTATACTCAAAAGTGATCCTATGCAGCTGTGATGAGATCACTTTTTTGATGTAAATGTCTTCAATTTAGTTAAAGAAATTTAAATTTGGTTTTTATCAGAAAATTAGTATTTTATTCAATATTTAGATAAAAATATTTCTCTTTATGTGTTAAACTAATAACAAAATGAAATTCACTCTAAAAGGAGAAATTAAATATGGCTGGAGATCGCATTAAATTATCACCACAAGAGCTACGCACGTCCGCTACAAAATATACGGATGGATCACAACAGGTTCAAGACATTCTACAAAAACTACAATCTGAACAAGATACAATTCAAGGGAATTGTATCTTGTTCAGGGTTTGACAGCTTTAATGATCAATTCACTGCCTTGAAACCAAAAGTAAGTGAGTTTGCGGAGCTGTTAGAGCAGATTAACAAACAATTGAACGAAGTTGCAACTATTGTAGAAGAAACAGATCAAAATATTTCTTCTGCGATTGGTCGTGGGCTATAAGAATTTTAGAGAGATCTGGAGCGATTGTCTCCAGATCTTTTTTCTAGTAATCTAAAATATTCGGTGGTGAGGAATTGAAGAAGAAGCTTGGGATTATATTAGGAATTATTTTATTTGTCAGTTTACTTATGGGAGGGAAAAAATATATGGATAAAAAAGCAGTAGAAAAAAGTTATCAAGATGGAATGGAACTTGTCCAAAACTATGTAACAGATTATTTAGTTAAAAATTATGAAGGAATTGAAAAAATTGAGTGGCAAGGGGTAGGGGTAGAATGGCGAAGTTCTCCTACTTTTGGCGCTTCTATTTTAGGAAATTATGTGAATAGTAAAGCTAGAATATTTGTTTCTGAAAAGGACTTTTTCATTATAAGATTTACTCTTACTGAGGAAGCAGAGTATGATGATAATTCAAAAAAATATGTTTTAAAAGACTATCTGAACCCTACTAACTTAGATTCGATTATAGAAATGGAGATAGGAAATACCACTAGACAGCTTAAAGAAAAAGACAAGCTAGTTTTTAAGAATATAAAGAAAAATAGTTCAGGAAGTCCAAACGCTCAAGTTATTTACAATAAAGAAATTCATGAGTTGACTTACTAGTGGGGGTAGATATTTTATGAGTAACGAAATTACAACAGAGGTTCTAGCAAAAGCTATTGATAAAACCAAGGATACTGTTCAAAATCAAAATATCGGAGATACAATTAAATTAGAAATTGAAAACTCATCAAAAGACTACCAAATTCTAAACAAAGCAGCCAGTGATGAAGATAGCCAACTAAATGCAATGGCTATCGCTCCGATAGTCAATGGTAAACCTGATTATAATAATGTAGCCGTCGTCTATGCTGGAAGCAACGGACATAATAAGACAGAAGAAAATAAGTTACATAGACAGTCAAGAAGGGGACGTACGAAAAAGATTGCTATATGTCGATCATATTGTTATTCTTACATAAGAACAGGGCATTAATTTAGGTGGTGAAGAAATGAAAAAGAAATGGATTTTAGCAACATTACTAGGAATGGTTCTGCTCTTCATTATATGTATAGGAGGAAAAAAATATATGGATAAGAAAGCTGTAGAAAAAAGCTATCAAGATGGGATTGAACTCATTCAAAACTATGTAACTGATTATTTGGTTAAAAATTATGAAGGTATTGAAAAAATTGAGTGGGAAGGGGTAGGAGTTGAATGGCGTAGTTCACCTATTTTGGGAAGTTCTATTTTAGGAAATTACGTGAATAGTAAAGCTAAAATATTTGTTTCTTCAGATAAATTCTTTACTGTAAGGTTCACATTAACTGACGAAGCGGAATATGATGGTGATTTAAACAAATATATTCTAAAGCATTCTTTGAATCCTAATAATATAGATTCTCTCCTTGAATTAGAGATAGAGAATGCTGTTGGAAATTTTAATATAGGAGACAAGCTAGATCAATTAGGTTCTAAAAAAATAAAAAAATCTAGAGAAGGTAGCCCTAAGGCTAAAATTATTTATAATCTGGAAATTCATGAGCTAGAATATTAGGAGGGAATAGTCTGTGAATAATGAAATTACAACAGAAGTTTTAGCTAAAGCAATTGATGAGACAAAAGATACTGTTCAAAATAAAAATATTGGCAGTAAACTTAGATTAGATATATCAAATACGAAACAAGATTACCAAATCATAAACAAAGCAGCCAGTGATGAAGATAGCCAACTAAACGCAATGGCTATCGCTCCGATAGTCAATGGTAAACCTGATTATAATAATGTAGCCGTCGTCTATGCTGGAACTAATATGCATAATGAAACAGGAGCCAATGGTTTTGGTACTGCAGGTGGTGCTTTCACAGGTGGTCTTTCAGGCGAATATGAAGGTGCACAAGCCTTTTTAAACGAAACGCAAAATAAAATAGCTAAACATAACGGGTTGATTACTGATGTTGCTGGTTTTAGTCAATCTGGTGGCTACATGATGAAAATGGCCGCAGAACATGGTAAAAAAATGGGTTTTCAAACAACAAGTTTTGATGATTGGGGACGAGATCAGTTTGGAACGCTCACAGATGATCAACTAAAATGGCTAAAAAATAATCCTGAAATGTTGCGTCGATATCAAAATGATTCTTGGGCGAATCTTTCAGGACGTGATCATATGTATGGAACTGTTTCACGTATTGAAGGAATAGGATTCAATGAACATAATACCCTTGCTAAATACTTTGACGGGGACACGCTAAATTTAGATCGTTTAGCCAAAGATGGTATCTTTGCCCCTGGTATGACAAAAGCGCAAGTAGAACTGGCTGCCAAAAATTGGGCAAAGAAAAATGGTGATGGAAAATTCTGGACAGGTGATGATGCTGAAGCGAAAGCCCGTGTAAAAGAGTATTTGAAATTATATGGTACTTATAAAATAATGGACCTTGCTGAACTGAAAAAATTAAGAAAGAAACTTAAAGCTAGTAGTGGTGGTTTATCAAAGAATGAAGAAATTTATTTAGATAATAGTGAAGCTTTATTAGCTGTAACAACTGCTTCTCAAACAATGAAAGACGGATTAATTGATGTGATCACAATCTATCAAGATGCGATTACAGAAGCAGAAGGAGTTTGGTCTGAAGGCTTGCAACATGCTCGATCAATAGGAACAGAATTGAATGAATCTGAAATCATGGATGCATTAGCTTCAGTTAGTGCAACAGAAGCTAGTATTGTGACTGAACCTACCACTTTTTATAACGAACAGATAGCTAAAGCGAAACAGTTGGGTGAGAGCTTTGATAGTCTCGTTTCTGAAATTAAATCGGGTATCGATAAACTTGTTCAAAGTGATAAAGATTTGGCTAGTCAACTTTTCTAGGAAGGAGTGTTCTATTGGATCAAGAAGAAGTATTAAAACTAGATTATCTTAATAAAAAACGCCAATTTGAAGAGAAAGAAGACGATATTCTTTTTCAAAGAGACCAGGGAATACATGATTTAGAAGAAGTGGCAGATATGACACACTATTATTTAAAAGACTACGTTCCAGATCAAGAATTTATTATACAAGCTGTACATAAGTTAGATAGGTTAAAAGAAGAGGTTTATGAAGCTGCAAAACAAGATCGAAAGCAAATTGAACGAGAGACAGAAGAGTTAGACGAAACTTATTATCGTGCACTACGTACATTATCTGATCAGGAATTAGCAAAGAAAGAGAGTGATTTTTGATGTTAGACGATGTAACAAAGGATCTTAAAAAAAAGGCACAAAAAGATTCGATTGCTTCAGCAATAGGTCATTCTATGAATCAGAAAAAGCAAACCAATCAGCAAAAAGCAAAGCAAAGTGGAGAAACGAAGCTAGCTTCAGTTAAAACAAACATGGCAACTGTTTCCGAGAGTATGGGTAATTCTGTTAAAGGACAATTTGGAAAAAAAGTTAAAGAGACATTTAAAAAGCAAAGTGAAAATTTAGATAAGTTTTAAAAGTACAATTCCCAAATAAAAATATAAGAGATATACTAAACGATCCAAACGGAAGCCTTTATTTAATGAGGTTTCTGTTTGGATTTTGAAATGTTTAATAGGGTCGCTTCAGTCTATAACTTATCTAATTCTTTTTTTACAACATCAATACTAAAAGAATATTCAGGAGTCATACTACGATAGGGCGTTTTGGCGAGGGATTCCATTACAGAAGTCTGTAGTCGTGAATTCAGGTCAATGTCTTCAGGATAAGATTTCAATGTTTGAATCATGTTGTTGTTAATACCGCTGATCGAGCGGTTATGGGCATAAGAAATTTCCATTCTGCCAGCTCTCAGAAAATATTTTTTTAGTTGATAAGGTTTGTCTGTACTATAACTAAAAACATGTTCGATGCCTTCTTTTATGTAATCAGAAAGATGCTGTCTGTTTGTTGCATTAATATCAGCTAACACAATAGGGGAAAAGGACAAATCGTTTACTAGCACTAAGATCTTTTTTCTATCTAAAGTAAAATAATTAGCATGCCAAGAGAAAAAAGAACGTTCAGTTGAACTTGAAGTATTAGTAGAGACGGGAAATTCATTGAAAAGTGGTAATGATTTTTTTGTAGGGACAATAATCATAAGTTAACTCCTTTAGTGTATCTTGTTAGTACAGTATAACATACACAGAAAAGTGAATTAAAGTACAAGTTGTGCTTTTGCTAAAAACATTTTTTTGGAGAGTGTCTAAAATAAATAACTCTGATTAAATCATAAGAAAAAATGATTACTTACTTCAATTCATAAAATATAGTATTCGTTGCTCTCATCAAATTGATAATAAAATAAAAAAAGGAAAATGGTATTTCTCAGGGGATAGAGTCATATGTTCCAGTAAATCAAAAGAATTTAAGAACCGGTGGAATCATAGGAAATGATGTAATAAAAATCCTCATATGTAGTGAATGCAGTCTTGAAGAATTCAAAGAATACGACCCATATCTGATTGAGAACTAGCAATAGGCTAACAAATGATCAAATGTGGTTATTTTGTGTTACTAACGGAACTCTTTTGTGCTCTTCTGAAAAAATAGAGAATGCTACAAAGAGAAAAGCTTAAAATCAGAGTTCCAGCAATACCAGCAATAATTGTTGTAGTGGTTAAAGGATTCGGATTTTTTGAAATATTATAGATAATTAGAACAGTACTACAAAGGATTGGAACTAAATAAACTGTCTTTGATTTCTTTTTTGAGAGTGAGCAATAAAGTGTTGAAATAAGCATAGCGAAACTAACAGTAGTTGGGATATCCATAGGTAAATAACCTCTTTCTTTATTTGATAAACAAATCATATCATTCATCATTGGCCAATCATACTTACAATTGAATGGTGATCCTTACAAATTAGTAAGTAAGATTTTGTTTTGACATTCAAATAAAGAATAGGAGCGGCTTGAAGTATTCAAAGAGAAAGTTGAGACTCATCATATATGTAAAAAGCAGACTGAAAATCAATCTAACGATTTTCAGTCTGCTTTTTGTAGATTCAAACTTATTTTATAAGCTCTTGCTTCATTTATTATCCTTCCGTTTTTACAACGGTTTCTTTCCCATCATGAATAATCAAAGCAGTCTGTCCGGCAACTTTTAACCCATCCGCTTCGTAATCTTGATCTGAGAAATTAGCAATGACAGACAAGTTTTCGCCAAACTCCGTTTTTTGAACTAAACGATCATCAGTCAGTACCTTAAAATCGGTCATTTCATGTTGTAAAGCCGCTTTTTGGAAAGGACTCCAAATTTTCGCATTATCAGAAATATCTTGCTTGTGTTCTTCCCAAGCCTCTTTGTCAAGATGCATCATTGGCGGTGTATTGTATAAATATTCTCTCATGCGACGCTCGCCAACTTGGCCTTTGATTTTATAACTATCCCATTCCCATTGATGAGAAGTGATCACAGAACGGTTATAAACAAGTTTATAAAGTGGTAGGGAATAAACTGGATCAGTATAAATGGCTTTATATTCTTCTTTGATCGGGACAACTTTTTTATATTTTGAAGGAATCCCGCCATCTAGTGCAGCGTAACTTCCTACATAATATTCACTTTCTTTATTTTCTCGCATATCAGGATCTGACCACATGATCACAGGAGTTTCAATCCCGTGTGCAAAGGCCATTTCTTTTGAAGCAAAATCATTACCGCCTTCAGAACCCACAACAAGACCATTTTGATCGAAATAAGTCATGCGTTTTAAACGACCAGCAACATCTTCGGTTTGCGTAGTTAGGTGATCAGGGCTGTAGTCATTATAAATTTCACCAGCTGCATCGGTGTCTAAGAACCATGAATTAAATGGTATCCCATTTTGAGTGATCCCTTTAAACCGTTCTTCTACATCAGGAAAAATCAGTGTTGGGTTTAATTTACGACCTTTCCCTAAGAAACCAGCAACTTTTTCGCCGTTTTTCTTGGTTACAGTGGCATGTTCATAGAGTTCTTGGTTAGGAAATGAGGCTGTGTTCCAATCAATACTAGCATTTTCTTGTATAGACTGATAAGAATCATATGGTCCGATCAGATAACCTTCATCAGCTGCTGTTTTGACCATTGTTGGATTCATCAAACCATTGGCCCAATTGGGTAAACCGATCCAAGCATTTTCGACACCTGATGTTTTCATCTCTTTAAAAACATCAGAAGAAGTGGCTTGTCCCCATTGTTTGATTGGTGGTGTCAAATCACCAAGAACACCAGCTAATAGATGTTTATTTAAGTCGTAACGTTCTTGTTCACTTAGCTTATCGATCCCTTTGTCAATCAGTTTTTGCGCTTGTGCATCAGGATTTTTGAAAATTTCTTTATTGTAAAATTGTGGATAAAGCAGTACATAATTGATCGATGTTAAGAAGGTGTTTTTTTCATATTTATAGCCTTCATTATTTTTAAATGCCGCTAGTGCTTTTAGGTATTCCTCAGAACCATCTTCGCCATACTGAGTTAATAATTCACCGATCCATTGGAAAATAGGTTCATCGACCATTTTAGGTAATTTACCCCATTTGATATCTTCTGTTGTTAAGATACGACTATTCCAATAGTAAACTTGGATTGCACCACGCATTTTTTTGATTTCAGGATTATCTTTTTCTTTTTCATCTAGTGTCTTAAATTCACCTAAATTGATCCGATCCATTTGATACGTTTTGGCGATCGCAACAGGGTCATTATCGGTAACATAAAGACGATAATTCAATGTTTTATTTTTGTCGAAACCAATAAAATGATGATTCGCAGTCAACTTAAGGTGGGGTTCGGTAGATGTTAGCATATCACTATTAAACGTGTTATCCATTACAAATGTTGTAGCGAATGTTTCTTGGTTGGTCGAGAAAAAACTCATTGAAAAAGCTTCACTCATTGATAATTCTTCGTTTTGTTTAAAATAAGCAAGCCACTCTTTTTGATTATTCGGAATGGTTTTACCTTCTGCAATTGGTAATACATAATTTTTAGCGTCTAGTTTAGGCCAGATAAACGTTGTATCTTCATCGGATAAACTTGTGAGCGCCACAGCTAGATGATTCTTTTCCTTTTTCAATTTGACGTTGATCTGTTCAGTCGGATAAGTCCAACTGATTTCATCTTTGCTCTTTTTTAAATCAGTCACTTCTTTTGCTTCTTGTGGTTTTGATACTTCTGCTTTTTTACCATTTTCGGTAATCGAAACAGTAAAAGTTGCAGGATCAACATCAAAAGAGAAATCTGTTTTAGCATACGTTTTATTTTTCTCGATTTCTTTGTTGACGATCAGCTCTTCTGATTTGTTAGACGCATTTGTTTTGTTGAAGTTACAAGCTGATAGAGAGAGTGTGATTGCGGCTAGACTTAGATAGATAGTGTATTTTTTCATTGATAACTTTCCTCCTATTTTACAAGCTTAGTGGGCTAATCCTGTTGGAACAAGCCGTGAATCTTAATAACATAAACTAAGTCTAGCAACTTAATGTTACAGAAAAATGCCAAAATTATCATAAAAAACAAGCGCAAAATACTACGCTTGTTCGCTAACTTTATAAAAATGTAAAACAAAAATCAATGTCTTATGAACTAATCTTGCTTCAATCGTAAAGCCGTGTTCATTCATGATAGACTGAACGATCGATAAACCGAGTCCTGTTCCAGAAAGGTTTTTATTCCGTGATTTTTCATGGACATAAAAGGCTTCCCAAAGCTTATCTACATCTAAATCCGAAGTTAAAGAGGTTTGATTACTGATCGTAAATTCGATAAATTCTTCTGTTTCACGCCAGCTTGCTTGGATCTCTTTGTCTGTGGTGTATTTAATGCTGTTGGTCAATAAATTATCAAAAACTCTTTTGAGTAAAATCGGATCTGCTTCAATCAATGAAAGAGGCGTGTCTGTATCTGCTTCCAGCAACAAAATCTCTTCTTTTTCCATTGTAGGTCGAAGTTCTGTTACAGTTTGCCGCCAAGTATCTGATAGTTGTAGCGGTACTTTATGAATAGGCTGTTGCTGTTCTAATTTTGCATAGTCCAACATCTGATCTACGATATCATTTAATCGCTGAGTTTGCTGTAAAATTACATTTAGATAAGTTCCGTCATCTAAATCGTCTTCAATTCCTGAACCATACGCTTTGATCAAGGCGATCGGCGTTTTTAGCTCATGAGTCAAATCAGCTGTAAATTGTTTCAGCTGTTCATTTTTAGCAAGCAAATTTTTTTGATATGTTGCCAAAGCGTAACTCATTTTGTTGATGCTGAGAGCCAACTCCCCAATTTCATTTGCTGGAATATCATTTGTTGTTACAAAACTCAATCCAGTGATCTCTTCCGCTACTTTTTTTAGATTGACTAAAGGATCTGTTATTTTTCGAACAGAAATGTAAATCAACACAATGATCAACAATAACGTGATACTTAAAGAAATAAAATTAAACGTATTGATCAAGCTCGCAGTTTCTGAAAAATTCACCGTAGAAATACCAACCAAATAAAAGGTATTACCAATCACGCGCATCTCAACTAAGAAAGTGGATTTTTGTTTCCCTTGATCGAAATTTCGTTGAACAGGTTGAGGGCTATTTTTGAGTTGATCCACTGTTTCTTGTGTGATCCAGAAACGATTTAATGCGACTTTTTTTCGATTCAACTCTAAATTCAAAGCTTCATTAAAATCATCAAGTGAGGTACCATCTAACCTTCGTGTGATGATCGTGACTTGATTGTTGTCTTCTAATTCTGCTAATTGTTGTTGTGAACTGGCACTATGTTGAATCTCGGTCATGACAGAGGAAACTTTATGTTCCATTTTTGAAAAATAGTAGTGGGGGACGATTAAACTATTCAAAATAAACATAATAATAAAGCTGCCAATGATGATCAATGAAAAGGTCAACGTGAGCGTCGTACTGATTTTTCTAGTTTTCTTTTTCAATGAGATAGCCCACTCCTCTTTTTGTGGTGATGATCTCATCGCCAATTTTTTCACGAAGTCGTCTAATATGGGTATCAACAGTCCGCGCTACGCCATCATAATCCATTCCCCAAACACCGACTAAAAGCTGTTCCCTCGTCATAATACTTCCGCGGTTTTTAACGAGTATCATCAGCAAATCAAATTCTTTTTTTGTTAAATCCAGAACGTGTTCATTTTTCCAAACTTTTAAATTAGCAGGATCGATCAGTAAATCTTTTACATAAATCGAATGCGTTAGACCAAGCAATTTTTTAACGCGTAATAATAGCACTTGGGGATGAAATGGTTTGGTGATGTAATCATCTGCACCGACGGATAAAGAAAGAAATTCGTCTTCACCTGTTGATTTAGCTGTTAGCATCAATACCTTTAATGAACTTTCAGCTTTGATTGTTTTAATGACCTCTAGACCATCGATTTTCGGCATCATCCAATCAATAATAGCTAAATCTAATTTTTCTTGATAAAAAATATCTATGGCTGCTTCACCATCCAGCGCAGCAAAGACCGTAAAACCAGCTTTTTTTAAATAGGCACTAACGATTTGAACCATTTCCAGACTATCATCCGCAACTAAAATATTCACACGTATTGACTCCTTTTAAGAATTTGTTATTTTGGTTTATGGAGAGAAGTAAAAGGGGAAAAATCCAATTAGCATTAAGCATAACAGGTTTAGCTAAGAACAGTGTTTGGTATGCTTTGATTACTTATCATATTTATATAGTTTAAATTCATCGATCAATTGAATCAATTTATCAGCATAGTCTGGATCGGTTGCATAACCACCATTTTGCAAAGCGACAGCTGCTTCTCGATAATTTTTACTTGTTTTGATTCCTTCATACGTGCTGCCTTTTAAAAATTCCATATGATCGACCATTGATTCTTGGATCGTTTCATATTTTTTAAAGGAATCATCAATCGTGATCCGTTCGCCATCGATAAACTCATCTGTGGGCATAATACTAGATTGGTCGTTAAAAGTGCCTTTGATCCCAAATAAATTTTTTGCTTCTACCGCTAGATCGCTGCGGCCCCAGTCAGACTCTAGAATTGCTTGAGCAATGGTGATGCTAGCAAATAAATGAGTTTGTTTTTGTAAAAGTTTGGCTTCAGATGCTATTTCATTAATAAAAATCTGCTGATAAGCAGTCGCTTCATCTTGGATTGGTTGTTCTTCTTTATTAAAAATAAGGAAAAGACTAGCAAATGAAAGAAGTAGAATCAATAGTAATGGTAAAATATTTTGTTTTTTTAGAATTCCTTGATTCATGTAGTACCCTCTTTTCTTAAAGTGTTACATTCAGTATAGAGGTTAAATGTTACAAAAATGTGCCAAATAAGTTAATAATTGTTTGACTTTCTTAAGAAACAATTCAGTTTGATTAAGGATCGCATTGGGTAAGCGTCAAAAACAAAAATAGCAAACAAAGTTCTTTACAACTTTAAACAAATCATTTATGATTGTTTTTGTAAATACCCCAAAGGGTATAAAGGAGGAGCGTATGTTTTCATTTTTTAAAGGAAATTCAATTACTACAAGTGAACTTCAAGCGAAACTAGAAACAAAACCAGAAGTGATCGATGTTCGAGAAAAAAACGAATTTGCATCTGGACATATACCTGGTGCCAAAAATATACCCCTAAGTAAAGTCACTTCTTATACTAAAAAAGGCGAAGAAGCTGTTTACGTAATTTGTCAATCCGGCATGAGAAGTCGACAAGCAGTCAAAAAATTAAAGGCTAAAGGAATCGGTGCAATCAACGTCAAAGGCGGCATGAGTGCTTGGCGTGGCGCTGTCAGAGGAGGAAAATTATAATGCGAGTCGTGATTATTGGTGGTGTTGCAGGGGGAATGTCAGCTGCGACTAGATTAAGAAGATTATCAGAAGAAATCGAAATCATTGTGTTAGAAAAAGGACCGTATGTTTCTTTTGCAAATTGCGGCTTACCGTATTATGTATCGGGAGAAATCAGTGAACGGTCTGAATTGATTTTGCAAACGCCAGAACAATTGAAAAAAAGGTTCAATATCAATGTTTATCCAGAAACAGAAGCAATCAACATCAATCGAAAGAATAAAACGGTTTTATCTAATTCAAAAGGCAAAGAAGAAGTAATCAGTTATGATAAATTGATCCTTTCACCAGGAGCACAACCAGTGATACCAACGATTAAAGGGTTAGATGAAGCGACAAATGTTTATACCTTACGAAATGTTCCAGATGTCGATAAGATCGTGGCGACAGTCAAAAACGAACAACCTAAACGTGCTGTTGTGATTGGTGCAGGATTCATTGGCTTGGAAATGGCGGAAAATTTACAACATTTAGGAATCGATGTTACAATTGTGGAAGCTGCACCGCAAATTTTACCACCATTAGATGAAGAAATGGCAGCCTTTGTTGAAAAAGAATTAAAAGAAAAAGGAATTACAGTCTTTACAGGTGCTGGAGCAACGGAGTTTAAAGAGTCAGGTAACGTCATCGAATTAAGTTCAGGAGAATCAATCTCAAGTGATTTTACGATCTTATCGATAGGGGTTAAACCATCCAGTGATTTGGCTGTTGCAGCTGATTTAAAAACAGGCTTGCGTGGTGGAATCGTTGTTGATGAAACTTACCAAACCAATGATCCGGATATTTACGCTGTTGGCGATGCTATCGTTGTCAAACAACAAATCACAAAAGAAGATGCATTGATTTCACTGGCATCTCCTGCAAACCGTCAAGGTCGACAAGTGGCTGATGTGATCGTAGGAGTTACTCGTAAAAACAAAGGAAGTATTAGCACTGCAATTGTTCGAGTATTTGATCTTGCAGCAGCTAGTACAGGTTTGAGTGAGCGCCAATTACGTAGTAGTAATTTAGAATATAAAGCTGTTCACACAACGTCAAAAAGCCATGCAGGGTATTTTCCTGGTAGTCATCCCATCGTGATGAAGCTTCTATTTCATCCTATGTCAGGAAAAATTTATGGAGCTCAAGCAATTGGTCAAGATGGCGTGGATAAACGAATCGATATCATTGCGACAGCCATCAAAGCAGACATGACCGTTATGGATCTACCGGAGTTAGAATTTACTTATGCACCGCCGTTTGGTTCAGCAAAAGATCCTGTTAATATGATCGGTTATGCCGCAGCGAATATTGTGGAAGGTTTCTCTGAAAATATCCAATATTACGAATTAAAAGAAACAATAGAAAATGGCGCCATTTTACTGGATGTGAGAAATCCAGGAGAATTAAAAAACAATGGTTCATTACCGCATGCTGAAAATATTCCATTAGACGAATTAAGGGATCGTTTATCGGAACTTCCCGGTAATAAAGAAATCATCGTTAGCTGCCAAAGTGGACAACGTAGTTATTTAGCTGAACGTATCTTGAAAAACAATGGTTTTGATGTTAAAAATTTAGATGGGGCTTTTCAAATATATAGTACAATTTACCCTCAGGAGGTTATTAAGTAATGTATAAATCAATCATGATCGATGAATTTGAACAACTAGAAAAAAGAAATGACTTAGCAATCGTAGATGTGCGTGAAGACGATGAATATGTTTCAGGACATATCAAAGGGGCAAAAAGTATGCCGTTAAGTAAGCTGCAAGAAAGGGCTGAATCCTTAGATAAAGCACAACCTTACTATATTATCTGTCAAGCTGGTGGACGTTCACAAATGGCTAGTGAATATTTTGCTTCATTAGGGTATGATGTAACGAATGTAATGGGCGGCATGTCTGCGTGGAGAGGGGAAGTTATTGATGGCGTGTGATCCTAAGTTAGCGAATCGATTAAAACGTTCGGAAGGACAAATTCGCGGGATTTTAAAAATGATGGATGAAGGAAAAGATTGCCGAGAAGTGGTCACACAGTTGATGGCTGTTCGATCAAGCATTGATAAAGTAATCGGGCTTGTTGTAACTGAAAATCTGAAACAATGTATGGAAGACGAAAGTATCGATCTAACTAGTGAAGATATGGCAAAAGCGTTGGAAATGATCGTCAAAACAAGATAAAATAAAAAAACAACCTATGGGCTCTCTGTTATATTCAAGATGAAAAATACAAACAGACTTCTTATATAGAAGACTTGTTTGTATTTTTTATGAATTCAGTACTTGCGTATTTTTTTAGCGTTTAACTAGACAACGTTAACTTAATTTATCTTGTGATAATTTAAAATGTTTTTCATAAACAAACATTAATTTATCGAAGCTCTTCGCGTCTGGTACTAGGGGGATAACGACAATTGGGTGGTTAGGTAATTGTATATCTGGAATATTAGTAATAACGCAATCATATGTGTTAATAGATTTTTCTAATTCATCTAAAGAAGTTATATTTAAAGGAGTACAGCTAAACCGTCCTTTTAAATAATAGGCGATTTGTTTAGAAATCATGGTCATATAAGAGCTTCCAGTATTAAGTAAAAGACAAGCTTTCATAGTTGGGGTAGCTTGCTCAAGACAAAGTAAGAACTCAGGATACTTAGAAAATAAGATAAAAATAGCTTCATAAATTAGGCAATCTTTATTTGGACTATTATAAAATATTGCTTTCAAAAAATCAGTAATTTCCACAGGAAAATTTCCGTAAGTGATTTTTAGGTTATTATAAAATTCTTTATTTCGATCGTATAAAATATGTGTACGACCAGTTACTTGAAACTCTATGTTATACAAATCTAAGACTACTTTCTCGAAGCTGAAACATTGAGAGTCAATTCTTTTTTCCAAATTCTGTATAAGAATAATAATTTTCTCATATTTTAAGTAATGATGTCTATTTTTTGTAATAAGTTTTTTTAATGTATCGTAAGAAGCGACAAAGTTTTCGTTATAATAGAGGGAAAATAGTTTATCTATATTAGAAGAAGACAAGGCAAAACCAAATTGACGATAAAATTCATAGTAGATAGTCGATTTATCTCCAAAGGGGACTGTATAATTTTTATCTATACTAATTACATTTTCATCATTATTGTTCAATAAGTTGATTGCTGTAAACACAGAAAAACGAATCTGGTTGAGTGATGAAAATCCGATATCATTAATAGACTGATATGTAGATACTTGATTGGATATATGCATAATAATTTTGTCCAATACATTTAATTGTATAGGTGTCAGTAAACGTTCTGATACACTATATTTTTCACAAAAATAATATTCCATAAAATTACAAATACTATGAGCATCGCCAACCAGTTGCATTTTTTTTAGGTTAATTACAAAACCGCTTAATTGAAGTGTTTGATTTATTCTAGAAACAAGGCGTTTAATGGTAGAAATACTCGTATAGAGATCATCTGCTAAATCATTAATTGTGGAAAAGTTATGTAAAAAAATTTTTTCGATTAATTGAAATTCAATGCTATTAACTAAAAATTTTTGGTAAATCATCGCTTTTGAAAATGTAGGATCTACTGTCAATCGAATCCCGTATTTTTTTGAGGTTTCAATAGAAGTAGGAGCAAAAATCGTGTTCAATTCCATAGAATCGCTTTTGATTGTTTTAACCGGGGCGCTTAACTGTATTGAAGCAATGTTAAAACTAACCCACTCATTGTCAATTAGAAGTTCCATTAATTCTAGTTGACGTTTAGATTTTGTAGATAGAATCTCTTTCATGAACTCAACTCCATTCTTCATACTCGTGAGTATATTGATTTTAAAACTTGTTTTAGTTTAAATCTAAATACTATAGGCTGTCTAGAAATAAAAAAAAACTTCCTTTTTCATAAAAGGAAGAAAAATGATTGATATGTATTACGTATCAATCATTTAAAAAATACTTAATCGAAAAAGTTAATCCACTAATTTATTTATTTAACTTAAAAAAAACTTCCATAATATAGTCTTTTAGTAATTTGAAACTTTTTTCAGAGTATGGATGCTTAATAATGAAGACTTTTGAAGTTGAATAGACCGAAGTATCGCTAATCACAAGGTTGATTGACTCACTATCACAGTCTAAGTGATCTACAAAAGATATATTATCTTTGAAAATAGTTAGTAATCTATTCTTTATTCGATTTGCTGACATTCGATCTGAAGACATGTCTAAAGCAATATTTACCTTTTTAAAAGTGAAGTAACTTTCAATGAATAAACTATAGTAGTATTTTAAATAGTTCGTATTTTGTGGATGCTTAGCTAAATCAATGGTTTCAATTATCTTCATCGCAGCATCCTGACTCAATGACGAAATTTCCTCTAAATAATGAGGAATAGAAGAGGGAATGTAGGAATGGTCAAAAAAGGTAGAATAAACGTGGATGTGCATTATGTGAACCAATTCATGAACGTTATTCTCTAGTTCCAATTGTTGATCTGGAAAAACAATTCTCAATTGCTCAAAAAAATTAATAGTCAACTGCCACTCAATGGAGTCAATGGAACCAAAATAGCTAGCTAAATAGTGTTCTGATATCGGTAAATTGATATAAGCGCTTGAATAATTAGAGATAATTAAAAATGATAAATAAAAAACTTCATCCTCAATCTGTTCTTTAGGAATGTAATTCATCAGCCAATCATTTAGCTTGCTCAAAAAAGCTGATAATTCAGGTGGGATTAATTTATTTAAGATTGATTTGTTGAAAAAATGTCTTTTTCTCACTCTTGTAAACATAATTGCAAAGCGATAAAGTACTTGTTCTTTTTCTAAAGTATTCAGTTCAATAGTATGGTTGCTCAAAAATGTAAATAAAACACTAGTCAACTCTGGTTTATCGATTAATTTAAATGGCCATTCCACCGTTTTAAATGTTTCCCAATAAACGTAATAAAAAAAATCTCTAACATACAAATCATTGTGAGAATAAATTCGAAAATTTTTAGTATCAATAATAAGTTTATTTTGTTCAAGCATGGTATCCAACTCTTTTTTCTTCTTATAAAAAGCGCCTACTGAGATATAATAAGTCTCACAAAATTCTTGAACAGAATCAAATTCCTCATGAAAAAGGGCATCTAGTAAAATAAAATTCATATTTCTTTTGAGATAATCACTTCTAATTAAAAGGTATGTATCTTGCGAAGGATCAAGTTCAACAAATTTAATACCCAATTGCTTATGCTTAATAAGCTCTACGTAATTTGGGTAAGTTTCAGCTAACTTATTAACGATCCGCCAAACATTACTTATAGAAGAATGTAGTAATTCTTTTAATTGATTGATTGAGACAAAATCATCGGACTGTATAGTGAGTTGAAATAGTTGTAATTCTTTTCTCTCACTCGAACTTAGTAAACCTTCCATAAAAACACCTCCCAAGTTTAGTTATCCTAATTTATAACAAATAAACTCAAAAAGCAAAAAAAAGGATTCATTATTCGATGAAAAAAGGATAATGGCTCTTTTTTTTGATGAACAAATCAAAACAAGAACATGATAACATGATTTACATAGAAAAAAATAAAATAAGATGAAAAAGAAAGAACATTAAATTATTTTTTTGTCTATATATTGTTATTTGGGCAAAAAAATATCTAGAATCAACTAAATTCTAGATAGAAAAAAATAAATTATTTTGCTCACAAAAGTAGTTTACATTAAAAAAATATAAAAGTCTATATGTTGAATTAGAAAAAATACATAAAAAAAAGAAATATATTAAAGGGAAATGGATTTTTTCCGAAGAAGCAATGAGCGAAATAGCCGAATTACGATTGGAAGAAGTTAGAGAGTCATAATTTGTTATTAATAGCCGTCGTAAAATCGTCAAAATCACTTTGTAGAAATGAAAGGAGCTTCTATGCCGAAAAGAGGAGAAAACATTTATAAAAGAAAAGATGGCCGCTGGGAAGGAAGATATAAAAAAGGAAGAACCCCAAATGGCAATATTATTTATGGTTATGTTTATGGACATAAATACAATGATGTAAAGAAAAAGATGACTGTTCAACAATCAAATTACCCTTTTTTAGATGATACATTAGACGTGTATTCTGGAACCTTACAAGCTTGGATGACCTATTGGCTAGATATATTATTGAAAGAAAATATAAAATTATCTACTTACTCTATCTATAAGAAGAGAATGACAAGCTACATATTTCCACATTTCAAAAACCAAAAGATGAAAGATATCAAATCAAGCGACATCAGTTACTTTGTTACCAAGTTGAAGCAGTCAGATTTATCTTCAAGTACTATCAAAAGTATTATGTCTATTTTACATAGTTCACTTAGCCGCGCAGTGGACGACAATCATCTACTAAGAAACCCAACAGGAAATGTTAGTATACCAAGTTTTAAGAAAAAGAACATTGAAAGTTTAAGTAGAGATGAGCAAAGAAAATTAGAAGTCATAGTTTTAAAGAAAAAAGAATGTTCTGCTGAAATCATTGCATTATATACAGGTATGAGAATTGGTGAAATCAGTGGTCTTCAATGGCAAGATATCGACTTTAAAAAAAATATTATTCATGTAAGACGAACCGTTTCAAGAATAGCCGTTGATGACAAACAGCAAAAAACGAGAATTCATATTGACAAACCTAAGACGAAAAGTAGTGAACGTAATATTCCTCTATCAAAAAACTTAAAAAAATATTTATCCGAAAAGCAATCGAATGCTACAAGTGAGTACGTAATTTGTTGTCGCAACAGTTTCACAGAGCCTAGAATTATCACATACCGCTTTAAAAAGCATCTTGCACAGGCGCAAATAGATGAAACGACCTTTCACTCTTTGAGACATACTTTTGCGACTAGATGTGTCGAAAAAGGTGTCGATATTACATCTTTAAGTAAGATATTAGGACACACTTCTACAAAAATGACATTAGATGTTTACACAAATTCATCATGGGAAAATCAAGAAATCGCACTGGATCAATTAGATCAACAGTTAAAAGTGTAATCACATAAAAAAAATTTTCGCCGTCACAGTGATGGTCAATAATAAGCTGAAAATCATTAGTATTAAAGGATTAAATAACTAATATCTAGAATTTAGTTGATTCTAGATATTAGTGTCTTCAAATTTGATTATAAATTTAAAATGACAATAATGCAAAAAAAACAAACTATAATACAGGAGGAAGTATATCATCATGTTCAACGTTAAAATATTGAAGAGTAATGGATTATTAAATAGTAATTTATGTAGAGAATTGTTATCACAGGATATTCATCTAGATATTGTGAAAAAATTTGATGAAGAAAAAAGAAAAAAAAGAATTGATGCATTTATCATTGAAGATAATGAAAGTAAAGAAAGTATTTTTGAAGAACTTATGATGATCAGAAAAATTTCAAATTCTCTGATTATTTTAATAACATCCATTTCTTCACCCGCAATAAGAATAGCATATTTTAAACTGGGAGTAGATATAATTTTTTCTAAATCAACTGATACAGAGGAACTAGCTGTTCAATTGAATAAGTTATTAAATCGAGTAACCGCGATTAAGAGTAATAACGCAGAAAAAGAAAGAGAGTCTATCTGTTGTTTAATAAAAGAAAATAGAACCTTTAAGTCTGAAAAAGGGGAAGAGATTTCTTTAACCCGATTAGAATATAAATTAATGGAATTATTTACCAAGAATGAAAATCGAGCTTTATCCTATGAGCAAATCAGTAAATACATATGGGATGTCATAAGCCCACAAAAATTTTATCGAGTAAATAATTTAGTTTTTCATTTAAGAGAAAAAATTGAGGAAGATAGTAAGCATCCTCAATTAATAAAAACAGTTCGTTCAAATGGATATATATTTGCCAAGGAAAATTTTATTGAAGTATCAGTTGACGAAATATCTACCTGAACAGTGTAGAGTAAGAGGAAAATTATTCTATAAATATAAGTAAAAATGGTGTTCAGTAGCAATATATAGAGTAAGGTGAGGAATTATAATGATTAAAAAAACAGAGATGCTAGTAATTGTAGGGTTATTTGTATTTTTTATTTTAGTGTTTTTCAGTAAAGTTGCTGTAGCCAGTGAAAAAGAGGCAAGCGGCATACCGATTGTTAACCAAACAGATTTTAACCAAGCAATGACCTCTAAAACAAATACAGATTACTACTTAGCGAATGATTTAGACGTGACAATTGGCACTAATTTAGTTGTTTCTACTAATAAAAGAATTGACTTGAATGGATTCCAATTAAATTTTTTAGCAACCGGAGATGGAAATAACGGAGGAATCATTTTAAAAGGATACCAAGACTTTACTGAATTTAAACTGTACGATAGTTCTCCTGAAAGAACAGGAAAACTGTATAGCAAATTCAACTACAATAACGGCTGGGCTGGTGGATTGATTTATGATGGTGCGCCCAACAGTCAAAATCAGTTAGCAACTGATGGTCAAAATGTGAATCTTATTGTGACGCTACAAGACTTAAATGTCCAATCAGAAGGCAGCTTTTTGAATACTTATTTTTCAAAAGGGGTTCTTATGAAAGGAAAGGTTGACATCAATGTGGTTTATCAGGGAATTAGAGCTAGTAATATTACTGCTTATGGGAATCCCAATGATAGCAATGATCCAGATAATGCGCTAGTCAATAGTAGTACTAGTTATATAGGCGGCGCTGGAGCTATGGCAGATGGCGCTGGAGCAGTAAATTTTGCATTAGGTTTTCAAGGAATCCAGCCCCCTATTACGGGTATTAACAGTCGGATGGATGAACGTATCTTTTGGGTTCAAAAAAATGCAACAGTTATGGCTACTTCTGCAGCGACAGATACGTATGGAAATGTTGTTGCCAACTACCGAACAATAAAGATAGATGGAACATTAGATATTAAGACAAACATGGCACCAGCCTTCAGAAGTATTGCTTCACAAAATGGAGGAACAACAAATACCCAGATGTACTTGAATACCGGTTCAAATACACGAGTCGAAGTCTCTAGTCCAAATGCTTCATTTGGGGTGATTTATACTTACAAAATGGATATTAATATTGACAACCCAAAATTGTATGATTTTATTTTTCTTGGGAATAATGGACGTTTTTTTTATGTATATGGTGCTGGTGGGAGTAGTAATATTTACCACAAAAACTCAAATACTGGCTTATGGTTAAATACGCAAAAAGGGATAGGGAATCCAAATAAGTACTGGAAGTCTTTAGATTTTACGGTGAATAATCTTACTGAGAGTGGTTTAACTGTAGCGAATTCTTCTGATGCAACTTTCACAACATCTGTTTTTAATCTTAATAGTAGCAGTCGCTGGAGTAATAATATTTTTATTCCAGGAATTAGTTTAGATCCTGATATAGCTTTGATAAATAACGAATACCAACTCTTCAATAATAAAAAAGAATTTTCAGGACAAATTGATTATTTCATTGCGAATGAACTTGAACCAGACTACTCAGATTCAGGAATTCTAACCCTAACGATAGGTTCTGATAAGTATACAGTCAATGTAGCAGATTCAAAAGACTCTTGGACATTTCCAGTGGATCTTAGTAAATATCTAAATAATACAAAAGCAACGTTAACATGGAGTGATAAATCCTATCACACGGCGAGTGTAAAGCTAAATATTCGTAACCCATTAGTGACAATTTCAAGTAAAGCAACAGATGATGTTACATCAATAAGCTCAACAACGGTTTCAGGGACTGCAGATCCAGGTGCCTACATTCGTTTATCTGATACACCGGTAACTGACGCAGTTGCTACTGTATTTGATCCAAAGGATAATACAATTGTAAGTCCAATTCCTGATTCAGAGAATTCGGATATATCGAGTAATTATACAATTAAAGCTGATGCAACTGGAAAATATTCCTATACTTTACCCAGCAATAAACATTTCTCTGCTGGGACAAAAATAAAGGTTTTTGCTTATTTATCTGGCAATAGAGATTCTGTGTATCAAACAGTGATAGATGCAACACCACCAATTGGAGAAGGGAAAGATTATCATAGCGTAAAGGGGGCAGCTGTTCCAGATCCACAAAGCTTTGTTCAAAACCCAACCGATAGCAATCCGCTGAAACAAGACTTTACGTATGCTTTTTCGGAAGAAAATCCAGTTTCTACTATAGAGCAGATGCTAGCCACAGCTGGAACATACACGGTAAAAGTGGATCTGTTTGATGAAGCAAAAAACAAAACAACTATTACCTCTATGCTGATTGTTCATGAAACAGGATTCCAGTTTAACGGAGAAGATTTGTCTATTGGTACGGATATTTTACCTGAAATGACAAGCGAAGAAATAGAAGCTTATATTCTAAAAAACAGCAATGCTTCCGCAAATAAAATAGCAGATGGCTTAATTATTGATTTAACAGAGAATATTGTGGTGTCAGATATGGGCGGACTAACCTCAACATCAAAAGCTGGAACTTATGTAATCACATTAATGGTGCCAAAAGAAAATGTTGGTGGTTTAGAAGATGAGAAAAAACAAGTCACGTTTACTGTCATTAACAAGTTTGCGAGCCTTACGATTTCTTTTGTTAACGAAATCGGCGAAGAAATTATACCGGCCATATCTATGGAAGAATTGATTGGTGAGACGGTAGATTTAACCAAAGAGCAAAGCATACTTGATAGTATAGACTCGATTTTACAACAGAAATATCAAATAAATGAGCGACCAGTAGATGAAAAAGCTGTTTTAATAAACCCAAATGGAACCAGCGTACAATATAAGTTTTATGGAACATTATCGATTGAATCTGCACCAAACACGGTGGATTTTGGCACGAGTAACGTAGGAATTTTTCCCATTAAAGTTGAAAAAGCAACTTACGAAGCGCCATTTATTGTTTGGGACAATCGGGCTCAATTAAAAAGCTGGACACTAACGGCCACTTTACAACAGCCATTAACAAATAAAGCAGATACAACTAAAATTTTGCCGGGAGCTATTCAATTTAGAAAGAATTCATCTGTTGTTGAATCCTTAGAAGTCAATACGGCTTTCGCAATCACTACGCATACTCATAGCAAATCCGGTTCATACGATGTTAGTGAACAGTGGCAAACTGGTGAAACGGGCTTTCAGTTAGAAGTTCCTGCAGGAAGCGTCAGAAAATTGGGCGAATATGAAGCTACAATTCTTTGGCAACTCGGGGATACGCCCTGATAAATAAGTATTTTCAAGTCTCATAAACGACCACTTAAAGTTGTTCTCTTGGCATCAAGCCAAGTAAACATAAATAAAAAAACACTCAGGAGGAAATACAAATGAAGTACACACAAAAAGTAGCAAGCGCCGCATTATTAGCCGTAATAGGACTAGGACTGGCACTGCCAACGGTAACAAAAGCAGCCCCAGGTGACACGACAGGGAAAGGTAAAATTAACTTTACCCAAGACAACAGTACAAACCCATCAAATGTAGAACCGGGAGAGTCAACAGGTCAAGAAATCACAGAACCAACACAAAATACAGAAGCAAACGCGCTAAAAATCGTTTCAGTAACAGATATGGATTTTGACACGCATGCAATTGTTGCCAATGACTCGGACAAAAGCTATGATGCAACAGCTTTTGAAACGACATATGAAGATGGAACAAAAGCAGTAATGCCGCACTTTGTACGTTTCCAAGATGTTCGTGCCGATGGTGACACAAACTACTATACAGTATCAGCTGAATTAACAAAACAATTCACAAATGGGG